>NZ_JACKQK010000001.1:0-918014 GCF_014892995.1 Pseudomonas sp. EggHat1
TCGGATGCAACGTGGTACTCGGCATAGCTGCCATCGCCTTCGAAAATCTGCGTGGTGTACCAGACTTCGTCACCTGGCACGAAGCTCGTCACACCCGGGCCTACAGCTTCGACGACGCCGGATACGTCATGCCCGGTAATGGCGGGGAGAGGGACGTAATCAACGTAGTCGCCCCGGCGTACCTGGTAATCCAGCGGGTTGATGGAGGTTGCGTGAACCCGCACCAGCACCTGTCCTGCCTGCGGTACGGGTTTGGCCACTTCGCTCAGTTCGAACGCGTTCGGGCCGCCAAAGGATTTGAGTACTTGCGCTTTCATTGTGGATCCTCACTTCTGCAAAAAGGGATATAGAGAATTTTCGATATATAAGTGCGTAAATTAACTATTCACGTTAGGCATGAACGCGCCCTGCGCGCTCGCTGTCGGTTACCGCCAGTCGTTGGCCCAGTGGCGTGCGGCTGAAACCACCTTCAGCAATGCGTTSGCCGAGAGGGGTGCGGTCGAAACCACCTTCAGCAATGCGTTGGCCGAGAGGCGTACGGTCGAAACCGTCTGCAGCAATGCGTTCRCCGAGAGGCGTACGGTCGAAACCGTCTGCAGCAATGCGTTCGCCGAGAGGCGTRCGGTCGAAACCGTCTKCAGCAATGCGCTCGCCGAGAGGCGTGCGGTCGAAACCGTCTTCAGCAATACGTTCGCCGAGAGGCGTGCGGTCGAAACCGTCTTCAGCAATACGTTCGCCGAGAGGCGTGCGGTCGAAACCATTTTCTGAAACATCCAGATGGTCGGTGGTTACTTGCTGGCCGGTCGTAGCGCTTTGCAACGGCTGCGGGTTAGAAGGAGTTACAGCGAGTGCAGATGAAGCCACATGGGCCAGAATTACAGCTGTAAGTACGTTCTTCAAAAAAGTTTGCGCTTTCATTTTTGGTTCCTCGTTTCTGGAAAAAGGGATATAGAGAATTTTCGATATATATGATTAAAAAAAATGCACGGTCGCGCCTAAGGTCTCTCCATCGTGAATCCTCGCTTCGGTAAAAAGGGATATCGAGAATTATCGATACATTAAGTTAAAAAATTACAGCTCTTTGCCTATGAGCTCAGCCAGAGCACGGATATTGGCTTCATTGCGCTTGTAGTAGGTCCACTGCCCGATACGACGAACTTCTACCAGGCCGACTCGTTGCAGCGTCGCAAGGTAATCCGACACCGTCGACTGCGACAGACCAACACCTTCCTGAATACTGCTTACGCAGACGCCCACGGTATGAACGTCCCCTTCATCTTGGGGAGGAAAGTTCTTCACCGGATCCTTCAACCCCTTGAGGATTCCAAGGCGTGTAGGGTTCGAAAGGGCTTTGAATACATTGATCAGTTCCATGGGGGCAATAATATCGACATTTACCGATATGTCAATGCAATGGTCAACCGTTCATCGGACATTGAATCCAAGGGCTGCGGTCAGCTCACCGACGCTTACCTCTGCTATCAGATCATCGCTCAGGATAGTCACCCGTAGAACAGAGCACGCTCGCTAGCACGGGGGACGCGGCAGGAGGGGCACGACACCTGCGAACGTCGTACCTGCTGATCGGGCCATCTCGCCCGGTGCGGCACTACCGGTACGCGCGTCATCGAGCACAATACCAGGCGCAGCAGGTCCGGGAGCATCGGCCATTGATAGCCTATAGCTGCGAACATGGCACGCGACATGCCCTCGCCGCCCTGCCCTTTCTCACCCGCCACAGCATCAGTGGCATTGGCCTGGTATCTGATAGAAGCGAAGATTTGATGGTGACGCTGCTCGTCCATGGCGCCATCTCCTGTTTTGTCTGCAGGTACCTGCGCCTGCATGGATGAAAGCAGCCCCAATGCAACTGCATGCAACACGTATGCGAATCAGAATACAACGTACGCGGCGCATGCCAATTGACTCATACGCATCGCACGCAAATTGCTTGAGGACGAATTTCGATGGCGCAGAAGCGTGCAGCGATGATCGTGGAAACGCGCAACAAACTGATCAAAGCGGCGCGCGAGGCTTTCGCGGCGAAGGGCTATGCGGACAGCTCGATGGGCGACCTGACCGCTGCCGCAGGTCTGACGAGACTGAGGCTGGACTGAATCGGCTCGCCAAGGGTTGAGTCATGGAGGAAATCTTGCCCGCATCCGAAGAGGATTCAACAGGGTTCCACGCCAAACCGGGCAGATATCTCCGCGCCAGGATTCAGCCTCACCGCCTCGGCCAGATGCTCCGGCGCCTGAGCATGACCAGGCTGGAGTAACCCAGGATGTCCTGCAGGGTGAGGATGTTGCCGCCGTTGTGGATGAAGGGGCCGGCGGTGGTGTGTCGCGAGGAATGGGCGGCCTGCCCTTTCGGCAGGCGGATGGTTGTCCTGGCCAGCGCTCAGTTGCCACTACCAATTAGCGAAATTTATTCATTAATAAAATGAATAAATGCCAAAAATAAGAACATAAATAATCAATAGACTCGCGGCCGTTCTTATCGGAGCTCCGCCCATGTCTGTTCATGAATCAGCCTCTCACTCTGTCGGCTCGCAACGAGGCGCCGGCCTTAGCGTCGCCATCCTGGCATTTTCCGCTTTTCTCATCGTCACCACTGAATTTCTGATCGTCGGCCTCCTGCCTGCTCTTGCCCGAGACCTGGACATTTCCATCTCCATGGCAGGCCAACTGGTGACTCTTTTTGCCTTCACAGTGATGATTTTCGGCCCACCGCTGACAGCAATGCTGTCTCATCTTGATCGGAAGAAGCTGTTCGTGGCCATTCTGCTGATTTTCGCCGCATCGAACGCGCTTGCGGCGGTATCGGAGAGCTTTTGGCTTCTCGCCGTCGCGCGCCTGGTGCCTGCACTGGCGTTGCCCGTTTTCTGGGGTACCGCCAGTGAAACCGCAGGGCAACTGGTCGGTCCCGAAAAAGCGGGCCAGGCGATCGCGAATGTTTACCTGGGTATCTCTGCCGCGATGCTGCTCGGCATTCCGCTGGGCACTCTGGTGTCGAATGCGCTCGGCTGGAGGGGCGCATTCTGGTCGCTCGCCGGCTTATCGATGATCATGGCGCTGGCAGTCCTGGCGTTCATGCCTGCCGTTTCCCGCACTGCCAAGGTGAATTTTCTGCAGCAAGCGAAGATTTTCAAGGAACCCTATTTCCTTTCGAATGTGCTGCTTTCCATCGTCGTGTTCAGCGCCATGTTCACCGCTTACACCTACCTGGCCGACATCCTGGAGCGCGTGGCGGGCGTGCATCCGGAAAATATCGGATGGTGGCTGATGGCATTCGGCGCAGTCGGCCTGGTCGGCAACTGGATTGGCGGCAAGGCGATTGATATATCCCCGATCAAGGCCAGCGTGCTCTTTTTGCTTCTGCTGGCGATTGGCATGACTGCGATTGTTCCGTTCGCTCATGTGAGCCTGATTTTCTGTGCTGCGCTGGGCCTGTGGGGCATTGCAAATACCGCTCTTTATCCGGTCAGCCAGGTCCGCGTCATGAGTTCGGTCTCCCACTCCAAGGCACTGGCGGGCACCACCAACGTATCGGCGGCGAATGCCGGCATCGGTATTGGCGCTATTGTCGGCGGCATGACCATTGCCAATCTGGGGGTCGATTATCTTGGCTATGCGGCTGCGGCTATCGCCGTCATGGCTCTGATGCTGGTGCCGCTGGTACACAAGCTGGCGTCCCGGCAGGAGCAGGCACCTGCGACCTGAAAGCGTCGGTTCTGATCAATGCGGAGCATGATTCGGCGTGATCAGTGTTCCGCCGTATCTGTCGAGACTCTCGTTCCATAAGGCGTAAGCCGAAGGCGCAGGTAGTCCAGAAGGGCTCTGACCTTGGCGACGTTTTCGCGATTTTTCAGCCAGATCAAATGCATGGGCAAACCATCCGTAGCCAGGTCTGGCAGCACCTCGACGAGCGTGCCCTGTTCAATGTGGCGCTGCGTAAGCCAGGTCGGTAACTGCCCGATACCGTGACCTGCAAGCACCGCTGCCACCTCCCCTTCACCGTCTCCAACTGCAATTCGCGTCTGCATGGTTCGGCGCTCCATCTCTCCCGGCCGTGCGCCCCTGAAGAACCAGGGACCAACCAAGCCATCGCTCTGCACGTAACCGATGCACTGGTGGTTATCCAGATCATCCTGTCTTTCTGGACAGCCGAAGCGCCTCACGTAGTCCGGTGAAGCGCAGAAGATCAGGCGCTGCGCACCGAAATACTCATGCCCCAGATTGGCCGGCCAGGTATCCGGGCCACCGATGCGAACGACGATATCGATGTTCTCGTGAACAGGATCGATGAACCGATCGGTGAACGAGATATGCGGCTGAAGCATGGGGTGCAGGCGTACAAAATCCATGATCAACGGCAGCACATGGAGGCGACCGTAGGAGGCCGGCAGGTCTATGCGGACCTTGCCATGGAGCTCGTGTTCCTCGCTGACGAGCGCGTGCTCGACCTCTTCCAGCTCGGACAGAACCGATGTGCAGGTTCTGTAGAACAGGACTCCGGCGTCGGTGAGCGCCAGCGAGCGGGTGGTGCGATTGAACAGCCGCGCGCCCAACCGCTCCTCCAGCCGTGCCACGCTCTTGCTGACGGCGGAGCCGGTGAGATTGAGGCGTTCGGCAGCAGCACTGAAACTGCCAGAATCAGCGACAGCCACAAAGACATCGATCCCCTTCAGCCGCTCGGACGAGTGCATCCCTATCTCCATTTCTGAACCCAGGTGCGATCCTACCGAAATACCTGGCAGAGGCCTGCATCCAACTCGGTGATTCGCTCAAGAGCACGCTGCAGAAACGCTGCAGATCGATGCGTTGAGCTGATGCGATAGAGCGGCCAGCGCTGGATGCTGAGCACAGAGAGCTAGCGATGGTGAAAGAACGCCGAGGAGGATTCGGACTCTGCCTCGAGAATCCTTGCCGCGATGCTCAGGGCGTCATCCTTGCGCAAACGCCCTGACGTTGGCGAAGGCCTCGCCGAAGTAGGCTTCGTAGCTGTGCTTTTCGACGTAGCCCAGGTGCGGTGTACAGAGCACGCGCGGATGGGTCAGCAGCGGATGATCGGCCTGCAGGATCGGCTCCTGCTCGAAAACATCCAGCGCCGCCTGACCAGGACGGCCAAGATCCAGCGCGTCAAGCAGAGCCCCCGGCGCGATAAGCTCGGCGCGACTTGTGTTGACCAACAGCGCGTCAGGCTTCATCCGCGCCAGGTCAGCGGCGACTACACAGTGCTGGGTGGCAGGCACCAGGCGCAGGTGCAGGGTGAGAACATCGGCCTGCTCGAAGAAAGCTTCGCGCGTCGATGCGGCCTCGTAGCCATCGGCGATGGCGGCCTGGCGCGAAGCCTCGCTGCCCCACACCAGGACACGCATGTCGAAGGCTCGTGCATAACGCGCCAGACGCTGGCCAATCTTGCCGTAACCCCAGATGCCCAGCGTCTGACCATACAGACGCTGGCCGAGGTTGACCTGCCAGTGCCCGGCATACAGACCGTTGATGGCCTCGCGCAACTGCCGCCGGGCATTGAGGATCAGCGCCCAGGTCAGCTCGGCCGCTGCGATCGGCGAGCCGGTGCCCTCGGCTACGGTCACGCCGCGCTCGCGGCAAGCCTCCAGATCCAGATGCGGGCCGGCTCGCCCGGTCTGGCTGATCAGCTTCAAGTTCGGCAAGCGTGCCAGCAGCGCGGCATCGATACGCGTGCGCTCGCGGGTCAGCACCAGCGCCTCGGCATCGGCGAAGCGCTCGGCCAGCACCTGCGGATCGCTCACGGCGTCGTGATACAGGCGGACATCGAAGCCCTCCAACAAGCGGAAACAATCGAGCTGTTGAACGACCCGCTGATAGTCATCCGGTATCACGATACGCATGCCAACCCTCCGAATCAGGCCACGCTGGCGGCGCGGCCCTGCTGACGACGCGCACGCCAGGCGCGCCAGAATGGCAGCACGATCATCACCGCCACCAGGCCCCAGACCACCCAGGTGATCGGGCTGGCGTACAGGATACCGAGATCACCGCTGGACAGGGAAAGCGCACGACGCAGGTTCTGCTCCATCATCCCGCCGAGGATGAAACCGAGCAGGATCGCCGACAGCGGGAAGTCCAGCTTGCGCATGACGTAACCGAAGAGGCCGATGGCGATCATCAGGTACAGGTCGAAGGTGGTCGCGTGCACCGCGTACACACCGATCGCAGTGATGATCGCCACCGCCGGTACCAATGCCCAGTAAGGCACGGCCAGCACCTTGGTGAAGACCTTGATCATCGGCACGTTCATGATGATCAGCATGATGTTGGCGACGAACAGCGAGGCGATCAGGCCCCAGACGATGTCCGGCTGGTTCTGGAACAACAGCGGTCCCGGCGTGATGTTGTACAGCGTCAGGGCGCCGAGCATCACCGCAGTGGTGCCCGAACCCGGTACGCCGAGAGTCAACATCGGCACCATGGAGCCGCAGGCTGCAGCGCTGTTGGCGGTTTCCGGTGCGGCCAGACCGCGCAGGTCACCGTTGCCGAATTTATTGTCCTTCACCGCCATGCGCTTTTCGCTCATGTAGGAAACAGCGCTGGCCAGCGTCGCCCCGGCACCTGGTAGCACGCCGAGCACGAAGCCGACCACGCCGCTGCGCAGGTTGGTGGCAAGCACGAAGCCGCCCTCCTTCATGCTGAACAGCATGCGCCCGCTGGCCTTGATCGCCTTCTGCCCATGATGGGTACGCTCGAGCAGCACCAGCAGCTCGCTGACCGAGAACAGCCCCAGCACCAGCACCACGAACTGAATGCCATCGGCCAGGCCCAGGCTGCCGAAGGTGAAGCGATAGACGCCGCTGTTGGCGTCGATGCCCACGCACGACAGCAGCAGGCCGATCAGAGCCGCGACAGCGGTTTTCAAGGGTTTGTTGCCGGCCATCCCGGCCAGGCAGGTGATGGCGAACACCATCAGCACGAAATATTCGGCGGGGCCGAACGCCACCGCCCACCTGGCCAGTAGCGGTGCGAACAACACGACGCCAGCGGTAGCGATCAGGCCGCCGATGAACGAGCTCCAGGCCGACAGGGACAGTGCGACGCCGGCCTGGCCCTGGCGGGCGAGCGGGTAGCCGTCGAGGGTGGTCATCACCGCGGAGGCTTCGCCCGGAATGTTGAGCAGGATCGAGGAAATACGGCCGCCGTATTCGCAGCCCAGGTACACCGCCGCCAGCAGGATCAAGGCGGTTTCCGGCGGCAGCCCCAACGCGAAGGCAACGGGAATCAGCAGGGCCACGCCGTTGATAGGGCCAAGGCCTGGCAGCAGGCCAACGACGGTGCCGATCAAGGTGCCACACAGGGCAGTAAGCAGGTTGTAGGGGCTAAGCGCCACGCCGAAGCCATGGCTGAGATAACCGAGAGTATCCATGGGTTCAGCTCTCCAGGGTCGAAAGGATGCCAAGCGGCAGGGGTACGGCCAGCGCCTTGTCGAACAGCAGGTAGAGGCCGATTGCCAACACCACACCACTGATCAGGCTGTGCAGCCAGCTGCCGCCATACAGACGCGCCATGCCGATGCCGAACAGCACGCTGGCGGGGATGAAACCGAGCGATTCGAACAGCACCGCATAGCCAATCATCAGGCCGAGAAAGACCAGCGCCTTGATCATCACTTGGCGGTTCAGGGGCGGTTCTTCGCCCTGCACCTCACCGGCCGGCTTGAGCAGCAGTTGCAGGCAGGCAAAGGCGATCAGCAGTAACAGCAGCAGCGGGAAGGCCTTGGGCCCGACCGGCTCGTAGGAAAACGGGGCGCTGTAGCCCCAGGCGAAAAATCCCAGGATGCAGCAAAGCAGCAGGGTCACCCCCGCAAAGATACGGTCATGCATGTGGATGCGCTCCAGAACGCTGCGCCGTCAGGGACGGCGCATGGGAACTCGATTACTCGACCAGGCCGAATTCGCGACCGAGCTTGCGGTACTCAGCAACCTGACTCTTGACCAGCGCATCCAGCTCCGGCCCGGTCACGTAGTAAGGCAGTACATCGCGGTCGGCCAGGTAGGCCTGGAAGTCGCTGGAGGCCGCAAGCTTGGCGAAGCGCTCCTGCCACCAGGCCACGTCTTGCTCTTTCACGTCTGGGCCGAGGAAGTAGCCGCGAATCAGTGGCCACTGGATCTCGTAACCCTGCTCGCGGGCGGTGGGAATCGAGGCCAGATCGCCACCCAGACGCTCTTCGCTGAAGATCGCCAGGGTGCGGATCTTGTTGCCCTGCTGCGCGCGGATCTCGCTTGCGCTGCCAGTGACCAGGTCCACGTGGCCGCCCATCAGCGCCATGTAGTGCTCGGCGCCGCCCTCGAACGCGGCGTAACGCAGCTCGCGCGGATCGACACCTGCCGCGCGGGCCAGCAGGGCGATCTTCACCCAGCCCTGACCGCCGACACTGCCGCCGCCGCCAACCACGATGCTTTTAGGGTCTTTCTTCAGCGCCTGCACCACATCGTCGAGGTTCTTGTAAGGCGAGTCATCACGTACTGCCAGGGTGCCGTAATCGTTGCCGACGGTGGCCAGCCACTTCACTGCGGTCTCATCGAAACGACCGTATTTACCCAAAGCCAGGTTCAGCAGCGAAGCGCCGGAGAAGGCCACCAGGGTGCCGGATTCTGCCCGGCGGTTGGCGGCGATGGAGTTGTAGGCCACGGCGCCGATGCCGCCAGGCATGTAGGTCACGCGCATCGGTGCCTTGAGCAGGCCTTCATCCTTGAAACCGGCCTGGGCCAACTTGCAGGTCAGGTCGAAGCCGCCGCCTGGCTTGCTTGGAGCAATGCACTCCGGACGGGAAGGTTCACCAGCCAGTGCCGAGCCACTGGCAAGCAATACGGCGAAAGACAGCGGCAGAATGCGGCGAATAGTGCAGGTGATCATGATGGGTTCCTCTTATTGGTCTTGTATGTAGGCCGATGCGTTACCAGAGCGGCACGATATAGCTCAGGATCAGACGATTCTCGTCCAGGTCACGAACGAAGCTCGAACGGTAAGTCGCGTTTCTCCAGGTCACTTTGAGATTCTTCAGCGGGCCATCGCCGAAGGCGTAGGCGATATCGGTATTACGTTCCCACTCGCGCCCCTCGCCTACCGCCAGGTCGACCTGGTCACCGCGTACATAGCGGGTCATGAAGGTCAGTCCCTGCACGCCTACACGGGCGAAGTCGAAGTCATAGCGCAGCTGCCAGGAACGCTGGTCCGGGCCGGCGAAATCATTGATCTGCAGGAAGTTGGTCAGGTAAGGCGTGGCACCGTTGACATAGGTAAAGGCATCATCGCCGAGCATTTTCTGGTAGCCGAGCCCCAGAGAATGCCCCGCGACGCTGTAGGTGAACATCGCGTTGACGGCCTGGTTGTCGATCTTGCCAACCCGCTCCTGCCCCGCTTCGCTGTTGTTGAAATAGCGCAGGTCGCTTTTCAGCTTGCCAGGCCCCAGCGCCAGGTTGTGCTGCACGCCGAGAAAATGCTGGCGATAGACATCGCTCAGTTCGGCGTAGTGATAGCTGGCGAGCAACTGCGGGTTGATCGCGTAATCGACCCCGGCGAAGCGCAGCTCGTCGCTCTCGGGGCTGCGACCGAAGCGGCCATTCTTGTTGTTCAGCGCCAGCTTGTCGGAGCCGGAGACATTGCGCTGCACCACACGGTCGATCTCGCCCAGGGTGAAGGTGGCGCGCTCGAGATCCTTGCTCTGCACCTGCCAACCCTCGAACACCTGTGGCAGCAGACGCGAATTGCTGTACTGCAGGTAGGGCATCTTTGGCAGCAAGGTGCCCACGCGCAGCTGGCTTTCGGCGAAACGCACCTTGCCGGTCACGCCGAGCTTGCTGTAGTCGTCCTCGGCACGGTTGCGACTGTCACGCGGCAGCAGGTCGGTACCGCTGCGATCAGGCGAGGAGTCGAGCTTGACCCCTAGCATGCCGATGGCATCGATACCGAAACCCACGGTGCCCTGGGTGTATCCGGACTCCAGGTTGAGGATGAAGCCCTGCGCCCATTCTTCACGTTTGTTCTGCCCGGCATTCTCGCGAAAGTCGCGGTTGAGGTAGAAGTTGCGCAGCTCCAGGCTGGCCTTGCTGTCCTCGATGAAACCGGCGGCATGGACACTGACTGCAGGCAGCGCCATGACCGTCATGCCGACGACGGAGCAACTGAGGGATTTTTTTCTTGTCATTGTGGTTGGCCCTACGGGTGTGGTTGTAGTGAGGCGAAATCAGGTGCCGGTGCGCCGCAGGCTGGGGATGTACACCTCACCCGAGAACAGGCGACGGGCCGTGCGTACCAGCGAGGCGCGCAGGTGCTCGGGGTTGCCGTCGGCGGCAGGCTGCAGGGAAACCTCGATCTGCCCGCCCGGGTGTTCCAGGCGTACCAGCGCCTCGCCTTCGATGGGCGCGATGTCCTGAGCGACGCTGCCGGGCAGCGCACAGGCCGTGGCCAGGCCGATGGCCCCGGTGGCGGCGACCGAGCGGTGGCAGTTGTGCGGCATGAAATAGCGCACGCTCAGCGTGCCGCCGTGACGTGCAGGTGCCAGCAGCACCGGCTTGGGGATGACCATCTGCGATACGTCGCCAAGGCCCATGGCCAGGCCGGCCTGCAGGCGAATGCGCTCCAGGCGCTGGAGAAACGCACTGTCGGCATCCAGTTCGGCAGGCGACTCATAGCCGGTCTTGCCCAGTGCCTCGGCATGCATCAGCACCATCGGCATGGCCATGTCGATGCAGGTCACCTCGATACCATCGAACGCGTCACGCACGCGGCCGGTGGGCAGCAGACGGCCGGTCTTGCCACCAGCGGCATTGAGGAAAGTCAGCTTGATCGGCGCGGCGGTGCCGGGCACGCCGTCGATGGCGGTGTCGCCGTCATAACGCACGCGGCCGCCTGGGGTCATCACGTCGGAATCGACGAAGGTGTTGGTGTTGAGATTGCGGATGCGCACCCGGGTCATCGGCGAGCCGGCATTGACCAGGCCGTGCTCGATGGCGAAAGGACCGATGGCACAAAGCATGTTGCCGCAGTTGGGCGCAGTGTCGACGCGGCGCTGGGTGACCATGACCTGCACGAACAGGTAGTCGACATCGGCATCCGGGTGCGGCGAACGGCTGACAATCGCCACCTTGCTGGTCTGCGGGCTGCCACCACCGATACCGTCGATTTCCAGCTCGTGGCCAGAGCCCATCAGGCTGAGCAATACCTCGTCGCGCTGCTGCGGGTCCGTGGGCAGGTGATTGGCCAGAAAGACCGGCCCCTTCGAAGTACCGCCTCGCATGAGTACACAAGGTACCGTCCGCATGATGCCTCCAACGCAATAAAACTGGTGATTGTTGCTTTGCGTCGATTATGAGGAGCGGATATTTATTCTGTAAAATGCATATATTTCGATATTTATTCCATTAAACGCATTAATGCGTGTGCGTATTTCCTCGCTTGCCAGTCCTGAGCCGAAAGACTAGGGTTCATTGCTAACCTGCAAACAAAAATACGCCAGACTGATAACCCAAGCGCATGAATTACGAACTGCAAGACATCCGCGCTTTCGTGAAAATCGCCGAGTTCGGCAACTTTCACGAGGCCGCCAACGCCATTCACCTGTCCCAGCCGGCACTGACCCGTCGCATGCAGAAGCTGGAGGAAAGCCTCGGCACCCAGTTGCTGGACCGCACCACGCGCCGCGTCAGCCTGACCGCCGTGGGGCGTGATTTTCTGCCCAAGGCGCAGCGTCTGCTGGATGACTTCGAGCGTTCGATCCTCGGTATCCGTGAGTTGGCCGAGCGTCAGTCCGGCCAGGTCACCCTCGCCTGCATCCCGACGGCAGCCTTCTACTTCCTGCCGACGGTGATCCGCGCCTTCAACCTGCAGTACCCGAAGATCCGCATCCGTATCCTCGACCTCAGCGCCCATGAAGGGCTGGAAGCGGTGATCCGTGGCGAGGCGGATTTCGGCATCAACATGCAGAGCGGACAAAGCGCGGAAATCGACTTCACCCCGCTGGTCAACGAGCCTTTCGTGCTCGCCTGCCGGCGCGATCATCCCCTGGCCAAGCAGCCGGAAGTGGCCTGGCGCGAGCTGAGCGATTACCGCCTGATCGGCGTCGGACGCCTCAGTGGCAACCGCGTGCTGCTCGATCACGGCCTGGCCCACCTCGACTGGCGCCCGAGTTGGTTCTACGAGGTGCAGCATCTTTCGACATCGCTGGGCATGGTCGAGGCCGGCCTGGGCATCGCCGCCCTGCCCAGCCTGGCGATGCCGGCCGAGGACCATCCGATTCTGGTCAGCCGGCCGCTGGTCGACCCGGTGATCAGCCGCACCCTGGGCCTGGTTCGCCGCCGCGGCTCTTCGCTGTCACCGGCAGCGGAACAGTTCGTCGAAACCCTGCTGCGGCAATGGCCGAGCTACACCTCCATCGGAACCAGCAACACCGCCGAACTCGACAGCTGAGCCGTCGCTCGGGCCGGCATTGCGCTCGCCGCCGGTCCGGCGCGCCTCGATCGCCAGCAGCCAAGCAAGACAGGCCGCCGAAAAACCGGATAATGGCGGCCATTTTGTTTCGCTCGCTGGTACTGCCCCATGGAAATCAAGGTCAACTTTCTCGACAACCTGCGCCTTGAGGCCAAGTTCGACGACTTCACGGTGATCGCCGATCAGCCGATCCGCTACAAGGGCGACGGCTCGGCGCCGGGGCCGTTCGACTATTTCCTGGCCTCTTCGGCGCTGTGCGCGGCCTACTTCGTCAAGCTGTACTGCCAGACGCGCGACATCCCCACCGAGAACATTCGCCTGTCGCAGAACAACATCGTCGACCCGGAGAACCGCTACGCGCAGATCTTCAAGATCCAGGTCGAGCTGCCGGCGGACATTTCCGAGAAGGATCGCCTCGGCATCCTGCGCTCCATCGACCGCTGCACGGTGAAGAAGGTGGTACAGCAGGGCCCCGAGTTCATCATCGAGGAGGTGGAGAACCTCGACGCCGACGCCCAGGCGCTGCTGATGCCGGTGTCGGATACCACCACCTACATTGCGGGCAAGGACCTGCCGCTGGAGCAGACCATCGCCAACATGTCGGGCATCCTCGCGGACCTTGGGATGAAGATCGAGATCGCCTCCTGGCGCAACATCGTGCCCAACGTCTGGTCGCTGCACATTCGCGACGCGCAGTCGAACCTGTGCTTCACCAACGGCAAGGGATCGACCAAGGAAAGCGCCCTGGCCTCGGCCCTCGGCGAGTTCATCGAGCGGCTGAACTGCAACTTCTTCTACAACGACCAGTTCTGGGGCGAGGACATCGCCAGCGCCGAGTTCGTCCACTACCCCAACGAACGCTGGTTCAAGCCCGGGCCGAAGGATGCGCTGCCCGAGGAAATCCTCGACGAGCACTGCCTGGCCATCTACAACCCGGACGGTGAACTGCGCGGCTCGCACCTGTACGACACCAACTCCGGCAACACTGTGCGCGGCATCTGCTCGCTGCCCTTCGTGCGTCAGAGCGATGGCGAGACGGTGTACTTCCCCTCCAACCTGATCGAAAACCTGTACCTGTCCAACGGCATGAGCGCCGGCAATACCCTGAGTGAGGCCCAGGTGCAGTGCCTGTCGGAAATCTTCGAGCGCGCGGTCAAACGCGAAATCCTCGAAGGCGAGCTGTGCCTGCCGGACGTGCCGCCAGACGTACTGGCCAAGTACCCGGGCATCGTCGCCGGCATTAAGGGCCTGGAGGAGCAAGGCTTCCCGGTGCTGGTGAAAGACGCCTCGCTCGGCGGTGAATTTCCGGTGATGTGCGTGACCCTGATGAACCCACGTACCGGCGGCGTGTTCGCCTCATTCGGAGCCCATCCGAGCCTGGAAGTGGCGCTGGAGCGCAGCCTCACCGAGCTGCTGCAAGGCCGCAGCTTCGAGGGACTCAACGACTTGCCGCAGCCGACCTTCGACAGCCTGGCGCTGACCGAGCCGAACAACTTCGTCGAGCACTTCATCGACTCCAGCGGCGTGGTGTCCTGGCGCTTCTTCGGCGCCACGCCGGACTTCGAATTCGTCGAGTGGGACTTCTCCGGCGAAGGTGCCGACTCCAACGAGCAGGAAGCCGCCACCCTGTTCGGCATCCTCGAGGACATGGGCAAGGAAGTCTACGTGGCCACCTACGACGACCTCGGCGCCAACGCCTGCCGCATTCTGGTGCCGGGCTACTCGGAGATCTATCCGGTCGAGGACCTGATCTGGGACAACACCAACAAGGCGCTGCTGTTTCGCAAGGACATCCTCAACCTGCACGCCCTCAGCGACCGCGAGCTCAAGTCGCTGCTGCGCAACCTCAGCAACACCGAAGTCGACGACTACACCGACATCACCACGCTGATCGGCGTCGAGTTCGACGACAACACGGTGTGGGGCCAGCTGACCATCCTCGAGCTGAAGCTGTTGATCAATCTGGCGCTGAAGAAATACGACGACGCCAAGGAGTTGGTCGAGGCCTTCCTGCAGTACAACGACAACACCGTCGAGCGCGGCCTGTTCTACCAGGCGGTCAATGCGGTGCTGGAGATCCAGCTGGACGATGAACTGGAGCTGGCCAACTACGAGCACAACCTGCGACGCATGTTCGGCAGCGAGCGCATGGACGCAGTGATTGGCTCGGTAGACGGCAGCGTGCGCTTCCATGGCCTGACGCCGACCAGCATGAAACTGGAAGGGCTGGACAAGCACCTGCGCCTGATCGACAGCTACAAGAAACTCCACGCTGCCCGCGCCAAAGCAGCGGGTCTGGCCGGCTGAGCATGGCCAGCGAGTGCCCAGCACAAGGCGTAGCAGCGCTGATGCTCGCCGCTGGCTACAGCCGCCGCTTCGGCGCCGACAAGCGCCGTCTCGTGCTCGACGACGGTCGCTCGCTGCTGGCGGCCAGCCTGGCACTGCCCTGTTCGATGCTCGAAGAGGTCTGGCTGGTGCTGCGCCCGGACGAGACAGGCGCTGAGTTGGGATTATCCGCAGGCATCAGGATCGTCCAGCATCCAGCGACGGCGCAAGGCATGGGCCATAGTCTGGCCGCAGGGGCCGAGTGTCTGCTCGCCGAATCGAGCGCTGACGCGGTGGCGATCTTTCTCGCCGATATGCCGCTTATTCGCCGGAACAGCCTGGAAGCCCTGCTCGCCTACGCCAGCGCAGAAAAAATCGTAATGCCCAGCTACCAGGGCAAACGCGGCCACCCGGTGCTGTTCGGCCGTGATTTCTGGCCGCAGCTGGCGGCGCTGAGCGGCGATGCAGGAGCCAGGACCGTGCTTCAACAGAACGCTGAAGCGGTGCATATCGTCGAGCTGGCTGACCCCGGCGTGCTGCAGGATATCGATACCCCGGAAGACCTGGCTCGACCATAGCGCCCCATGGCGGGTTTCACCCGCCTTACCGCCCGGTCTGGCGCAACAGCACCTCACTCAGCGCCTGCGCCGCGCTGGACAGCTGATGCCCGGCCTGGTGCAGCAAGCCCACCCTACGCGACACCTGCGGCTCGCTCAGCGGCAGACAACGAGCCCCCAGCTCTTCCATCTGCTGCAGGCACAGCTGCGGCACGGCGCTGACGCCGAGGCCTTCGGCGACCATACGTCCGACCGTGACCAACTGATGACTCTCGAACGCCACCGGCAGCTTGCCGTGGCTGGAGATCACGCTGTCTTCCAGCAGCAGGCGTACCGCCGAAGGGCGCTGCAGGGTGATGAAGGGCTGCTCCAGCAACTGCGTCCAGGTCAGCGCCGACTGCCCGGCCAGCTCGCTGGTCGCCGGCACCACGGCCACGAAACGATCATCGTACAGCGGCGTGAACTGCAGACCGTCGAGGGTCGCCGGCTCGAAGGCGATGCCGAGCTCGACGCGGCCATCGCGCACCATTTCCATCACCTGTTCGTTGATCACGTCATGTACCGTCACGTTGACCCGTGGGTAGGCATCGCGAAACACGCGCAGCGCCGCTGGCAGGCGGTTGCCGGCGAACGATGGCATGGCGGCCACTGCCACCTTGCCCATCTGCAGGGTGAAGTGCTGGTGCAACAGGTCCTCGGCGTTGTCCCAGTCGGCCAGCAGCCGCACGGCAATAGGCAATAACGTCTCGCCCTCTGGCGTCAGCGCCACACTGCGGGTGGTGCGCACCAGCAACTGGCCACCGAGCGATTGCTCCAGATTCTTGATCGCCAGGCTCAGTGCCGGTTGCGACAGATGCAGGCGCTCGCAGGCCTGGGCGAAGCTCAGGCTCTGTGCCACGGCGAGAAAGGCGCGTAGCTGCTTGACGGTCATTGATTTATTTACCTGATCAATCAAGAGGAAAAACAAACTTAACAAATAAGCTCATAGCGCAGAAGCTTGACCACAGCCTGGCAGTGCTCCTGCCCCACAACAACAAGAGGCAGCCTCGAATGAGCGGACTCGACAAACGCGTCGGCAGCTATGCAGAAGCCCTGGACGGCCTGCAGGACGGCATGACCGTACTGGCCGGCGGCTTCGGCCTGTGCGGCATCCCCGAGAATCTGATTGCAGAGATCCGCCGCCGTGGTGTGCGCGACCTCACCGTGGTGTCCAACAACTGCGGGGTCGATGGTTTCGGCCTCGGCGTGCTGCTGGAAGATCGGCAGATCCGCAAGATGATTGCCTCCTATGTCGGCGAGAACGCCCTGTTCGAGCAGCAACTGCTCTCCGGCGAGCTGGAAGTTGAACTCACTCCGCAAGGTACCCTGGCCGAGAAGCTGCGCGCCGGCGGCGCCGGCATCCCCGCCTTCTTCACCGCCACTGGCTACGGTACCCCGGTCGCCGAGGGCAAGGAGGCGCGCGAGATCAACGGCCGCCACTACATCCTCGAACCCGCCATCACCGGCGATTTCGCCATCGTCAAAGGCTGGAAGGCCGACCATTTCGGCAATGTGGTCTACCGCCACACCGCGCAGAATTTCAATCCGGTAGTCGCCACCGCCGGGCGCATCACCGTGGTCGAAGTGGAAGAGATCGTCGAACCCGGTGAACTCGACCCGACGCAGATTCACACGCCCGGCATCTACGTCGACCGGTTGATCTGCGGCAGCTTCGAGAAACGCATCGAAAAACGCACGCTGCGCGCCTGAGGAGATACCAGCATGGCTCTTACCCGTGAACAAATGGCTCAGCGCGTCGCCCGTGAATTGCAGGACGGCTTCTACGTCAACCTCGGGATCGGCATCCCCACCCTGGTGGCCAACTACGTGCCCGAGGGCATGCAGGTGATGCTGCAGTCGGAAAACGGCCTGCTCGGCATGGGCGCCTTCCCCACTGAAGACGAAGTGGACGCCGACATGATCAACGCCGGCAAGCAGACCGTTACCGCGATCAAGGGCGCAGCGATCTTCGACTCGGCCCAGTCCTTCGCCATGATCCGTGGCGGCCATGTCGACCTGACCGTGCTCGGTGCTTTCGAAGTGGACGTACGCGGCAACATCGCCTCGTGGATGATCCCCGGCAAGCTGGTCAAGGGCATGGGCGGCGCCATGGACCTGGTGGCCGGCGCCGACAACATCATCGTCACCATGACCCACGCCTCCAAGGACGGCGAATCCAAGCTGCTGGAGCACTGCAGCCTGCCGCTGACCGGCTGCGGCTGCATCCGCAAGGTGCTGACCGACCTGGCCTACCTGGAAATCGAGAACGACGCCTTCATTCTGCGCGAGCGCGCGCCGGGGGTGAGCATCGAGGAAATCGTCGCCAAGACCGCCGGTAAACTGATCGTCCCCGAACACGTGCCGGAAATGAGCTTCTAAGTTGTCTACCGTTCTGTAGGCGCCACCACGCACGGCGCCTACGGAACGTTTTTCTGCATTGTGGGAGGCGCTTTAGCGGCGAGCCTTTCTCGTCGCGGCTAAAGCCCCTCCCACAATACGCGGCCCATCAGCCAAGAGGACTCCCCATGCAAGACGTCGTCATCGTTGCCGCCACCCGCACCGCCATCGGCAGCTTCCAGGGCAGCCTGGCCGATATTCCCGCGCCGGAGCTCGGCGCCATCGTCATCAAACGCCTGCTGGAACAGACCGGCCTCGACGGCGCCCAGGTCGATGAAGTGATCCTCGGCCAGGTACTTACCGCAGGCTCCGGCCAGAACCCCGCGCGCCAGGCTGCCATCCGCGCCGGCCTGCCCCATGCCGTGCCAGCCATGACACTTAACAAGGTCTGTGGCTCGGGCCTCAAAGCCCTGCACCTGGCCGCCCAGGCCATCCGCTGTGGCGATGCCCAGGTCATCATCGCTGGCGGCATGGAGAACATGAGCCTGTCGCCCTATGTGCTGCCCAAAGCCCGCACCGGCCTGCGCATGGGTCACGCGCAGATGCTCGACAGCATGATCGTCGACGGCCTGTGGGACGCCTTCAACGATTACCACATGGGTATCACCGCCGAGAATCTGGTGGAGAAATACGGCATCAGCCGTGAAGCCCAGGACGCCTTCTCCGCCGCTTCGCAACAGAAGGCCGTGGCGGCCATCGAGGCTGGGCGTTTCGATGCCGAGATCACTCCAGTGCTGATCCCGCAGCGCAAGGGCGACCCCGTCGCCTTCGCCCGTGACGAGCAGCCGCGTGCCGGCACCACCGCCGAATCCCTGGCCAAGCTCAAACCCGCATTCAAGAAAGACGGCAGCGTTACCGCCGGCAACGCCTCCAGCCTCAACGATGGCGCCGCTGCCGTGATGCTGATGAGCGCGGCCAAGGCGCAGTCGTTGGGCCTGCCAGTGCTGGCGAAGATTGCCGGCTATGCCAACGCCGGTGTCGACCCGGCGATCATGGGCATCGCCCCGGTATCCGCCACCCGCCGCTGCCTGGACAAGGCCGGCTGGAGCCTGGCCGATCTGGACCTGATCGAAGCCAACGAAGCCTTCGCAGCCCAGGCGCTGTCGGTCGGCCAGGAACTGGGCTGGGATGCCGACAAAGTCAACGTCAACGGCGGTGCCATTGCCCTCGGCCACCCCATCGGCGCCTCGGGCTGCCGCGTGCTGGTGAGCCTGCTGCACGAGATGATCCGCCGCGACGCCAAGAAAGGCCTGGCCACGCTGTGCATTGGTGGTGGTCAGGGTGTGGCGCTGGCCATCGAGCGCTGAGCCGTAGGGTGGATCGCGCTTCACCGATCCACCGCTGTGGTGGATGTAAAAAGCGACATCCACCCTGCAGGCCAGCTTGAGAAACCAGAGCACCGTAGCCCGGATGCAATCCGGGGAAACCTGACATGGACCTCCCGGATTGCATCCGGGCTACACCAACCAGCTCGGCCTCGGCCGAGCTTTGTCATATCCACTGCAACGCCCAGGCAAAGCCAACCTCGAATGCCTGGTAAAGCCCCAGAACATGTTCAAAGCCTCGCGAGCTAGAGGCATGCAAGGCAAAAACAGGCGAAGAACGGTCGGAGTCGCGTGCGACTTTACGAGTTGTAAATGAGCATTTGACCGGGCTGGCGTTCCAGCCTGTTTTTAACGCTGCAGGCCCGACGCGCAGCAGGCTTTGAACAGGTTCTTACACAACCATAAGAAAGAGGCGTCATCCATGTTCAACACCCTCACCCGCATGAGCGTGAGCCTGGTACAGAAGTACCTGCCCTCACCGTTCGTTTTCTCCGCCTTGCTCACGCTGGGCGTGCTGCTCGCTGGTATCTTCTCCACCGGCCAATCGCTACCGGCCATGGTGCAACACTGGAGCGGTGGTTTCTGGACGCTGCTCGGCTTCGCCATGCAGATGTCGCTGATCTTCGTCACTGGCCACGCCCTGGCTAGCGCACCGATCATCAACCGCCAACTCGACCGCCTCGCCGGTCTGGCACGCACGCCCGGTCAGGCGATCATCATGGTCACCCTGGTGGCGCTGGTCGGTTGCTGGGTCAACTGGGGCTTCGGCCTGGTGATCGGCGCGGTATTCGCCCGCGCCCTGGCGCGCAAGGTCGATGGCGTCGACTACCCGCTGCTGGTGGCCTCGGCCTATTCGGGCTTCCTGGTCTGGCACGGCGGCCTGGCCGGCTCGATTCCGCTGTCCATGGCCACCGGTGGCCCGGATCTGGCACGTATCACCGCAGGCGTGCTGACCGATCCGGTGAGCATCACCGAGACCCTGTTCAGCCCGTTGAACCTGACCATCGTGGCTCTGCTGTTCATCGGCTTGCCGCTGCTCAACCGCGCCATGCACCCGCGTCAGGGCGCCAAGGTCGCTGATGCCGCCAAGCTGGTGGAATCGCGTGCAGAGCTGCCGGCTCGTGAAACCCCGGCACAGCGCCTGGACGACAGCCGCATCCTTGGTCTGGCACTGGTGGCCATGGCCGGTATCTACCTGTTCAACCACTTCGCCACCAAGGGCTTCGTGCTCGGCCTGGACGTGGTCATCGCCATCTTCCTGTTCAGCGGCTTGCTGATGCACGGCACCCCAGAGCGCTACATGCGCGCGGTGGACGAGAGCGTGCGCGGCATTGGCGGCATCGTCCTGCTGTTCCCCTTCTACGCCGGGATCATGGGCATGATGATGGGCGCCAACGCCGACGGCATCTCCCTTGGCCGGCAGATCACCGAAGCGTTCATCTCCTGGTCCTCGGCTGACACCTTCCCGCTGCTGGCCTTCCTCAGCGCTGGTGTGGTCAACGTCTTCGTACCGTCTGGCGGTGGCCAGTGGGCCGTGCAGGGCCCGATCATGCTGCCGGCTGCTCAGGCACTGGGCGTCTCGCCGACCGTTACCGCCATGGCGATTGCCTGGGGCGACGCCTGGACCAACATGATCCAGCCGTTCTGGGCACTGCCGCTGCTCGGCATCGTCGGCCTCGGCGCACGCGACATCATGGGCTACTGCCTGATCATGCTGCTGTACTCGGGCGTGGTGATCTGCGGCGCGTTCTACTTCCTCGGCTGACCAAACAGCGAGGCCCTGCAGGGTGGGCCGAGCGGAGATCCGCTTCGGCCCACGCTGACCAACTCAGGTGGGCTAAAGCCCACCCTACGGGCTGACCTGCACCACTCTCAGGCAGCCCACCCGCCCTGGGGTGAGCTCCAATCTGTAGGGTGGGACGGGCGGAGATCCGCCTCTTGTAGGGTGGGCTTCAGCCCACCAGCGGCGGCTCACAGAGCTCGCCTCCTGAAAGAGCGGGCATTGTTCCAGGCGGACATCGCCTGCTCAATCCCCCATCAGCCCCTGCGCCTTGGCCATCGCCACGGCCTGGGTGCGTCTTTGCACGCCGAGCTTGACGTTGATCCGCCGCGCATGGGTCTTGACCGTGTGCAGCGAGATGAACAGGCGATCGGCGATTTCTTGATTGGAGCCCCCCTGCGCGATCAGCTGCAGCACCGCCAGCTCCCGCGAGCTGAGCAGCGCAGTACCGGCACTGGCCGGCTCATCCAGGCGCGGCGCCGGCTCGAACAGGCGCTGGTGCAGGCTCTGCCCAGCCTCACTCGGCAACAGGCGCTCCAGCCACTGCGCCTGACGCTGTTGCAGTTCCTGCAGTGGCCGCAGCAGACGCAGCTGTCGCGCCTCGCCAAGCGCCTGCTGCAACAGGCCATCGGCCTGCTCCTGCTGCCCCTGCATGAGCAGCGCTTCGGCCAGGCTGACCCGACATTCGCAGACCAGGCTGCGATGCCCGGCGAGCTGGCATTCATCCAGCAGCAGGCGCAGTGCATGCTCAGCGGCAGCGTGGTGGCCAAGCAGCAGGTCGCTCAGCGCCAGGTAACGACGCAAGCGTGGCAACAGATCGTAGAACTCCGAGGGCGCCAGTTGCTGACGCTGCTGCAACTGCTGCAGGGTCTGGGCGAACAGCTCGCGTGCGCGCCCGGTCTGCCCCTGACGCAGCAGCAGCCGCCCTGCCTGCAACTGCAGCACACAGCGGTAACGCACTTCAGGCACGTGCGACCACTGCATCACCCGCTCGGCCCGCTGCAACCACTGATGGGCCTCGTCGAGATCGCCACGGCTTTCCGCCAGTTCCAGCATGCCGAGATAGCCGGAAATGATGTAGGCATCCTCGCAGTGCTCGGCTTCCTGCAGCCCCAGGCGATACGCCTGCTGCGCCGCCTCATCGAGGCCCTGGCGGGCCAGCAGGCTGGCCCGTACCAACAGCAGGCGAGCGACCACCGGGCTATGGTTGAAGCGTTCGCGCAGCAGCGCCAGGGACTGCTCGGCGAGTTCAGCGGCGCGCCCAGCCTCACCACGCATCTGCAGCAGCAGGCAGTGATCGGTATTGAGCAAAGCCTCGAAAATCAGACTGCCATTGAGCCGTGCCAGACGCAGGCCCTGATCCAGCGCCTGCTTGGCCTGGTCCAACGCATGTTCGGCCATATGCTGCTGGGCCAGCGCCTGGTAACAGAGCACGCGCTGCGACCAGCTGCCCTCGTCCAGCATCTGCAGGGCCTGCTCGCAGTGCAACCGGGCATCGCGGCGCCCGCACTGACGCGCCAATACACCTGTCAATGCCTGCCAATGGGCGACCAGTTTGCGCTGGCGGCGCTCATCCGGTTGCGGCATGAAATGCGCCAGCCCCTGGATGCAGTCGGCCGCTTCATCAAAACGAGCGCAGATGATCAGAGCCCAGGCCTGCAGCACGATCAACCGCGGCGAACTGGCGAACAGCCAGGCTGGCAGCTCTTCGCGCCATTGCAGGAACTGAGCGACCGAGTGCCCCTGCAGCAATTGTTCCTGGCTGAAGCGCTGCAGGTAGTTGACCGCAACCTCGACCTGCCCCGCCAGCAGGGCATGTTCGACGGCCTCGCGAATATCACCGTGCTGAGCGAACCACTGACAGGCACGCACATGGATGGAGGCCGGCACCGGCGCGCCCGGCAGGCGACGCAGTACCTCGGCCAGCGGTTGCCACAGACGGAACCAGGTACCGCTGCTGTCGAGACTGCGCACGAACAGCTGGCGCCGTTGCAGTTCGCCCAGCAGCTCACTGCCACGACCCTCCAGCAGGTGCTCGCAGAGCGGCAGGGAAAAACGCGGCAGCAGAGCCAGGGCATGCAGATCGCTGCGCAGCTCCTCGTCCAGATCGGCCAGCACCTCACGCTGCACGTAGTCGCGCAGCACCGGGCAGCCCTCCTGCAAACGCTGGCGCAGCGCATCCTCGTCGACATCGAGTAACAGCAGACGGATCGCCGCCAACCAGCCTTCGCTGCGCTCGAGCAGGGCCTGCCGGACGTCATCAGCCAGGCTCACTTGCAACGCCGTCAGCAGCTCGGTCAGCGCCGCGTCATCCAGCGCCAGCTCCTCACCCTGAAGCTCCAGCAGATCGCCCTGCAGCAATAGGCGTGGCAGGTTCCAGGCCGGTATGCGACGACTGGCGACCCACCAGGAGACCTGCTGAGGCGCCGCAGCGAACAACCGGTCGAGGCAGGCATCGAGTTCATCGTCAGCCTGTCGCGGGTAGTCGTCGATAAAGATCCACAAACGCCCCGCATGCTCATGCAACCGATCGATCAGCCCCGCTTCGCCGGCATCGTCGAACGGCAATTGCATGGCTGCGGCCAGTCGCTTGCACAGCTGCGGCGGCGTCAGGCTGCGCCCTCCGAGATCGAGCCATACGCGCTCGACGGCGGCCGGCGTGTGGCGCGCGCATTGACCGAGCAGCACGCTCTTGCCAGAACCGGCAGGCGCGCACAGCAAACGCAGGCGCGACTCGCTGGCGAGCAGACGCTGCAGCAGGGCTGGGCGGGAAACCACACACGGCGGCAAACGCGGTAGATCGGCAGGTTGCACCTGCAGCGCACTCGCACGGGCGATGGCAAGGGTAGGCATGGCAGCGGTTCTCTCTGCTTGTCATTGTTGAACCACCAGGCGATGGTACCCCGCTCACCGCGTGCGACCACCCCTTGGCGCTTATGGCGCGAGATTCACGTGAGAGAGGCACGCAGAAAAAAGCCGGTGGCGCACAGGGCGACACCGGCTTGCTTCGGGCTGCTACCAGGTCAGCGCACGCCGGCGTTACGCAGCGCGGCCGGGGTGAAGTCCTTGGCCGACGCCTGAGTGCCGTACTGCACCGAGGTTTTCTCCTCGTTGGCCATGCCGATGGCGATGTATCGCCCGGCGATGATGTCGTACAGCGCCTCGAACGCGTAGACCGGCACCTTCTGCGCATATTGCTGCATCAACATCGCCTCGCCGACACGCCAGAGCTGGCCGCGGCCGTCGTAGTGCTCGGACAGGGCGATCTGCCAGGAGTCTTCGTCCACGTAGAAGCGACGCTTGGCGTAGATGTTGCGCTCGCCCGCCTTGAGCGTCGCCTCCACTTCCCACACCCGGTGCAGCTCGTAGCGGATCAGGTCCTGATTGACGTGGCCGGCCTTGAGGATGTCCTCATACTTCACCTCAGGCGTGGCCACGCGGTAGTTGTTGTAGGGGATGAACAGCTCGCGCTTGCCCACCAGTTTCCAGTCGTAACGATCCGGCGCGCCGTTGAACATGTCGAAGTTGTCCGAGGTACGCAGGCCATCTGCGGCAGTACCCGGACCGTCGTACGCCACCTGCGGCGCCCGCCGTACCCGTCGCTGGCCGGCGTTGTACAGCCAGGCCATGCGCGGCTCGGCGACTTGATCGAGCGAGTCGTGCACCAGCAGCACGTTGCCGGCCAGACGCGAGGGTGCGGTGACCCGTTGCTTGAAGAACAACAGAGCATTTTCCGCCTTGCCTGGATCGACATCGGGGATGTTCTCCGGGAAGGCCACTTCATCCTCGAAGTGCACCAGGGTATAGGCGCCATTGGTCTGCGGCGAGGCCTGCACGATGCTGCGCTTGAGGTTGCCACCGCGATAACGGGTGATGTGGTTCCACACCACCTCCAGGCCGTTCTGCGGAATCGGGAAGGCGTAATAGCGGCTGTCAGTGAAGCCGGTCAAACCGTTGCCGCCATCACGCAGACCGGTCTTCAGCGCGCTGGTCCTGGCTGCGGCGTTGATCGCGTCCGGCACCGCCGTGCTGCGGTGCGTCGGGTACACCGGCATGCGATAGCTGTCCGGGTAGCGCGCGAACATCGCCAGTTGCCCGGCCGACAACTGCTCGCGGTACTGCTCCAGGTTCTGTGCGGTGATGGTGAACAATGGCTGCTCGCCAGCGAAGGGGTCACTGAGAAAACCGCGCGCATCGACCTGCCCGGCATCGCTGGCCATGCCGCCCGTCCAGGCGGGGATGGTACCGGCGGCGTTGCCGGCCATCTCACCACCCAACGGGGTCAGACTGGTACCGAGCTTGGCTGCTTCCTGCTCGCTGACCGCGGCCAGCACACCGCTGGCCAGCAGGCTCAGGGACAGTGCGCCGAGCATCTTCAGGGTTGTATTCATCTGCATTCCTCAACTGATCCTGATGGCCTAGAAGCTCACGCCGAAGCTGAGCGCCAGGAAGTCGCGGTCGACCGCGACGTTGTAATCACCGCCGAAGAAGTCGGTGTACGACAGGCTGGCGGTGTAGGTATTGCGGTAGTCGGCGTCTATACCGATGCTCACGGCCTTGGAACCCTCATTGAACAGGCCGTTGGGGCCGTAGCCGTCGACGTCATGCGACCAGGAGACGTTCGGCTTGAGGTTCACCCCGGCGAACACGTTGCTGTACTCCCAGATGCCACGCACGCGGTAGCCCCAGGAGGTGCTGGTGACGAAGCCGTGAGTGTCGCCACGGAATCCGTAGGCACCGAACAGCGAATCGCGGCCGTAGCGCAGGTCTTCACGGCTCTCCAGGCCACCGACGTGGGCCATGCCGATCTCGCCCACCAGGGTGAAGCGCCCGGCACCCATTACCTGATCGAAGAAATGGGTGAAGGTGGTCTGCACCTGGGTGACTTCCTTGCGCCGGTAACCGACGTTGTCCTGGCCAGGCCCGGCGGCGACCGGTGCAGTGCCAGGGGCGATGGGGTTGAGCAGGCTCAGGGTCATGTCGGTGGTGTTGATCTGCAGCGGCAGGTTCGGCCGGTAGCTGACCTCACCCGCCCAGGCAGTGCCGGTGGGCAGTGTGGTGGAGAAGCTCATGCCGTAGAGGCGAATATCCTCCGGGTACTCGAGGTAGTAGCGACCATTGCCGAGCATCACGCTCTGCGCCAGCCCCGCGCCGCTGCCCGGTACGATGCCATTGGCGGTGCCAATGATCCCCGGCAGCGCTGCCAGGGTCGCCAGGCCGGCGTTCTGCGTGCTGACGATGGGCGTGCGGCTGTGGTAGTTCATGAAGTACGCGCCGTACTCGGTCTCGTCACCCAGCCAGCGCAGGGCCAGGCCCCACTGGCCGCTGTCGCGCGCATCGCGATCACCGGCACGCGGCAGAATCACCCCTTCGCTGTCGACGCGGAAGCCCTGACCGAACGCTGCAGCAACCGGCTGCAACGGCGCAATGGCTGGCGAGCCGATGTGATAGCCATTGTCACAGCCATCGGCGGCCACATCGGCGGTGGAGAAGAAGGTCCCGCAGTTGTCGATGATGGTCTGGTCCCACTCCAGTTGGTAGAAGGCTTCCATGCTCAACTGATCGGTCAGGCTCTGCGACAGGTAGAGCATGTTCACCGGGATCAGGCCTTCCTTAATCTCCGCGCCTGGGCGGCGGAAGGCGGCCACGTCGATAGGGTTGATGGCATTGATGCTGTTGCCGATGAAGGTGCTCTCACCCCAGCTCACCACCTGCTTGCCGATCCGCACCGTGCCCGGCAGATCGCCAATGGCGTAGTTGTGGTAGAGGAATGCATCGAGAATTTCCGCCCCCGAAGACTGGGCGCCCTCCTTGCGATTGCTGTCGTCGATATCCTTGAACAGGCGGCTTTCGTCCTTGAGCTCGAAGTCGTACCAGTACTTGCCGCGCACGAACACGCCGGTATCGCGGTACTTCAGTTCGAGGTCGTGAATACCCTTGAAGATCTTCGAGAAGGTCTCGCCCTTCTTGAAGTTCAGGCGTCCATCATCGCCAGTCTGCGCCTGGCCCTGGCCGCCGTTGTTGGGGCCGATCAGATCGCGATCCGGACTGCGCATCGACCAGCTGGCACCGACCGACAGCGAGCTGTCGAACTGCCCTTCGATCTCACCGATGTTGAAGTTGACGGCCTGCGCCGGTGCGACGAAACCGACGGCGACGGCCAAAGCCAAGGTGTGCGGCTGGAATAGTCCGGGCCCTGTTGTTCTTGTCATGCGGGTCTCCTGAAGTGGGGTGCAACTGCAGGGAACCCTACGCAGCGACCACATCCCGGATAAGCGCACCAAGGAGGGATTTCATCTGTCGCCCGAAAGGATGAATGGCGCCCTGGCGCGGGCCGCAGGCCGCGACACTCAGCGTGCTGAATGACGGGGTATCAGAGAGGTAGGGAACTATTCATTGTTATTGGCAGACCGTGCCGCCCAATGCGCTGCGGCGCTGAACTGCAGGGGCGGCACACCGCCGCGAACAGGGAGCGCGAAGCCCGGACAAGACAGGGCTGGAACGACGGCCGCCGGGAGCGCCCAAATCCGATCGCCATCGGCAGAGCCCGAAATCGGGCTCTGCCGGGTCGCTCAGTTGCTGCCGGCCGCCAGTTCGCGCAACAGGACCTCGTGGAACAGCACCGGCGCTTCGACCTGCGGCGAATGGCCCAGCTCCGGCCACTCCACGAGTTTTGCCTCGGGAATCGCCTCGGCAGTCTTGCGACCCAGTTCCGGGTAGTTGCCAAGGCGCTGCGCGACTTCTTCCGGCGCACGATTGGCGCCTGGGGCGGTGCGATCCTTGCCTCCGATCAGCAGCAGGGTCGGCGCCTTGATGTTGGCAAACTCGTGCACCACAGGCTGAGTGAACAGCATCTCTGCCGTCTGGGCCTGGTTCCAGGCGACGATCTGCTTGCCCGGGCCACTGTACATACCATTGAGCATGTCGACCCAGCGGTCGTACTCGGGCTTCCACACACCGTTGTAGTAGAACTTCAGTTGGTAGTTCTTGATGCCGTCGTAGGAGGTCTTCAACTCCCCCTGGTAAAGCTGGTCCACCGTCACGTAGGGCACGCCCTCCGCCTGCCAGTCCTCCAGACCGATAGGGTTGACCAGCACCAGCTTCTCGACACGCGAGGCATGACTCAGGGCGTAGCGCGCGGCCAACATGCCACCCATGGAATGGCCGATCACCGTGGCCTTCTCCACACCCAACGACTCGAGCAACGCGTCGGTATTGCTGGCCAGTTGGCCGAAGCTGAACTGATAGCCACGTGGCTTGCTCGAACTGCAGAAACCGATCTGATCCGGCGCGATCACGCGGTAGCCGACATCGCTCAGCGCCTTGATGGTCGCCTCCCAGGTCGCGCCGCAGAAATTCTTGCCATGCAGCAGCACCGCCGTACGACCATTGGCCTGGCCGGCTGGCTTCACGTCCATGTAGCCCATCGACAGAGCCTGCTGCTGCGAACTGAATTCGAAGCGCTGGATCGGGTGGGGATACTCGAAACCTTCCAGCTGAGGGCCATACCCGGCCTGCGGCGAAGCCTGGAGCGCGGAGAGGGGAAGGAGGCTGGCGGAAAGTGTCGCGAGGAGCAGGGTTTTCTTCACGGGCGCATTCCTGTATCGGGGTTCCATGCTGAACGCCTGCTACGACCAGAAGCAGGCGTAAAGAAGCGATCGACTATAGCAACCGCCCCCCACCACCAAGGTGGCAATGCATTGCAGGATATGACCGAAAACCTTGAGATAGAGCCTTCCGGCGAAGCTCATGGCTCCGGCCGGATCGCTCAGGCGTTCAGCGCCAGCGATCGAGCACATTCACCGCCAACCGATCCAGCCAGCCCCACAGGCGCTGTTGCGCACGACGCCACCAGGGGCGCTGGTGCCAATCGTCGAGGGTGATTTCGCGGCTGACGCCAAAATCCTCGATGAAGCTGGCCGTCACTGCCCGGGTAAAATCCGGGTCCAGCGCCTCGACATTGGCGTCGAGATTGAAGCGCAGGTTCCAGTGGTCGAAGTTGCACGAGCCGACGCTGACCCAATCGTCCACCAGCACCATCTTCAGGTGCAGAAAACGCGGCTGATACTCGAAGATGCGCACGCCAGCCCTGAGCAGTTTCGGGTAATAGCGCTGCCCGGCAAAACGCACCGGCGGGTGATCGGTGTTGCGCCCGGCCAACAGCAGGCGCACTTCCACCCCACGTGCGGCTGCGCGGCGCAGGGCACGGCGGATTTTCCAGGTCGGCAGGAAGTAAGGCGTGGCCAGCCAGACGCGCTGCTTGGCGCCCTTCAGCGCGCGCAACAGTGAGAGCAGAATGTCGCGATGCTGTGCCGCGTCGGCATAGGCGACACGCCCGAGACCAACCCCGACCGGCGGGCACTCGGGCAGGCTCAGCGGTATCGGCTGATGACTCGGGCGCCAGGAAAATCGTGCGCGCCAGAGTTGCTCGAACAGCTGTTGCCAGTCGCCCACCAGCGGTCCTTCGATCTCCACCATGACTTCGTGCCAGGGACTTCGAGGCTCGTCTGGCAACCAGAACTCATCGGTGGAGCCGGTGCCGCCAACGTAGGCCAGGCGCTGGTCCACCAGCAGCAGCTTGCGGTGATCGCGGTGAAAATTGCGGATACCCCGCCGCCAGCGCACCGGGTTGTACCAGCGCAGCTGTACACCGGCGGCCTGCATGCGCTCACGCAACGCGATGCCCAGGCCTGCCGCACCGTAGGCATCGAACAGACCACGCACCCTCACCCCGCGCTCAGCCGCGCGGCACAGCGCGTCGACCAGACGCTCGCTACAGCGGCCGTCTTCGATCAGATAGAGCTCGATTTCCACCTGCTGCCGGGCGCCCTCGATGGCTGCCAGCATGCGCGGGAAAAACACCGGGCCGTCCAGCAGCAATTCGAAGCGATTGCCGCCTCGCCAGGGAAAGATGCTGCCGCGCGCATGCACGCTCAACGCGCCGTGAAGATCAGCACGGCACCCACCGGCACCGACAGGCTGATGGCCGGCAGTTCGGCGATTTTACGCAGCGCCTCGATGCCACTGGCCAGGGCGAAATCTTCGGCGTGCAGCACCAGCGGCGCCAGGGTCACCACCTGGAAGCGGCGATCATCGAGGCGCGTGACCAGCAGTTCGCTGTCCAGTTCGCGCGTACGCTCGTTGAGGGTCAGTTGCAGAGGCAACCGCAACTCCAGCTGCGCGCCAGGTGCCAGGTCGGTCAATTGCGGCAGGTTGACCTGGGCAGTGATGCGCGCCTCGGGCAGACGCGAGGTGTCGAACAGCATGGCACGCAGGCGCTCGTCACGCAGCGGGATACCGGTGCTCAGCGAATCAAGATCCACGCGCAGGCGCGCGCGACCATCGGCCGCGATCTGCCCGTGCAGGGTGAGAAAGCGATGCACCTCCGACTGGCTGCCGGAATGGGTGGAGATGAACGAAAGACGCGAAGATTCGTTGTCCAGATACCAGTCGGCGTGAACGGGCAAGGCAGCGGCAAGCAACAGGGCGAGAAGCGAACGGCGCATGAGAACTCGAAAAAGGCGTGACCAGGCGGCAACGATAGTCGCCACGGCCCGCCTTGCAAAGCCCGGCGCCTCTTCCACCCGTAGCCCGGATGCAATCCGGGAGCGCCTCACCAACATGCCCCGGATTTCATCCGGGCTACGCGCTTGGCTTCCCTCTCCCATTCATGGGGCACGCCTGGTGGAGAGGAGTCCGGGGAGAGGCCCTACTCATTCGGCAGCAGCTGACAGCCCTGCCGCTCGCCCAGCCAGACCGCGCTGTGAGTGCGGCCCAGACCGCTGGCGGTAACACGTTTGGCGCTGTCGTCATCGAGCAGGCTGCTGATCGGTACATACTGCTTCACATAGCCTTCGCAATAGGCCGCCGGGTTGCCACTGACGTAGCGGCAGGAGCAGTACTCCTTGGCCGTGTAGGCGCCGATGATGTCGGGGAACGCCGCCAGATGCGCGCGGTTCGGCCAGGCCCAGGCCAGCAGCAGAATCACCAACAGCGCCACCACGCTAAGAATCGGATGACGACGAATCATGGCTGCACCTCCGTGGCGAAAGCCGCCTGCACACGTTTAAGCAGTTCGTTGTGCTGGAAGCTGCCGTCGCGGTCATCGGCGTAGCGCACCACCACCAGTTTTTCCTCGGGCATCACGTACAGCCCCTGCCCCCAATGCCCGAGCGCAGCGATGGTATCGGCCGGTGCATCCGGCCAGGGTCGCGCGCTGCCCGGCAGTTCGGCATTGAGCCACCAATGCCCGCCTGGGACGGCATCGCCCGGCTTGGCCAACTGCGGCTGATAGCTGGCGAAAGGCGTGGATACGAAATCGACCCAGGCGGACGGCAGCAGCTGGCGCTCGCCCCAGCGGCCGCCTCGCTGCATCAGCAGGCCGACACGGGCCAGGTCGCGCGCGGTCATGTAGGCGTAGGACGAAGCGATGAACGTGCCGCTGGCATCGCGCTCCCACACTGCGCTGGTCATGCCCAGCGGCTCGAACAGCGCCGTCCAGGGATAGTCGGCATAGGCTGGCTCGCCGACCATGCCACGCAACGCGGCCGCCAGCACGTTGCTGTCGCCGCTGGAATAACGAAAGCGCGTGCCCGGCGCGGCGTCTGCGGCATGCGCGGCGGTGAAGGCGGCCATGTCGGCGCGACCGCGGGTGTAGAGCATGGCCACCACCGAGGATTTCAGCGGCGCGTATTCATAGTCCTCTTCCCAGGCCAGACCCGAAGCCCAGTTGAGCAAGTGTCCGATCTTGATCTGCGGATGCTCGGCCATCGCCGGGTAGTACTGCGCAGCGGGCGCGTCGAGCCTGAAGCGCCCTTCGCCATAAGCCACACCCAAGGTGCTGGCCAGCAGACTCTTGGCCATCGACCAGGAGAGGTGCGCGGTCTGCGCCGTGGTCGGTTCGGCATAGCGCTCGTAGACAATCTGCCCGTCGCGGATCACCAGCAGCGCATCGGTGCGCACGCCCGTGCGTTCGGCGTCATTGCGTTCCGGGAAGGCGTACTGTTCGAGCTCGGCCAGCGCGGCGCTCTCGACGCGTGGCTGGCTCTGCCAGTCGGGTTGCGGCCAGTTTTCCGCCAGGGCGGTGCTGGCAGCCAGGCTGAAACCGAGCGCCAGGCTCAGTCGACGAAGCAAGGAGGTGGACATGGGCGGCCTCGATCAGAAATCGTGGCGCACCCTAGCATGGCCATGGTGACGGCTTGAAGTGACGAAACCGCCATCCCCCGCCTTCATTCGGGCAGGGGGGGCGCGCCGTGCACACCGATTGCCAAGTGGTATCGGTGCGCACAGCGCACCCTGCCGCTATCTGGGCAGTTGGTAATCCTCCGGCCCCATCAGGTCGAGACCGCATTCGAGGTTCTCGATCCAGTAGAGAAAGGCGCTGATCATTTCCGGGCCGACGAAGGGCCGACCGTGCTGCGGCACGATCATCGCCACATCCATCTGCCGCACCATCGCCGCCCACAGGCGACACGCCTTGTTGCCCGCCATATAGCGGCGGTGGAAGCCTTCCATGTTCGGCACATGGTTGACGAAGTCGCGCACCGGCGTGGCGTCATCGACCATCGAGGCGCCCATGTCACCGGAGAAGAGGATCTTGCTCACCGGGTCATACACTTGGAAGTTACCCACCGAGTGCAGGAAATGCGCCGGCACGGCCTTGAGCGAGCATTTGCCCAGTGGAATGCTCTGGCCGCGATCCGGCAACGCGATAATGCGATCGAAGGTGTTGATGCCACGACTCAGCACCAGGTAATTGGCGGTCAGGTGCGGCAAGAAACGCGCCCACAGCTTGGAGCAGATCACCCGCGCACGGGTATGCAGCAGCCACTTGTCCAGCGAGGCGATGATGTCCGGGTCCTGGTGCGAAGCGAAGATGTAGGTCAGGTCCTGCACCGGGATGTGCTTGGACAGCTCCAGCGACAGCGGCGTGTAGGTCAGGTCACCGCCCGGATCGAGCAGCAGGTACTGCTCGTTGTCGGTGATCAGGAACTGGTTGGATTGCACGCCTTCGCCGCTGACCAGGTCATCGAACATCAGGCATTGGTGGTTGCCGTTATCGAACAGCACGATGGGCTCGCGGCGCATGGAAACCTCGTCAGTGAATCGCGAGGCAACCTTATGCGCGCCAACAGCAATGGGTACTGATATGGATCAACGGGCGGCGACAATCCGCCGCGCGTTCTCCAGGCGCTTGCCGCGCGCCGCCTCGGCGATGCGCAGCAAGCCCTTGTCGCGCTGCCACAGCTCGGCCCATTGCGCAGGGCCAGCGGCAAAGGCCACCTCCAGCTCGCCCGCCAAGGCCTGCTGCGTGGCGAACAACCCGGCCAGCAACAGATGGGTAGTGGGCGCATCGGGCGCCTGTCGCGCGACCTCGGCACAGCCGGCCAGCAGCGCCTGCAGACGCAACAGCAGCGTTTCAGGCCAGCCACAATCGCGCCCCACGCCGAATTGCCAGGCGACGACGGCAGTGAGTACGTGCACATCTTCCAGGGTGCGGAAAGGTTTGACGTAGTCATCCCAGCCGTCGCCGGCCAGGCGCTCGCCCTGGGCCTGTTGCAGGTGCAGTCGCGCATGGCCGATATCCGGCATCAACGGCAGTGCCGGCAGCGGCTCGATACAAACGCCCGGTGCGCCCTGGCGTACCACGCCGAGCGCCAGCCGCGGCGCTTCACCCTCACCTTCCTCGCGCGCCGCCACCAGCAGCCAGTCGGCGCATTCGGCGGCGGTGACGAAATCCTTGCGCCCGGTGATCTGCAGGCCATCGATACGCGTGTGCATGTCCGCCGGCCGGGTGCTGCGGTTCTCCGTCACGCACAGGGCGCCGGCCGTCCAGGGCGCCGCAGGCCAGAGCACGCGCAGCGCTGCCTGATAGCCGGCGAGAAACGCCAACCCCGGCGTAGCCGCCAGCAGGCCGCCCAACAGCGCCAGCTCGAAGGGTAGTGGCGTGCCGCTCAGACGCGCCAGCAAGCGGGCGTACCAGTCTTCCAGGCCCGCCTCGGCAGTCAGGCGTTCACCGGGCTGAAACAGACTCGACCAGGGCATCGCACAGGCTCCTCGCAGCAGCATCTGCGCCGCTGTCACATAAGCATAAGAAAAGCGTCACGGTGGTGACACTGCAGCTACCTAGCCTGAGCTTGCCCAACAAGATCGACCGGCTGCAAGCACTCAGCCGGCACACGGAGGATCTGGCATGACTCAAACCGCTCGCCGTCTGCAGGCCGAACGCCTGCAAGGCCCCGCCGCCCTGCGTGAAGCTCAGGCCTTGCGTTATCGCGTATTCAGCGCGGAATTCGATGCCAAGCTCAATGGCGCCGAACTGGGTCTGGATATGGACGACTACGACATCCACTGCCGCCATATCGGCGTACGTGACCTCAACAGCGGCGAGCTGGTCGCCACCACTCGCCTGCTCGATCACCAGGCCGCTGCGGGCCTCGGTCGCTACTACAGCGAGGAGGAATTCGCCCTGCACGGCCTGGCCAAACTGGAAGGCCCGGTACTGGAAATCGGCCGCACCTGCGTCGATGTCGCTTACCGCAACGGCGCCACCATCGCCGTGCTCTGGGGCGAGTTGGCCGAGGTACTCAACGAAGGTGGCTACCGCTACCTGATGGGCTGCGCCAGCATCTCCATGCAGGACGGCGGCATCCAGGCCCAGGCCATCATGCAGCGCCTGCGTGAGCGCTACCTGTGCACCGAGCACCTGCGCGCCGAACCCAAGCACCCGCTGCCGCAACTGGATGTGCCGGGCAACGTCATCGCCGAGATGCCGCCGCTGCTCAAGGCCTACATGCGCCTGGGCGCGAAGATCTGCGGCGAACCCTGCTGGGACCGCGACTTCCAGGTGGCCGACGTGTTCATCCTGCTCAAGCGCGACGAGCTGTGCCCACGCTACGCCCGGCACTTCAAGGCTGCAGTCTGACAGCTACACTTGCATCACCTGCGCCGGCCCTGTAGATAGAGGCCGGCTTTTTTCATCTGGAGTCCTGCATGACCCGACTGCGCCTGGCCCTGCGCCTGCTGCACCTGGCCCTGGTAATCGCCTTCGGCACCTTGCTGGCCGGCATCGTCAGCCTGTTCGAACGGGTGGTTCGGCATGACCTGATGCCGTTGCGCCAACGTCTGACCCGCTGGTTTCTGGCGCGCCTGGGCGGCGCCCTGCCGTTTCGCGTGCGGGTCGAGGGCGAGCTGCCGACGCAGCCGATGCTATGGGTCAGCAACCATGTGTCATGGACCGACATTCCGCTGCTGGGCGCCCTGCAGCCGCTGTCCTTCCTGTCCAAGGCGGAAGTGCGCGCCTGGCCGGTCGCCGGCTGGCTGGCGCACAAGGCCGGCACGCTGTTCATCCGTCGCGGTGCCGGTGACAGCAGCCAGGTCGGCCAGCAGCTCACCCGCCATCTGCAGCAGGGCCATCACCTGCTGATATTCCCCGAAGGCACCACCACCGACGGCCTGGGCCTGCGCACGTTCCATGGCCGTCTGCTGAGCAGCGCCATCGACAGCGGCGTGGCCGTCCAACCGGTCGCTATCCGTTATCTGCGCGATGGCCAACCCTGCCCGGTAGCGCCCTTTGTCGGCGACAACGACATGCTTTCGCACCTGCTGCGCCTGCTTTCCAGCTCGGCCTGTGAAGTGGAGATACGCCTGCTCGCGCCAATCCCCAGCGAATCACGCAGCCGCAATGAACTGGCCCGGCACAGCCAGGCCATCATCGCCAGCGCCTTGCAACTGGAAACGCCCGCCATGGTGCCGACCGAAGCCGAAGCCGCCTAATCCACCGCGTAGCCCGGATGCAATCCGGGGGCTTTTGCAAGGGCTCCCTGGATTTCATCCAGGCTACAGGTCATAACCGCTCAGTCAGCCGGCGGCACGATCAACGCGTCGCTGTCGAGCGTGGCCAGCAACCGACTGGCCACGCTGCCGAGGAAGAAGCGCGAAACGCCTTCACGGGCGTGAGTGCCCAGGACCAGCAGGTCCGCACCGGATTGACGCAAGGCTTCGCCGATCACACCTTCGGGCGAGCCGATCTGCACCCGCAAACGCTCATCGCCCAGCTTCGCCCCGACTGCATCCAGACGCTCGACCAGCTGCTGGCGCAGCAGCTCGCACTGGTTCTCCAGCACCTCGGCGCTGATGCCGGCTTCCATCATCGCGCCCGCCGCTACCGGCTCGACCGCACTGGCCACATGCAGGTTGTCCAGGCTCGCCAGGCCCAACTCACGCGCCCGATTCAGCGCCTGTTGCGAGGTGCGCGACAGGTCCATCGCCAGCAACGCGTGACGATACTCGCGCGTTACCGGGCCATTGACCCGCAGCACGGGCAGATGGCTGCTGCGAACCACGCGCTCTAGCGTGGTGCCGACGAAGAAATCGCGCAGCGCCGACTTGCGATGCGCGCCCACCACCAGCAGATCGGCGCCCAGGCCCTGCGCGCTCTCGACGATCACCGCCGCAGCCTCGCCGGTGCCCACGATCACTCGCGGAACGCTACCGGCCTGCTCGCCCAGGCGTTCGGCCTGCGCCTGCAAGAGCGTCTCGGCTTGCTGCACCTGACGCTGCACGTGCGCGGCCGGCGCATCGTCATCGATCACATGCACAAGGCTCCACTCACCGCCGCCCTGGCGACGGATCAGTTGCACGGCCCGTTGTACCGCGTGCGCCGAACGCTCGGACAGATCGGTCGCTACCAGAATCTTGATCATCTCGTTTCCTCCATGGGTTAGCACCGCGTTACATTCAAGCGCCTGCAGACTCCGTACTCCTTGATGCAGGTCAGGCCCGACGCGGTAAAGCGGGCTAGGGTAATCAGGACTGCTCACTGCGCCACCAGATGGCGTTCGACAGGTGCAGCCCGGCCCAACGAAGGAGATGCGCCGCATGGGCAACGCCCCCTCACGACATAGTGACCACACCTGGCACGGTTTGACTGCACAACAAGCGCTCGACACCCAACACAGCAGCACCAGCGGTCTCAGCCAGGAAGAAGCCGAACTGCGCCTGCAACGTCACGGCCCCAATTGTCTGCCTCCACCCAAACGACGCGGACCGCTGCTGCGCCTGCTGTACCAGTTCCACAACGTGCTGCTGTACATGATGATGGCTGCAGCCCTGGTCACCGCCCTGCTCGGCCACTGGGTCGATACCGCAGTGATCCTCGCTGCGGTGCTGATCAACGTGGTGATCGGCTTCATCCAGGAAGGCAAGGCGGAGAATGCCCTCGACGCCATTCGCAACCTGCTGTCGCCACACGCCCTGGTCATGCGTGGCGGCGAGCGTCGCGAGATCGACGCAGATCAGTTGGTGCCAGGCGACATCGTCCTGCTCGCCTCCGGCGACAAGGTGCCGGCCGACCTGCGCCTGATCAGCGTGAAGAACCTGTTGGTAGAGGAGGCGGCGCTGACCGGCGAATCGCTACCGGTGGAGAAATCCCTGGCTCGTTGCCAGACGGATGCGGCGCTGGGCGACCGCCGCTGCATGGCCTATTCCGGCACCCTGGTAGCCAGTGGTCAGGCCAGCGGCGTGGTGGTAGCCACGGGTGCTGACACCGAGCTGGGTCGTATCGGCGCCATGCTGCAACAGGTGCAGACGATGACCACGCCGCTGCTGCGGCAGATCGAGCAGTTCAGCCGCTGGCTGGCACTGGCCATCCTGATCTTCGCCCTGGCGACCTTCGCCCTCGGCACCTTCTGGCATGGCCAGGACCCGGCCGAGATGTTCATGATGGTGGTGGCGCTGACCGCTGCCGCCATCCCCGAAGGCCTGCCGGCGCTGATGACGGTGATTCTCGCCCTCGGCGTGCAGCGCATGGCCGCGCGCAACGCCATCGTGCGGCGCCTGCCGGCCGTGGAAACCCTGGGTTCGGTGACGGTGATCTGCTCGGACAAGACCGGCACCCTGACGCGCAACGAGATGACCGTGCAGCGTCTGGTCACTGCCAGCCGCGTGCTCGACGTCAGCGGCGTCGGCTATGCCCCGGCGGGCGCCTTCCATCTCGACGGTGCGCTGGTGGAGCCGGATGCCGCATTACTGGAAATCGCCCGCGCCGCCACCCTGTGCAATGACGCCCAGTTGCAGCAGGACGCCGCTGGCAGCTGGCGCCTGCAAGGCGACCCCACCGAGGGCGCACTGCACACCCTGGCCCTGAAGACCGGGCTGGAGACCCCGACGCTGAATGTGCAACTGCCGCGCAGCGACAGCATCCCCTTCGAGTCCGAGCATCGTTTCATGGCCAGCCTGCACCATGACCATCAGGGCCATGGGGTGATCTACCTCAAGGGCGCGCCGGAGCGCCTGCTGGAAATGTGCAGCGAGCAGCGCGATGCCGACGGTAGCGTGCAGCCGCTGGACGCCGACTACTGGCGGCGCCAGGCCACCGATCTGGCTGCCCGTGGCCTGCGTCTGCTGGCCATCGCCAGCCGCACGACCTCGGCCTCCCAACGCAGTCTGAACTTCGCCGATGTGGAACAGGGCATGACCCTGCTGGCACTGGTCGGCATCATCGACCCGCCGCGCGAGGAAGCCATCGCCGCAGTCGCCGAATGCCAGCGCGCCGGTATACGGGTCAAGATGATCACCGGCGACCATGCCGAAACCGCCCGTGCCATCGGCGCCCAGCTGGGTATCGGTATCGGCATGCCAGCGATGACCGGCGCCGAGCTGGAGCTGCTCGACGAGCGCAGCCTGCGCGAGGTACTGCCTGGCATCGAGGTGTTCGCTCGCGCCAGCCCGGAGCACAAGCTGCGCCTGGTACAGGCCATGCAGGCCAGCGGCGACGTGGTGGCGATGACCGGCGACGGCGTCAACGACGCGCCGGCCCTCAAGCGCGCCGACGTCGGCGTGGCCATGGGTGACAAGGGTACCGAAGCGGCCAAGGAAGCGGCCGAAGTGGTGCTCGCCGACGACAACTTCGCCAGCATCGCCGGTGCCGTGCGCGAGGGCCGGGCGATCTACGACAACCTGAAGAAATTCATCCTCTTCGCCCTGCCCACCAACGGCGGCCAGGCACTGATCGTGATCGCCGCCATCCTGTTCCAGCTGACCCTGCCTCTGACCCCGGCACAGGTGCTGTGGATCAACATGGTCACCTCGGTGACACTGGGCCTGGCGCTGGCCTTCGAACCGGCCGAATCCGGGCTGATGGAGCGCCCGCCTCGGGCGCCGAACGAGTCATTGCTGTCAGGTTTCTTCGTCTGGCGCGTGCTGCTGGTATCGCTGCTGATGGCCGGCGCTGGTATCGGCCTGTTCCTCTGGGAAATGCAGCGCGGTAACAGCCTGGAAAGCGCCCGCACCATCGCAGTGAATGCCGTGGTGATGTGCGAAGTGTTCTACCTGATCAACAGCCGGCGCATATTCGCCTCCGTGCTCAGCCTCGACGGCCTGTTCGGCAGCCGCGCGGTTCTGCTGGCCATCTCCGCCTGCCTGGTGCTGCAGGCGCTCTACACCTATGCGCCGCCGATGCAGGCTGTGTTTGGCTCAGTCGGTATGAGCCCGGATGAGTGGCTGCGGGTACTGCTGGCAGGCCTGGCGCTGTTCAGCGTGGCGGAACTGGAGAAATGGGTGGTGCGGCGCTTTGGCCTGCATGCCCAGGCGGCCTGAGCCTCTGTGAGAGGGGCTTGAGCGATGGTCGTCGCGGCTAAAGCCCCTCCCACGGTGCTCATGCATCGCCAACCTGCCCAGAACGATCGCCAAACCCCGTGGCAGGCGCTTCAGCGGCGCCCCCTACGGATGCCGGGAACTCCCGTAGGGTGCGCCATGCGCACCGCAGCTAGCCCGCAACAACGGATACGCCCTGTCGATCCGCCGCCATCGCAAGCGCTTTCGGCGCGCGCGGCGCACCCTACACATGCCGACCCGTAGGGTGCGCCATGCGCACCGCCTCTATCCCGATGCGTTCAACTCAGCTTCGGCGAAGGCCATCAGCTCAGGATAGAAGGCTCGAAAATCTTCGCTCAGCGGCTCGTACAGGAGCTCCAACTCCGCCAGGCTGCCATCGAGCAGTTGCGGTTTGGACAGGCGCCGCTGCATGCCGGCAATCACCTGCTCCAGCACCGCGAACTCGCGGTAGCTGCCCAGCCAGTCCTGCGCCGCCATGCGCGGCGCCATCAACGCCAGGCGCCCTGGCAGCTCGGCCTCGGCGGCCAGCACCCGGTACACCTCGCGGGTGAAATGGTCCAGCGGCTGCGCCGCATACTCGGCCCAATCGCGGGCCAGGCAATGGTCGAAGAACAGGTCCAGCAGCATGCCGGCCGTGCGTCGCCGCGCGGCGGGAAACCGGGCACGCGCGCGTGCCTGTAGCGGGTGGCTGTCGGTAAAGGCGTCGATGCGCCGGTGCAGGCGGATGGCCGCTTCGATTTCTGCCGGCCAGCGCCCACTCAGCGGGCCTTTGACAAAATCGCCGTAGAGGCTGCCGAGCAACTGCGGCGGTGCGTCGCCACCAAGATGAAGATGGGCCAGGTAGTTCATCCCGCGAGCTTACCGCCCTGAGCATGACAATCGAAGCCGTTGATGGAGACTATTGGAACAATCGATCTGTATATCGCCAAGAGACGATATAAGGTTCGCCCCATGACGATACACACCGACACCGCCATGGACATCGACCTCATCATCAAGGCCCTCGCCCACCCGCTGCGCCGCGACATCCTCGACTGGCTGAAGGAGCCCGAGCTCAACTTCGCCGAACAGGATCACCCGCTGGAGATCGGCGTGTGCGCCGGCAAGATCTTCATGCGCACCGGCCTGTCGCAATCCACCGTTTCCGCCCATCTGACCACCCTGCAACGCGCCGGTCTGGTGACCAGTCGCAAGGTCGGCCAATGGCACTTCTTCAAGCGCAACGACGAGCTGATCCAGGCTTTCGTCGAGCGCCTCGGCCAGCAACTCTGATTTGACCTTTCCCTCGGAGAAACCACCATGCCCACACTGTTCGACCCCATCCAGATCGGTGATCTGCACCTGAACAACCGCATCATCATGGCGCCGCTGACCCGCTGCCGCGCCGACGAAGGCCGCGTGCCCAACGCGCTGATGGCCGAGTACTACGTACAGCGCGCCTCTGCCGGCCTGATCATCAGCGAAGCCACCGCCGTCACGCCGATGGGCGTGGGCTACCCGAATACCCCCGGCATCTGGTCGGATGCGCAGATTCGCGGCTGGAGCAACATCACCCAGGCGGTGCACGCCAACGGCGGCAAGATCGTCCTGCAGCTGTGGCACGTCGGCCGTATCTCCGACCCCATCTACCTGAATGGCGAACTGCCGGTCGCTCCTAGCGCGATCCAGCCGGCCGGCCATGTCAGCCTGGTACGCCCGATCAAGGACTTCGTCACCCCGCGTGCGCTGGAGACCGAAGAGATTGCCGATATCGTCGAGGCTTATCGTCAAGGCGCCGAAAACGCCATGGCTGCCGGTTTCGATGGCGTGGAAATCCACGGCGCCAACGGTTACCTGCTCGACCAGTTCCTGCAGAGCAGCACCAACCAGCGCAGCGATCACTATGGCGGCAGCGTGGAAAACCGCGCGCGCCTGTTGCTGGAAGTGACCGATGCAGCCATCTCCGTCTGGGGCGCTGGCCGTGTTGGAGTGCACCTGGCACCGCGCGCTGACGCCCATGACATGGGCGACGCCAACCGGGGCGAAACCTTTGGCTACGTCGCTCGCGAGCTGGGCAAGCGCGGCATCGCCTTCATCTGCGCTCGTGAGAAAGCCGACGATGACAGCCTGACGCCGCAACTGAAGCAGGCGTTCGGCGGCGTATTCATCGCCAACGAACGCTTCACCAAGGATCAGGCCAACGCCTGGCTGGCCGAAGGTAAAGCCGATGCCGTGGCCTTCGGCATCCCCTTCATCGCCAACCCGGACCTGCCACAGCGCCTGGAGCAGGACGCTGCGCTGAACGAGCCGCACCCGGAAACCTTCTACGGTTCGGGCCCGGTCGGCTATATCGACTATCCGCGCCTGTGAGATCGCAGCTAATGCACCTCCCGCAAGCGATATCCTGTGGGAGGGGCTTTAGCCGCGACCAATAAACGAACGCCCCGCATTGCGGGGCGTTCGTTTATCGAGAGCGTGGCACTCAGCGCTGATTGATCTGCTGCTGCAGATTCACCACCTGGCTCTGCAGGGTATTGATGTTGCGCGTCATCTGCGCGCGGAAGGCATCGAACTCGGCGGTATTCGGACCGGCACTGGCGGCCGGGCGGTTGTCCAGCTCGCTGCGCAGCACCAGCAGATCCTGCTCCAGGCTACGGATCGATTGCGCCGGATTGCCCTGCTTCTTCAGCGCATCGATATCGCCACCGAGGGCCTTGATACGCGTGTCGAGCTTGGCCAGTTCGGCTTGGGTCGCCTTGGCATCCCCCTGCGCGGATTTCAGTGCGGCCTGCTCGGTGGAAAGCGCCTGCAGACGCTTGTCGAAATCGGCGCTGGCGCCGAGGCCACTCTTGAGCTCGGTTCCCAACTGCTCGACGCGCTTATCCAGTGCAGCCTGCGCCGTGGCGCTCTGCTGTTGCTGCTTGCCCAGTTCGGCCAGCCGATTTTCCAGCTGTTTGACCTGCAGTTTGAGCGCTTCGCTGCCGCTGGTGACGTTGGATTCGGTCGCCACCACCTTGCCGGAAATATCCTGAATACGTCCGGCCGCCTCCTCGCTGATGCGCGCGAAGCTTTCCTGGGTCGCCACCAGGCGCTGCTCCATCAGGCCGATCTGCTGCAGGCTCCACCAGCCCAGGCCGGCCAGAGCAAAACTCAGCGCGCCAACCAGCGCCCACAGCGGCCCGGTACTGGCGCCCTTGGCCACTGGCACCTTGCTGCTGGTCACGCGGCTGCTGCGCGCAGCGGGCTCCTCACGCGGCTCGGCGAAATCCTCACGGCGCTCCGGAGTCAGGCTGGGCAGATTGTCGAGTTCGTCGTGGGCGTCGTTACGCATGGTCGGACCTATGGTTGGAACGAATTAACGGAAATGCCGCGCAGTATACCGATTCGCCATTACACCATCAGCGTCGCGCCAAGCAGGTGCGCGGCGCACCGACGAAGGGCGCGACAGGGCCATCGACTCGCCTGCAGCCCGGCAGTTCCGCAAAACTTGAACTGGTACGCACTTTGCTTTTTCTCCCGTCGTGAACGAGCCGATAGCGCGTCGCTCACAAGCCAGCAGGCGGCCTGAAAGTTCTGCAAAGCACGAAGAAGTGTTCCAGTCGACGGAGATCAGGCTGGCGCGGTTACGGATGGCGAGGAAGGCCTGAGCCCGTGACCCTTCAACCAATCGGGGGAAGTGGCAATGGAACTGAACAAAGAAGTACTGGACTGCATGAAAGCGCTGCGTCGTCGTCTACGCGAAGAGCAGGACGTGGACATTCGCCTGAGCCAGCCCAACTCGGTCGGTGCCATGCTCGATGGCAGCCTGAAATCCGACGATGAAGAAACCCGCCGTCTCGGCCAGCGCCTGGCCGAACTGTCCGATCAACCGCAGCGCGCAGCGGCCACGCCACTGGCCGCCGTCGAGCTACCGGTCGGTGCGCCAACCGGCTCGGTACGCATCTATCGCGGCCAGCGCATCTATGCCTGAGGCCCCATCTGCGCCTGCCACCAGGTGCAGAATTCATCCAGTGCATCCCACAGGCTGGCCCGGGGCTCGTAGCCAAGGTACTCGCGGGCACGGTCGATGTTCAGGGAGAAATCCCTGGCCATTACCGCCACACCGAGGCGAAACAGACTCGGCTCGGGCCGCCCCGGCAGCACCCGACACACGCCTTCGTTGAGCGTCGCCGCGGCGTAGGCCAGTGGGAACGGCACATGTCGCGTCACCGGCGGCAGCTCCAGGCGACGCAGCACGTAATTGACCACGTCCCATAGCGGCACCGGCGCGCCATTGCTGATGTTGTAAACCTGGCCGAGCGCCGCACCGTCCACCTGCAACGAACTGAGCAAGGCGTCGTTGAGATTGTGCACGTTGGTGAAGTCGACCTTGTTCAGGCCATTGCCGATGATCCCCAGGCGTCCCTTGCGCTGCATGCCGATCAGCCGCGGGAAGATGCTGGTATCGCCCGCGCCGGTGACGAAGCGCGGGCGCAGGGCGATCACCTCCAGGCCGAACTCCTGCGCGGCGAACACCTGCTGCTCGGCCAGGTACTTGGTCTTGCCGTAGTGATCGGAGAAGCGTTTGGGCACCTGCTCCTCGCGAATATCGACATGGGATTTGCCATCGAAATAGATCGACGGTGAGGACAGATGCACCAGGCGCCGCACCTTCTGCTTGAGGCAGGCGTCGACGACATTTTCGGTGACCGTCACGTTGGCCTGATGAAAATGCGCGTAGTCGCCCCACACGCCCACCGCGCCTGCGCAGTGCACCACCGCTTCGACATCCCGGCACAGCGCCTGGGCCAGCTCGGCATCACCGAGATCGCCCTGAATGAACTGCGCACCGCGCTTGATCAGATGCTGCACGCCCTCGGCACGACGGCCGTTGACCCGCACGTCCAGGCCCTGTTCGAGCGCGAAGCGCGCGAAGCGCCCGCCGATGAAGCCACTCGCGCCGGTCACCAGAATCCTCATCGCCATCCCCTGCCATTGATTCTTGTAGTTGCCGCACTCTAGCAGCGCCTGATCCCCCCTGCCCTGTCGGTAACGGCCAGAATACCGACCCGCCAAGCCTCACTCGTCGGGCGGGCGCATGCACCCTACGGACCGGGTTGCGTCTGCACCAACGCGCCGCCGGCTGCGCGACGCAGGCGTTCGGTCAACTCGCTGAGCAACTCGCCGCCATTGCGCCAATGGTGCCAGTACAACGGCACATCGATGAAGCGCTCGGGCAGCAGATCCACCAACCTGCCGCTGGCCAGCTCCTCGCGTACTTGCAATTCCGGCACCAGACCCCAGCCCAAGCCGCCTTCAGCGAGGCGCACGAATCCTTCGGACGAGGGACAAAGGTGATAGGCGAAGGCGCCTGTGACGCCGAGGCCCGCCAGGTAACGATGCTGCAACTGATCATCCGGGCCGTAAACGATGGCTGGCGCACGCACCAGCGCGTCGACGCTGACGCCTGCAGCAAAATGCCGGGCGATGAAGCCCGGGCTGGCCAGCGCGCGATAGCGCATCGCACCCAGCGCCAAGCTGCGCGCCCCCGCCACCGGACGCTCGGCAGCACACACGCAACCGGCCACTTCGCCCGCTCGCATGCGCTTGAGGCCAACCTCCTGATCTTCTACCACCAGCTCCATCAGCACTTGCTGGGTGGCGCAAAACTCCGCCGTCGCCGCCGCCCACCAGGTCGCCAGGCTATCGGCGTTGATGGCGATGCGCAGACGCTCCGGCAAGGCCTGTTCATCCAGCCCCGGCACCTGGCCTTGCAGGTCGCGCTCGAGCAGGCGCACCTGCTGCACATGGTTGAGCAGACGCCGGCCGATTTCGGTGGGCGCCGGCGGCGTCGCGCGTACCAGCACCGGCTGACCGACCCGCGCCTCGAGCAACTTGATGCGTTGCGACACCGCCGACTGCGACAACCCCAGCACCTGCGCGGCGCGTTCGAAGCCGGCCTGCTCCACCACAGCAGCCAGGGCGGCGAGAAGTTTGTAATCGAACAATCGATTTTCCTAATGAGCGATCAGCAATATTGGTTTCTCTTATATACCCGCACACAGCAGACTTGCCAGCATTCAGCCCAATCAGGAGCCCGCCATGTCTGGCGAAACCAATCTCGCACGCCTGCTGCAGAGCATGACGCCGCAGCTCAATCCCGGTCAGTACGTGTTCTGCTGTGTCCCAGCCGAGCATGACTGCGGCGCCCTGCAGCCGCTCGCCAGCATGCGCGAGTCCGAGGGTCTTAGCCTAGTGCTGACGCGCGAAATCGCCGATGCCCATGGCCTGAGCTACGACTACGTCGCCGCCTGGATCACCCTTGAGGTGCATTCGTCGCTGGCGGCCGTGGGTCTCACTGCTTCCTTCTCCGCCGCCCTGGCGCAGGCCGGCATCAGCTGCAACGTGGTCGCAGGTTTCCATCACGACCATATTTTCGTGCCCAGCGAGCGAGCCGAACGGGCGCTCTCCACCCTGCGCGCCCTGTCGGCGGCGTCCATGCCGGAGCTGTCGTGATGTGGCAGAGCTACAGCAACGGCCTGCTGGTGGCTATCGGTCTGATCATGGCCATCGGGGCGCAGAACGCCTTCGTCCTGGCGCAGAGCCTGCGCCGCGAACATCACCTGCCGGTGGCAGCCCTGTGCATCGTCTGCGATGCCCTGCTGGTGGCCGCCGGCGTGTTCGGCCTGGCCACCCTGCTGGCGCAAAGCCCGACCTTGCTGGCCATCGCTCGCTGGGGTGGCGCAGCCTTCCTGATCTGGTACGGCAGTCAGGCGCTGCTGCGCGCCGCGCGCCCGCAATCGCTGCAAGCGGCAGGCAGCGAACCGCGCTCATTGCGCGCAGTGATGCTCGCCGCGCTGGCAGTAACCCTGCTCAACCCGCACGTCTATCTGGATACCGTGCTGCTGATCGGCTCGCTCGGTGCCCAGCAACCTGAACCTGGCGCCTATGCGGCAGGCGCCGCCAGCGCCTCCTTTCTCTGGTTTGCCACCCTGGCGCTCGGCGCCGCCTGGCTTGCACCCTGGCTGGCCAGGCCACTAACCTGGCGCCTGATCGACCTGGGCGTGGCAGCGATGATGTTCGCCGTGGCAGCGCAACTGATCCTGGGTGCGTTGTAAGGTTCGCCGTCGCGCATAATGCCTCTGGCCTATTACGCCAGGAGCAACAATGGATACCCTTCATGCGATGCGCGTGTTCGTTCAGGTGGTCGAGCGCGGCAGCTTTACCGCTGCCGCCCAGACGCTGGATCTGTCCACCGCGCAGGTATCGCGACTGATCACCGACCTGGAACARCACCTGCAGGCGCGCCTGCTGCAGCGCACCACGCGGCGCCTGGCGCTGACCGAAACCGGCGAGCGCTATCTGGAGCGCTGCCGGCAGATTCTTGGCCAGATCGACGAAGCCGACGCCGAGGCGCGCGGCGCGCATCACACCCCCAGCGGTCGCCTGCGCGTGCACACCATGACCGGCCTCGGCCTGCAGCACCTGACGCCATTGATCGCCCGCTACGCCGAGCGTTATCCACAGGTGGTGGTAGAGCTCACGCTGGCGCAACGCACCCCGGATCTGCTCGAAGACGGCCACGACGTGACCATCGCCTTCGCCCGCGACCTGCCGGACTCGCAGCTGGTCGCGCAACGCCTGGGTCCGGTCTACAGCGTGCTCTGCGCCGCCCCCAGCTACCTGGCTCAGCATGGCATCCCGCAGCAGCCGAGCGATCTGCAGCAGCACCGCTACCTGCGCCTGACCGACCCGCTGTACCGTGGCCAATGGGATTTCGGCGACGAACAACTCGAGGCCCTGCCGGCCGAGTGCTTCCAGGTCAACGTCGCCGAGGCGCTGGTCAAGGCGGCCCAGGCCGGCATGGGTTTCTGCCTGCTGCCCTCGTTCGTCGCCAGCCAGCCGCTGCGTGAAGGACGCCTGCTGCGCATCCTCCCGCAGCACCGCCTGCGCGCCCTGAACATCTATGCGATGTATCCGTCGCGACGCTTTCTCGATGCCAAGACCCGCACCTGGGTGGAGTTTCTCAAAGCCGAACTGCCGCCGCTGCTGCGCGGTGACGAAGCGGTACTGGATGACGCGCAATACTGGGCGACGCCTGCAGGATTGTTGCGCGAAAGGTAAGGGTCATTCACCCGGAACGCGCTTTTTCGCACCTCGATGCCTCACTAGGATGACTTCGAACCCACGAAGAATCCCAAGAGGATCGCCCAAATGAAGAACCTTCTCACTGCCACTGTCCTGTCCCTTTCCACTCTGCTGGCCGCCCAGGCCTGCTTCGCCGAAGAGTCGGCGGCCTTCGTCGCTCATCAACAGGCTCACCAGCAACAGCCGCACGCCACCGCCACCCAGCAGGCGCAAACCGCGAGCACGCAGAACAGCGATCAGCACGGTTGAACCAGAGCTTACCTGGCGCCGGCCGCGCTCCTGACCGGCGTCCCTCGGGCCGCTGAAACGGCCCTTTTTCCTGCATCGAGGCCATCATGAAACGTATCGCCTACCTGCTCGCTCTGGGCTGCGCCACTACCCTGGCATATGCCGAAACGCCGGAGCATTACCATTACGGCATGCGGCTGGACATCGCCAAGGTCATCAGTCAGACCCTGCCACAAGGTTGCCAAGCGGGTGAAGCCCGCATGGTCTATCTGGACTCCAACGGTGAGCAGCACACCCTGATCTACCAACGTATCGGCGAAGACTGCCGCTACTGATCCCCGCCAGGCGCTACTCGGCGCCTGCAATCCGTCACCTCGCGCCACTCTTCCCATATCGGCGGTCTACCCTGATCAATAGGCAGCACCTTGCCGGTGATCGGGTAGCACCCAGGTTGCACCACAAGCGTACAGCGACCCTCAGCATGCCCTGGCGTTGCTCATAACGGACCAGGCCAGCCGCTCGCAGACTGTAAAGGCACCGAGAAGATATCGAGAGATTAGACGTTCGTCGGCCCAGGATAATTATTGGTTGCACCTGGTTGCACCACGCATATTCTCGGGTTTAATCTCCCGCAGCTTTTTTGTTGCCCGCCATCCATGGCGGCAGCCCCTGGGGCCGTCGCAAGCGACGCCAGAAACTGCTCCAGGCAGTTTCACCCTGTACAACCGACAAAAACAGGACACACCTATGGCCACCACCACGCTTGGCGTAAAACTCGACGATGCCACCCGCGAGCGCCTGAAAAAGGCTGCTGCGCAGATCGACCGCACTCCGCACTGGATGATCAAGCAGGCGATCTTCAATTATCTGGAGCAAGTCGAGAGTGGCCTGACACCCGCCGAGCATGCCGGCCTGGCTGCTGCCGCCGGTGAAGAAGCGCTGGAGTCGCTGACCGAGCAGGGTCTGCAGGTGTTCCTCGATTTCGCCGAAAGCATCCTCCCGCAGTCGGTGCTGCGCGCCGCCATCACCAGCGCCTACCGCCGCCCGGAAACCGAAGTGGTGCCGATGCTGCTGGAGCAGGCGCGCCTGAACAAGGAGCAGGCCGAGGCCTCGCAGAAGCTGGCCCTGGGCATCGCCGAGAAGCTGCGTAACCAGAAGAACGCCAGCGGCCGCCAGGGCCTGGTGCAGGGCCTGCTGCAGGAGTTCTCGCTGTCGTCGCAGGAAGGCGTGGCGCTGATGTGCCTGGCCGAAGCCCTGCTGCGCATTCCCGACAAGGCCACTCGCGATGCGCTGATCCGCGACAAGATTGCCAACGGCAACTGGAGCCAGCACCTCGGCCAGAGCCCGTCGATGTTCGTCAACGCGGCGAGCTGGGGCCTGCTGATCACCGGCAAGCTGGTGTCGACCCACACCGAAGCCGGCATGACCTCGGCGCTCAACCGCCTGATCGGCAAGAGCGGCGAGCCGGTGATCCGCAAGGGCGTGGACATGGCCATGCGCCTGATGGGCGAGCAGTTCGTCACCGGCGAGACCATCGCCGAAGCCCTGGCCAACGCCGCCACCCTGGAAGCCAAGGGCTTCCGCTACTCCTACGACATGCTCGGTGAAGCCGCGCTGACCGAGGAAGATGCCAAGCGTTACCTGGCGTCCTACGAGCAGGCCATCCACGCCATCGGCAAGGCCTCGCATGGTCGCGGCATCTACGAAGGCCCGGGCATCTCGATCAAGCTCTCCGCCCTGCACCCGCGCTACAGCCGCGCCCAGTACGAGCGTGTGATGGACGAGCTGTACCCGACCCTGCTGGGCCTGACCCAGCTGGCCAAGCAGTACGACATCGGCCTCAACATCGACGCCGAGGAAGCCGACCGCCTGGAGCTGTCGCTGGATCTGCTCGAGCGCCTGTGCTTCGAGCCAAGCCTCGCCGGCTGGAACGGCATCGGCTTCGTCATCCAGGCCTACCAGAAGCGCTGCCCGTACGTGATCGACTACGTCATCGACCTGGCCAAGCGCAGCCGTCATCGCCTGATGATCCGCCTGGTCAAGGGCGCCTACTGGGATAGCGAGATCAAGCTGGCTCAGGTCAATGGTCTGGAAGGCTATCCGGTGTACACCCGCAAGCCGTACACCGACGTGTCCTACCTGGCCTGCGCACGCAAGCTGCTGGCCGCGCCGGAAGCCATCTACCCGCAGTTCGCCACCCACAACGCCCACTCGCTGTCGGCCATCTACCAGTTGGCCGGGCAGAACTACTACCCAGGCCAGTACGAGTTCCAGTGCCTGCACGGCATGGGCGAGCCGCTGTACGAACAGGTGGTGGGCAAGATCGCCGACGGCAAGCTGAACCGCCCGTGCCGCATCTACGCACCGGTGGGCAGCCACGAAACCCTGCTGGCCTACCTGGTACGCCGCCTGCTGGAAAACGGCGCCAACACCAGCTTCGTCAACCGCATCGCCGACCACAGCATTTCGCTCAAGGATCTGGTGCTCGACCCGGTGCTGCAGGTCGAGCAAATGGCCGCTCAGGAAGGCGCCATCGGCCTGCCGCATCCGCGCATCGCCCTGCCGCGTGATCTGTACGGCAAGGAGCGGGTCAACTCCGCCGGCCTCGACCTGGCCAACGAACACCGCCTCGGCTCGCTGTCCTCGGCGCTGCTGTCGTCCACCAATCTCAGCTACGTCGCCGAACCCATGCTCGGCTGCGATGCACCCAACCCGGGCGAGCCGGAGCCGGTACGCAACCCGGCCGATCATCGTGACCTGGTCGGCCACGTGCGCGAAGCCAGCGTCAAGGATGTCGACAGCGCCATCCTCTGCGCCCTGGCCAGCGGGCAGATCTGGCAGTCCACTCTGCCAGCCGAGCGCGCCGCCGTGCTGGAGCGCGCCGCCGACCTGATGGAAGCCGAGCTGCAGCAACTGATGGGCCTGCTGGTACGCGAGTCCGGCAAGACCTTCGCCAACGCCATCGCCGAGGTGCGCGAGGCGGTGGATTTCCTCCGCTACTACGCGATCCAGGCACGCAGCTTCGGCAACGACAGCCACCGCCCGCTGGGCCCGGTGGTGTGTATCAGCCCGTGGAACTTCCCCCTGGCGATCTTCAGTGGCCAGGTGGCCGCCGCGCTCGCCGCCGGTAACACCGTGCTGGCCAAGCCGGCCGAACAGACCCCGCTGATCGCCGCCCAGGCCGTGCGCATCCTGCTCGAAGCAGGCGTACCGGCTGGCGCCGTGCAGTTGCTGCCGGGCCGTGGTGAAACCGTCGGCGCGCGCCTGGTCGGTGACGAGCGTGTGCGCGGGGTGATGTTCACCGGTTCCACCGAAGTGGCCGGCATCCTCCAGCGCAATATCGCCGGGCGCCTGGATGCCCAGGGCCGCACCATCCCGCTGATCGCCGAAACCGGCGGCCTCAACGCCATGATCGTCGACTCCTCGGCGCTGACCGAGCAAGTGGTGATGGACGTGGTCGCCTCCGCCTTCGACAGCGCCGGTCAGCGCTGCTCGGCCCTGCGCGTGCTGTGCGTGCAGGACGATGTTGCCGACCGCGTGCTGACCATGCTCAAGGGCGCCATGGCCGAGTACACACTCGGCAACCCGGAGCGCCTGAACACCGACATCGGCCCGGTGATCGATGCCGAAGCCAAGGCCGGCATCGACACCCACATCGCCAAGCTGCGCGAGAAAGGCCGCAAGGTCACTCAGCTGGCGCGCGTCAACGCTGACGACATCAAGCGCGGCACCTTCGTCGTGCCGACCCTGATCGAGCTGGACAGCTTCGACGAAATGAAGCGCGAGATCTTCGGTCCGGTGCTGCACGTGGTGCGCTACCAGCGCGCGGACCTGGGCAAGCTGCTGCAGCAGATCAACGACAGCGGCTACGGCCTGACCCTCGGCGTACACACGCGCATCGACGAGACCATCGCCCAGGTGGTCGGTACGGCCAAGGTCGGCAACCTGTATGTGAACCGCAACATGGTCGGCGCCGTGGTCGGCGTGCAGCCGTTCGGTGGCGAAGGCCTGTCCGGTACCGGCCCGAAAGCCGGTGGCCCGCTGTACCTCTATCGTCTGCTCTCGACCCGTCCGCAGGACGCCGTCGCCCAGTACCTGCAACAGGCCGACGTGCAGGCCCTGCCAGCACCAACCGAGCTGGACAAGGTGCGCGCTGCCTTCGCCGAATGGGCAGCCAAGCAGGAGCCGGCCATCGCCGCGCTGTTCGAGCAGTACCGCGCGCTGTCGCAGAGCTACAGCAGCCATACGCTGACCGGCCCGACCGGCGAGCGCAACAGCTACACCCTGCTGCCGCGCGAGCACGTGCTGAACCTGGCCGACGAACGCAGCGACCTGCTTGCCCAACTGGCCGCCACCCTGGCGGTGGGCAGCCAGGCGATCTGGCTGGAGAGCCAGCGTGCGCTGTACGCCGAGCTGCCAAAAGAGGTGCAGAAGCACATCCGGCTGGTGGCCGACTGGAACAGCGTCGACGTGGAGCTGGACGCCATCCTGCACCACGGCGACTCCGACCAGCTGCGCGCGGTCAGCGAGCAGGCGGCGCAGCGCAAGGGCGCCATCGTCGGCGTGCACGGCCTGAACAAGGGCGAAACCGACATCGCCCTGGAACGTCTGCTGGTGGAGCACGCCCTGAGCGTCAACACCGCAGCGGCTGGTGGTAACGCCAGCCTGATGACTATCGGCTGATCGTGGCCGGTAATGTCGCGGAAAGCTGGCTGAAAGCTTCCCGCGGCATGCTTCACACACGACGCAACTGCCTGCAGGGGCTACCCGCCCGGCGCCGTGTTCTCTCCTTCTGACCTTCGGGTCTGCGCCAGCCTATCCGGCCAGCGCGTCGAGCGGGGCCAACCGCCCCGCCCATTTCTTTCCCCCACCGTCCTCCCATCTCAACTCGCCATCATTGCGTAACAGAAAGTTCGGACTATCGTGTCAGGACTGGCGCCTGGCTGCGCCAGCCAGAGCAGCAGTCCTGACTCATTCAGGTGCTCGACAACGCTTGGAACAAGGATGTGCGTTGACGAATCCTGACCCTTGATTTAGGTCAGAATGCTGTGCTCGCCAAACGCGCTCAATACCTATGTCCCCTTGTGACACGGAGGTAATTGAGATGTCTGATTCGACGCAAAAACTCCGCCTTGGCGCGCTGATCGCGCTGGTCGTCGGCTCCATGGTCGGCGGCGGTATCTTTTCGCTGCCGCAGAACATCGCCGCCAGTGCCAGTGCCGGTGCCACCCTGATCGGCTGGCTGATCACCGGTGTGGGCATGTTGACCCTGGCCTTCGTGTTCCAGACCCTGGCCAACCGCAAGCCCGAACTCGACGGCGGCGTCTACGCCTACGCCAAGGCCGGTTTCGGCGACTACATGGGCTTCTCCTCGGCCTGGGGCTACTGGATCAGCGCCTGGATCGGCAACGTCAGCTACATGGTGCTGCTGTTCTCCACTTTGGGTTATTTCTTCCCGGTATTCGGCGAGGGCAATACATTGCCCGCCGTGATCTGCGCATCCGTGCTGCTCTGGCTACTGCACTTGCTGGTGCTGCGCGGGATCAAGGAAGCCGCCTTCATCAACACCGTGACCACCATCGCCAAAATGCTGCCACTGGCGCTGTTCATCGTCATCGCCGCCATCGCCTTCAAGCTCGATGTATTCACCAGCGACTTCTGGGGCCGTGGCAACAGCGAGCTGGGCAGCGTGATGGACCAGGTGCGCAACATGATGCTGGTCACCGTCTGGGTATTCATCGGTATCGAGGGTGCGAGCATCTTCTCCGCCCGTGCCGAGAAACGCAGTGACGTCGGCAAGGCCACGGTGATCGGTTTCGTCGGCGTGCTTCTGCTCCTGGTACTGGTCAACATCCTGTCTCAGGGCATCATGGCCCAGGCCGAACTGGCCGGGCTGAAGAACCCGTCCATGGCCGGCGTGCTGGAGCAGGTGGTCGGTCCCTGGGGCGCGCAGCTGATCGCCATCGGCCTGATCGTCTCGCTGGCCGGCGCGCTGCTGTCGTGGACGCTGCTGTGCGCCGAGATTCTCTTCGCCAGCGCCCGCGACCACACCATGCCGGAATTCCTGCGCAAGGAGAACGCCAACCACGTTCCGGCCAATGCGCTGTGGCTGTCCAACGGACTGATCCAACTGTTTCTGATCATCACCCTGTTCAGCGCCTCCACCTACCTCAGCCTGCTGTACCTGGCCACCTCGATGATCCTGGTGCCCTACTTCTGGTCCAGCGCCTACGCAGTATTGCTGGCGGTGCGCGGCGAGACCTACGAGAACGCAGCCGGGGAGCGCAACAAGGACCTGCTGATCGCGGCCATCTCCACCCTGTACGCGGTGTGGCTGGTATACGCCGCCGGCGTGCAGTACCTGCTGCTGTCCGCGCTGCTCTATGCCCCTGGCGCGCTCCTCTTCGCCAAGGCCAAGCGCGAACTGGGACAGCCCATTTTCACCGGCGTCGAGAAGATCATTTTCGTCGCCGTACTGATCGGTGCCGCCATCGCCGCCTACGGGCTGTATGACGGCTTCCTGAGTCTGTAAGAGAAGGAGTTCGATATGTCCAAGAAGCCCCTCGGCGTTCATTCCGAAGCCGGCAAACTGCACAAGGTGATGGTCTGTTCGCCAGGCCTCGCCCACCTGCGCCTGACCCCCGGCAACTGCGACGAACTGCTGTTCGACGATGTGATCTGGGTATCCCAGGCCAAGCGCGACCACTTCGACTTCATGACCAAGATGCGCGAACGCGGCATCGAAGTGGTGGAGATGCACAACCTGCTGGAAGAGACCGTCAGCGACCCCAGCGCGCTGAAGTGGATTCTCGACCGCAAGATCACCCCCAACAGCGTCGGCCTCGGTCTGCAGAATGAAGTGCGCGCCTTCATCGAAGGGCTGGAGCCCCGCAAGATCGCCGAGTTCCTGATCGGCGGCGTATCCGGCGCCGACCTGGCCAAGCACACGGATTCCGAGGCGGCGAAGATGTTCAACGCCTACCTCGGCGAAGCCAGCTTCATCTTCCCGCCGCTGCCCAACACCCAGTTCACCCGCGACACCACCTGCTGGATCTATGGCGGCGTCACCTTGAACCCCATGTACTGGCCCGCACGCCGTCAGGAAACCCTGCTCACCAGCGCCATCTACACCTTCCACCCGGACTTCGCCAATGAGCCCTTCGAGATCTGGTACGGCGACCCGGACCAGGACCACGGTTCGGCCACCCTGGAAGGCGGCGACGTGATGCCCATCGGCAACGGCACCGTGCTGATCGGCATGGGCGAACGCAGCTCGCACCAGGCCATCGGCCAGGTCGCACGCGCGCTATTCGCCAAGGGCGCGGCAGACAAGGTGGTGGTTGCCGGCCTCGGCCGCTCCCGTGCGGCGATGCACCTGGATACCGTGTTCAGTTTCTGTGACCGCGACCTGGTGACCATCTTCCCGGAAGTGGCCAACAGCATCGTGCCCTTCACCCTGCGCCCGGACGAGAGCCGCCCTGGCGGCATCGACGTACGCCGCGAGGAAAAACCCTTCGTCGACGTGGTCGCCGAATCCCTCAACCTGAAGAAGCTGCGCGTGGTGGAGACCGGCGGCGATGCTTACGAGGCCGAACGCGAGCAGTGGGACGACGGCAACAACGTGGTCTGCCTGGAGCCAGGCGTGGTGATCGGCTACGACCGCAACACCTACACCAACACACTGTTGCGCAAGGCCGGCGTCGAGGTCATCACCATCAGCGCCAGCGAACTGGGGCGCGGCCGTGGCGGCGGCCACTGCATGACCTGCCCGATCATCCGCGACCCTATCGACTACTGATCACCAAGCCACCCCTCTCCCCCCGGGAGAGGGGCCGGGGGTGAGGGGCGTCCCTCGCACAGCATTCTCAACGGAGAAAGAACCATGGCTTTCAACATGCGCAATCGTCACCTGCTCAGCCTGATGCACCACAGCACCCGCGAGCTGCGTTACCTGCTCGACCTGTCGCGCGACCTCAAACGCGCCAAGTACACCGGCACCGAGCAGCAACATCTCAAGCGCAAGAACATCGCGCTGATCTTCGAGAAAACCTCCACCCGCACCCGCTGCGCCTTCGAGGTGGCTGCCTACGACCAGGGCGCCAACGTCACCTACATCGACCCCAATTCATCGCAGATCGGCCACAAGGAATCGATGAAGGACACCGCCCGCGTGCTCGGGCGCATGTACGACGCCATCGAGTATCGCGGCTTCAAGCAGGAGATCGTCGAGGAGCTGGCCAGCTATGCCGGTGTGCCGGTGTTCAATGGCCTGACCGATGAGTATCACCCGACGCAGATGCTCGCCGACGTGCTGACCATGCGCGAAAACAGCGACAAGCCGCTGCACGATATTGCCTACGCCTACCTCGGTGACGCGCGCAACAACATGGGCAATTCGCTGCTGCTGATTGGCGCCAAGCTCGGCATGGACGTGCGCATCGCCGCCCCCAAGGCACTGTGGCCAAGCGACGAACACGTCGCCGCCTGCAAGCAGTTCGCGCAGGAAAGTGGCGCCCGCATCCTGCTCACCGAAGATCCTAAGGAAGCGGTCAAGGGCGTTGATTTCGTTCACACCGATGTCTGGGTCTCCATGGGCGAGCCGGTGGAGGCCTGGGGCGAGCGCATCCAGGAACTGCTGCCCTACCAGGTCAACGCCGAGATCATGAAGGCCGCCGGTAACCCACGGGTGAAGTTCATGCACTGCCTACCGGCCTTCCACAACAGCGAGACCAAGGTCGGCAAGCAGATCGCCGAGCAGTATCCGCACCTGAAGAACGGCATCGAGGTCACCGAAGACGTGTTCGAGTCGCCCTGGAACATCGCCTTCGAGCAGGCGGAAAACCGCATGCACACCATCAAGGCGATACTGGTCGCCACTCTGGCTGACATCTAACGCTGCACGCTTGCCTCCCCTCTCCCGCTTGCGGGAGAGGGGCCGGGGGAGAGGGGCTGGCCGGTAACGCCGTCATGTAGCCCGGATGCAATCCGGGAACGACCTGTTCCACTGCCCCGGATTGCATCCGGGCTACGAACACGAACAAGGAGAACACCATGCGACTCGTCATCGCCCTGGGCGGCAACGCCCTGCTTCGCCGCGGTGAAGCCATGACCGCGGAAAACCAACGTGACAACGTGCGTATCGCCTGCCAGCAGATTGCCAAGGTGGCAGACGGCGCCGAGCTGGTGATCGCCCACGGCAACGGCCCGCAGGTCGGCCTGCTGGCCCTGCAGGGCAACGCCTATGACGCGGCCAACCCCTATCCGCTGGACGTGCTCGGCGCCGAGACCGAAGGCATGATCGGCTACATGATCGAACAGGAACTGGGCAACCTGCTGCCGTTCGAAGTGCCCTTCGCCACCCTGCTCACGCAGGTGGAAGTGGACAGCGCCGACCCTGCATTCAAGAAACCAACCAAGCCCATCGGCCCGGTCTATACGAGGGAAGAAGCCGAACGCCTGGCCGCCGAGAAAGGCTGGAGCATCGCCCCGGACGGCGACAAGTTCCGCCGCGTGGTGGCAAGCCCCAGGCCGCAACGCATCTTCGAGATTCGCCCGATCAAGTGGCTGCTGGAAAAAGGCAGCGTGGTGATCTGCGCCGGCGGCGGCGGTATCCCGACCATGTACGACGGCGACCAGTTACGGGGCGTCGAAGCGGTGATCGACAAGGACCTGTGCTCGGCGCTGCTGGCCGAACAGCTCAATGCCGACCTGCTGGTGATCGCCACCGATGTCGACGCGGCCTATATCGACTGGGGCAAACCCACCCAGCAATCCATCGCCGAAGCTCATCCCGACGCTATCGAAACGCTCGGCTTCGCCGCCGGCTCCATGGGTCCGAAAGTGCAGGCCGCCTGCGAGTTCGCCCGCAATACCGGCAGCAGTGCGGTGATCGGTTCACTGGAAAATATCGAAGCCATCGTCCAGGGTCGCTCAGGCACGCGCATCAGCCTGGACTGCACTGGCATCGTCTATCGCTGAGAGGTCTCGATCATGTTCACCCCCGGCCACCTGCACCGCGACAACAACGACCGCCCCGAGCATATGCGCCTGCTGCCGCCCTTCTCGGTGGACTTCTACTACGAAGTCCGCAAGGACCCGCAGCAAGGGCCGATGCTGCATATGCGCCTGGTCGGCGACGTCGACGGCAGGCACTTCGAGGAAGAGTTCGAGTTGCACCGCGACGTCGCCTTCAACTTCGCCAGCGTAGCGACCCGCATCGCAGCCCGCCATGGCCTGCACCCCAATGCCAGCCCGGTGATGCGCGGCCACGACGAGTACGACAAGGTGTTCGCCGACATCCGCAGCAAACTCAACGTCCAGCCGGGCGAACCGGTGAACCTCGACCACATCCTATGACGTAGCCCGGATGAAATCCGGGGCTCTCGCTCATTTCCCGGATTGCATCCGGGCTACGCGCTGAAACAGCCATTTATCGTCACTCCCGCGAAGGCGGGAGCCCAGATGATTCGTAGGTTCTGGATGCCCGCCTGCGCGGGCATGACGTTTTTTCAGATGCGATCGTTCAATTTAAGTAACCGCCTGGACGCTCGACCAGCGCGCCCCCGCGACACCCTACTCGCTCTCAGGCCTGCATGGTCCAGCCATGTACGCCCATCGCTGCCTGACGCCCTGCCTCCGAACGGGTCGGGTGCGGATGACAGGTCAGCGCGATGTCCTCGGCCGAGGCGGAGAACTCCATGGCCACGCAGTACTCGCCGATCAGTTCGCCCACGCTCGGGCCAATCATGTGCACGCCGAGAATCTGGTCGGTATTGGCGTCAGCGAGGATCTTCACGAAGCCTTCGGTCTCGTGATTGATCTTCGCCCGACTGTTGGCGGTGAAAGGGAACTTGCCGACCTTGTAGGCGCGCCCCTCGGCCTTTAGCTCCTCCTCACCCTTGCCGACACTGGCCACTTCCGGGCGGGTGTAGATCACCCCGGGGATTACCCCGTAGTTGACCTCCGCCGCATGTCCGGCGATGCGCTCGATACAGGCCACCGCCTCATCTTCGGCCTTGTGCGCCAACATAGGCCCGGAGGTGACATCACCGATCACCCACACGCCCGGTACGCCGCTCTGGTGTTTTTCATTGCCGAGCATGCCGCGCTTGTCGGTGTTCAGGCCGACGCTCTCCAGCCCGAGACCTTTGGTGTAAGGGCGTCGACCGATGGCCACGAGTACGTAATCGGCTTCCAGGGTCTCGCTCGCGCCGCCTGCTGCCGGCTCCAGCGTCAGGGTCACGCCGGACTTGCCCGTCTTGGCACCGGTGACCTTGGTGCCGAGCTTGAAGCTCATGCCTTGCTTGCTCAGGGTGCGCTGCAGGGTCTTGGCCGTCTCGCCGTCAAGACCGGGACAGATGCGGTCGAGGTATTCCACCACCGTGACCTGGCTGCCCAGGCGGCGCCACACCGAGCCCAGCTCCAGACCGATCACCCCGGCACCGATCACCACCAGGTGCTTGGGCACCTCGGGCAGCGACAGCGCGCCGGTGGAGTCGAGGATGCGCACGTTGTCGATCTCCACACCCGGCAAAGGTGTTGGCTCCGAGCCTGTGGCGATGACGATGTTCTTCGTTTCCAGCAGGCACTCGCCGCCTTCGCTCAGTTTCACCTGCACCCGTCCGGGGCCGTCGATACGCCCCCAGCCCTTGACCCACTCCACCTTGTTCTTGCGAAACAGAAACTCCACGCCCTTGGTCAGCGCTTCGACGCTATCGGACTTCTGCTTCATCATCTGCGCCAGGTTGAGCGTCGGCGTGACCTCCACCCCTAGGGCACTCAACTCACCACCGGCGGCAGCCTCGTAGAGTTCGGATGCATGCAGCAAGGCCTTGGACGGCATGCAGCCGACGTTCAGGCAGGTACCACCGAGCGTTTCGCGCCCCTCCACGCAGGCTACCTTCAGACCCAGTTGCCCGGCGCGAATAGCCGCGTTGTAGCCGCCGGGGCCGGCGCCGATGATGACCACGTCATAGCTGCTCATAGCTTTGTCCTCGAATCAGGGAAGTTTGCCAGCCACCGCAGCCGTGACGGCCGGGCGCACGCGCAAGAGGTGGAAGAACAGAAACGCCAACACGGCGAATAGCGCATTCAAGGCAACCATAGGCCAGGCCGAGCCATCCTGCAGGGCACCGAGCAGCAGGCCGGCCAGAGTAGCGCCCGCCATCTGCGAGAAGCCCATCAGCCCCGCAGCCAACCCGGCACGCTGCGGATTTGGAATCACCGCACCGGCCACCGCTGCCGGCAGCAGCATGCCACCGCCCAGCGTCACCAATACCTGCGGCAGCGACAGTCCCAGCAGCGACAGGCCGAACAGCAGATAGATCGCCAGGGTCAGCAACGACCCAAGCAGCACCAGCGCGACGCCGATGCCCACTACCTTCTGCGGCCCCAGGCGCTGTACGTTGCGCAGGGTGAACAGCGCGCCGCCAAGCAGACCGGAAACGATCAGGGCGAAGGTCAGCCCGTATTGCGCGGCGCTAAGCCCCAGCAGGCCGATGTACACCGACGAAGACCCCGCCACCACCACGAACATCGCGCCATAGGTGCAGGCGATGGTCAGCGCCAAAGCGCGGCAACTGGGCCACACCTGCAGGTAGCTGGCCAGCAGGCCTTTGAGCCGGCCAGCCTGGGGATCGCGCTGCAGATGGCTCTCACGATAACGGGTAAGCACCGCCAGCAAGGCCAGGCTGCCAAGTACAAGGGTCGCCAACAGCGGCGCGCGCCAACCACCGAACTGGGTCAGCAGGCCACCGACCACCGGCGACAGGACGATGGCCGCGAACATGCCCAGCACCGTCAGCGCCAGGGCCGGCCCTGCCTGTTCCTGCCACACGTCACGGACTATGGCTCGCGCCAGCACCAGCGCCGCACAGGCGCCCAGCCCCTGCAGCACACGCATGCCGATCAGCACGTCGATGTTCGGCGCCAGCAGCATGCCCAGGGTCGCCAGCAGATAAAGGCTCAGCCCGGCAAGTAGCACCGGACGGCGCCCCAACCGATCCGATAGCGGCCCGAGCAGCAGCTGGCCAAGGCCAAAGGCGCCGACGAACAGCGACAGCGCCAACAGACTGCTACCAGGCTCGGCCGCCAGCCCGCGCTCCAGCTCGCCAAGGGCGGGAATCAGCAACTGCGTGGAGGTTTCCCCCAGTGCGGTGAGCAGCATCAGGATGATCAACAAAACAGGGGAAGGCTGCATGGCGAAACTCCGATCGACAGCGACTGGCGGCTATTTATATTTTGACCATAATATGAAACATTGAATGTCGTCCATCATATTTGTCTGGAGCCAGCATGACCGCCTTATCCCGAGACGCCCGCCTCGCCACCTGGATTGCCGAGGAACAGGCCATTCGCAACCAGCTCGCCGCTCCCGGCACCCTCAGCCTGGCGGAAGTGGCCGCCATGACGCCGATGGATTTCTTCGACGGTATCGGCCGTGGCGACCTGCCCTCGCCACCGATCAACGCGGTGCTCGACTTCACCCCGGTGCAATGGGCCAGCGGCCTGTTCGTCTTCCAGGGCACGCCCGATCAGCGCCACTACAACCCGCTGGGCAGCGTGCATGGCGGCTACATCGCCACACTCCTCGATTCCTGCATGGGCTGCGCCGTGCATACCCTGCTCAAGACAGGCCAGGGTTACACCACTGCGGACCTGCGAGTGAGCTACATCCGCGCGCTGCGCAGCGAAGTCGGTCCGGTACGCGCCGAAGGCCGCATCATCCACGTCGGCCGCTCCACCGCGCTGGCCGAAGGCCGCCTGTACGACGTCGACGAGCGCCTCTACGCCGTCGCCTCCACCACCTGCCTGATTCTCGACATGAACGCGCCGCGCCAGAACAGCGACGCAAGTGTAAGATGACAGCCAGCATCTGATAGACGAGAAAGCCCATGCGCTATTCGGAAGACCACAAGGCCAAGACCCACCAACGCATCATCGAAGAGGCAGCCCTGCGCTTTCGCCGCGATGGTGTCGGCGCCACCGGCCTGCAGCCGCTGATGAAGGCACTGGGCCTGACCCATGGCGGTTTCTATGCCCACTTCAAGTCCAAGGACGATCTGGTGGAAAATGCTCTGCGCCATGCTGTGGAGGAACTTTCCCGCAGCACCGAGGCGCTGGCCAAGGATGCCGAGGCACCGCTGCCACGCTTTATCGCCAGCTACCTGTCCAGCGCGCATCGCGCCAACCCCGGCAGTGGTTGCCCACTGCCAACCATGTCCGCCGAGTTGGGCCAGCGTGGCGAGGCCAGCGAAACCACTGACGCCCTGGTGCGCGACCGTCTGGCCCTGATCGAGAACAACCTCGGTGGTGATGATGCCGCCGAGCAGAGCGTGCTGTTGCTCTCGACCATGGTCGGCGCCCTGCTGCTATCGCGTAGCGTCAAGGACCCGGAGCTGTCCGACCGCCTGCTGAAGACGACCCGTCGCCTGTTGATCGAACAAACGCAGGGCCAATAGCAGACAGGCAAGCGGTGCGCACGGCGCCCCCTACCGCCCGCTCGAACCATCTGATATCACTTGTAACGCGCAGCCGCCTGGTCGCGCGACAGGTTCGGCCCAAGCGCCGCGCGGGCAGCGACGAAGGCGTCCCAGTCGGCTGCATCCGGTAGCGAGGGTATGGTCACCAGTTCGCCCTGATCGAAGCCGGCCAGCGCCGCATCGACCATCTCGCCCACTTCCATGATCATCGACGGCGGCAGCGCAGAGGCATCGGTACCGCTGCGCTCCCAGATCTCGGTGCGCGTCACGCCCGGCATGACCGCCTGCACCTGCACGCCCGAACCACGCAACTCACCTGCCAGGGTCTGGGTCAGGCTCAGCACATAGGCCTTGGTCGCGCTGTACACCGCATTGAACATCTCCGGTGCCAGCGCCACCACCGAACCAAGATTGATGATGCCGCCACGCCCCGCCGTGGAGAAATTGGCCGCAGCCGCGGCAGCCAAACGCGTCAGCGCCACGACGTTGAGCTGGATCATGGTCTCGGCCTGGTCCAGGTCCGCAGCAGCCAGCGGACCGTTCATTGCGACACCGGCGTTGTTGATCAGCAAAGCGATGCTCGAGTCCTCGCGCAAACGCTTTTCCACCTTGAGCACATCAGCCTTGCTGGTGAGATCCGCCGGCATCACCTCGACTGCAACGCCGTACTCGGCGCCCAGGCGCTTGGCCAGCGCATCGAGGCGCTGGGCATCGCGCGCCACCAGCAGCAAGTCATGACCACGTCGGGCCAGGCGTTCGGCATAGGTGGCGCCGATGCCGGACGAGGCACCAGTGACCAGAGCGGTTCCGAGGGTGGATTGGGCATTCATGGCAAGTCTCCTGGGTGGCGTGATGAGTGAGAGGAGATCCTCTCACCGATGAGATTATGATCATAATTTAAATATTGAATTACGGTCATAATCAAAATAATCAAGCACATCTGTGAAAAAGCATCGCCGCAACCGCCAAACGGTTGCGCACCAAGTTATGGCCGTTTTTGTCCTTATGGTCAGAAAACGGTGCAGCACATGTACCTGAGTGAGCCTGAAAAATTCTCACATCCAATTGATTTACAACGGATATGAGCAATAAAGAGAATTGGCGCCGTTTTTGCTCTAACAGCACCAGCCTGACCAGGCGGACAGGTTTAAGAATGCCGGGAGTGTTTTAAACGTCGATCTGCGACGGCCCGAAGGCTGTCCGCCTTGGATGGCAGGCCACAAAAAATCGCCGGGAGCGATTTTTGACGTCGGCTACGCCGACGGCCCGCGAGGGATAGCAAGCCACAAAAACCATAACGACACGTCTTAACCACCAGGAGCTTCCATGAATCGCACTCTCTCTTCGCTGGCGCTCGCCGGCGGTCTGCTGGCAGGCGGTCAGGCCGTCGCCGGCGATCTGCTGCAGTGGCAGAACAACAGCCTGACCTACCTCTATGGCCAGGACTTCAAGATCGACCCGGAGATTCAGCAGACCGTCACCTTCGAGCACGCCAGCGGCTGGAGCTTTGGGGACCTGTTCCTGTTCGTCGACGTGATCAAGTACAACACCGACGCCACCAATGGCGCCGGTGACGGCCATACCTTCTACGGCGAATTCAGCCCGCGCTTCTCGCTGGGCAAGCTCACCGGCACCGATTTCTCCTTCGGCCCGATCAAGGACGTGCTGATCTCCACCACCTACGAGTTCGGTGAAGACGACGTCGACTCCTACCTGATCGGTCCGGCGATCGACCTCGATATCCCCGGTTTCGACTACTTCCAGCTCAACACCTACCTGCGCACCACCGACGGTAGCCGCGCCGGCAGCAACGTCTGGCAGATCACCCCGGTGTGGAGCTACACCATTGCGGTGGGCGACTCGGACATTCTCATCGATGGTTTCATGGACTGGGTGGTGGACAACGACAGCAATCGCCGCGGCGACTACCACGCCAACCTGCACTTCAACCCGCAGATCAAGTACGACCTGGGCAAGGCGCTGAAGTGGGGCGAGAAGCAGCTGTACGTGGGTATCGAGTACGACTACTGGAAGAACAAGTACGGCATCAAGGACGGCGGTTTCGTCAGCGAAAATTTCGTGGGTTCGACCGACCAGAACACCGCCAGCCTGTTGGTCAAGGCGCACTTCTGAGACACGCCATCAAGCTTGAATGGCCAAGGTCGCAGCAACTTGCGACCTTCTGCCAATGCCCTTGACCGGCCTGACGTGTTTAGCTGCCCGGCATCACCAGACCTTCACCCAAGGATGGACGATGCCACCGCGTATCCTGCTGCTTACCTGCCTCGCCATGCTGGCCTTCGCCGGCAACTCGCTGCTGTGCCGTCTGGCGCTGCGTGAAACGGAAATCGACGCGGCCAGTTTCACGGCTATCCGCCTGCTCTCCGGCGCCCTGACGCTGTGGCTGCTGCTCAAGCTGAGGCAAACCGGGCAACCCATCGCCGGCAATTGGCCTGGTGCGCTGGCGCTGTTCACCTATGCGGCGGCCTTCTCCTTTGCTTACCTGCAACTGGATACCGGCGTCGGCGCCCTGCTGCTGTTCGGCGCCGTGCAGTTGAGCATGCTGCTCTGGGGCTTGCTACGTGGTGAGCGTCTGGGGCTGGGCGCCAGCCTCGGTACGGCGCTGGCCACGGCCGGCCTGCTGGCGTTGCTGCTACCCGGCGCCACTGCGCCCCCTTTGTTGGCTGCACTGCTGATGCTGCTGGCCGGCGTTGCCTGGGGCGCGTACTCGCTGCTCGGTCGCGGCCAGGGGGATCCGCTGGCGGTGACCACCGGTAACTTCCTGCGCGCAGCACCGCTTGCCGTTTTGTTGCCGTTGGCATTGCTGCCGCAACTGAACTGGGATGGGCCTGGCCTGTTCTACGCTGTGCTGTCCGGCGCCCTGACCTCCGGCGTCGGTTACGCCATCTGGTACAGCGCCCTGCCCGGCCTGCGCGCCAGCCAGGCCGCCACGGTGCAATTGAGTGTGCCGATTCTCGCCGCGCTCGGCGGCAGCCTGTTGCTGAGCGAAGCGCTGTCGCTGCGCCTGACATTTAGCGCCGTTGCCGTGCTCAGCGGTATCGCGCTGGTACTGGGCAGCCGGCAACGTGCCGGGAGCTAACGGCGCGTGCAGTGGTCTTCTATCCTGAACCCATCATGTCCAGGGAAGATCACCATGCACCCTCTGCTTCGTCTTTGTCTCGTTGCCCTGCTTGCAGCAGGCCTGAGCGCCTGCGCCAGCCTGGGCAATCGTGACCCGCTGCGGGTCGATCTGGTCGGCCTCGAACCCCTGCCCGGTCAGGGCCTGGAGGTGCGTTTCGCGGTCAAGCTACGGGTGCAGAACCCCAATGACAGCGCGGTGAGTTTCAACGGCATGGCACTGGATCTGGACGTGAACGGCCAGCCGCTGGCCAGTGGTGTCAGCGACCAGAGCGGCAGCGTGCCGCGTTTCGGCGAGACGGTATTGAGCGTGCCGGTGAGTATTTCAGCGTTTTCGGTGATGCGTCAGGCCTGGGGCGTGGCCGGTTATCAACCTGGCCAGGAAGTGCCCTACATGCTGCGTGGCAAGCTCGCCGACGGCCTGTTCGGCACCCGCCGCTTCAGCGACAGCGGTATCCTGAACTGGCCGCAACCGCCAAGCTCCTACTGAAGCAGGAGCCGGCGATTACAGGGCGATCAGGCCGCCTGGCGGCTGTTGCGCGAAGCAACTCGGCGGTGACAGGCCTCACCGAAGGCCTGGAAGATCTTTACCGAATCCGGGTTCTTCGCCGCCTGCCATTCCGGGTGCCACTGCACCGCGAACAGGAAAGGCGACAGGCTCGGCGCGTGGATCGCCTCGATCAGGCCATCCTCGGCGGTAGCCAGCACTTCCAGTCCCTTGCCCAGGTTGCGAATGGCCTGGCCGTGCAGGGAGTTGACCTGAATCTCGTCCTTGCCCATCAGCTCGGCGAACCAGCTGCCAGCCACCGGACGCACGCTATGGCTGGCTGCGTACTGCACCTCGACCGGATCATCGGGGTTTTCGCGATGGTCGTTGAAGCCAGGCTCGGCGTAGACCTTCTGGTAGATGTCGCCGCCCAGCGCCACGTTGATTTCCTGCATGCCACGGCAGATGCCGAAGATCGGCAGACCGCGAGCGATGGCGGCACGAACCAGCGGCAGATCGAACAGGTCGCGGTCGCGGTCCTGGCCCTTGTTCGGCGTTTCGTTCTCCTGTCCATAGAGCGCCGGGTCGATGTTGCTGCCGGCACCGGTCAGGTAAACACCATCGGCCATGTCCAGATACTGCTCGAGATCCTCGATGCCGCAGCAGGTGGGAACCAGCACCGGCATGCAACCGGAGAACTCGACCAGAGGCTGGATGTATTTGTGAGTCATTACTTGATAGTCGTGGCCCTTGCGCTCTTGAGCGCCCATGGACATCAACACGACGGGCTTGCGGAGATTGTTCTTGCTGGGAGTACTGCGGATCTTGTTGTCGGACATACGTCACCTTGGGACAGGCCGGGCCTATCGTTGCTGTGCAAGCCGATGCCAAGCAGAAGGCTCTGCTTGTCACCCATGGCCTGTTTGGCTAACTCCGTGCACCGAGACTCATCCTGAGCCAAAGTGTCGCCTTCCGACGGCGGCTCGAACCGGGTCAACTCCATCCGGAGAGGAGGCTGCAGCGATGCTGCCCGTTACCCGGTTCGGCAACGGAATCTGCATCCAGTCTGCCCGAGCCGTAAAATATGTCAAACAAATCCACTCGAAATTTTCCAGCAAGCCATTTATCACACATCGACGAAATGCCCTTCAAAAGGCGCCTACAGGTAATTCCGGCAAATAACCTGCCGCCAATAAGTCCAATATTTTAAACACCCGTCTCTCAAGACTCCACGTCCTAGAGCGGCGCCCGTGAACAAAACCCTATATAATCTGCGGTTTCTCACCTGCACCGAGGACACCCCTTGACCGCTCTGCCGCCCTGCCCCAAATGCAACTCCGAATACACCTACGAAGACGGCGACCAACTGGTCTGCCCCGAGTGCGCCCATGAGTGGAAAGCCGGCGAGAAGGCCGACGGCGGCGATGACGCGCGGGTGATCAAGGATTCGGTCGGCAACTTGCTGCAGGACGGCGACACCATCACCGTGATCAAGGACCTCAAGGTCAAGGGCTCGTCGCTGGTGGTCAAGGTCGGCACCAAGGTGAAGAACATTCGCCTGGTTGACGGCGATCACGACATCGACTGCAAGATCGATGGCATAGGCGCGATGAAGCTCAAGTCCGAGTTCGTGCGCAAGGTCTGATTCACACCCGTCCCTCGCAGAAATTGACTAGCCTGAAGACAGGCCGGTCATGAGGAACGCCACCATGCGCTATCTGCTGCTCGCTCTTCTGGCTCTGACCCATTCGCTGGCAGCACAGCCCTGGCGGGTAGTGGGCGACGAACAGTTCGCCCCCTACAGTTTCGTCACCGCCGAGGACGACACGCCGCGCGGGCTCGACGTCGAACTGGTCGACGCGGTACTGCGCGAAGCGCAGGTACCCTATGAAATCCGTCTTTACCCATGGGAACGCGTCAAGCGCATGCTCGACCGCGGGGAAGTACAGATGGCCTTCCAGTTCGCCGGCACGCCGCAACGTCAGCAGCAATACGAGCTGGTCGGTCCGCTGCGCAGTGGTTCGACCGTGTTCATGACTACCGCCAAGACCGCGATCAGCGACTGGCAGACGCTGGATGACCTTTCACCCTACGTGATCGGCCAGGTTCGCGGCTATGCCTATGAAGAGGATTTCGACCGCGCCGACCTGGCCCGAGACACCAGCGCGCAGAACCCACGGCAACTGGTGTCGATGCTGCTGGCCGGACGCATCGACATCATCGTCGGCGACCATACCCAGTTGCTCTATTTCATCCGTGAGCAGCGCGCTCTGGAGCAGGTGCGCGTGCTACCTCGCCCGCTGATCCAGATGCCGCGTTTTGTCGCCTTCGCCAAAGGCGATACCGAACGCGCCCGGCAGTTTTCCGAGGCGCTGGTGCGCCTGCGCAAGTCCGGCAAGCTGGACGAAATTCAGCAACGCTGGAATCAGTGACACCGCTACTGCACCGGCAGGAAATTCAGCAGGAACAGGCTCTGTGCATAATTGGCCCCCATGCGCCGGTAGCGCTCTTCCAGCACATGGGTGAGCAGATCGAGACGCGCCACCATCTTGCCGAACTCCACCGCATAGCTGAGGTTGTTGCCCTGTTCGGAGAACTCGTTGGATAGCAGCAGCAGCCGGCCCGTGGCATCACGGCGCTGCGAGAGCATCCAGCCGGCCTTTTCCAGATTGCGTGCGGCGTTATGGATGAATTGCGCGTTGAAGCTGTCGGTCAGGTAGAACTCGGTACGGCCACCGTGAGCCGTCACCAGCATGCTGCCGATGGCATAGGTGAAGGCCGCTACGCGATCGCCCTGGAATCCCGAGCTAAGTGAGTAATCCAGCGCCGCGACATCACGCCGACCGCCCAATGTCGGCCAATCCTGATTGTGTTCGATGGCGTACTGGATGGCGCGTTCGGCAGCGGCGGCGTCAGGCAGGGAATTCTTGCGCCACTCGCGCGGGTTACGTTGATACAGCTTGTTCATCAGCCGATACAGGCTGTTGAGGTTGTTACGCATGGCCAGGGTTGCCATGCGATCGACGTCGGTCTGCAGCACCTCGGCAGGCTTGATCGGGCTACGCGTGTGAACGATGGATTCGTTATCCAGACGGCCGCTGCAGCCGCTCAACAGCAACAGCGCAGCCAGCACCGGCAGCACTGACCGTTGCCAACATATTGAGCTGTCGAATGGCCTGCCCTGTGCAGCAGACGCTGGCCTCGCTCCCATACAGAGGTTCCCTGGCTGGCACGCGCCCCAGTGGCGCACGCAACACTCAGAACCTGAGTAAAGCGTAAAAATTCCATACTGCCTGTGCCCTGGCGCATAAACCGTGCCGAACAATGCTCGGCACGGCAGAAAAATGCGTCCGCTCAGGCTGGATTGGCGGCCCATTGCTCCAACCGTGTCACGCTCTCGCGATAGGGCTTGAGGCTCTTGGACAGCAGGATGATCGACATCAGAACCGCCAGGGTGGTGACGATCAGCAGCGAGTAGCGCAGCGCGCTGTCGTCGGCGAAGACGAAGTCGGTCACCAGCGCCACGGCGGTCGGACCAACACCCAGGCCAATCAGGGTGATGACGAACAGATAGATGGCCGAAGCCTGGCCGCGCATCGAGTTGGGCATGATCTCCTGAATCGCCGCTGGCGCCACACCGAACGGCATGCTCAGGCAGAACACCGCTGGCGCCAGCAGCAGGCTGGCCAAGAAGGCGGTCTCCATCACCGGGAACAGCACCACCATCGGCAGAGCGCCCAGTGCGGCGTAGAGACCGACACGCATGTTGGCGTCGCTGCGCCCGCGCTTGGCCATCCAGTCTGCCAGGCGCCCGCCGAAGACGATGCCCAGGCAACCAAACACCGCGACGATGCTGCCGTAGACGATGCCAACCTGGCCGGCGTCCCAGCCATAAGTACGGATGTAGAAAGTCGGTATCCAGGCTGCACTGCCGTAACCGGCAAAAGCCAGCCCGGCGAAACCGAAGTTGTGCAGCAGCACGGTACGACGATTGGCGCGAATGTAGCGCCCCACTTCGCTCAGCGGCACCGCGACACCCGCACCGGCACCGCGCCGGACAGGCTCCTTGATGGCCAGCATCAACAGGGTGAAAAACACACCCGCCACACCGAGAATCAGGAAAATCAACTGCCAGGGACGCACTTCGCCCAGCACCGGCAGGGTCACATCGCCCTGTGCCGAGGCGAACTGAATGACCAGGCCGCCGACCAGAAAGGCCAGGCCTGAGCCGAGGTAGACGCCCATGGAATAGACGCTGATGGCCGTGGCACGACGCTCTGCAGGAAAGCTGTCGGCAATCAGCGAATAAGCAGCCGGCGACAGCGCCGCTTCGCCCACACCCACACCGATGCGGCACAACAGGAACTGCCAGTACAGCTTGGCCATGCCGCAGGCGGCGGTAGCGGCGCTCCAGAACAGAATGCCGACGGCGATCAGCCCGCGCCGGCTGCGGGTATCGGCCACACGCCCCAGGGGGATGCCGCACACGGTGTAGAACAGGGCGAACGAGAGGCCCATCAGCAGGCTCATCTGCGTATCGTTGATCGCCAGATCGCGGCGGATGGGCTCGACCAGCAGATTGAGGATCTGCCGATCGACGAAGGACAGGACGTACGCCACCATCAGGATGGCAACAGTAGCCCAGGCTCGGGCACTGGAGGGATAGCCGTTATTGTTGTTATGCACGGACGCTCTCCTCGGCACCGCAGAACGCGACGCGCGACGGTTGAAAGAAGCGTCAGCTTAGGACGATATAAACGGTGGTGAGTATCGCTCGAAGGTGTTATCAGGCCGGCGAATGCTTCATACCCGCAAGGGCGAATGGCTCGGTAGCGAAACTCGATAGTCGCTCAGAGCGTACTTCCCGTCAGTTAAGCGAATCTGTAGGAGCCGGCTTGCCGGCGATGCTTTTTGAGCGGATCGCCAGCAAGCCGGCTCCTACGGCTCAGTCTCTGACCGGCATTGGCTGCAGCGCCTGTTTACCTGAGCAGGCATTCAGATCATCAGCGGCGCCCGCTCGCACAGCACCTTCAGCGCCGCTGCCCAGTCAGGATGATCATTCAGGCACGGCACCAGTTGCAGGCTCTCGCCACCGGCCTCGACGAACTGCTCGCGGCCACGGTCACCTATCTCCTCCAGGGTCTCGATGCAGTCGGCAACGAAGGCGGGACACATCACCAGCAGCTTCTTCACGCCCTTCGCCGCCAGCTCGTCAAGACGAGCCTCGGTATAGGGCTCGATCCATTTGGCACGGCCCAGACGCGACTGGAAGCTCACCGACCATTGCTCAGGACGCAGGCCCATGCGCTGAGCGAACAGCTCCGCACTGCGCAGGCATTGCGCGCGGTAACAGTTGGCGAGCACCTCGGGCGAAGCGCTGCGGCAGCAATCTTGGCCTTTCAGGCAATGACCGCTGGGATCGAGCTTGTGCAGGTGGCGCTCCGGCAGGCCGTGAAAGCTCAGCAGCAGGTGATCGAAATCCTGTTCCAGATAGGGTTTGGCACTGGCCACCAGGGCGTCGAGGTATTCCGGCTGATCGTAGAACGGCGGCAGAGTGGACAGACGCATGTCCAGACCGCACTCGCGCACCACCCGCTTGACCTCTTCGATCACCGTGGTGGTGGTGCTGTCGGCGAACTGCGGATACAGCGGCGCCAGGGTCACCTCACGAATGCCCTGCGCGGCCAGACGCTGCAGGGTCGACTCGATGGACGGCTCACCGTAACGCATCGCCAACTCCACAGGGCCCTGAGTCCACTGCGCCCTCATCGCTTCCTGCAGACGGCGGCTGATGACCACCAGGGGCGAACCTTCGTCCCACCAGATCGAGGCGTAGGCGTGCGCCGATGCGGCAGGGCGTTTGATCAGAATCAGCGACACCAGCAAACGACGCAGCGGCCACGGCAGGTCGATCACGTAGGGGTCCATCAGGAACTGATTGAGGTAACGGCGGACATCGGCTACTTCGGTGGACGCGGGCGAACCCAGGTTAACCAGCAACAATGCGTGATCGGTCATGCGAAATCCTAGCAGGCTGTTGAAAAACGTTAGCGAGGCAGCCAGTGCAAGGCAAAGACAGGCGAGGAAGCGGAGTTTACGTGTTGTAAATGAGCATTCCGAGCCTGTTTTTAACGCTGCAATGGCAACGCAGGTAGTTTTACAACTGCCTGCGGTCATTGATGGCCCAGCAAATCCGCCAGGGCCACATCCAGATGGGTAAAACGAAAACTGAAACCCGCCTCCAGCAGCCGCGTCGGCACGGCACGCTGGCCGCCGAGCAGCAACTCGGACATTTCGCCGAGTGCAGCACGAAGGACGAAGGCCGGCGCCGGGAAAATGGTCGGGCGGCTCAGAGCCTGGCCCAGCGCCTTGCTGAACTCGGCATTGCGTACGGGTAATGGCGCGCAGGCATTATAAGGACCGCGAGCGTCGCCCTGCTGCAAGAGAAAATCGATCAGGTCGATTTGGTCGGCGATATGAATCCAGGGCATCCACTGTCGACCATCGCCGATGCGGCCGCCGAGGCCGAGCTTGAACGGCAGCAGCAGGCGTTTGAGCATGCCACCCTCAGGGCTCAGCACCAGGCCGGTGCGCAGCAGCACCACGCGAACCCCCAGATCCTCGGCGCGTTGTGCAGTTTCTTCCCAGGCCCCACACAGCTGCGCGGCAAAATCATCGGTGACCTGCGGCGTATCTTCACTGAGCTCACGTTCACCGCCGTTGCCGTACCAACCCACTGCCGAGCCCGACAGCAGCACTGCAGGACGCTGCTGGCGCCGTTGCAGCCAGGTCAGCAACTGCTCGGTCAGACCGATACGGCTCGCCCACAGCAGCGCCTTGCGCTTGCTGCTCCAGGGGCGGTCGGCAATGGGTGCGCCGGCCAGGTTGATCACCGCATCCAGCGGTTCTTCGCCCAGCTCCTCGAGCCGGGCAATGCCGCGTACATCGGCCCCACAGAGATGGGCGACCTTGCTCGGCTCACGACTCCATACCGTCAGGCGGTGGCCCTGCTCGGCCCAGTGTGCACAGAGCGCGCGTCCGATCAGACCGGTACCGCCGGTCAGCAGGATATGCATGGCATCGTCCTCGCATGGCAATGGAAGAAACTTCACCTTTAGTCTGGTTCATGACGCGCATACGTGCCGCGTTTGTCCTAAACCTAAAGCAAGGGAGCGCCGCTTTCGGCGACAGCTGTACATGAAAACACTCTTGTATAGCTTTTGTCCAAGCCTTAGCCTGTAAAGCATTCAGCGCTGACGAGGTAACCATGAACGCACCCATCGCCATCATCGGCACCGGCATCGCAGGGCTATCCGCTGCCCAGGCCCTGCACGCCGCTGGCCGGGACATCGAACTGTTCGACAAGAGCCGTGGCAGTGGCGGGCGCATGGCAAGCAAGCGCAGCGACGCCGGCAGCCTGGATCTTGGCGCGCAATATTTCACCGCACGTGACCGCCGCTTCGTCGAGGTGGTGCAGCAATGGCAGGCCCGCGGCTGGGTCGCGGAATGGCAGCCGAGCCTGTACAACGCTCAGGACGGCCAGCTCAGTGCCTCGCCGGATGAGCAAGTGCGCTGGGTCGGCTGCCCGCGCATGAGCGCGATCACCCGCGCCATGCTCGGAGCACTGCCGGTCAAATTCAGCTGCCGCATTACCGAAGTATTCCGTGGCGACCGCTACTGGAGCCTGCAGGATGCCGAAGGCAACAGCCACGGCCCTTACAGCCACGTCATCGTTGCCACCCCCGCCCCACAAGCCAGCGCCCTGCTGGCGGCCGCACCGAAATTGGCTGGCGCCGCAGCGAGCGTGATCATGGACCCGACCTGGGCGGTCGCACTGGGTTTCGACAGCCCCCTGGACACTCGCGTCGAGGGCTGCTTCGTGCAGGACAGTCCGCTCGACTGGCTGGCGCGCAACCCGAGCAAACCTGGCCGCGACAACCATCTCGACACCTGGGTGCTGCACGCCAGCAGCGCCTGGAGCCGGCAGAATCTCGATCTGCCCAAGGAAGCGGTGATCGAGCAGTTGCACGGCGCCTTCGCCGAGCTGATCGGCTGCGCCGTGCCGCCACCGAGCTTCACCCTCGCCCATCGCTGGCTGTATGCACGCCCGGCACAGGCGCATCAGTGGGGGGCGCTGGCCGATGCCGATCTGGGCCTGTATGCCTGTGGCGACTGGTGCCTGTCGGGGCGGGTCGAAGGTGCCTGGCTCAGCGGCCAGGATGCTGCGCGTCGTCTGCTCGAGCACTTGCAATGAGCCAGCCCAGCAACAGGCCTGACAAACGTCGCCTCAACCCGCGCAAACTGCTGCTGTCGAAATGGACAGCCGCGCAGCCGCAGAACCGCGAGCGGCATTTCCTGGTGACCGAGCTGATCCGCGACGAGCAAGACAACATCCTCGGCGTCGAGCTTCAGGCGGTCCTCACGCAACGCAGCCAGCAACTCGACTGGCGCCAGCTGCAAGACAGCGAACGCTGGCTGCAAGGCTGGCGCTGACCCTCCCGCGATAGCTGGCGGCGGCCCCTCGACTGACGCCGCCTGCCCGCACAGCAAAACCAATACCAAACCTATACAAAGTATTTGACTTGTATAACCGCGCACCTATGATAGACACAAGTTGTACATGGATCACTTCATGTACAAGGTCTAACGAGGTCAGGTTATGCAAGCGAGCAAAGCCAAACTAGGTATCAGCGCCTGCCTGCTGGGCGCCGAAGTCCGCTACAACGGTGGCCACAAACTGTCGCGCCTATGCAGCCGCAGCCTGACCGAACACTTCGATTTCATCCCGGTCTGCCCCGAAGTCGGCATCGGCATGTCGATTCCTCGGGAGCCGATTCGCCTGGTCGGCGACCCACAAGCGCCGCGCGCGGTCGGCACCGTCGACCGCTCGCGCGACGTCACCGATGCCCTGGCCGCCTACGGCGAACGCATGGCCACAGAGCTGCAGGGCATCAGCGGCTACATCTTCATGCAGCAGTCACCGTCCTGCGGCCTGGAACGGGTCAAGGTGTATCAGGAAGGCGGACGCCCGAGCGAGCCGGGGCGCGGCATCTTCGCTGCGGCCTTCTGCGCGCGGCATCCGGATCTGCCGGTGGAAGAAGACGGCCGCCTCAATGATCCGGTGCTGCGCGAGAACTTCATCACCCGCGTCTATGCCCACGCCGAATGGCAGCGTCTGTTGCAGCAAGGCCTGACGCGTCGCGCCCTGATCGCCTTCCAATCGCGCTACAAGTACCTGCTGATGGCGACCGACCCGGTGCGCTACAAGACGCTCGGACGCATGCTCGGCGACCTGAGCCAGCACGATCTGGGCGAGCTGGCGCCGCGCTATTTCAGCGAGCTGATGAGCGCGCTGAAGAAATGCGCCACCCGTGGCACCCACAGCAACGTGCTGCAGCACCTGAGCGGCTACCTCAAACGCACCCTGAGCCCTGAGGACAAGCAGGAGATGCAGCAACTGATCGGTCAATACCGCGAGGGCATCGTGCCGCTGGTGGTACCGCTGACGCTGCTCAAGCACCACTTCCGCCGTCACCCGGATCGCTATATCGCCGGGCAGGCGTACCTGCAGCCGCACCCCGAGCCACTCAGCCTGCGCAACGCGTTGTGATGCCATGACCAGCGAAACCATCGCCGAAGAAGAAACCGGCCACGACTACCGCCAGGCGCTCGACGAGGGCTACCTGCCAATCCGCGAGGTGGCACGCAGCACCGGTATCAACGCCGTGACCCTGCGCGCCTGGGAACGCCGCTACGGCCTGATCGTGCCCTACCGCACGCCCAAGGGGCACCGTCTCTATTCACCGGCCAACCTCGTACGCATCAACGCCATTCTCGCCTGGCTGGCTCGCGGCGTTGCCGTCGGCCAGGTCAAGGCACTGCTCGACCATGAGCAGGTGCCGCAAGCAACCCAGACCGACAACTGGTCACGGCAACGCAACGAGCTGCTTGGTTGCATCGTCCAGTTCAACGAGCGACGTCTGGATGATCGCTTCAACTCGGCCCTGGCGCTCTACCCGACCAGCACCCTGGTCGAGCAACTGCTGTGGCCGCTGCTTGGTGATCTGCGTCAGCGCTGGCAAGGCCAGTTCGGCGCACGTGCCGAGCAGGTGTTCTTCCTCTCCTGGCTACGCAGCAAGCTGGCCACTCGCATCTATCACTGCAATCGCCAGGTCGGCGGCGCGCCACTGTTGCTGATCAACCTCGGTGAGGCGCCAATGGAGCCGGGCCTGTGGCTGTGCGCCTGGCTGGCCAGTGCCAGCGATTGCCCGGTGGAGGTCTTCGATTGGCCGCTACCATCCAATGAATTGCTGACGGCGCTGGAGCACATCGCCCCGCGCGCCGTGCTGCTGTACGCCGAAGAAGCGCTGGACGGCGCCCTGGTGCGCCGCCAGTTACCCCGCCTGGCCGAACAATGCCCGGTGCCACTGCTGCTAGCTGGCCCCGCCGCCCACATTCACCGCGACTCGCTGACCAGCCTGGAGTCGGCCAGCGACCCGCTCGCCGCGCACGCCTGGCTGTTCCGTAACGGTTTGCTCGGCGCCCAAGAGGTCACCCCATGCAGCAACTGATGTGGTTTCGCAGCGACCTGCGCACCCAGGACAACACCGCCCTGAGCCGCGCCATGAGCAGCGGCGCGACCATCGCCCTGTATCTCGTCACGCCCGGCCAGTGGCAGCGCCATGACGATGCTGCGAGCAAGGTGGACTTCTGGCTGCGCAACCTGGCCGAGCTGAGCAAAGCCCTGGCAGCGCTCAATGTGCCGCTGCTGGTGCGTCACTGCCATGACTGGAGCGAGGCGCCGGTGCAGGTCGCCGAGATCTGTCATGAACACGACATCAGCGCCGTGCACGTCAACGAGGAGTACGGCATCAACGAGAGCCTGCGCGATCAACAGGTCTGCGCCTACCTCGGCCAGCAGGCCATCGCCTGGCACAGCCACCTCGATCAACTGTTCTTCAAACCTGGCAGCGTACTGACCCGCTCCGGCGGCTACTTTCAGGTCTACAGCCAGTTTCGCAAGGTGTGCTACGAGCGCCTGCACACCGCCCTGCCGGCATTGGTCTCAGCACCGAAGGCACAAACGCCGCTGGCCATCAGCAGTGACGCCATTCCCGAAACCGTAGAGGGTTTCGCCATCCCCAGCGACAGCCTGCGCCTGCTCTGGCCCGCCGGAGAAGAGGCTGCGCTGCAGCGCCTGGCGCGCTTTAGCGACGAGCAAGTCATCTACTACAAGGACGAACGCGACTTCCCCGCCAAGCCTGGCACCAGCCAGTTGTCGGCCTACCTCGCCGCCGGGGTCGTATCGCCGCGCCAATGCCTGCATGCCGCGCTCGCGGCCAATCAGGGCGAGTTCGACAGTGGCAACCCAGGCATCGTCACCTGGATCAACGAGCTGCTCTGGCGCGAGTTCTACAAGCACACACTGGTTGGCTACCCTCGGGTATCTCGCCACCGTGCCTTCCGCCTGGAAACCGAGGCGGTGCCATGGCGCCACGCCCCGGAAGAGCTGACCGCCTGGCAAGAGGGCCGCACCGGCCTGCCGATCATTGATGCGGCCATGCGCCAACTGCTGGAAACCGGCTGGATGCACAACCGCCTGCGCATGATCGTCGCCATGTTCCTGACCAAGAACCTGCTGATCGACTGGCGCGAGGGCGAGCGCTTCTTCATGCGTCACCTGATCGATGGCGACCTGGCGGCGAACAACGGCGGCTGGCAGTGGAGTGCATCCACCGGCACCGATGCGGCGCCCTACTTCCGAATTTTCAACCCGATCAGCCAGTCGCAGAAGTTCGATCCCGATGGCCAGTTCATTCGCCAGTGGGTGCCAGAACTGGCCGGGCTGAACAAGCGCGATATTCATGATCCATCCGCTCTGGGCGGCCTGTTCGCACCCGCCGGTTACCCGCGCCCGATCGTCGATCTGTCGCGCTCGCGCGAGCGCGCGCTGGCGGCGTTCAAGAACCTTTCTGCGCGGGAGGTTCCAGCATGAGTGCATTCCTTCATGACTTCGCCGAGCGCTTCGCCGCGCTGAACAAGGACAACCTAGATCTGCTCGGCGAGCTGTACAGCGACGATGTGCTGTTTCGCGACCCGCTGCATGAGGTGCACGGCCTGACAGCGGTACGCCGCTATTTCGCCGAGCTGTACGCCAACGTGCAGGCACTGCATTTCGAATTTCACGGTTTCGATCAGGTTGCCGAAGGCGAAGGCTACCTGCGCTGGACCATGCGCTACCGCCATCCGTGCCTGCGGGGCGGTGCCGAAATTGCAGTCGAAGGCTGCTCACACCTGCTCTGGCGCGACCGTGTTTATCAACACCGCGATTATTTCGATGCCGGTGCGTTGCTCTACGAACACCTGCCACTGCTCGGTAGCGTGATCGCCTGGTTGAAACGGAGACTGGCATGAGACGTATCTGGCTCACTGGCGCCAGCAGCGGTATCGGTGCCGCACTGGCCGAAGAACTGCTCAAGGCCGGCCATCAACTGGCACTGAGCGCGCGTAGCAGTGGCCCATTACAGGACTTCGCAGCGCGCTATGGCGATCAGGTGCTGGTCGCCCCGGGTGACCTGACCGACGCCGAGCAGGTACACGCCATCGGTGAACGCATCGCTCAACAGTGGGGCGCGCTGGATTGCGTGATCCTCAACGCCGGCACCTGCGAATACGTCGACGTGCGCCAGTTCGAGGCGGCAATGATCGAACGTGTGGTCAGCGCCAACCTGTTTTCCGCCAGCTACTGCATCGAAGCAGCCTTGCCCCTGCTGCGCCAGGGCGAGCGCCCACACCTGGTCGGCGTTGGCAGCTCGGTGACCTTCATGCCGCTGCCGCGCGCCGAAGCCTATGGCGCCTCCAAGGCCGCCATGCGTTACCTGATGCAGACACTGCGTATCGACCTGGCCAGCGAAGGCATCGACGTCACCCTGGTCAGCCCAGGTTTCGTCGACACCCCACTGACGCAGAAGAACGACTTCCCGATGCCCATGCGCTGGCCGGTCGAGCGCGCCGCCCGGCATATCGCCGCGCGCCTGGACAAGCGCCCACATGAGATCGCCTTTCCCACTCCCTTCATCGCCGTACTGAAACTGCTCGGCAGCCTGCCCAGCAGCCTGCAACTGGCCATAGGTCGCCGCATGGCGCGCAACGAGGACAACGCATGAAAATCGCCATCGTCGGCAGCGGCATCGCCGGCCTGACCTGTGCCTACCTGCTCAACCGCCAGCACGACATTCAGGTGTTCGAAGCCAGCGACTGGATCGGTGGCCACACCCACACCGTCGACGTGCAGGTGGAGGGGCGAAGCTACGCCATCGATACCGGTTTCATCGTCTTCAACGACTGGACCTATCCCAATTTCATCCGCCTGCTGGAGCAGATCGGCGTCGGCTTCAAGCCCACCGAAATGAGTTTCTCGGTCAGCGACCCGACCACCGGCGTGGAGTACAACGGCCACGACCTCAACACCCTGTTCGCCCAGCGCAGCAACCTGCTGTCGCCGGCGTTCTGGGGCATGCTGCGTGACATCCTGCGCTTCAATCGACAGTCGCTGGACGACCTGGCCAACAACCGCATCAGCGCCGACATCACGCTCGGCCAGTACCTCGACAGCCACGGCTATGGCCGCCGTTTCATTGAGCATTACATCGTGCCGATGGGCTCGGCCATCTGGTCGATGTCGCTGGCCGACATGCTCGGTTTCCCGCTGCAGTTCTTCGTGCGCTTCTGCAAGAACCATGGCCTGCTCTCGGTCAGCGACCGGCCGACCTGGCAGGTGATCGAAGGCGGCTCGCGCAGCTACGTGGCGCCGTTGACCGCCAGCTTCGCCGAGCGCATTCGCCTCAACTGCCCGGTCAGCCGCGTCATGCGCGATGAAGACGGCGTCACCCTGCACAGTGCGGCTGGCGCCGAGCGCTTCGACAAGGTGATCTTCGCCTGTCACAGCGATCAGGCCTTGGCCCTGCTCGATCAGGCCAGCGAGAAGGAACGTGAAATTCTCGGTGCCCTGCCCTACGCCAACAACGACGTGGTGCTGCATACCGACACGCGCCTGCTGCCCAAGCGCAAGCTGGCCTGGGCCAGCTGGAACTATCGCCTGGGAGGGCCCTGCGGGTCGCTTCAGAGCGTAGCGAGCGAAGGTCAGGCAAGGCGAAATCCGGCGAGGGAGCGCAGTTTACTCGGCGTAAATGAGCATCCCGAGCCGGATTTAAACGCAGCATGGCCGAGCGCAGTAGCTCTGCAGCGATCCGCCGATCAGATGGCGGCCGTGACCTACAACATGAACATCCTGCAGGGCATCGACAGCGATACCACCTTCTGCGTCAGCCTCAACCAGACGGCCGCCATCGACCCGAGCAAGATCCTCGCACGCTTCCAGTACGCCCACCCGCAGTACAGCCTGGCCGGTACCGCAGCCCAGGCGCGCTGGGAAGAGCTGCTCGGCGGCCAGCACACCTACTACTGCGGCGCCTACTGGGCCAACGGTTTTCATGAAGATGGCGTGGTCAGTGCGCTGCGTGTAGCGCGCGCCTTCGGAGAAACCCTCTGATGCACAGCGCCCTGTACAGCGGCTGGGTGCTGCATCGCCGCTTCGCCCCGCGCGCCCATGCCTTTCGTTATCGCATGGGTCTGCTGTACCTCGACCTGAGCGAACAGGCGCAACTGTTCACCCTCTCGAAGCTGGCCGGTTCCGGCCGCTGGGCGCCCTTCGCCTTCCGCGAGAGCGACTACCTGCCCGAGTTCACCCGCCAGGGTGTGGCGCTGCAGGAGGCCGTGCGCGATCGCGTGGAGCAGGCACTGGGCACGCGCCCGCAAGGTCGCATCTGCGTACTGACCCAGCCGCGCAGCTGGGGCCTGGCCTTCAACCCGGTGAGCATCTTCTACTGCCATGATGCTGACCAGCAGCTGATGGCGATTCTCTGTGAAGTCAGCAATACGCCGTGGCGTGAGCGTTATCACTACGTGCTGCCGGCAGAGGGCGAAGGCCGCCACCAGGTCAGCGTGGACAAGGCCTTTCACGTCTCGCCCTTCCTGCCACGCGAGCTGCAATACCGCATGAGTTTCAGCGCGGTCGGTGAACGCCTGGGCGTGCACATGGCCGACTGGCAGGGCGAAACCAAGATGTTCGACGCCAGCCTCAGCCTCCACCGCCAGGCCCTCGACCGCGCCAGCCTGCACCGCTATCTGCTCAGTTTCCCCTGGATGACCGGCAAGACCCTTGTCGCCATTTACTGGCAGGCGATGCGCCTGCTGTTCAAGCGCATCCCGATTTTCGACCACAAGCCCGCGGAAGGCAGCTTCCGTGTCGCCCGCCCGCAAGTGAAGGACATGCACCATGAAGAGCTCTAGCCTGACCTCCACCAGAAGCCTGGTACGCAGTGGCAACGGCATCGGCGCCGGCCTGTTGCGGCGTGCCGTGATACGCCAGTTGCAAAACCTGCACCACGGCCTGCTGGTCATCCACGAGGCGGGCGACAGCCTGCACTTCGGCAACCCGCAGGCCAGCCTGCGCGCCGAGATCACGGTGCATGACCCGGCAGTCTGGGGCCTGGTGGCGGGTAACGGCTCGATCGGCTCGGGTGAGGCCTATATCCACGGCTACTGGAGCACGCCGGACCTGACGGCGGTTATCCGCATCTTCGTCGCCAACCTCGACGTGCTGGACGCGATGGAAGGCGGCCTGGCGCGCCTCGGTCGACCGTTGATCCAGGGTCTGCACTGGCTCAACCGCAACACCCGACAGGGTTCGCGTCGCAACATCGCCGCGCACTATGACCTGGGCAATGACCTGTTCGAACAATTCCTCGACCCGACCATGATGTATTCGGCAGCCATGTTCGCGAACGAGGACGACAGCCTGGAGCAGGCGCAGCTCAACAAGCTCGAACGCATCTGCCAGAAGCTTGCGCTGAAGCCTTGCGACCACTTGCTGGAGATCGGTACCGGCTGGGGCAGCATGGCCATCTATGCTGCGACCCACTACGGCTGCCGGGTGACCACCACCACTCTGTCGCGCGAGCAGCACGCGCACACCGAGCAACGCATTCGCGAGCTGGGCCTGGAGGATCGCGTCACCCTGCTACTGGAGGACTACCGCGACCTCGAGGGCCAGTACGACAAGCTGGTCTCCATCGAGATGATCGAAGCCGTCGGCCATCGCTTCCTATCCACCTACTTCGAGCAGTGCGCGCGCCTGCTCAAGCCCGACGGGCTGATGCTGCTGCAGGCCATCACCATCCGCGACCAGCGCTACGAGCAGGCCTGCAAGTCGGTGGACTTCATCCAGCGCTACATCTTTCCGGGCGGCGCCCTACCCTCGGTGCAGAAGATGCTCGACGTAGTCACCCGGCACACCGACTTCAACCTGCACCACATGGAGGATTTCGGCCTGCACTACGCGCGTACCCTGCGCCTGTGGCACGACAACCTGCGTCACGCGCGGCAGCGCCTGGAGCAGTTGGGCTACGACGATTACTTCTATCGCCTGTGGGAGTTCTACCTCTGCTATTGCGAAGGCGGCTTCCTCGAACGCACCATTGGCACCGCGCAATTGCTGCTGGCCAAACCGGCCGCACGCCCTGCGCCTCTGTTAGGAAACTTCGATGCCTAAGCTGATCGCCAATGCCCTCCTGTTCCAGCTCGGCTGGCTGGTCTGCGTCTTTGCTGGCGACAGCCCCTGGCTGCTGGTGGTGGCAGTGATCATTGGCGTGCACCTGCTGTGGGTCAGCAGCTGGGCCGCCGAAGGCAAGCTGCTGCTCAGCGTGTTTCTCGCCGGCAGTGCGCTGGACAGTTTTCTGCTCAACCTCGGCGTGTTCGATTTCGGCGAGGAGCGCCAGCTGATTCCCCTGTGGCTGGCCTTGCTCTGGCTATTGCTGGCCAGCACCCTCAATCACTGTCTGGCCTGGACCGCCCAGCCCTGGTGGCGAGCCAGCCTGCTCGGCGCGGTTTCCGCACCACTGTCCTATTACGGCGGCGCCAAAATCGCCGGCGTCGCCCTGCCGCTCGGCACCTGGCCAACCCTGGCGATCTTCGCGCTGATCTGGGCCGTGGTGCTGCCGGTGCTGCATGGCTTCGCCAAACTCTATCGCGGGCAATACGAGCAGAGCCTGCGCAACCGCCGCTCGGCCTAGCCGATCACTGCTGTAGGAGCGGCGCCCAGCCGCGAATCTGGGCGGCACGGGTTCTGCGAAAAACGGCTGGCCGGCATGCAGCAATGGCGGCACTGCGCGTAGCCCCCTGTCAGCCCAAACCCCGCGTATCCACTGCATCGCGTACACTGCCGCGCCATGAGCCAGACCATCCCCCATACCCAACTGCCAACCGAGCCCGAGGTCAGTTGCAGCACCTGCGCGGCTTGCTGCTGCCAGCTGGAAGTCATGCTGTTCGGCGATGAAGGCGTGCCGCAACGCTTCATCGATACCGACCAGTGGGGCAGCGAAGTGATGCGTCGCCTGGACGACAACTGGTGCGCAGCGCTGGACCGCAACAGCATGCGCTGCACCATCTACGAGGTGCGCCCACTGATCTGCCGGGAGTTCGAGCTGGGTTCGGCCGAATGCCTGGAAGAGCGCCGCGGTATCGCCGACGCTTACATCTGAACCCGTAGGGTGCGCCGTGCGAACCGAAGAGCCAGCGCTACCGCCAGCAGTGCCCACGGCGCACCCTACATAGTCGCTTAGAAGCTCATGCGGTAGTGCACGGTGTAAGCTTCTGCGCCGTCATTGGGGTTCTTCAGACCCGCGTTGGAGTAGTGGATCGCGCGCAAACCAATCTCCTGGCCCGCGAAACGCAGACCGACGCCGATACGGTCTTCGAACTGAAACGACGAGCCCAGCTCGTTACTCTCCAGATCGGTACTGGAGAAGGCTGCAACGCCGATGCCGGCCTCGATGTAAGGGCGCACGTTCTGCCCGGCGAATTCGTAGACGAACACTGGCGAGAACGACAGACTGTGATTGCTCGCCGTTTCGTCGCCATCCCAGTAGGTGTAACCCAGGTCCCAGTAGCCAGTCAGACGGCCATAGCTGCTCTCCAGCCAGCTGTGGTTCCAGTCCCACTGCGCACCCAGCCGATAGACCATGGTGGAGTCGCCACTCTGACCAATAGCTGCGGTTACATCCGCAGCCTGTGCAGTACCCAGAGTTCCAAACGTCAGGGCCGCTGCTGCAGCAAAGGCACACAACTTCTTCATGAGTCATTCCTTTATAGCGAGAGGTTTTTATTAGGCTCGTTGCAAAAATATAGAAGTATTCGATATCAGAGAGAGCCTAATTCCAAAAAAATTCACTATATCGAAAGAACTTCGGACTCTTCATTCAACAAAATCGGCAATACGCGGCAAAGCTGCGCAGTTTCTCCGCTACTCCAATAGCGAGTGGCCTGAGCAGGCGCGGTTGCCAACATGTCGTGCTGAGTGAGCAGACGCTGCAGTTGACGCGCCACTGCCGCACCGGTGTCGATCAGGGTTACCGAGGCCGGCACCAGCTCGCTCAGCAGCGGACGCAGGAAGGGATAGTGGGTGCAGCCGAGAATCAGCGTGTCACAGCCCTCGGCCAACAGCGGCGCAACGTAGCCCTGCAACAGCTCACGGGTAGCCGCTGCCTGCAACTCGCCCGCCTCGATGCACTCCACCAACCCCGGGCAAGGCTGCGTGATCACTCGCACATCATTGGCGAAGCGGTCGAGCAGAGCAGCGAATTTGGCGCTCTTGAGCGTACCGGTGGTTGCCAGCACACCGACCACGCCACTGCGGGTCGCCGCCGCCGCCGGTTTTACCGCAGGCTCCATGCCGACGATGGGCAAGTCCGGATAACGCTCGCGCAAGTCGGCGGCAGCTGCTGCCGTCGCGGTATTGCAGGCCAGCACCAGAGCCTTGGCGCCCTGCGCCAGCAGGTGCTCGGTGATCAGCACGCAGCGCTCGCGAATGTATTCCGGGCTTTTTTCGCCGTAGGGCACATGGCCGCTGTCAGCGACGTAAAGCAGCGTCTCGTTGGGTAGCAACTGACGAATCTCGCGCAGCACCGACAGGCCGCCGACACCGGAGTCGAAAACGCCAATCGGCGCCTGCGACTGATTCATTTCAAATCATCCTCGTTAGGAGCAAGCTCTGCTAGCGAACGCTGCTGCCGACGCAAGAAGCTTCGCGAGCAGAGCTCGTTCCTACAGTTCTGCAGCCTGTCCTTAACAGGCTGTTGAAAAACTACCTGCGTTGCCATTGCTGCGTTAAAAACAGGCTCAAAATGCTCATTTACAACTCGTAAACTCCGCTTTTTCGCCTGTTTTTGCGTGGCCGCCATCGGTATTGCACTGGCTGCCTCGCCTACGTTTTTCAACGGACTGTTAACGCCCACCGCACACCTCACAGGCCGGATCGCGCTTGACCCGCAGTTCGCGAAAGCGCGTGCCCAGCGCATCGATCAGCAGCAGGCGGCCCACCAGCGGCTCGCCGAAATCGGCCAGCAGTTTCAGCGCCTCCAGCGCCTGCAGGCTGCCGACCAGGCCGACCAGAGGCCCGACCACACCGGCTTCGCTGCAGGTCAGCTCGGCTTCGCTGCCGTGGCCATACAGACAGTGATAGCAGGGGCTGGCCGCATTGCGGGGATCGAACACCGACAGTTGCCCCTCCAGACGGATCGCCGCGCCGGAGACCAGCGGCTTGCCGGCCGCAACGCAGGCAGCGTTGACCGCCTCGCGGGTGGTGAAGTTATCCGAGCAGTCCAGCACCAGATCGACGGCGTCCACGGCGGCGGCGAGCGAGTCGGCGTCCAGCGCCTGACGATGCGGCACCAGGCTGATCTGCGGGTTGATCGCTGCCAGACGCGCCATGGCCGAATCCACCTTGGCCTGGCCGATGCTGGCGGTGTCGTGGGCGATCTGCCGCTGCAGGTTGGTCAGGTCCACCGTGTCGAAGTCGGCCAAGTGCAGTTCACCGACGCCAGCGGCTGCCAGGTACAGCGCCACTGGCGAACCCAGCCCGCCCATGCCGACGATCAGCACACGGCCCTGCCTGAGGCGCAGTTGCCCTTGCACATCGATCTGTTTCAGCAGGATCTGCCGGCTGTAACGCAGCAGTTCTTCATCGCTCAGCATCTGATCACTCACGGTCGAAACGTCCCAAACTGATGCGCTCATGGCCGCCCAGGTCACGCCGGCTATCGACCTCGACGAAGCCGCCCTCGCGGAGCAAGCTGCGCACGTTCTTGGCCTGGTCGAAGCCATGTTCCAGCAGCAGCCAGCCACCGGACAGCAGGTGCTCCGGCGCGGCCTGGATAATCGCACGAATATCGTCCAGCCCGTCGCTGCCGGCGACCAGGGCGCTGCTTGGCTCGAAGCGCACGTCGCCTTCGTTCAGATGGTGGTCGTCAGCGCGTATATAGGGTGGATTGCTCAGGATCAGGCCATAGCGTTGGCCGGTCAGCGCGGAGAACCAGTGGCTGTGCAGGAAGCCGGCATTGCCCAGTTGCAGGCGCTGACGATTGCGTTCGGCCAGGGCCACGGCGTCTTCGACGCGATCCACACCAGTCACCTGCCAGGTCGGACGTTCGCTGGCCAGGGCCAGGGCGATGGCGCCGGTGCCAGTGCCCAGATCGAGCACGGCCAACGGCGCTGCAGGCAGCAGCTCGAGCGCGGTTTCCACCAGCAGCTCGGTGTCCGGACGAGGGATCAGGGTATGTGGCGCCACTTCCAGATCGAGGCTCCAGAAGCCCTGATGACCGAGGATATAAGCGACCGGCTCGCCCTGGCGGCGACGTTGCAGGTTGTTCTGAAACTGGGCCAGTTGATCGACATCCAGCTCACGCTCCGGCCAGGTGCGCAGGTAGCTGCGCGGCTTGTTCAGCGCGGCGGCCAACAGCAGCTCGGTGTCCAGACGCGGCGTCGGCGAATCAGGCAGATCGGCGGTGTTGAGCAGGGATTCGATGGTGGCCATGTCGTTCTCGTAGCCCGGATGCAATCCGGGAAATCGGTCCCCGGATTGCATCCGGGCTACGGTGCGCACGGCGCACCCTACGCGGCGTCAGTCATACGCACCGCTGCAATCAATCGCCCAACGCCGCCAGCTGATCGGCCTGGTACTCGGCCAGCAGCGGCTCGATCACGGCATCGACACCACCGGCCATCACTTCATTGAGCGAATACAGGGTCAGGTTGATGCGGTGGTCGGTCACCCGGCCCTGCGGGAAGTTGTAGGTGCGGATGCGCTCGGAGCGGTCGCCGGAGCCAACCAGCAGCTTGCGCGTCTCGGATATTTCCTTGTGCGCCGCCGCTTCCTGCTGGTCCTGCAGCTTGGCTGCCAGCCAGGCCATGGCCTTGGCGCGGTTCTTGTGCTGCGAGCGCTCTTCCTGACACTCAACCACAGTGCCGGTGGGAATGTGGGTGATGCGGATCGCCGAGTCGGTGGTGTTGACGTGCTGACCACCGGCGCCGGAGCTGCGGTAGGTATCGACGCGCAAATCAGCCGGGTTGATCTCGATGGCGGCCTGCTCGTCCGGCTCCGGCAACACCGCCACGGTGCAGGCCGAGGTATGAATACGGCCCTGGGACTCGGTTTCCGGCACACGCTGCACACGATGAGCGCCGGACTCGAACTTGAGCTTGGCGTAGACGTTGTCGCCTTCGACACGGGCGATCACTTCCTTGAAACCGCCGTGCTCGCCCTCGTTGGCCGACAACACCTCGACGCGCCAGCCCTGCTTCTCGGCATAGCGCGAATACATGCGGAACAGGTCGCCGGAGAAGATCGCTGCCTCGTCGCCGCCTGTGCCGGCACGCACTTCCAGATAGACGTTGCGCCCGTCGTTGGGATCTTTCGGCAGCAGCATGCGCTGCAGCTTGTCTTCCAGGGTGAGCAGCGCTTCCTTGGCCTGGGCGACTTCCTCTTCGGCCATCTCGCGCATGTCCGCGTCGCTGTCCTTGAGTAGCGCCTGGGCACCTTCGAGGTCGCCCTGCACCTTGCGCAGCTCGCGGAAGGTGGCGATCACCGGCTCGATCTCGGCATATTCCTTGGAATAGGCGCGAAACTGCGTCTGCTTGGAAATCACCTCGGCGTCGCCGAGCAGCGCCGTCAGTTCCTCGAAACGGTCGCTGAGATTGTCCAGCTTGTTCAACAGTGAAGCTTTCATTGCAGACCTTTGTCCTGCGGCGCGCTCTCGTCGAGGGCGAACAATTCCTGGGCCAGGCTGAGCGCGTCGACGCGCCCCTCGGCAGTAAGTTTCTTCATGCGCACGCTGGGTGCGTGCAGCAGCTTGTTGGTCAGGCCGCGTGCCAGCTGCGCCAGCACGTCTTCGGGATTACTGCCGTTGGCCAGCATGCGCTGGGCCTTGGCCAGCTCATCGTCGCGCAGGCGCTCGGCCTGCTGACGATAGGCCTTGAGCACATCGACCGCAGCCAGCTCACGCAGGCGCTGCATGAACTCGTCAGTGCCGGCGGCCACCAGTTCCTCGGCAGCCTGCGCCGCGCCCTGGCGGCTCTTGAGGTTTTCCTCGATGACCTCGTGCAGGTCATCGACGGTATAGAGGTAGACGTCATCCAGCTCGCCCACCTGCGACTCGATATCGCGCGGCACGGCGATGTCGACCATGAAGATCGGCTTGTGTCTGCGCTTTTTCAGCGCACTTTCCACCGCGCCCTTGCCGAGAATCGGCAGCTGACTGGCGGTGGAGCTGATGACGATATCGCTGTGCGCCAGCACGTCAGGGATGTCCGAGAGCAGCACGGCATGCGCACCGAACTGCTCGGCCAGCTGACTGGCGCGCTCCAGGGTGCGGTTGGCGACGACGATACGCTTGATGCCCTGGTCATGCAGGTGGCGCGCCACCAGGCTGATGGTCTCGCCGGCACCAATCAGCAACGCCTGGCTGCGGTGCAGGTCGGAGAAGATCTGCTTGGCCAGGCTGACTGCAGCGAAGGCCACCGATACCGGGTTCTCGCCAATGGCGGTATCGGTGCGCACGGTCTTGGCGGTGCTGAAGGTGGCCTGGAACAACCGCCCCAACAGCGGCCCGACGGTGCCGGCCTCGCGCGCCACGGCGTAGGCAGACTTGAGCTGGCCAAGAATCTGTGGCTCGCCCAGCACCATGGAGTCGAGCCCGCACGCCACGCGCATCATGTGCCGCACCGCATCGTCCTCGCTGTGCACATAGGCGCAGGCACGCAGTTCGTCGACGCTCAGGCGATGATAATCAGCCAGCCACTGCAACACTTCGTCGCTGCTCAGCTGATCCTGCTCCAGGTACAGCTCGCTGCGATTGCAGGTAGAGAGGATCGCCGCCTCACGGCTGGGCGTCAGCCGGCACAGCTGCTGCAGGGCTTCGACCAGTTGCTCCGGGGTGAAAGCAACGCGCTCGCGCACCTCTACCGAGGCGGTCTTGTGGTTGATACCGAGGGCGATAAAGGCCATGCAGGGTCGCTGAGGGGCAATACGGAAGCCGGCAATTGTCCTACTTCGCCCCCGAGAGAACAACTCCCGCGACCTATTGTCCCAATAGACAGTTCGCCGCATCGTCCTGGCCAGTGGGCTTGCTCCAAGGCTTGTGTCATGATGCCGCGAACGTCGCAGGGCACGAGCCGGCACGGCCGTCGCCCCGGAATAACGCACGACAAGGCACTATGAACAGACCCCTCGCGTTGCTCACTGCACTCGCCTTCCTCAGCGGCTGCCAAACCTTCGCCCCCAGTGAACCGGACGGTACGCCGCCGGTACAGGAAGCCGACCAGACCACTCCGCTGGAACCGAGCGAATACGGCTCGTTCAGCCAGGAAACCCTGTTCGCCCTGCTCACCGCCGAGCTGGCCGGCCAACGCAATCGCTTCGACATCGCCCTCGGCAACTACGTGCAGCAGGCCAACGCCACCGGCGATGCCGGCGTCGCCGAACGCGCCTTCCGCATTGCCGAATACCTCGGCGCCGAACAGGCTGCGCTCGACAGTGCACTGATCTGGGCCAGGAACGCGCCAAGCAACATCGACGCCCAGCGCGCCGCCGCCGTGCAATTGGCCCGCGCTGGCCGTTACGACGAATCCATGACTTATATGGAGCAGGTGCTGCAGCGCCAGGGCGATACCCACTTCGATTTCCTCGCCCTGTCTGCCGCCGAGACCGACCCGGACACCCGCGCCGGCCTGCTGCAGGGCTTCGATCGCCTGCTGAGCAAGAACCCGGACAACAGCCAGTTGCTGTTCGGCAAGGCCATCCTTCTGCAACAGGACGGCCGCGCCGAAGAGGCCCTGCAGTTGCTCGAAGACAATGCAGCGAGCAGCAACGAAGTGTCGCCGATCCTGCTGCGCGCCCGCCTGCTGCAGAGCCTCGGCCGTGGTGACGAAGCCCTGCCGCTGCTGCACAAAGGCATCCGCAACAACCCCGAAGACAAACGCCTGCGCCTGACCTACGCGCGCCTGCTGGTCGAGCAGGATCGCCTTGACGACGCCAAGGGCGAGTTCTCCAAGCTGGTGCAGGAAAACCCCAACGACGACGACCTGCGTTTCTCCCTGGCCCTGGTGTGCCTGGAAGCCGAAGCCTGGGAAGAGGCCATCGTCTACCTCGAAGAGCTGGTCGAACGCCGCAGCCATGTCGATGCCGCGCACTACAACCTCGGCCGCGCCTACGAGGCGCTGAACGACAACGACAGTGCCCTGCAGGAATACAACCTGGTCGGCCCGAGCAACGACTACCTGCCGGCCCAGCAACGCCAGGCCGAGCTGCTGTTCGCCCAACAGCGCAGCGAAGAAGCCAGCGCACGCCTGGCCCAGGCACGCGACGCGCAGCCCGATTACGCCATCCAGCTGTACCTGATCGAGGCCGAAGGCCTGAGCAATGACCAGCAGGTCGAGCCGGCCTGGAAGGTGATCAACGAGGGCCTGGAGCAATTTCCCAACGACCTGAACCTGCTCTATACCCGCGCCATGCTCGCGGAAAAGCGCGACGACCTGGCGCAGCTGGAAACCGACCTGCGCTACATCATCGAGCGCGAGCCGGAGCACGCCATGGCGCTCAACGCCCTCGGCTACACCCTGGCCGACCGCACCACGCGCTACGAAGAAGCGCGCGACCTGATCGCCAAGGCGCACCTGCTCAACCCGGATGACCCGGCGATTCTCGACAGCCTCGGCTGGGTCAACTACCGCCTGGGCAACCTCGACGAGGCCGAGCGCCTGCTGCGCCAGGCCCTGGAGAAATTCCCCGATCACGAAGTGGCAGCCCACCTCGGCGAAGTGCTCTGGGCCCAGGGCAAGCAGCGCGAAGCTCGACGTATCTGGGGCGACGCCCTCGCCGAAACGCCCGACAGCCCCATTCTGCGTGACACGCTGTTGCGCCTGACCGGTTCCGAGACTCTTTGATGCTTCGTCACCTACTCGTATTCAGCCTCCTTGCCCTGCTCGCCGGTTGCGCCGGCCTCACCCCGCACGAAGCACTGGAAGGCCAGGGCGACCCGGCCAAGTGGAAAGCCCACAAACAGCAGATCACCCAGCTCGACGGCTGGCAGATCAACGGCAAGATCGGCATCCGTGCCCCGCGTGACTCCGGCAGTGCCACGCTGTTCTGGCTGCAGCGCCAGGATTACTACGACATTCGCCTGTCCGGCCCGCTGGGTGGCGGAGCCGCACGCCTGACCGGCCGCCCGGGTGACATCCTGCTGGAAGTGTCCAACCGTGGCCGCTTCCGCGCCGAATCGCCGGAAGCGCTGCTGCAAGAGCAACTGCGCCTGGACCTGCCGGTCTCCAACCTGCTCTGGTGGATTCGCGGCCTGCCCGCCCCGGACAGCCGCAGCCGCATCACCCTCGACGGTGAAAGCCACCTGGCGCGCCTGGAACAGGACGGCTGGCAAGTGGAATACCAGCGCTACACCGAGCAGAACGGCTATGCCCTGCCGGAGCGCCTGAAACTCTATGGCCAGGACCTGGAAGTGACCCTGGTGATCAAGGACTGGCAGCCGCGTCAGCTCGGTCAATAAACTCACTGCAGATCCTGTGGGAGGGGCTTCAGCCGCGACATTGGCTTGCTCCGTCGCCGCTGAAGCGCCTCCCACAGGAGCCGTAGCCCGGATGCAATCCGGGGACTCTCTCCACCCAGCCCCGGATTGCATCCGGGCAACGAACTCCCGCCAACGACATCGCCATGAGCCGCACAGCCATCCCCGCCCACGCCGAACTCACCCTGCCCGCCCCTGCCAAGCTCAACCTGATGCTGCATATCCTCGGTCGCCGCGCCGACGGCTATCACGAGTTGCAGACCCTGTTTCAGTTTCTCGACCATGGCGACGAGCTCAGCTTCAGCGTCCGCCAGGACGGCGAAATCCACCTGCACACGCCCATCGAAGGCGTACCGCATGACAGCAACCTGATCGTGCGTGCGGCGAAAAGACTGCAGGAGGCATCCGGCACCCGGCTCGGCGCCGATATCTGGCTGGACAAGCGCCTGCCCATGGGCGGCGGCATCGGTGGTGGCAGCTCGGATGCCGCCACCACCCTGCTCGGCCTCGACAACCTATGGCGCACCGGGCTTGGCGAAGATCGCCTGGCCGAACTGGGCCTGGCCCTGGGCGCCGACGTACCGGTATTCGTGCGCGGCCGCGCAGCCTTCGCCGAGGGCGTTGGCGAGCGCCTGACCCCGGTCGAACTGGACGAACCCTGGTTCCTCGTCGCGGTGCCGCAAGTCTTTGTCAGCACTGCAGAAGTTTTCGGCTCGCGCGAGTTGACACGCGATACGCCGCCCATTAAAGTTCGCAGCCTTCTTGCGGGGGGTGGTCGAAACGACTGCCAGCCGGTCGTCGAGAAGCGTTACCCTGAAGTTCGTAACGCTTTGATCTTGTTGAACAAATTTGTTTCAGCTAGATTGACCGGCACTGGAGCTTGCATATTTGGGAGCTTCCCAAATCGGGACGATGCTGATAAAGTCGCCCGCCAACTTCCAGGCACTCTGCCGAGCTTTGTCGCTCAAGGTCGCAACATTTCGATGCTGCACCGCAGGCTCCAAGCATTGGCCAAGAAGTGAATGCTCAGCATTCGGTTATACGATACAGGGGCGTCGCCAAGCGGTAAGGCACCAGGTTTTGATCCTGGCATGCGTTGGTTCGAATCCAGCCGCCCCTGCCATAACCTCCTTAGGGAGGCATCGGCAACCGAGTCAACAAGCGTTCAACACAGAATATAGGGGCGTCGCCAAGCGGTAAGGCACCAGGTTTTGATCCTGGCATGCGTTGGTTCGAATCCAGCCGCCCCTGCCATTTTCCATACCCATCCAGGTATACCCCCAGCCGGCAGGTACTGCGCGTGTCCAAGATGATGGTCTTCACGGGGAACGCAAACCCCGATCTGGCGCGACGGATCGTTCGTCAGCTGCACATTCCCCTCGGCGATGCTTCGGTCGGTAAGTTCTCCGACGGCGAAGTCATGATCGAAATCAACGAGAACGTCCGCGGCAAGGACGTCTTCCTGATTCAGCCGACCTGTGCACCCACCAACGACAACCTGATGGAACTGGTAGTGATGGCCGACGCCTTCCGCCGTTCCTCGGCGACTCGCATCACTGCAGTCATCCCCTACTTCGGTTATGCCCGCCAGGATCGCCGTCCGCGCTCCGCGCGCGTGGCAATCAGCGCCAAAGTGGTCGCCGACATGCTCACCGTGGTCGGTATCGACCGCGTGCTGACCGTCGACCTGCACGCTGACCAGATCCAGGGCTTCTTCGACATTCCGGTGGACAACATCTACGGTTCCCCGGTCCTGGTCGACGACATCGAAGACCAGCGCTTCGACAACCTGATGATCGTCTCCCCCGACATCGGCGGCGTCGTTCGTGCCCGCGCCGTGGCCAAGAGCCTGGGCGTCGACCTGGCGATCATCGACAAGCGTCGTGAGAAGGCCAACCAGTCCGAAGTGATGCACATCATCGGTGACGTCGAGGGCCGTACCTGCATCCTGGTCGACGACATGGTCGACACCGCCGGTACCCTGTGCCACGCCGCAAAAGCACTGAAAGAGCGCGGTGCCGCCAAGGTCTACGCCTACTGCACCCACCCAGTGCTGTCCGGCCGCGCCATCGAGAACATCGAGAATTCCGTCCTGGACGAGCTGGTGGTCACCAACACCATCCCGCTGTCCGCTGCGGCGCAGTCCTGCTCGCGCATTCGCCAGCTCGACATCGCCCCGGTCGTCGCCGAAGCGGTTCGTCGCATCAGCAACGAAGAATCGATCAGCGCCATGTTCCGCTAAGCGGAACTGGCCAGATCACACTGCCCCGCCTCGTGCGGGGCTTTTTGCCCTACCGCCCGAGGCTGGTCGCAAGCCACAAGGCGGTTTGGTTATTTTGGAGAAGTGAAATGACTGTTGAATTTGCCCTGAATGCCGAAGTGCGTTCCGACCTGGGGAAAGGTGCGAGCCGCCGCCTGCGTCGTAACGTGTCCATGGTTCCTGCCGTGATCTACGGTGGCGACAAAGCCCCGCAATCCATCAGCCTGCTGGCCAAAGACCTGGCCAAGCTGCTGGAAAACGAAGCGGCCTTCAGCCACGTTCTGAGCCTGGACGTTGCCGGCACCAAAGAAAGCGTCCTGATCAAGGCCCTGCAGCGCCACCCGGCCAAAGGCTTCGTCCTGCACGCTGACTTCCAGCGCGTCGTAGCCGGCCAGAAACTGACCGCTCACGTACCGCTGCACTTCCTCAACGAAGCAACCGCCGTTGGCGTGAAGCAGCAAGGTGGCGAGATCTCTCACACCATCAGCGAAGTCGAAGTTTCCTGCCTGCCGAAAGACCTGCCGGAATTCATCGAAGTCGACATGGCTGCCGTAGAAGTTGGCCAGACTGTCCACATGTCCGACCTGAAGCTGCCGAAAGGCGTTGAGCTGGTTGCTCTGGCTCACGGTAACGACCTGGCTGTCTCCAACATTCACGCTTCCCGCGTGAAGGCTGAAGACGAAGAAGGCGCCGCCGAGTAATCGCAGCGCGGAACCCGCTCGGCAGGCGATCACGCCGGGCGATTTCCTCAAAAGGGCTCCTGTATGACTGCCGTACAACTGATCGTTGGCCTGGGTAACCCCGGCCCCGAATACGACCAGACCCGGCACAATGCAGGGGCCCTTTTCGTTGAGCGCGTGGCCGAGAGCCAGCGCGTCAACCTCTCTGTCGATCGCAAATATTTCGGCCTGGTGGGCAAGTTCAACCACCAGGGACGCGAAGTTCGTCTGCTTATCCCCACCACCTACATGAACCGCAGCGGCCAGTCCGTGGCGGCCTTGGCCAATTTCTTCAAGATCAAACCCGAAGAGATCCTGGTGGCCCACGACGAACTCGACATGCCACCCGGCGTCGCCAAGCTCAAACAGGGCGGCGGCCACGGCGGGCACAACGGCCTGCGCGACATCATCGCCCAGCTCGGCAACCAGAATAACTTCCATCGCCTGCGGCTCGGCATCGGCCATCCAGGGCACGCCAGCCTGGTTTCCGGCTTCGTGCTCGGACGCGCCCCACGCAGCGAACAGGAACTGCTCGACAAGAGCATCGACTTCGCCTTGGACGTCCTGCCGGAAATACTCGCCGGCGACTGGACCGTGGCCATGCGCAAACTGCACAGCCAGAAGGCCACCCAGTAACCACCTTTACCCCGAGGGACACACCATGGGATTCAACTGCGGCATCGTCGGCCTGCCCAACGTCGGCAAGTCCACCCTGTTCAACGCCCTCACCAAATCCGGCATCGCGGCGGAGAACTTCCCCTTCTGCACCATCGAGCCGAACAGCGGCATCGTGCCCATGCCTGACCCGCGCCTGGATGCCCTGGCCGAGATCGTCAAGCCCGAGAAGGTCATCCCCACCACCATGGAATTCGTCGACATCGCCGGCCTGGTCGCGGGCGCGTCGAAAGGTGAAGGCCTGGGCAACAAGTTCCTCGCCAACATCCGCGAGACCGACGCCATCGCCCACGTGGTGCGCTGCTTCGAAGACGACAACGTCATCCACGTTGCCAACAGCGTCGACCCCAAGCGCGACATCGAGATCATCGACCTCGAACTGATCATGGCCGACCTCGATAGCAGCGAGAAGCAACTGCAGCGCGTTGCCCGTACCGCCAAGGGTGGCGACAAGGAATCCGTGGCGCAGAAGGCCCTGCTGGAAAAGCTCATCCCCCACCTCACCGAAGGCAAGCCGGCGCGCAGCCTGCTCAAAGACCTGGGTGACGACGAGAAGCGCCTGGCCAAGACCTTCCACCTACTCACCACCAAGCCGGTGATGTACATCGCCAACGTCGCCGAAGACGGCTTCGAGAACAACCCGCACCTCGACGTGGTCAACGCCATCGCCGAAGCGGAAGGCGCCATCGTCGTGCCGGTGTGTAACAAGATCGAAGCCGAGATCGCCGAACTGGACGATCTCGAAGAAATGCAGATGTTCCTCGAAACCATGGGCATGGAAGAGCCGGGTCTGAACCGCGTGATCCGCGCCGGTTACTCGCTGCTCAACCTGCAGACCTACTTCACCGCAGGCGTGAAGGAAGTGCGTGCCTGGACCGTCCGCATCGGCGCCACCGCCCCGCAGGCTGCTGCCGTGATCCACACCGACTTCGAAAAAGGCTTCATCCGCGCCGAAGTGGTCGCCTACGACGACTTCATCGCCTACAAGGGCGAAGCCGGCGCCAAGGAAGCCGGCAAATGGCGCCTGGAAGGCAAGGACTACATCGTCAAAGACGGCGACGTGATGCACTTCCGCTTTAACGTTTGATCGTTGTAAGCAGTGCGTAGACAGAACCCCGCTTTGGCGGGGTTTTGTTGTTTTTGGGGTGGGGAATTAACGGGTCAAGGCTGGCGGGAGCTGGGCATTATGAAAAAGCGCCACCTCCTTCGGTAGAAGCTGGAAGCCCGTAAAATAGGGGCTTTTAGCGGCACCAACGATTGGCTAGTATCCACTGCGTGGTCATTCAACGGCACCAGGGGACACCTCTCGGCCTAAGGAAGCGGCCAGCTCACTTTCTTGCATGGATGCCTACAGCATGACCCCACCTCTCTCCTCCGTCAGCATAAAATGGATCCTTCTGCCGTTCACTCCCCTTGTCCTATTCATCGCTTGGAAATGGCTCATTGACTATTACGAGTACGCGATAGTGGATAAAGAAGGGAATGACGCAATCGTCTTACGAATCCCCAAATCATCCGCCAGAATTTATCCAGGCTGGGAGTATAAACGGAACAATCCATTTTCCGTAGAACTCTGGTATCCCTCTCTGACAGACAAGGCTTCTGCTAATTACTGGACTTCGTCAGAAAGCAGAATAAAAGCATCAGAAACCAAACCAGCCCCAAGTGAAGAGAAGCTAAGCATTTCAGTTATACACACGGACATCAGAAACCCAGAATCAACACTTGATGCAAATAGAAGATCTTCTTGTGATACTGATTCACGAGCATTCAAATACACCAAAGACTCTGTAAGCGGATTATTTCAGCGATATATCCATGACAGCCCTGGAAGCGCGAGACTCGACATCATTTATCTCCCCATCAACCCCATCAAGGGGGTTGACTGTATCCAGTGCGTTGAGAATGGCAATTGCAAAATCATCGGAATAACTGACTCTGGCATTCTTTATGGTGCTTTTTTTGCGGAAGAAAGAATTCCAGATGAAACGATCAAAATTCATCATGCAGTCAACGCATACCTCGAGAGCAAGGCAGTAAAGTAAGGCTGCGTCGGCTCGGATCGTTGCTCTGGTGCCAGCTATTGGCTAGTATCCATTGCATGGTGTTTTGAGGCCGAAAGGGGACACCCCTTATGCCTTAGCTGTTGCGCTCTAGGGGCAGCCCGCACGAGTATCTACCTTGATATCCCTCAGCCAAAAATTTCTTGCCTTTAGTTATAGGCGCCCAAACGAATGAACCATATTGACACTAACGAACTGCCATTTTTCGAGCAGGGCCATCTGTCAATAGAGTGCTATGCCTCGCTATCTGAAGAAGAAAAATCTTCTTTAGCAAAAATACGAAAACACTTCAAAAACAGCTCTAGCCCCGATTTGAACTCGGAGAAAACTCAGAGACTTATAGATCGCTCGTATGAAGCAATGGGGAGAACATTTAGAAACAGAATCAACAGAGAGACCCAGAAATTTGGTCGATACAAGGGTGACCTAGACGGGGTTTTTTTGCTTATCTCGGACTCCATACATTCTTACGAAACTTCAGAAGTATTCCCCCAAACCCCAAAAGAATCCCTCAGCCTTCACTCATCACATCAGAGGACACTACTCAAAACAAAAAGAAAACTCGACTTAGGATATAAAAATTTATCCTCCTCAATTAATGACATAATTCCTTCGGCCTTCACCAAAGTCATCAGCGAAAGACTGCACGACGCACTCCTGGAGCTAGACAAAATCCATGCTCTCGTGAACGATCAAATTAGCGCTATAGATTACGACAAAAGGCCTGATAGCTGTGCTGAGTCCTTTGTACATAGTGTATGCATGAACTTGATTTGGAATGCCAACATCCGTCCGACTAGAGCATTAACGGATAGCCATCAAGAGAAACCTTTACTGAGGTTTCTGAAGGTCTTCTATCCGGCAGACTCCGAAGGAATTTTGGCAAGGCTGTACGACCGAGAGCGAAGCCTTCTCCCTGATCAGAGGATTGGTTCAACATTCATATCGCCTGCATAGGGGGTGAATTTCCACCTGCACCATCGCCTTTTTCCACCCCATACCAGTCCCTGGTTTTTCTCTAGATTTGCCTCACACATCCAGAAGAGGTAAATGTCATGAGTGATTTTATTGACCTTATCCTAGCTATCACACTGTTGATTCGAGCCATATCTCAGCTCATAGCGAATATCAAAAGACTTCTCGACAGATTATAGACACCCATAAAGTTCGGGAACTTAGTCTATAGAACCTTCTTCGATATCCTGAAAGGGGACTACCGCACCATTAGCATTAAAAAAACAATAGGGGACAGACCAGAATGGCACTTACTTACTCGTTAACTAATTGATCTAGAAGAAGAAAGGCTGCTCTTGGTCTACGGTGATAGTTGCGAACACACACCAAGACCAAGGAGCAGCCCAGATGAATCCTAGGCGCCAAGCCGCCATCCTTCAACAGCGCCGTACACATCACCTCGCATCCAATGCGGATGCCTACGCGTTCTTCAATCTGCTGACCGGCCCCGAGCTATTTGACCAGGTCGAATCGCTGCTGCCAGACCACAGGGAGCGTCTGTTTCCGCCAACCGAGACGCTATCCATGTTCATGGCTCAGGCTCTGAGCGCTGATCGGTCCTGCCAGAGGGCGGTCAATGAGTTGGCGGTCAAGCAGTTACGAGCAGGGTTGAAGCCATGCAGTACGCACACCGGTGGCTACTGCCGTGCCCGTCAGCGCTTGCCGGTGGAGATGGTTTCCAGTCTGGTACGTAACACCGGCAACTTGATCAGCAGCAACGCTCGGTCCGGGCACTGGAGGGGGCGCCCCGTTCGGTTGGTAGACGGCACGACAGTGGTAATGCCCGATACCCAGGCGAACCAGGATGCCTACCCGCAATCGCGCGGGCAAAAGCCGGGACTTGGCTTTCCCATTTGCCGGATGGTTGGCATCGTCTGTCTCTCCAGCGGAGCCGTGCTGGACGCAGCCCTCGGGCGTTTCCGAGGCAAGGGTGGCGACGAGCAGACGCTGCTGCGCTCGATGCTCGACACCTTGAATACTGGGGATGTTTTGCTGGGGGACGCCTTCTACGCGACCTACTTTTTACTCTGTGAATTGCAGCGCAGAGGTATTGATGGCGTGTTCGAAAAATATGGTGCTCGCCGACGGAGTACCGACTTCCGACGAGGTACGCGCCTGGGCACGCGCGATCACCTAATTACCCTGGAAAAGCCTTCCAGGCGGCCCGCTTGGATGAGTCAGGCCAGCTACGAGCAAGCGCCTGATCAGCTGGAAGTCCGGGAGCTGAAAGCGGGAAACAAGATCCTAGTTGCGACGCTGGGCTGCGCACGCGAAACCCCGAAAGCGGCTTTGAAGGCACTGTTCAAAGACAGGTGGCACATCGAGCTGGACCTGCGCAATCTCAAGACCACGATGGGATTATGCGCACCTGTCGCCTGATCACCTGGAGTCGGCGCTTAGGCTCTCTCCGCTGTCTCAATTGCAGGCAATGCGAAAGACTGCCTAGTCCGACTCTGGATTATATGGGTACCATCGACATAGAAAATTGCACCGTATGGACCGGGGATTCTCCCATTTGAGGCATCTACAAAGGACTGTTACCTGTGGCTCGAATCATCAAGAAACCCGGCGACCTTCTCAGATTTCCACTCACTAAAGAAGGCACATACGGCTATTGCCAATGGTTGGCTGACGGTACCGCAAGGGTATTTTTGAAAGGGTGCACTGATGAGCTATCACCCTCGGAAATTCTCTCGCTTCCTGTCGCTTTTAGGGTGATCGTCTATCGAGATACACCTAATCGCTATGCATGGACGAAAGTCGGAAAGGCCGCGATTCCAGAGGACTATCTGCATCCTCAGCACTACGCTAAGAAAGATGCCATTTCAGGTGGGCTCAGCATCTATTTTGAAGGTGTTGAAACCCCAGCCACACCCGCCGAAATCTCCAACCTGGAAACGCTAGCTGTATGGGCACACCCGCATATAGTTGAGCGCCTTGAGGCTCAGATATACGGGGGTGAATCAATGTTTCTTAGATCTGTTGAAATTTCAGCAAACTGATCCAGGCATTAAGCTCAACCGCCACTGAATGGAAGCGCCTGTATGTTACGAATGATCTTCGCCCTAATCGCCACCCTCCCTCTGATCTGCTCCGCAGATATCTACAAATGGACAGACGAGAATGGGCGCGTTCACTTCGGTGACAAACCAAAAGACAAGGACAAAGCCGAGCTGCTCTCGATCAAGGTCAATTCCTATGAGAGCGTCAGCTATGAAGCGATCACTCCAGTCCAGGGCGCCGAATCAAAGCGAGTCGTGATGTACTCCGCTGTCTGGTGCGGCTACTGCAAGCAGGCCCGCCAGTACTTCCAGCAGAACGGCATCAGCTTCGTTGAATACGATATCGAGAAAGACCAGCGAGCCCGCAACGCCTACGACTCGATTGGCGGCAATGGCGTACCGGTCATATTGGTCGGCGACAAGAGAATGAATGGCTTCAGCGTGGCGGGATTCCAAGGCATCTATCAGTGAGGCCTGCTGCTGTATGCATGTAACCTGCATGCAGGTATGCTATCAATGATTGCACTGAATCCACAGGAGGTAGCCATGGCCGCTATCACTATTCGAAACCTCGACGACGACTTGAAAGCTCAGCTCCGCATTGTCGCTGCCAGCCACGGTCGCTCCATGGAAGAAGAGGTCCGGTTCATCATTCGGCAGGCTCTGTCCCGTCAAGAAAAGCGTGGGGGCTTGGGCAGTCGTATTCACTCTCGCTTTGCCGCTGTCGGTGGGGCTGACCTTGAGTTGCCAGAGCGCAAAACCAAAGCCCGAGCAGCGAGCTTTGATGAATGATCCTGCTTGATACCAACGTGCTGTCGGAACTCATGCGTGCCAAGCCTGCGCCCCAGGTTCTGGAGTGGGTTGACGCTCAGCCTGCCGGGGATCTGGTAATCACCTCGATCACCGTTGCGGAAATTCTCTATGGCATTGCCCGGATGCCAGACGGTAAGCGCAAGCAAGGATTGCTTGATGTAGCCTCGGTCATGTTCGATGAAGACTTCGCGGCCAATATTCTGCCCTTCGACGCGGATGCCGCTGTGCACTACGCAGAGATAGCCGCAGAAACCGAGGCTAAAGGGCGAGTGGTTGATATGGCCGATGCGCAGATCGCTGCAATTGGTCGGCTACATGATGCCGTGATCGCAACTCGCAATATTCGCCACTTCGAAACGCTGGGCGTTGCCTTGGTAGATCCCTGGAGCAACTAGCCAGAATCAGCCGCTGTAGACAGGGTGTAGTCACTTCGTAGTCACTACCCCAGAAACGACAAAGGGCTAGCCGAAGCTAACCCTTTGAAAAATATGGTGGCTACACCGGGACTTGAACCTGGGACATCAGCATTATGAATGCTGCGCTCTAACCAACTGAGCTATGTAGCCAACGGCGCGCATTCTCCGCGTCTCGCCTACCGCTGTCAACCCCAGATCATCGATAAATTTACGTTTTATCAAGCGGTTAGGCTTCAGTGGTGGCGATGCGCTCAATCGCTCGTTTCTGAGCCTGCGGCTGACCTCTCAACCGCTCGAGCGGTGCTTGCGGGGCTGTCGGGCGATGCCGGAAAATCCGCCTCCAGCAAGCTGCAGCACCGCCGTGTGCTGGCCCATGAACCAGGAGAACACCTTGAGAGCGAGAGACGACTTCGACGATCTGCGGGCGGAGCGCGACATGCCGACGCATTACCGACACGAACCCAACCGCTACGCCGGGCTGTGGAAGCAGATCGCGATTGGGATCGTCGTCGGCTACAGCGTGCTGGGCGTCATCAGTGCGGTTGCCTGGCTGCTTGTCGCCCAGCTTGCGCTGAGCAGTCTGTCGATCACCCTGCCCTAACGCCCGCACCATTGCCCTTCGCAGGGCACACCATCGTTGTCGCCGTCCATCTTGGTGCCGGGGCAGTTGCGCAGAAAAAAGGTGGCTTCGGCGCAGGAGGTCATCTGCGAGCAGTGAACTCGGCCATCGCAACGATACTGCGTGCTGGCGACCTGGGCTGCAGGTTGGCTGATCGAGGGTGAGGGGCGCAGACTGTCCAGCGAGAAGGTGGAAGAACCTGGCTGGGTGACCACCGGATTGTCCAGAACCGAGCCATCGCTAGCGATGTTGCTGATCATCGGATTACCAGGCTTGCTCAGATAGAACTGCCAGAAAGCGGCGCCCAACAGCAGGATGATGATCAGTTTCTTCATTGCACAGTCCCTTGCCCGGTTTACGTGATCGCCAGTATCGGCTTGCCGAGCCGACAACGCCAGGGGCGTGCATTGACACTTGCCATCCCCTGCCCGCCTGTTCATCCTGCCCCATTGTTTACCCTGCGAGCCCTGTCATGACGCCCATCCAGAATATCGGCCTGGCGCTATTCGTGTTGCTTTCCATCGGTTTCGCCCTCGGCCACAAGACCGAATGCGGCGATGGCCGCGTGGTAGAGACTTATCTGGCCAAGGGTCTGGCCTCGCAGTTGCTGGGGCATGATCTTTGCGAGCAACCCTGAACACCTTCATTAAGGAATGATGTGATGAAAAAGTTCGCCTTGCTTGTCAGCGTTGGTCTTCTCGGCGCCTGCGCCAACCTGGGCTCGCAGCCGCCGGTGCCGGTCACCTCTTCCGTGGTGCAGGCCTTTCGCGACATCTGTTTGCAGACGGCGCCGAGCTTTGCCGAGGCGCATCGCGTGGCGCGGCAGCATGGCGTCACCGAGATGACCGATATGGGCTTCGCCACCGTAGGCTTCAATGCGGACAAGAGCCTGAGCATTCAGGTAAAGGTCAGCCACGAATGCGTGGTAACCAGCGAGGCGCAGGAGGATGACAGCCTGACTCGTCAGTTGCTCAGCGCAGCGGCGATCAACGCCGGCACCACGGTATCGCGCAAGGTGCCGGTGAAGATGATGATCGCCGGGCAGCCGTTCATCCTGATGCATGATCGTGAAGGCGGTGAGGCCTTCGTGATGCTTAAGCCGGAGTGAAAGAACTAGCATCCTCTCCCCCGAGCCACGTCCAACGGGGGTGGCCGGCAGACTTACGGCGTTTTCAGCCCTCTCCCCCAACCCCTCTCCCATAAATGGGAGAGGGGAGCAAAGCGCGCAGGACCTTATGTGAACAGCGTTACGCTAATCGGGGGTATTTTCAGGCGCTCTTGCCTGGCCGAGTGGCCAGCAGCAGGCCGCCGAAGATCATCGCGGCACCCAGCCAGTGATAGAGCTGCAGGCTCTCGTTCAGCAGCACCCACCCCAACAACGCGGTGAATACCGGCATCAGGTAGTTGGTCAGCGCCGCCTTGGCCGCGCCGATCACGCGGATGCCGTGGTTCCAGGCCAGGTAGGCGAGCAGCGAGGCGAACACGGCGGTGTAGGCGACGGCCGAGAGGTTGGCGGCATTGATTGCCAGATGCGCGCCCTGGCTCAGTTCATATAGATAGAACGGCAGAATCAGCGGTACGCCCAGCAGGATGAACACGCCCAGCAATGCCAGCGGCGGGATCGGCTGCAGGTAAGCAGCCCAGCGCCGCAGCAGCAGCGAGTACAACGCCCAGTCGACCACCGCCAGCAGCATGATCAGGTCGCCCTGATTGAACGACAGGCTGGCCAGGCGGCTCCATTGCCCCTGGCTGATCAGCACCGCCAGGCCCATCACCGCCACCAGCATGCCCCACCAGGCGCGGCGTGCCGGCCATTCATTGAGCAGCAGCCCGGCGCCGATGAAGGTCACCAGCGGCAGGCAGGTATTGACCAGCGAGATGTTGATGGCCGCCGTGGTCTGCGCCGCGCTGTAGAGCAGCGAGTTGTAGCCGGCGATACCCAGCCCGCCGAGCACCAGCAGACGCCAGCCGGCAGTGCGCACTGCCACACGATGACGCCAAAGCGGCATGGCGACGAAAGGCAGCAACAGTGCCAGGGCCAGGCACCAGCGCCAGAACGACAGGGTGAACGGGGCGATCTCGCCCGCGAAGGCGCGCGCCACCAGAGCGTTACCGGACCAGCAAAGGTTGGCCAGCAGCAGGCCGAACAGCGCCAGCGGGCGCGAATGATTGAGTGCGTTCATGAGGCGAGTGCCACGCCAGGGGCGCGACATTTATCTGGATGGGGGTTGGCCGGCTGTGCGCGGTCACCGAGCGGGCAGTGCTGAGCGATCATTGCGTAGCTTCCGAATCAGGCGGCTTTGCACCATACGGAGGCACGCAAGGCTTGGCAAGATTGCGGACCGTTGGGTGCGCCGTGTACACCAACTCTGCAGTGACACCGTCGCGGCTACGACTGCATGGATGCAGGAGGTAGAGCTAAGCAGGATGCCCGAGCCGAAAGCCCCTCCCACGAATCGGCCGGCGCCAAACCGTGGGAGGCCTTTAGCGGCGAGCGTTGCAGTATCTCGGCATATCTCGGCGTATTCGGTGCGCGCGGCGCACCCTACGGCCGTCAACGCTGACTGCGGCGACGCAGCGGTCGACTCAGCAGCCAGAGGATCAGCAGCACCCCGGCCAGGATCACCGCGCTGGCGCCCCACTGCATCGGCCCGGCCAGGCGGAACAGCTCGGTCGGATGCAGGCTGGGCGCGCGGATCATGCGCGCTTCGGCTGCCGCACCCGTGGTGGGAATATCGGCCAGGCCGTCGCCATCGAGATCCGGCAGGCTGCGGATATGATCGAGCAGCACCTGCCACTCCTTGAGTTCCTGCACGCCTTCCTTATCCGGGTCCAGGTCGATGATGGCGTCTTCGATACGCGGCAGCGGGCGGCCCTCGGCATCCTTGGGGATGACGTCGAGCAGGCCCTTGGTCAGGTCCGGCACCAGCCAAGTGAAGCTGCCGACGTAGCTGGTGGCGCCGATGCTGTAGAGGCGCGTGTCGTTCAGGTCCAGGTCACGGTAGCCACCGTGCGGATCGCCGATTTCGATGCGGCTGACGCGGTCGAACGGCACACGCCAGGGGTTGTAGGTGAAACGCACGCCGGAAACGCGCGGGTAATAGCTCTGGCTGTCGCGCAGCTGATAGGCGAGCAGCAGCACTTCGAGCAACGACTTGATTTCGCGCGCGCTGATGTAGGCCTTGATCATCGGGTAACCCGGTTCGTCGTCGAACTGGCCGATACCCAGCGGGGCGATGCGAAACAGGTCGGAGACGTCCTGCACGCCATTGCGGCCCTTGAGCAGGTCATCGCGGATGGTGCCGTTGCCGGTGAACGCAAGATCGGCATCGACCGCATGACGCAGCGCATCGGTGACCAGGTTGGCCAGGGTCTGATCGGTGAAATCACGGCCCAGGCTCTGGTCGACCCTGGCCAGCGGCTGGTCGAAGCGATAGCCCTTGGGCGTCAACATGCGCTCGCTGACCACCTGTTTGAAGTCTTCGACCTTGGCGGTGATGGTCGCGTCGCCGACGATGCTGTCGTTGACCGCATGCAGGCGATAGTCACGCACACGCGGCACGCCGTCGTCGCCCAGGCTCATGCGCAGCTCGCCAAGGTACTGGATCTCCGAGCCGGCCTGCACCACCGGGGTACGCCCATTAACCAGCACCGGCTGCGGCAGTGCCACATGCGAATGGCCGCCGACGACGATATCGATGCCCGGCACCTGCTCGACCAACTCCACTTCCTCGCCGCGCCAGCTGCCATCGGCCTGCTGGGTGACGCCCATGTGCGAGAGCAGGATGACCACCTCGGCGCCCTCCTCGCGCAGCTTGGCCACCGTTTCCCTGGCGGTGGCGACCGGGTCGGCGAAGGTCACCGGCTTGATCATCGGGCTGACCGCCACGGCGTTGTTGCCAAGCAGACCGAACAGGCCGAAACGAATGCCGCCGCGCTCGATCAGCTTGTACGGCAAGATGCGCCCGGCCTCAGCGTGCGCCTGCAGGCTGTCGTCGGCCTTGCTCGCGGTATCGAAACGCATGTTGCTCGACAGCAGTGGCAGCAGCCTGTCGCCTTTGGCCCTGTGCGCAGCGCTGATCATCGCGGCGAGCCCGGCCGGGCGGAAGTCGAATTCGTGGTTACCGATCACCGCGGCGTCGTAGCCCAGTTCGGTCATCAGGCGCAGTTCACTGCCCATTTCACGGGCGATGGTGTGAAACAGCGTGCCCATGGTGAAGTCGCCGCCGTCGAGCAACAGCAGAGGTTCTTCATCGGCTGCTGCGCGACGTTCATTCAATAATGTGGCAAGCCGGGCTACGCCGCCGACGGTGTCGTCATCGTTCACCGTCGCCGGGCTGTATTCATTGTTGGGGCCAAAACCGAGCAGGCGCGACTGCCAGTCGTTGCTGTGCAGGATGGTGAAATGACGCTCGGCAGCGACCAGCGGCGGTGCGCTCAACAGACCGGCGAGCAGGAGGGAGAGGAGCAGGCGCATGGACGATCCTTGACGATGACTGCGCACAGTATGGAGCAGGCCATGACGCCAGGCAGCGACCAATCGAGACGCAGTTTGTCGCCAATCGAGTCAGACTTTAATTGCCCCAGGTCAGCCCCAAGCCAGACGGCGAGACTAAGCTGTAATCAGGACTGCGAAGTGGAGAAGCGCCATGGACCACTATCACCTGATGCTGATGCTGCTGATCGGTGGCTTTCTGCTGCTGGGAGTCGGCTTCAACTTTCGCGAGCACGAATGGGGCGTACGCGTGCTGGGTTTGGGCGTATTGCTGATGCTGGTGCCGATTGCATTGCGGGTGCATCTGGCGTTGGCGTGAAGCCGCTCTTGTAGGAGCCAGCTTGCTGGCGATCCGCTTGAAGCATCGCTGGCAAGCCAGCTCCTACACGTGATGTGGCTTTCGCGGCCACTGAAGCTGGCAACGCAGAATACCGGCCTTCAGGCCGTGCGCCGCGTAACCCACCAAGCGTTTAATGGCGCCACGCAGAAGGTGGGTTCAGGTAACAGCCCCATGACTCCCTACTACTTCCAGCGCTCTGCGGCGCTCTGGTCGCTGCAGCGGCCTTCGACCCAGCGCGGGCCTTCGCTGGTGTCTTCCTTCTTCCAGAACGGCGCGCGGGTTTTCAGGTAATCCATGATGAAGTTGCAGGCATCGAACGCGGCTTGCCGGTGCGCGCTACTGGTGCCGACAAAAACAATGGGCTCGCCCGGCTCCAGGCGACCGATGCGGTGGATGATCTCGATGCCCAGCAGCGGCCAGCGCTCACGCGCCTCATCGGCGATCTTGGCCAGAGCCTTTTCGGTCATACCGGGGAAGTGTTCGAGGAACATACCGCCGACTTCGCGGCCTTCATTGAAGTCGCGCACGTAGCCGACGAAGGTGACCACCGCGCCAATGCCGAGGTTGGCGGCATGCAGGGCGTTGAGCTCGGTGCCGGGGTCGAAGGGTTGGGCTTGGACGCGGATGGTCATGGGGGTGTCTCGTTTGATGAGGCGTTTTCAGAGTCGGTTTGGTGGGCTGAAACGGAACGCCGCCCGGCCCACCCTACGCCCACCCTACAGCTGGATCAGCATCAACCACCAGTGACTGTGGGGAAGAAGGCGACTTCATCGCCTTCGGCCAGCGGTTCGTCGAGGCTGCACAGTTCCTGGTTGCGCGCGCACATCAGGTTCTGCTCGCCCAGCACTTCCCACTCGCCGCCACGGGCCACCAGGTGCAGGCGCAGGTCGTCGAGGGTGGCGAAATCGCCGCTGAGTTGTTCATCGTCACGGCCCAGGGCTTCACGGTAGCGGGCGAAGTACTGCACGCGGATCATGCTTGTTCCTCCAGCTTGTAGTGACCACTCTTGCCGCCGAGCTTCTCCAGCAGGCGTACCTGCTCGATGACCATGCCGCGATCCACGGCCTTGCACATGTCATAGAGGGTTAGCGCGGCGACGCTGGCGGCCGTCAGCGCCTCCATCTCGACACCGGTTTGCCCGGACAGTTTGCAACGGGCAGTGATATGCACGGTGTCGTCACCCTCTGCGCTGAGCTCGACCTTGACCCCGGTGAGCATCAGCGGGTGGCACAGCGGGATCAGGTCGCTGGTTTTCTTCGCCGCCTGGATGCCGGCGATACGCGCCACGGCGAACACGTCGCCCTTGGGATGCTCGCCGGCGACGATCATCTGCAGGGTGGCCGGCAGCATGCGCACGCGCGCTTCGGCGGTGGCTTCGCGGAAGGTGGTCGCCTTGTCGGTGACGTCGACCATGTGCGCGCGGCCTTGGGAATCGAGGTGGGTCAGCACGGGGAAAGCTCCAGACGGGAATCGACCGATTGTAAACCTGCAAGTCAGGATTTGCAGTCATCTTGTAGGTCGGATGAAATCCGCGGCCACGGCGACAAAAATTCCCGGATTTCATCCGGGCTACGCAACTGTAGGAGCGGATTTATCCGCGATCATCGCGGCTGAAGCCGCTCCCACGGGACCTGTAGAAATTCGTCAATACAGACTAAAACGCCCCTGCTCTTGCGAGCAGGGGCGCCAATGTTTAACAGCCCGAGGGTTACATATGGGTTTCCGCGTACTCCGCGAGGATCGAGCGCGGTACGCCTTGCAGGGTGATGTGTACGCCGTGCGGGAAGTCCTTGAAGCGTTCGGTGAGGTAGGTCAGGCCCGAGCTGGGTGCTGACAGGTAGGGGGTGTCGATCTGCGCCAGGTTGCCCAGGCACACCACTTTCGAGCCATTGCCGGCACGGGTGATGATGGTCTTCATCTGGTGCGGGGTGAGGTTCTGGCATTCGTCGATAAGGATCAGGCTCTGCTGGAAACTGCGCCCGCGGATGTAGTTGAGCGATTTGAACTGCAGCGGCACCTTCTGCAGGATGTAGTCGACGCTGCCGTGAGTGCTCTCGTCCTCCATATGCAGCGCTTCGAGGTTGTCGGTAATCGCGCCGAGCCAGGGTTCCATCTTCTCCGCCTCGGTGCCGGGCAGAAAGCCGATTTCCTGATCCAGCCCCTGCACGCTGCGGGTGGCGATGATGCGCCGGTAGCGCTTGCTGACCATGGTCTGCTCGATGGCGGCAGCCAGCGCCAGGATGGTCTTGCCGGAGCCGGCGGCGCCGGACAGGTTGACCAGGTGAATGTCAGGGTCGAGCAAGGCGAACAGCGCCAGCGCCTGGTGGATGTCGCGCGGTTTCAGGCCCCAGGCTTCCTGATGCAGCAGCGGCTCCTGATGCATGTCGAGGATCACCAGCTCGTCGCCCTTGATCGCCTTGATCCAGCCGACAAAGCCCTGTTCATCGAGGATGAACTCGTTGACGTGAACCGCCGGCAGGTTGTCGATGAGCTGCACGCGATGCCAGGTACGCCCGTGGTCCTGACGGGTGTCGACCTTGCTCACACGATCCCAGAACGAGCCGGGCATGTCGTGATAACCCTTCGACAGCAGCGAGACGTCATCGACCAGTTGGTCGGTGTGGTAATCCTCGGCGTCGATGCCGCAGGCGCGCGCCTTCAGGCGCATGTTGATGTCCTTGGTCACCAGCACCACGGACAGGCCGGGGTTGCGCGACTTCAGCTCCACCAACTGGTTGATGATCTTGTTGTCGTTGAGGTTTTCCGGCAGCCAGGTCACTGGCGCCGCACTTTTGCTCATGAGGATGGAGAGACGACCGCAGGGGCCGCTCTTGCCGCGCTGGATGGGTACCCCGTACTCGACGTCCTCGGGTGCCGCCCCGGCGAGGATCTGGTCGATCAGGCGGATGGCCTGGCGACATTCGGCGGCGACGCCGTGCTTGCCGGACTTCAGTTTGTCGAGTTCCTCCAGCACCGTCATCGGGATGGCGACATGGTGTTCTTCGAAGTTGAGCAAGGCGTTGGGATCGTGAATCAGGACGTTGGTGTCGAGAGCGTAGAGGGTTGGAGCGGTGGGCTTGGAGCGTCCGTGGTCATCCATACGTCGGTCACCTTCTTGTAGTAGCCAGACGACGCAATACCTGGGGCGGTGCTGCGCCGGACAGAGACCGCCGACTTTTTCAGGTCGGGGCCGAAAGGAGGCAAACAAGGTGAGGGCCAATGGCCGCCACCTGTCTGCAGGTTTCGGCGGTCTTGCTTTTTTATTACTCCAATTCACATGACAGAAAAACGTTTTTTTTTCGCCACGCAGGTTTATTTGCAGACGCGACAAATAGCGCTTGGCGAGCCACCAGCACCCCGCTACAGTCCGAAGTCCTACCTGCTGCAACTCGCCGCGCTTACCGCCCCCACATGCAGCACGCCGCGCTAATAAGGTGCAGCCGCCTTTCGCGTCGCCACGAATCTGCTTTCCTTTAGGAGCCGGCTTGCCGGCGATCAGTGCTGACCGGATCGCCGGCAAGCCGGCGCCTACAAAGGCATCAATACTGTTCTTCTCAATCGTCCCGATAGGTGGTCTTGCCGCCCCCCGACCTCTAGAATCGCCGTCACGCTTTCTGGAGACTTCGCACATGCTGATGGTGATTTCACCGGCCAAGACCCTCGACTACGAGACGCCGCCCGCCACCCCGCGCTTCACCCAACCCGAACACCTCGACCACGCCCAGGAACTGATCGCCCAACTGCGCGACTTCAGCCCGGCGCAGATCGCCGAGCTCATGCATCTGTCGGACAAGCTTGCCGGCCTCAATGCCGCCCGTTTCGGCAGCTGGGAGCGCCCGTTCAACCCGTCCAACGCCAAGCAGGCGCTGCTGGCGTTCAAGGGCGATGTCTACACCGGGCTGAACGCCGAGGACTTCTCAGAAGACGACTTCGACTTCGCCCAGACTCACCTGCGCATGCTCTCCGGCCTCTACGGCGTGCTGCGCCCGCTGGACCTGATGCAGGCCTATCGCCTGGAGATGGGCACCAAGCTGGCCAATAGTCGCGGCAAGGATCTGTACGCTTTCTGGGGCGAGCGCATCAGCGGCTGGCTGAACGAAGCCCTGGCCGCCCAGGGCGATGACGTGCTGCTCAACCTGGCCTCCAACGAGTACTTCGGCGCGGTCAAGCGCAAGGCGCTGAACGCACGCCTCATCGACACCGAGTTCAAGGACCTGAAGAACGGCCAGTACAAGATCATCAGCTTCTACGCCAAGAAAGCCCGTGGCCTGATGGCGCGCTACGTGATCAAGGAGCGCCTGACCAACCCCGAAGGCTTGAAAGACTTCAACTACCAAGGCTATCGCTACTCGGCCGAGCATTCCAAGGCCGACAGCCTGGTTTTCCTGCGCGACCAGCCGCAAGACTGACCTCTTCTACGCCGGCTAGCCCATGCACCGCTCATCGGTTGCTGCATGGGTTGGCCGCTGCGCTTGCCGATCCCCTCCTTCCTCACCCTGTCGCTTCGTTGCGCCCCGAGCGCTGCGCCTGGCAAAAATTCCCTCGCCGTTGCGTTTGATTCTCAAAACCTGCTTGGCATCACAGATTCAGCGCACGTGCACTTTCCATAGAACTTATTGCGTCATTAAGTTATCGGATAGTTTCGAGCGCATTAATGAACATATTGCCATCATGCATTTTGCAACTTGCCATTACATTGCAATCAAATTAGCCGTTCAGCTTCGGTTCAGCTTCAGGACGAACGGTAGGAACTATCCGAAAGGGCCGCTACTCATACAGCCCGTAACACATTTCAATACATAACTTCCTGATCACTTGAACCTGCCAGATAGCGAATTAACTTTCGCCGGACAGCTTCACCCAAAGAAAAGTTCGTGTATTTCAAAGGGAGATACAGCAACCCGTCACAGTACCGAGATAGAGGCCTCAAGCGAGGCGGCAGCGACAACATCAAAGGGCCACCCTTCAATATAAAGGCCCACATTTGGTGCCACTTCCGGCGCCCCACTCTATTTATGCCTGAATGAACTTGCTCCTATTAAAACGGCGAGTTCACGGACTAGTTTTGGCCATAAGGCCAGTATTTGAAACTGCATCGAACGGACGAGGTGAATACCATGCGAATCAGTATCTTCGGTTTGGGTTATGTAGGTGCCGTTTGTGCCGGCTGTTTGTCGGCACGCGGTCACGACGTGATTGGCGTGGATATCTCCGCGAACAAGATCGACCTGATCAACAACGGTAAATCGCCCATCGTTGAACCGGGTCTGGAAGAACTGCTGCAACAGGGTCTGCGTCAGGGTCGCCTGCGCGGCACCACCGACGTCGCCGCTGCCGTTCTGGAAAGCGATGTGTCGTTCATCTGCGTCGGCACGCCGAGCAAGAAGAACGGCGACCTGGAGCTGAACTACATCGAGGGTGTGTGCCGCGAGATCGGCATGGCCATGCGCGACAAGAACGAGCGCCACACCGTGGTGGTACGCAGCACCGTGCTGCCAGGCACCGCCAAGAACGTGGTCCTGCCGATTCTCGAAGACTGCTCGGGCAAGAAGGCCGGCGTCGATTTCGGCCTGGCGGTGAACCCCGAGTTCCTCCGCGAAAGCACCGCAATCAAGGACTACGACTTCCCGCCGATGACCGTCATCGGTGAGCTGGACACCGCCTCCGGCGACCTGCTGGCCAGCCTTTACGAAGAGCTCGACGCGCCGATCATCCGCAAGGACATCGAAGTCGCCGAGATGATCAAGTACACCTGCAACGTCTGGCACGCGGCCAAGGTCACCTTCGCCAATGAGATCGGCAACATCGCCAAGGCAGTCGGCGTCGACGGCCGCGAGGTGATGGACGTGGTCTGCCAGGACCACAAGCTCAACCTGTCCAAGTACTACATGAAGCCCGGCTTCGCCTTCGGCGGCTCCTGCCTGCCCAAGGACGTGCGCGCGCTGAACTACCGCGCCGGCAGCCTGGACGTTGAAGCGCCGCTGATCGGTTCGCTGATGCGCAGTAATGCCGCCCAGGTGCAGAAGGCCTTCGACATCATCGCCAGCCACGACTCGCGCAAAGTCGCCCTGCTCGGCCTGAGCTTCAAGGCCGGCACCGATGACCTGCGCGAAAGCCCGCAAGTGGAACTGGCGGAAATGCTCATCGGCAAGGGCTTCGACCTGAGCATCTACGACCGCAACGTCGAATACGCCCGCGTGCACGGCGCCAACAAGGACTACATCGAGTCGAAGATCCCGCACGTCTCCTCGCTGCTCAACAGTGACCTGGACGACGTGGTGGCCAAGGCCGACATCATCGTCCTGGGCAACAGCGACGAGCGTTTCGCCAAGCTGGCCGAGCAGGCGCCGAGCGGCAAGCGGGTGATCGACCTGGTCGGTTTCATGCCCCACGCCAGCAATGGCGTGGCCGAAGGCATCTGCTGGTAAGGACCCGAACGTACCTGCGCGCCCAGCGCGTGCAGGTACTCGGAGACGCATATGGATAAGCTCAAGAACGGCCTCAACCAAGCCAGCGGCTGGATGCTCTATCTCAGCCTGCTGATGCTGCTGGCACTGGCCCTGCCACGCACGGTGTTCGACCCTGAAGCGCGGGACTTCATCCTGCTCATCGGTATCGTCGGCATCTGGCGCTATTCCATGGGCGCCATGCACTTCGTGCGCGGCTGCCTGTTCCTTTACCTGGTCTACCCCTGGTATCGCCGCAAGGTTACAAAACTCGGCAAGGACGCCGACCCCTCTCATGTGTTCCTGCTGGTCACCAGCTTCCGCATCGAGGCGCTGACCACCGCCATGGTCTACCGCTCGGTGATTCGCGAAGCCATCGACTGCGGGTACCCAACCACCGTGGTGTGCTCGATCGTCGAGCTCTCCGACGAGTTGCTGATCAAGAACCTCTGGGCTCAGGCCGAGCCGCCGACGCATGTCACCCTGGACATCGTGCGCATTCCCGGCACCGGCAAGCGTGATGGCCTGGCCCATGGTTTTCGCGCCATCTCCCGGCAGATGCCGGACCGCGATGCGGTGGTGGCGGTGATCGACGGCGACACCGTGCTCGAGCCTGAAGTGGTACGTAAATGCGTGCCCTGGTTCAAGCTCTTCCCCAACGTCGGCGGGCTGACCACCAACGAGTTCTGCGAGGTACGCGGCAGTTACCTGATGAGCGAGTGGCACAAGCTGCGCTTCGCCCAGCGCCACCTCAACATGTGCTCGATGGCCCTGAGCAAACGCGTGCTGACCATGACCGGGCGCATGTCGGTGTTCCGCGCCAGCGTGGTGACCGACCCCGAGTTCATCCGCGACGTGGAAAGCGATCACCTGGAGCACTGGCGCCTGGGTCGCTTCCAGTTCCTCACCGGTGATGACAAGTCCAGTTGGTACAGCCTGATGCGCCTGGGCTACGACACCTTCTACGTGCCGGATGCGGCGATCAACACGGTCGAGCACCCGCCGGAGAAGAGCTTCATCAAGGCCAGCCGCAAGCTGATGTTCCGCTGGTACGGCAACAACCTGCGGCAGAACTCGCGCGCCCTGCGTCTGGGCATGGGTCGCCTCGGCGCCTTCACCAGCCTGGTGCTGTTCGATCAGCGCGTGTCGATGTGGACCTGCCTGCTGGGTCTGTGCGTGGCGATCATCGCCAGCATCAAGTACAGCCTGATGTACCTGCTGATCTACCTGCTGTGGATCGGCACTACGCGGCTGATCCTGACGCTGCTGCTGATGCTCTCCGGCCACCGTATCGGTCCGGCCTACCCGGCGCTGCTCTATTACAACCAGATCGTCGGCGCGATCGTGAAGATCTACGTGTTCTTCCGCCTCGACCAGCAATCCTGGACGCGCCAGAACACCAAGCTCAATCGCGGCCTGTCCAGCTTCGCCAACTGGTTCAACAGCTGGTCGTCGCGTGCCATGACCTTCTCTGCCTCCTGTGTCTTCATCGCCGCGCTGCTGGCGCTGGTGTGACCGTACTCGAATAGGAATTAGCCACCATGAACTCAGTCGCCAATCACAACGTCGTCCATGAGTCCGAGGCCCAGCGCCAGCACGCCCGCGTCAAGCTGCCGGGGCGTCTGCGCTTCACCAATGCCAAGGGCGAACGCATCGATGCGCGTCTGCAGGATGTCTCTGCCGGCGGTTTCAGCTTCACCAACGAAAAGACCACGCACAAGGTCGGTGATTTTCATCGCGGCCAGTTGCAGTTCCAGCTCGACAGCCTGGTGCTGGGCCTGGACGTGGAGTTTCAGGTCAACTCGGTACAGCCCGAGCACAACCGAATCGGCTGCCAGTTCCATGGCGTCGGCGCACGTGAAACCGCGGCCCTGCGCCACCTGATCAGCGCGCACCTGGCTGGCGAGCTGGTCAACGTCGGCGAAGTGCTGCACATCCTCCAGCGCGACAACTTCACCAAGGCGCGCAAGAACGGCGGTAGCGGCGGCATGGGCGTGTTCGGCCGCCTGCGTGCGGTGACGTTCAGCGGCGCGATCTTCCTCATCGGTCTGGCCGCCTTCGGCTACATCGGCAAATCGATCTACGGCCTGTACTTCGTCACCCACGCCCAGTCAGCGCAGATCAGCCTGCCGGCGCTGCAGGTGACCATGCCGCGTGAAGGCAGCGTGCAGAGCCTGGCGCAGCCCGATGGCATCGTCGAGAAAGGCGCACCAATCGCCACCTTCACCACCAGCATGCTGGAAATGCTCAAGGGGCACCTGGGTGAAGACCAGCTCGACCCGAGCCAGATCGAAGCGCTGTTCGCGCGTGAGATGCAGGGCACTCTGACCAGCCCATGCAACTGCAAGATCTCTCGCCAACTGGTGGCCGACGGTCAGTTCGCCAGCAAGGGCGACGTGATCTTCGAACTGGTGCCGCAGGACGGCATCGCCACCGTCGCCGCCAGCTTCCCCTACCGCCATCTGGAACAGGCGCGCCCCGGCACGCCGGTGACCTTCAAGGTGGCCGGCGAAGACCAGGCGCGTCACGGCGAGATCGTCAGCAGCGCCCTGCATGACGGCGGCCTGAGCTCGGACATCCGCGTGGTGATCAAGCCCCAGGAAACCCTGCCGGCCAGCCTCGCCGGGCAACCGGTGGACGTGGTCATCGACCGTGGCCCGTCGCTGGGCTGGCTGGTCGACCGCGCCGTCGCGGCAGGCCGCTAAGGAGAACGTGTCGTGAGCATGCCCCTTCTTCGTCCCGCCCTGCTCGGCCTCGCCGTCAGCGCCACGCTGGCCGGCTGCGCCGGTCTGCCGGATGAGCGCCTGGCGCGCGAAGCCCTGCACAGCGGCGACCAGCAGACTGCCGAATGGCATTTCCGCCAGCTCGCCGAGATGGGCTACAGCGACGCGCAGATCGGCCTCGCCGACATCTACGCAGCGGGCGGCCAGACCCAGGACCTGGATGAAGCCGAGCGCATCTACCGCCAGGCCCTGGACGGTTCGCCACGGGCCGAGGCGCGCCTCGGCAAGCTGCTGGCGCGCAAGCCCGGCAGCAGCCTGGCCGAGCGCCAGGAGGCCGCCGAGCTGCTGGAAAGCGCAGCCCAGGCCCGCGAGCCCAGTGCGCTGCTGCCGCTGACCGAACTCTACCTGTTCTACCCACAGGATTTTCCCGCCATGAACCTCGCGCAACGTATTCAGGACTGGCGCCAGCAGGGTCTGCCGCAGGCAGAACTGGCGCAGATTCTTCTGTATCGCACCGATGGCACCTACGATCAGCACCTGGGCGAGATCGAGCGCATCTGCCAGGCACGTCTGACCAGCAACGACGCCTGCTACGCCGAGTTGGCCACCGTGTATCAGAAGCAGAATCGCGAAGACGACCGTCAGGCGCTGATCGAGCAACTGCTGGCGGGTTACCGCGCCGGCACTGTCTCGCCCAACCAGGTCGACTCCGTGGCTCAAGTCCTCAGCGACCCTGAGGTCGGCCAACCGCAACCGCAGCAGGCACAGGAGCTGCTCGAAGCCATCGCACCGAACTATCCGGCCGCCTGGGTCAGCCTGGCGCGCCTGCTCTACGACTATCCGGCGCAAGGCGATATCGACACGCTGCTCGGTTATCTGGACAAGGGCCGCGAGGCTGCCCTGCCACGCGCCGAATTGCTACTCGGGCGCCTGTACTACGAAGGCAAGTTGCTGCCGCAGCAACCGAAGAAAGCCGAAGAGCACCTGCGCAAGGCCGCGCCCAGCGAACCCAGCGCCAATTACTACCTGGGGCAGATCTACCTGCGCGGCTACCTCGGCGAGGTCTACGCCCAGCAGGCGCTCGACCACCTGCTCAGCGCTGCGCGCGCTGGCCAGCTCAGCGCCGACTTCGCCCTGGCGCAGATGTTCAGCCAGGGTCGCGGGGTCAAGCCCAACCCGGTCAACGCCTACGTATTCAGCCAACTGGCCCTGCCACGCAACACGCCGCCGACCGTCGAGCTGGCGCATGCGCTGGCCGAGAGCCTGACCCCGGCACAACTGGCCGAAGGCCAACGCCTGCTGCGCGAAGAGCGCGATGCACGCGGCATCGTCCTGCAGCAGCAGGCCGCCCTGCAGGTCAGCCAGCCATGAACAAGGATGCACGCATGCAGTTAAACCGTATTGCCAGCCAGCTCGGCCTCAGTGCCAGCCTGCTGGCGGCCAGCGCCGCCTGGGCGGCGGATGCACCGAAGAATTTCGGCCTGGATGTGAAGATCACCGCGCAATCGGAAGACGACCGCGACCTCGGCACACGCGAGGGTGGCGACGTCAGCGGTATCGGTCTCGACCTGCGCCCCTGGGCCTACGGCGAACGCGGCAACTGGAGCGCCTTCGCCATGGGCCAGGCAGTTACCGCCACCGACACCATCGAAACCGACCCGCTGCAGGATGATGGCGAAGACAGCACGCAGCGCAGCGACGCCCGCCAGCCGGACAAGAGCTACCTGGCCATGCGCGAATTCTGGGTCGACTACGCCGGCCTCACCGCCTACCCGGGTGAGCACCTGCGCGTCGGTCGTCAGCGCCTGCGCAGTGACGAAGGCACCTGGTGGGACACCAACATCGAAGCGGTCAACTGGCGCTTCGATACCACTCTGCTGCAGGCCAACGTCGGCATCGCCGAGCGCTTCTCCGATTACCGCACCGATCTCGACGACCTGGCGCCCGAAGACGAAGACCGCCAGCATTTCTTCGCCGGCATCGACTACCAGTGGACGCCCGGACACCGCATCGGCACCAAGCTGCATCACAGCCGCGACGACGGCCGCCTGGCCAATCCCGGCGAGCGCGTCGACGAGCTGAGCAAGCGCTACACCGGTGACCTGACCTGGTTTGGCCTGCACGCCGACGGCGGTTTCTTCGAGCGCAATTCACGCAACCGCCTCAACTACTGGGCGCAGCTGACCTGGTTGCAGGGCGATACCGACCAATTGCAGCAGCAGGTGGTCGGCAGCGACCGCATCGCCACCGGCTCGCGCAGCCAGGACGTCGACGCCTGGGCTATGGACCTGGGCCTGCGCTACAGCCTCGACGAAAACTGGAAGATCGGCGCCGCCTATGCCCGTGGCAGCGGCGGTGGCGACGAGGGCAAGTCGCGCCAGTTCATGCAGACCGGCCTGCACAGCAACCGCGCCAATTTCACCGGCGTCGAATCGCGCCTGCACCGCTACGGCGAGTCCTTCCGCGGCGAGCTCTCCAACCTGCAGGTGGCCAGTGCCTTCAGCTCCTGGCAACTGGGCGAGGACTACGACGCCAGCGTCGTCTATCACCGTTTCTGGCGCGTCGATGGCGACCAGGACGTTGGCGACAGCGGCATCACCGCGCCGCTGGTGGCTGGCGAGAAAGACATCGGCCAGGAAGTCGACCTGGTGCTGACCCGCTATTTCAAGCAGGGCCTGCTGCCGGCCGCCGTTGCCGAACAACTGGATGAGCGCTCGGCCCTGGTGCGCCTGCGCGCCGGCGTGTTCCTGCCAGGCGACGCCTACGGCAGCGGCACCGACTCGGTGATGCACCGCGCCTTCGTCGACTTCATCTGGCGCTTCTGAGGGATCGGATCATGCAACCCAACGGCTTAGCCCTACCCCTGCTGCTCGGCGCACTGTGTCTCACCGCGCCCCTGGCCCAGGCCAACCCCGAGCAGCACCAGTTCGACTACCGCGTGCGTAGTGCACCAGCGGACGAGCTGCATATGGAAGCACCCAAACTGCCGGACCTGTCCGGCTACACCAAGGAGGCCGTGCTGGCCAAGATCCCGCGTGAAAAGCGCGGTCAGGTGGTGGTACGGCGCATGCTGCGCCAGGACGCGCTGAAGGACTTCACCGGCGGCAACGAGCGCCTGCGTGAGTGGATCAAACGCCAGCAAGGCATGCCCCAGGCGATCTTCATCGAAGGTGGCCTGGTCACCGCCCAGGACATCGCCAAGGCGCTGCCTGAGAGCCAGTTCGCCGAGCAGGAACCGGGCGTGTACCTCGCCCGCCTGCCCATCGTCGTGGCAGAAGGCGCAGCGCTGCATGTCGGCAAGGAAACCCGCGAACTGCGCCTGTCGCAAGAGCGCGGCGCGTTCCTGGTCAACGACGGCCTGATGTTTCTCACCGACACCCGCGTCACCGCGTGGCGCGAGGCCGACAACGGCCCGGCGACCCTGCGCGACGACGGCAAGGAGTTCCGCCCGTTCCTGGTGTCCTGGGGCGGCAGCGAGCTGTACATCGCAGGTAGCGTGCTGACCAGCCTGGGCTACGACAACTCCAAGTCCTATGGCGTGTCGATCACCCAGTACACGCCGAACATGCACGAGCGCCTGCAACGTGAAGAACCGACCGGCTGGCTGATCGATTCGGAGTTCGTCGACCACTGGTACGGCTTCTACTGCTACGAAGCGCAGAACGTCGTGATCAAGGGCAACACCTACCGCGACAACATCGTCTACGGCATCGATCCGCACGACCGCTCGCACGGCCTGATCATCGCCGAGAACACCGTGTTCGGTACGAAGAAGAAGCACGGCATCATCATCTCGCGCGAGGTCAACGACAGCTGGATCTTCAACAACGAGAGCTACGACAACAAGCTCTCCGGGGTGGTGATCGACCGTAACAGCGAGCACAACCTGATCGCCTACAACCGCGTGCATGGCAATCATGCCGACGGTATCACCCTGTACGAGAGCGGCGACAACCTGCTGTGGGGCAACCAGGTGCTGCGCAACCAGCGCCACGGCATCCGCATCCGCAACAGCGAGAACATCCGCCTGTACGACAACGTCTCGGCGATGAATCAGCTCACCGGCGTGTACGGCCACATCAAGGACCTGTCCGACACCGACCGCGACCTGCAGCTGGACCCGTTCGACACCAAGATCTCGATGATCATCGTCGGCGGCACCCTGGCCGGCAATGGCTCCAGCCCGATCAACATCGACTCGCCACTTTCCGTCGAGCTGTACCGCGTGAAGATGCTCGCGCCGCGCAAGAGCAGCGGCATCCAGCTCGCCGGCATCCTCGGCGAGAAGCAGGACGAAATCCTCGACCTCATGGTGCGCCAGCGCCTGCCCGTGTTGATCGACCCAATCGATCCCGAGCTGATGACCAACTGACGAGGCCTCTAATGACTGCATACACACTCAAGACCCTGGCCCTGGCAGTGACCTGTGCCGCCTTCGGCAGCACCCTGCAGGCCGAAGAGCGCCAGGCGCCCCAATACCAGGTGGAAGATTGCTGCTCGCTGTGCCCGGCTGCGCATGACGCCAGCCGCTACACCACCAACTACATGAAGAACTTCGTCACCCTGATGGATGCCGACGAGGGCTGGCTGTTTCGCAGCGTCGAAGACCTGCGCACCGAATTCGGCACCAGCGAAGTCGGCTACCAGCGGCTGAAGGAACTGCGTGACGGCCTCAAGCAGCGCGGCGTGGAACTGGTGGTGGTCTATCAACCGACTCGCGGCCTGGTCAATCGCAGCAAGCTGCGCCCGGCCGACTATCAGCGCTTCGACTACGACAAGGCTCTGCGCAACTATCGCCAGGCGCTGACCCGCTTCGAACAGCTGGGTATCTGGGTGCCGGATCTGGCCCCGCTGACCGACGAGGACAGCGACAAGGAGTTCTACTTCCGCCGCGACCAGCACTGGACACCCTACGGTGCCGAGCGCACCGCGCGTCTGGTGGCCGAGACGGTCAAGCGCATCCCCGGCTTCGAAGACATTCCGCGCAAGGAGTTCGTTACCGAGCGCGTCGGCCTGATGGGCAAGACCGGCACCATGCAGAACGTCGCCAGCCAGCTGTGCGGCACCGGCTACGCCGTGCAGTACGTCGACCAGTTCATCACCGAGCCCAAGGACGCCAGCGATGGCGACGCGCTGTTCGGCGACGACAGCAGCCCGCAGATCACCCTGGTCGGCACCAGCCACAGCGGCAAGAACTACAACTTCGGCGGCTTCCTGGAACAGTACCTGGGCACCGACGTGCTCAACGCCGCCTTCCCCGGCGGTGGCCTGGAAGGCGCGATGCTCGAGTACCTAGCCAGCGATTCGTTCCAGAACGACCCGCCGAAGGTCCTGATCTGGGAATTTTCGCCGCTCTACGACCTGGCCTCGGACAAGATCCATCGCCAACTGATGGCCAGCCTGAACAACGGCTGCAGCGGCCAGACCGAGCTGCTCGCTAGCGAGAAACGCCTGCATCCGGGCAGCAACGAAATTCTCGTCAACGGCCAGAACAAGCTGCTGACCCTGGCCGGCAATCGCCACCAACTCGACCTGCGTTTCAGCGATCCGTCGGTCAAGCGCGTCGACGCCACCATCTGGTACCTCAACGGCCGCCGCGAACAGCTCAAGCTGGAGAAACCCGACACCGTCGACACCGACGGCCGCTTCGCCGTCGAACTGCGTGACGAGCCGGGCTGGGGTGAGCAGAACTTCTTCGCCCTGGAAATCCAGAAGCCCGAGGACAGCGCCGACGACCTGAAAGTCCAGGCCAGCCTGTGCCAACGCCCTAGCGGGCCCGGCCAGCAAGTCGCCCTGCACGACTGAGGAGGCTCCCATGCCCAAACGACTCGCTCCACTCACTATCATGGCGTTGCTGCTCAGCGGCCCGGCCTTTGCCGAACTGCAACCGCCGGCGGGCTACTACGCCGCCGTTGACCAGCGCGACGGCAAGGCGCCCGCCTGCCCGGCGGTACCGCAGCCCTACACCGGTGAATTGCAGTTCACCAGCAAGTACGAGGGCTCCGACAGCGCGCGCGCCACGCTCAATCGCCAGGCGGAGAAGAACTTCCGCGAGCAGACCGCGCACATCACCCGCCTGGAAAAGGAGGCCGGGCGGATGATCACCGGCTACATGCGTACCGGTCAGCGCGAGCGCCTGGAATGCGCCATCGAATGGCTGGACCAGTGGGCCAGCGCCGATGCGCTGGAGTCCGAGCAGTTCAACCACACCGGCAAGTCGATGCGCAAATGGGCGCTCGGCAGCCTGGCCGGCGCCTGGCTGCGCCTGAAATTTTCCGAGTCGCAGCCGCTGGCCGCCTACCCGCAGCAGAGCGCACGCATCGAGGCCTGGTTCACCCGCCTGGCCGAGCACACGGTGCGCGAGTGGAGCGACCTGCCGCTGAAGAAGATCAACAACCACAGCTACTGGGCTGCCTGGTCGGTGATGGCGGTGGCGGTGATCGATGATCGCCGCGACCTGTTCGACTGGTCCGTAGGCCAGTTCCGCATCGCTGCCAATCAGGTCGATGACGAAGGCTACCTGGCCAACGAGATGCGCCGCAGCCAACGCGCCCTCGCCTACCACAACTACGCCCTGCCGCCGCTGGCGATGATTGCGGCATTTGCCGAAGCCAATGAAGTCGACCTGCGTGGCGAGAACCATGGTGCCCTGCAGCGCCTGGCCGAGCGCGTGCTGCAAGGCGCGCGCGACCCGGCTGCGTTCGCCCAGCGCACTGGCGCCAAGCAGGACATGAGCGAGCTGCGCAAGGACTTCAAGTACGCCTGGCTGGCGCCCTACTGCAGCCTCTATGCCTGCAGTGAAGAGACCCGCGAACTGAACCAGGAGATGGGGCCGTTCAATAGCTTCCGCCTCGGTGGCGAGGTGACCCAGGTGTTCGGAAAGCCGTAGGAGCCGGCTTGCCGGCGATGCTTTTAAAAGCTGATCGCTGGCAGGCCAGCTCCTACGGACGTAGCAAAAACAAACCCTCCGCTCACGGGGGGAAAGGGGGGCGCTGCCCCGGCTGTTCACGGAGAAGCACGGATGGTCTTTTCATCCAACGTCTTTTTGTTCCTGTTCCTGCCGATCTTCCTCGGCTTGTACTACCTGTGCCCGAATCGCGGGCGCAACCTGCTGATCCTTATCGGCAGCTACGCCTTCTATGCCTGGTGGCGGGTGGATTTCCTTCTGCTGTTCGCTGCGGTGACGCTGTGGAACTACATCTTCGGCCTGCGCATCCAGGCTCACGCCGGCACCGAAGCGGCGCGCCGCTGGGTGGTGGCCGGAGTGGTCGGCAACCTGGCCACACTGGGCTATTTCAAGTACGCCAACTTCGGCGTGGCCAACATCAACGCCGTGCTCGAATCCATGGGCCTGGAGCCCTTCGTGCTGACGTCGGTCATCCTGCCGATCGGTATTTCCTTCTACATCTTCCAGTCGATCAGCTACCTGATCGACGTGTACCGCAAGGACACCGAACCGACGCGCAACCTGATCAACTTCGCCGCGTTCATCGCCCTGTTCCCCCAGCTGATCGCCGGCCCGGTACTGCGCTACAAGGACCTGGCCGACCAGTTCACCGACCGCACCCACAGCCTCGACAAGTTCAGCGAAGGCGCCACGCGCTTCATGCAGGGCTTCGTCAAGAAAGTGTTCATCGCCGACAGCCTGGCGCCGCTGGTGGACCATTGCTTCGCCCTGGAAAACCCCAGCACCGGCGACGCCTGGCTGGGCATGATCGCCTACACCGCGCAGCTGTACTTCGACTTCTCCGGCTACAGCGACATGGCCATCGGCCTGGGCCTGATGATGGGCTTTCGCTTCATGGAGAACTTCAACCAGCCCTACATCAGCCAGTCGATCACCGAGTTCTGGCGACGTTGGCACATCAGCCTGTCCACCTGGCTGCGTGACTACCTGTACGTGCCGCTGGGCGGCAACCGTCACGGCACCTTCAACACCTACCGCAACCTGTTTCTGACCATGCTGCTGGGCGGTTTCTGGCACGGCGCCAACTGGACCTTCCTGATCTGGGGCGCCTGGCACGGCATGTGGCTGGCCATCGAACGAGCGCTCGGCGTGAAAGCCGCACCGACTGTGTTCAACCCGCTGAAATGGGCCTTCACCCTGCTGCTGGTGATGCTCGGTTGGGTGATCTTCCGTGCCGAGAACCTGGAGGTGGCCGGGCGCATGTACACCGCCCTGTTCAGTTTCGGTGATTGGCAGCTGAGCGAGCTGACCCAGGCGCACATCACCGGGCTACAGATGGTCACTCTGGTACTGGCCTGGGTGGTGATCGCCGTCAACGGCGCCCGCCAGTTCCTTGCCAGTCGTAGCCATGAACCGGGCCTGACCCTGGCCAGCACCGGTGTCGCCCTGCAGGCCATCGACCTGCGCATGGTGGCCGTGCGCGGCGCCCTGCTGCTGTTGTTCTGCGCCTCGCTGCTCAAGCTCTCGGCGCAGAGCTACTCCCCCTTCCTGTACTTCCAGTTCTGAGCGGAGGCCGAGCATGAATCGCCCCATCAAGACCCTGTATGTCGCGCTGTTCGCCCTGCTGCTGTTGCCAGTCAGCCTGCTGGCTCTGAGCAAGCTCGGCGCCTACCGCATGCCGGCGCAGCCGAGCGTGCTCGACGGCCGCCTGGCCAAGAGCATCGAGCGTCACTACGACGAGAACTTCCCGCTCAAGCAGGCCGGTATCAACCTCTGGGCCGCCCTCGAATACCTGGCGTTCGGCGAAGGCCGCAGCGGCCTGGTGGTCGGCGAGGACGGCTGGCTGTACTCGGACGAGGAGTTCGACCCGCTGGCCGACGGTCAGCGCCAGCTGCGCGACAACCTGGCGCTGATCCGTGGTGTACAGCGCCAACTGGAGAAACGTGACATCCAGCTGCTGCTGGCCATCGTCCCGGCCAAGACCCGCCTGTACCCGGAACACACCGGCAGCCATCGCCCCAGCGCGCTGCAGCGCAGCCTGTACCCGCGTTTTCACCGCGCGGTGCGTAACGCCGGGATCGCCGCGCCGGACCTGCTCGGCCCGCTGCAGGCAGCCAAGGGCGAAGCACCGATGTTCCTGCGCACCGACACTCACTGGACCCCGGAAGGCGCCGACATCACGGCCCGCGCCCTGAGCGAGGTGGTGCACAGCGCCATGCAGCTGCGTGGCGAGCCACAGCAGTTCGTCACCGAGACCGTGGAAACCCGCTCGCACCAGGGCGACCTGACCCGCTTCCTGCCGCTGGCGCCGCTGTTCGAAAGCCTGATGCCGCAGGCCGACCGCCTGCAGCAGCGCGAAACCCACGCCGCCGAAGGCAGCGACGACGACCTGTTCGGCGACAGCGACCTGCCGGTGACGCTGGTCGGTACCAGCTACAGCGCCAACCCGGCCTGGAACTTCGCGGGTGCCCTGCGTGAACACCTGCAACGCGACCTGGCCAACCACGCCGAGGAAGGCGGCGGCCCGCTGGTACCGATGCTCAAGTACCTGCAAAGCGACGAGCTGAAGAACAACCCACCACAGCTGGTGATCTGGGAATTCCCCGAGCGCTACCTGCCGATGGCCAGCGATTTCACCGATTTCGACCCGCAATGGCTCACCGCACTCAAAGACGGCGGCGAGCGCCAGGGGCTGGCTGCTGCCAGTCACTGATTCATCCCCCAAGGAGGACTATCCGATGACAACTCAAACCACCCTGCGTCGTTTCACTCTGAGCGCCTGCGCCCTGGCCCTGGGCCTCGGCATGCTTCAGGCGCATGCCGATGACGGCGCCCTCTACGGGCCCAAGGCGCCCAAGGGTTCGGCCTTCGTCCGAGCCTACAACGCCAGCAGCGCCGAACTCGATGTCAGCGTCGGCCAGACCCAGCTCAAGCAGATCTCGCCGCTCGGCTCGAGCGACTTCAAGTTCCTCCCGGCCGGCAGCTATCAGGCCCAGGTTGGTAGCGCGCAGATGCCGGTGGACCTGCAGGCCGCGCGTTACTACACCCTGGTCAGTCAGACCGGCGCCAAGCCGCGCCTGGTCGAGGAACCGCCCTTCACCAGCCGGCAGAAAGCCCTGCTGCGCGTGCAGAACCTGACTGACAGCACCCTCAGCTTGAAAACCGCCGACGGCAAGACCGATGTGGTCGCCGATGTGAAGCCGGACGGCCGTGGCGACCGCGAGATCAACCCGGTCAAGGTCGGCCTGGCGCTGTTCGACGGCGAACGCAAGGTCGCCGACCTGAAACCGGTAACGCTGGAACGCGGCGAAGTGGTCAGCCTGTTCGTCACCGGTGGTCAGGGCAAGTTGTCGCCGGTGTGGGTCAAGCGCCCCATCGACGGTTGATGCAGTGAGTTTCTAGAACAAGGAAAACGGCGGGTACACGCCGCACCGACACGACACGGGCAAACCACTTGATCAATCGTTCAGGAGAGACACAACCATGACCCCCATCATCCTATCCGGTGGCAGCGGCTCGCGACTCTGGCCTCTTTCGCGCAAGCTGTATCCCAAGCAGTTCCTCGCCCTGACCGGTGAGCAGACGCTGTTCCAGCAGACCCTGCAGCGCCTCTCCTTCGACGGCATGCAACCGCCAGTGCTGGTGGCCAACCAGGAGCACCGCTTCATCGTGCTCGAGCAACTGGAGCAGATCGGTCAGCAGACGCAAATGCTGCTGCTCGAGCCGTTCGGCCGCAACACCGCCCCCGCCGTGGCCATGGCCGCCCTGCAGCTGGTCGCCGAAGGTCGTGACGAACTGATGCTGGTGCTGCCGGCCGATCACGTACTGGACGACCAGCAAGCCTTCCGCCAGGCCCTGGCGCTGGCCACCGTGGCCGCCGAAAAAGGCGAGATGGTGCTGTTCGGCGTACCGGCCGACCGCCCGGAAACCGGCTACGGCTACATCCGCGGCCAGGCTGACGGCGCCCTGCCCGATGGCGTGGCGCGCGTCGCCAGTTTCGTCGAAAAACCCGACGCCCAACGCGCCACCGAGTATGTGAACAGCGGCGACTATTACTGGAACAGCGGCATGTTCCTGTTCCGCGCCAGCCGCTTCCTCGAAGAGCTTAAGCATCACGATGTGGACATCTACGACACCTGCCTGCTGGCCCTGGAACGCAGCCAGCGCGAGGGCACGCAGATCTCCATCGACCCGGCCACCTTCGCCTGCTGCCCGGACAACTCCATCGACTACGCGGTGATGGAGAAGACCAGCCGCGCCTGCGTGGTGCCGCTCGCCGCCGGCTGGAACGACGTGGGCAGTTGGTCGTCGATCTGGGAAGTGCATGACAAGGACAAGGACGGCAACGTGACCAAGGGCGACGTGGTGCTCGAAGACAGCCGCAACTGCCTGATCCATGGCAACGGCAAGCTGGTCTCGGTGCTGGGCCTGGACGATATCGTCGTCGTGGAAACCAAGGACGCCATGATGGTGGCGCACAAGGACCGCGTGCAGGACGTCAAGAAACTGGTCGGCAAGCTCGACGCGCAGGGCCGCAGCGAGACCCAGAACCATTGCGAAGTGTACCGCCCGTGGGGCTCGTACGACTCGGTGGACATGGGCGGTCGTTTCCAGGTCAAGCACATCACCGTCAAGCCGGGCGCGCAGCTCTCCTTGCAGATGCACCACCACCGTGCCGAGCACTGGATCGTGGTGTCCGGTACGGCCAGGGTGACCTGCGACGACCGTGAGTTCCTGCTCACCGAGAACCAGTCCACCTACATCCCGATGACCTCGGTGCACCGCCTCTCCAACCCGGGCAAGATCCCGCTGGAGATCATCGAGGTGCAGTCCGGCACCTACCTCGGCGAAGACGATATCGAGCGCCTGGAAGACGTGTACGGTCGTAGCGATGCGCTAGCCGCTGGCGCCGCCCACTGAGCTGTTCGTAGCCGGATGCAATACGGGTCGATCTCGGCCCCGGATTGCATCCGGGCTACGCCCCAGTTCATCCAAGGCATGCGCAACGAACTCCCCTCTCCCATTCATGGGAGAGGGGTTGGGGGAGAGGGCAGAAGACGCCACGCCGTTGCAGTTTCTCACTTTCTCTGCCCCTTTCCCGCCAGATGAAGGAAGCTGTCACACCCTGCGACAGCCCACGCGGTTACCCTGACCTGACACCTTGTGTAGGATGAGCGCAGACTTCGCAAAAGGCTGCCCTCATGCTGTTCGGTGTCGTACTCGTCATCACCTGGCTGATCCTGCTGATCCGCTACCCGACCAAGGCGCTGCCGGTGTCCATGGCCGCGCTGGTCGGTCTCGGCCTGGTGGCCACCTGGGTGCTCTGGCAGGAAACTCGCGACGAGCGCTACCTCGCCCATCTCGAACTGCGCTTGCACTACGACCCGCAGCGCTGCCCTGCCGATCGCCCCCTGGCCATCGACCTGAAGAACGGCAGCGACGCAGCCCTGCTTGAGCTGCGCTGGGAAGTCGCCGCCTACCGTCCGGGCAATGCCACCAACCTGGCCCAGCGCCTCTACGAATCGCCGCGCTACAGCGGCCCCGGTGAATTGCTGCCGGGCGCCAGCTGGAGCGACTGCATGCCCCTGCCCGACCTGCGCAGCGGCTATCGCCCGGCGACCCTGGAGTTTCGCGCCGAGCGCCTGCAAGGCAAGTTCATTCGCTGACACCTACTGCACGCCGAACGCAGCCTCGTAGCCCGGATGCAATCCGGGGATGCTGCCTATGGCGGTTCCCGGATTGCATCCGGGCTACGGCATTAAGCGCGTAGGGCGGACTCAGGAGCCTAGGCGAACAGTCCGCCATCACCTCAAGCCAAGCCTGCTAAGCTGCAACCCCATCTCGTCTCAGGGAACCCCGCCATGCCTCAACCCAGCGTCCTGATCACTGGCTGCTCCAGCGGCATCGGCCGCGCTCTGGCCGACGCCTTCAAGGCAGGTGGCTACGCCGTCTGGGCCACGGCGCGCAAGGAGGGCGATCTGGCCGCCCTGCAGCAGGCCGGTTTCAACGCGGTGCAGCTCGACGTCAATGATGGCGAGGCGTTGCAGCAACTGGCCGCACGCCTGAGCGAGGAAATCGGCGGCCTCGATGTGCTGATCAACAACGCGGGTTACGGCGCCATGGGCCCACTGCTCGACGGCGGCGTGGAAGCGATGCAGCGGCAGTTCGAAACCAATGTGTTTTCCATCGTCGGCGTCACCCGCGCGCTCTTCCCGCTGCTGCGCCGCAGCCGTGGTCTGGTGGTGAATATCGGCAGCGTTTCCTCCGTACTGGTGACGCCCTTCGCCGGTGCCTACTGTGCCTCCAAGGCTGCCGTGCATGCATTGAGCGACGCGCTGCGCATGGAGCTGGCGCCCTTCTCCATCGAGGTGATGGAAGTGCAGCCCGGCGCCATCGCCTCCAGCTTCGGCGCCAACGCCAGTCAGCAAGCCGAGGCGCTGATTCGCGAGGATTCGCCCTGGTGGCCGCTACGCGATGGCATCCGCGCCCGCGCCAACGCCTCGCAGGACAACCCGACCCCGACCAGCGAGTTCGCTGCGCAACTGCTGGCCGCCGTACAGCGTGACAAGCGCCCGCGCCTGCTGCGCCTGGGTAATGGCAGCCGCGCCCTGCCATTGCTTGCCACGCTGCTGCCCAAGGCACTGTTACAACGGGTACTGAGCAAACGCTTCGGCCTGGTGCAGCAGCTTTGAGCCAGAGCCTGCCAGTGCGCTACTACGCCGTCGCGGGAGTGATCGCCGCCGTGCTGCTGAACCTGCTGCTGCGCACCTTCGTGCGCCTGGGCGGCGTGTTCACCACATTGCTGATCGCCGCCGCCATCGCGGCCGGCCTGGCGCTGGTGTTTCACTGGCGCCAGGGGCGCGCGCCAAGCAGCGCCGAACGCTGGCGTTTCACCCTGCTCTATGGCGGCGTGCTCGGGCTGCTCTATCTCGGCCTGCTGGCCATGATGTATCTGCAGGACACGCCTAGCCCCATGGGCCTGTTTCTCTTCAGCCTGCATTACCTGTGCTACCCAGTGCTGGCCTGGCTGGCGTTTTCGCCACGCCATGGTCGCTGATCGTTTTGTCAGGATGACTCCGCCATGCTGCACACCCTCGCCGTCGCCAACTACCGCTCGATCAACAGTCTGGTGCTGCCACTGGACCGGCTCAACCTGATCACCGGCGCCAATGGCAGCGGCAAGTCCAACCTCTACCGCGCGCTGCGCCTGCTGGCAGAAACCGCGCAAGGTGGCGTGGTCAACGCGCTGGCACGCGAAGGCGGGCTGGAATCGAGTTTCTGGGCCGGACCGGAGAAGATTTCCCGACGCATGCTGGGCGGCGAGGTGCCCGTGCAGGGTGGCCCGCGGCAGAACGTGATGCGTCTGCGCCTGGGCTTTGCCGGCGAGGATTTCGGCTACGCCATCGCCCTTGGCCTGCCCGAGCCAAGCAGCTCGGCCTTCGCTCTCGACCCGGAGATCAAGCGCGAGTGCATCTGGGCTGGCGCCAGCTACCGCCCTGCCTCGCTGCTGGTGGATCGCGCCGGGCCCATGGTGCGCATCCGTGAAGGTCGCAGCTGGCAGGTACTGGCCCAGCACGTGCCGAACTACGACAGCCTGTTCGACCAGATCGGCAACGACCCGAATTGCCCGGAAGTCTTCCAACTGCGCGAAACCATTCGCCGCTGGCGCTTCTACGATCACTTTCGCAGTGATGCCGAGGCGCCGGCGCGCCAGCCGCAATTGGGCACGCGCACACCGGTGCTGCATCACGATGGCCGCGATCTGGCCGCTGCGCTGCAGACCATCCGCGAGATCGGCGACCGCGCGGCGCTGGACGCCGCCATCGACGACGCCTTCCCCGGCAGCCGCCTGCATATCGATTTTCAGGCCGGCGGGCGCTTCGCCGTGGAACTGCGCCAGGAGGGTTTGCTGCGCCCCTTGAGCGCAGCCGAGCTGTCCGACGGCACGTTGCGCTACCTGCTGCTGGTGGCCGCCCTGCTCACGCCACGGCCGCCCTCACTGATGGTGCTCAACGAACCGGAAACCAGCCTGCACCCGGATCTGTTACCTGCACTTGGCCGGCTGATCATCGCCGCGTCGAAGCAAACGCAGGTGTGGGTCGTCTCTCACGCCAGCCGACTGATCGCCACGCTCAAGGAAAGCCCCGACTGCAACACACTGGAGCTGGACAAACAGCTCGGGCAGACCTGCATACGCGGCCAGGGCATGCTCGACGAGCCGCCCTGGCACTGGCCGGATTGAGCTGCCAGACACCAGGCCCGTAGGAGCCCGCTTGCGGGCGATCAGCCATTGCCAGGCATCGCCGGCCAGCCGGCTCCTACAACGGCCGCCGACAACGCGGCCGCAACCTCACAGCCCGTCGAGATAGCGCTCGACATCCAGCGCCGCCATGCAGCCGGCACCGGCCGAGGTGATCGCCTGGCGATAGACCGAATCGGCCACGTCGCCGGCGGCGAACACACCCGCAATAGTGGTCGCGGTAGCATTGCCCTCGCGCCCACCATTGACCACCAGATAGCCGTCCTTCAGCGCCAACTGGCCTTCGAACAGGCTGGTATTGGGGGTATGGCCGATGGCGACGAAAAGACCATCCACCTGCAGCTCGCGGTAAGCGCCGCCGTATTGCTTCAGACGCACGCCAGTGACGCCGCTGGCATCACCCAGCACCTCGTCCACCTCGGCATTGAGCTGCAGTTCGATCTTGCCTTCGGCGATACGCGCACGCAGCTTGTCCTGCAGGATCTTCTCGGCACGGAAAGTCTCGCGGCGGTGAATCAGGGTCACCTTGCTGGCGATATTGGCCAGGTACAGCGCCTCTTCCACGGCAGTATTGCCGCCACCGACCACCGCGACCTCGCGGCCACGATAGAAGAAGCCATCACAGGTCGCGCACGCCGAAACGCCGCGCCCCATGAACGCCTCCTCACTGGGCAGCCCCAGGTAACGCGCACTGGCGCCGGTGGCGATGATCAGCGCATCGCAGCTGTAGGTGGCACTGTCACCGACCAGGGTGAAGGGCTTGCCGGCCAGGTCCACGGCATTGATGTGATCGAAGACGATCTCGGTCTCGAAGCGCTCGGCGTGTTCCTGCATGCGCTGCATAAGCGCCGGCCCGGTCAGGCCGTGGGGATCGCCCGGCCAGTTGTCCACCTCGGTGGTGGTGGTCAGTTGGCCACCGGCCTGGATGCCGGTGATCAGCAGCGGTTTCAGGTTGGCGCGCGCGGCATACACCGCTGCGCTGTAACCGGCAGGGCCGGAACCCAGAATGATGACACGGGCATGACGAACGGCAGACATCGCTAACTCCTCGCAAGCCCATAGGGCCGGCAGGCCAGATAAAAAGGGACTCTCGAAGCACTAGGGGAAGGCTTGGAACGTTGAGAGCCCCGCAAAAGGAAAGCCCTACGGAAACACTGAAAAGGCCGTCATGCCCGCGCAGGCGGGCATCCAGAACCTACGAATCACCTGGGCTCCCGCCTTCGCGGGAGTGACGATGAATGGCTTTTTTCAGGAAATCCCTGAAGGGAAACTGGACGCAAGGCTATCGGGGCGGTGTGCGAAGCGGAAATATCCATTACCAATTCCGCGAATAGAATCCGCCTATTACCGTCGGGGTTGAACCTTGCTCCATGGCTGAACTTTCACCGCGCGGGCAAAGTCGGTATGGTCGCGCGCATCAACTACTCAGGAGACCACCATGCCCGCCGCTCCCGTCCTGTCCGGCCCGCAATACCTGCGAGAAGGCCTGAAACTGGTACTCAGCCCTGGTCTGCGCCTGTTCGTGTTGCTGCCGCTGACGGTCAACCTGCTCCTGTTCGTTACCCTGATCAGCTTTGCCGTGCAGCAATTCAGCGGCTGGGTCGATACCTTCATGCCCACACTGCCGAGCTGGCTGAGCTTTCTGCAGTACATCCTCTGGCCACTGTTCGTGGTGCTGGTGCTGCTGATGGTGTTCTTCACCTTCACGATGCTGGCCAACATCATCGCCGCGCCGTTCAACGGCTTTCTCGCGGAGAAGGTCGAAGTGGTAGCACGCGGTGAAGATCATTTCCCGCCATTCAGCTGGGCCGAACTGGCAGCCATGGTGCCGCGCACCATGGGCCGCGAGATGCGCAAGCTGGCGTACTTCCTGCCACGCGCCATCGGCCTGCTGATCCTCAGTTTCATCCCGGTGGTGAACCTGATCGCTGCGCCGCTGTGGCTGCTGTTCGGCGTGTGGATGATGGCCGTGCAGTACATCGACTACCCAGCGGACAACAACAAGATGAGCTGGCAGGACATGCTCGCCTGGCTGCGCGAGAAGCGCTGGCAGAGCCTGAGCTTCGGCGGCATTACCTACGCCGCCCTGTTGGTGCCGGGACTGAACATCCTGATGATGCCGGCGGCAGTGGCCGGTGCCACGCTATTCTGGGTACGCGAGCGCGGCGAGCAGGCGCTAGGTTCGCGCAAGGACATCGTGTAACGCCTGCATCGACGCCTGCGACTCGCGCTCGATGCGCCGGCGCATGAACAGGTCATTGGCCAGGCGCATCGGCCAGCCGGCGAAACCGTATTCGAGGGTGCGCACGAACTCGCAGCCGCCCTCGACCGCCACGCACTCGTAGGTGAGCAGCAGGTGCAGGCCATGATCACCCTGCGCACTGGCCTGCCAACGCTGGGCCGGCTGATGGTCGAGCACGTCCCAGCGCAGATGCCCGGCGCGACCGCCGGCATGAATGTCTTCCTCGAAGCGCTCACCCGCGAGCAAGGCCCCTTCGCGCCCATAGATGCGCAGTGACGACGGGTGCCACTGCGGCCAATGACTCGGCGCCGCGGCGTATTCCAGCACGCGCGCGGCAGGCCGGGCGATGCGAATGCGGTGCTGCTGGCGGTTCTGCTGATGGATCGCCTCAGGCTCCCAGTGCAGGGTGCCATGCAGCCAGTCCATCAGCGGATGGACGATGCCGAAGTTGCGCGAATGCATCAGCTCACGGCGATGGTGCAGCGCATGCAGGCGGCGCATCTGGCGAATCCACGGCAAGCGCGAAACCGGGTGCTCGGCCGGCAGGTGCTCGCAGGCATGCACCACTTCATAGCTCATGTAGCCCAGCAGCATGCTGCCGGCGAACAACGCGGCGAGGTTGCCGTCGAGATGGGACAACAGCCACCAGGCGGCGAACAACGGCAGGCTGTAGAGCACGATCAGCCAGGCCGGAAAGAGGATCACCCGCCAGTCGCGCGCCGTCTCGTAGGGCATCAGCGTCTCGACGAAGAAGCTGTGGTGATCGCCGGTGTGGCGTTTGTAGAAGAGATTGCCGAAGCGCGTCTTGTTGTGGCCGAGGCGCTTGTGCACCTGGTACTCACCCCAACTGAAGAACACCAGCGTCACCGGCACCTGCAGCCACTGCCAGGGCGCCACAGCTTCCAGCGTGCTCCCGAGCCACCCGATGCAGAGCAGCCCGTAAGCCAGTACGAATGCGGCATGCAGCCAGGGGTTGTACCGCGGATGGATGGCAGCCCGGTAATCGCTGCGAAAAGCCTGGGCATTGTCATTGTTGTAGGCCATGGCGCTCTCCTGTGGATTGACAGCAGTCTAGGCCCGGCCAAATCATTCGAATAATGGATATTTGAAAAGAGCATTATCCGTGATAACGAATTTACGTCAGCTCGACCTCAACCTGCTGCTGGTCTTCGACGCCCTGATGCAGGAAGGCAATCTGACCCGCGCCGCCCAACGCCTGCACCTGAGTCAGTCAACCGTGAGCAACGCCCTCGCCCGCCTGCGCCAGCAACTGGGCGAGGAGCTGTTCCAGCGCACCGCCCGCGGCATGACCCCGACCGCGCGCGCCCTGGCCCTCTACCCACCCGTGCGCCAGGCGCTGCAATTGCTGCAGGCCGGCCTCGGTCCGGCAGAACCCTTCGATGCGCGGACGCCACATGTGTTCAGCCTGTCGCTCAACGACTACGCCCAGGCCGCGCTGTTGCCGATGCTGCAGGCGCACCTGGCCCGCGTCGCGCCGCTTTTCGCCCTGCAGGTCGCACCATTGCCCTTCGACATGCCGGCCGTGCAGATCAGCCTGATCTGGCACCGCCAGCAGCACCACGACCCGGCACATGCCTGGCTGCGTGAACAACTGCACGGCCTGCTTGCCTGACATATAAACGCAATCGAAACGTCATGTTCACTACATGACCTGAGCAGAGACTGCTTGCATGAACGCACCTTCTCTGCACATCGCGCTGATCAGCGAAACCTTCCCGCCGGAAATCAACGGCGTGGCCAATACCCTCGGCCGCCTGGTCGACGGCCTGCGCAGCCGCGGCCATCGCGTGCAACTGGTGCGGCCACGCCAGGAGGTCGATCAGGAACAGGACGCCGGCAATGATCTGCTGCTCACGCGTGGCTGGCCGCTACCCGGCTACCCCGGCCTGCAATGGGGTCAGTCATCCCTGCACAAGCTGCTCAGGCGCTGGCAACGGCAGCGACCGGATGTGCTCTATATCGCTACCGAAGGTCCGCTGGGCCTGTCCGCTTTGCGCGCAGCCAGGCGCCTGGCGATCCCGGTGGTCAGCGGTTTTCACACCAACTTCCAGCAGTACACCGGACACTACGGCATCGGCCTGCTGACGCGGGCGATGACCAACTACCTGCGCTGGTTCCACAACCGCACGCAGCTGACGCTGGTGCCGAGCATCGGCCAGAAGGTCGACCTCGAACGCCGCGATTTCGAACGCCTGGCCCTGCTTGCCCGTGGCGTCGACAGTCAGTTGTTTCACCCAAGCAGACGCAACGAGGCCCTGCGTGAAAGCTGGGGCCTGGGGCCGGATGATCTGGCGGTGCTGCATGTCGGTCGCCTGGCGGCAGAGAAGAACCTCGGCCTGCTGGTCAAGGCCTTCCACGCCCTGCAGAAGGCACACCCACAACGACGCATGCGCCTGATTATGGTCGGCGACGGACCGCTGCGTGCCAGCCTCCAGGCGCAATTACCAGACGCACTGTTCTGCGGCCTGCAACGCGGTGAAGCGCTGGCCACGCACTACGCTTCGGGCGATCTGTTCCTGTTTCCCAGCCTCTCGGAAACCTTCGGCAACGTGGTGCTGGAAGCCCTGGCATCGAGTCTTGCCGTGGTGGCATTCGACCAGGCGGCGGCCGCCCAGCATATTCATCACGGCCACAATGGCATGCTCGCTCGCCCTGGCGACGAAGCCGGTTTCTGCGAAGCCGCCTGTGAGTTGCTGGATGATGCCGAAGTGCTACGGCGCATACGTCTCAATGCGCGCCGGCATGCCAGCCACCTGAGTTGGGACGGCATCGTCGCGTTGTTCGAACAGCACCTGCGCAGCGCCATGCAACCTCAGGTCAGCGTTGAAGCAGCGCTTGCCGGTAGGGCGGGTGAAACCCGCCATTGAAGGGCGGCGGGTTTCACCCGCCCTACGCCAGCACATCCGCTCAAAACATGCGGACGTAAAAAAGCCCCGATGTGCCGGGGCTGAAAATGGGGCGCCGGATCGCAACGCCCGCTAGAAACAGAGTCAGACCAGCGTGGTCAGCGCATCACGACTGAACGGCAGGATGTCCTGCTCACGACCTTCACGCACCTTCAGCGCCCAGTCCGGGTCGACCAGCAGTGCACGCCCCACGGCCACCAGGTCGAACTCCTCCTTGTTCAGGCGCTCGAGCAGATTCTCGAGGCTGGCAGGCTCGGCCACCTTGTCGGTCTTGACCATGAACTGCAAAAACTCGCCATCCAGGCCGACGCTGCCGACGGTGATGGTCGGCTTGCCGGTGAGCTTGCGCGTCCAACCCGCCAGGTTGAGGTCGCTGCCTTCGAACTCCGGCTCCCAGAAGCGACGCGTCGAGCAATGGAAGATGTCCACGCCAGCATCGGACAGCGGCTTGAGGAAGGCCTCCAGCTGCTCCGGGGTCTGCACCAGGCGCGCGGTGTAATCCTGCTGCTTCCACTGCGAGAACCGCAGGATGATCGGGAAATCCGGGCCGACCGCCGCGCGCACCGCCTGGATCAGCTCGATGGCAAAACGCGAACGCGCCGCCAGATCGCCGCCGTACTGGTCGGTGCGCTGGTTGCTGCCCTCCCAGAAGAACTGGTCGATCAGGTAACCGTGGGCGCCGTGGATCTCCACGCCGTCCATGCCGATGGCCTTGGCATCGCGTGCAGCCTGGGCGAAGGCAGCGATCACCTCATCGATATCGGCCTGGGTCATGCCATGCACGACCACTTCACCGTCCTTGAGCTTTTCCATCGGGCCATAGCCCGGCACGCTGGCATCCGGCTCGGTGCCCAAACGGCGCACGTTACCCACGTGCCAGAGCTGCGGAACGATCTTGCCGCCTTCGGCATGCACGGCGTCGACCACCTGCTTCCAGCCGGCCAGGGCATCTTCGCCATAGAAACGCGGCACGTTCGGGTAGCCGTTGGCGGCCTTGTGGCCGACGGTGGTGCCTTCGGTAACGATCAGGCCCACGCCCGCAGCCGCGCGGCGACGGTAGTACTCGATGACCTTGGCGTTGGGCACGCCGCCGGGCGAGAAGGAACGGGTCATCGGCGCCATGACCACGCGGGTCGGCAGCTCCAGGTTACCGAGACGGAACGGGGCGAACAGGGCTTGAACGGGAGCGCTCATCATCTTTCCTCTGGGGTTGAAGGGTAATCAGGCCTGCAGCAAACGCTCCAGGCGGGTGACGAAAGCTTCCAGCGGCTGCAGGTTACGGCCCACCTTGAGGCGGGCGAGCACGCCCTGCCAGGCGTCGCTGATAAAGGTGGCGAGGTTGCCGCAGTCCTCGTCAGCCGACAGTTCACCGGCAGCCTGCGCCTGCTCCAGGCAGTCACGCAGAATGTCCACCGAAGTCTGCTGAATAGCTGCGACCTCGGCGCCGATGGCCGGCAGCATCTCGCTCATCTCGAAACTCAGGCTGCCGATGAAACAGTGATATTGCGGCGTCTCCTGCCGGGCGAAATGCGCCAGCAGGTCGCGGTAATAGCCGAGGATGCGCGCACGCGGGCTCGCCGCCGGGTCGTTCAACGCCTGGGCGTAGCGCGCCAGGCGTGGCCGATAGATGAAGGCCAGCGCCTGCAGGGCGAAGTCTTCCTTGCTGGCGAAGTAGTGATAGAAGCTGCCCTTGGGAATCCCGGCCGCCTGGACGATCTCCAGCACGCCGGTGCCGTGGTAGCCACGGCGCGTCATCACCGCCGAGCCTTTGCTCAGGATCAGGTCGCGCTTGTCGAGTCGAATGCTGTTCATGGCGCCGAGCATATGACCGGTCGTCTCGCTTGTGACAGCACTATTGATATTGGTGATTGAGGTCTAGAACGCAGCACCCGGATGGATAGACCCTTCGAGCCCTACGCCACTGTGAATCGATGAAGCGTGATCCGCCGGCCGCAGGACATGGAACAACCGCGAACCTGTGGGAGCGGCTTCAGCCGCGATGCATTTCGCGGCTAAAGCCGCTCCCACAGCCCATACAGATCGCTGTGCCAGCTATTTTTCGGATGTACATAGGCGGCTGGGCGGACGCTGATCTGGTGGATCGACAGAGCGTGATCCACCCCACGCTCAGGGCTGCAGCCAGATCAGCGAAGCGAAACGCCCGGTGCGGGCATTGCGGCGATAGGAGTAGAAACGCGGATCGTTGTAGGTACACAGGCCACCGCCGCTGACGGCGGTCACGCCGATGGCAGCCAGGCGGATGCGCGCCAGCTGGTAGATATCGGCCATGAACTTGCTGGCATTGGCGCTGGGCACGAATGCGCTGGCAGCCTCGGCATGTTGCTGCACGAAGGCCTCGCGCACTTCACCACCGACCTCGAACGCGGCCGGGCCGATGGCCGGGCCGAGCCAGACCAGCAATTCCTGCGGTGCGACGTCCAGCGCCTGTACAGTCGCCTCCAGCACGCCACCGGCCAAACCGCGCCAGCCGGCATGGGCCGCCGCCACACGCGTACCGGTGCGGTCGCAAAACAATGCTGGCAGGCAATCGGCAGTCATCGCCGTGCAGGCGATACCGGGCGTGGCTGTCCAGTTGCCATCGGCTTCGATGACAGTTGAAGGATCAGCTGGTGCCACGACGGTGCCATGCACCTGACGCAACCAGGCTGGCTGGCAACCCAGGGCATCGACCAGATGCTGGCGGTTGCTGGTCACTGCAATCGGGTCATCCTCGACATGATCGCCCAGGTTGAAGCTATCGAACGGCGCAGCACTGACGCCGCCGCTACGCGTGGTAACGCAGGCGCGCACGTTGGCCGGCGCAGGCCAATCAGGAATGAGCCAGTCGTGGGCACTCACCCGACGAAGGCCTCGCGATCCTGACGCAACAGGGTCAGCAGCCAGACCAGATCATCCGGCAGTTCCGACTCCCACTTCATGCGCTTGCCGGTAGCCGGGTGATCCAGTTCGAGGAAACGCGCGTGCAACGCCTGACGCGGGAACTCCTTGAGGCTCTGCACCAGTGTCGGGCTGGCGGCTGGCGGAATGCGGAAACGACCGGCGTAGACCGGATCGCCTACCAGCGGGTAACCAACGTGGGTCATGTGCACACGAATCTGGTGGGTACGCCCGGTTTCCAGCTTGACCCGTACATGGGTGTGCGAGCGGTAGCGTTCAAGCACCCGGTAGTGACTGATCGCCGGCTTGCCGCCGTCAGTCACCGCCATGCGCTGACGCTGGCTGGAGCTGCGGCCGATCGGCGCATCGATGGTGCCGCCAGCAGTGATCACGCCAATGCAGACGCATTCATAAATGCGGCTGACGCTGCGTTTCTGCAGCTGTTCGACCAGGTTGGTCTGCGCCTGCAGGGTCTTGGCCACCACCATCAGGCCGGTGGTGTCCTTGTCCAGACGATGGACGATGCCGGCGCGCGGCACATTGATGATGTCCGGGACGTGATGCAGCAGGGCATTGAGCAGCGTGCCATCGGCATGCCCGGCAGCCGGATGCACCACCAGGCCAGCCGGCTTGTCGATCACCAGCAGGTGCTCGTCTTCATAGACGATGTTCAGTTCGATGTCCTGCGCGATCCACTCGCCCTGCGCCTCCTGCTCGGCATCGAGCACCAGGGTCGAGCCGGCATGCACGGTGTCGCGCGGGCGCGCCACGGCGCCGTCGACGGTCAGACGACCATCCTTGATCCAGGTGGAAAGGCGCGAACGGGAGAACTCGCCAAACAGCTGCGCAGCCACCTGGTCGAGGCGTTGACCGCCCTGTTCAAAGGGGACAATGGCTTGGAGTTGGATCAGCTGTTTCTTTATAGAAGTCATCTTCGGCAACGGCGGGAGCCTGGCCTTTGGTTTCGGCGACAGGCTTGTGGTTAAATACGGCGTCTTTGCCCCAGGGGTTTCCGGGGGCGCTCATCATAACAGGACGGCCGCGCGGCCGTCACAGGGACGCAAGCCGCCATGCAAGTGAAACACCTGCTGCTGATCGCCATCCTCGCCCTTACCGCCGCCTGCTCCTCCAAGCAGCCGGAGGTCGATGAAAACCTCAGCGAGGTGGAGCTGTACCAGCAGGCCCAGGCCGACCTGGACAACCGCAGCTACACCCAGGCCACCGCCAAACTGAAGGCGCTGGAATCGCGCTATCCGTTCGGACGCTATGCCGAGCAGGCGCAACTGGAACTGATCTACGCCTACTACAAGAATGCCGAGCCGGAAGCCGCCAAGTCTTCGGCTGAGCGCTTCATCCGTCTGCACCCGCAACACGCCAACGTCGACTACGCCTACTATCTCAAGGGCCTGGCTTCCTTCGACCAGGACCGTGGCCTGCTGGCGCGCTTCCTGCCGCTGGACATGACCAAGCGTGACCCAGGCGCCGCGCGCGATTCCTACAACGAGTTCGCTCAGCTCACCAGCCGTTACCCGACCAGCCGTTACGCCCCGGACGCCAAACAGCGCATGATCTACCTGCGCAACCTGCTGGCTGCCTATGAGATACATGTCGGCCACTACTACCTGACCCGCCAGGCCTATGTCGCTGCCGCCAACCGTGGCCGCTACGTGGTGGAAAACTTTCAGGAAACCCCGTCGGTCGGTGACGGCCTGGCGATCATGACCGAGGCCTATCAGCGCCTGTCCCTGGACGACCTGGCTGCCACCAGCCTGGAAACCCTCAAGCTCAACTACCCTGACCATCCGAGCCTGGAAAGCGGCGAGTTCGTCCCGCTCGAAGAGGAAGCAGACAACCGCTCCTGGCTGGCCAAGGCCACCCTGGGCCTGATCGAAACCGACACGCCGCTGCCGCCGGGTGAAACCCGCGCCAGCCAGGACGTGGTTCGTCAGTACGAGGAAGCCGAGCAGCAGATACCGCGCGAACTGCAGCAGGACGCCAAGACTGGCGAAACCGCCAAGAAGCGCTCGATCTGGAGCTACATGACCTTCGGTCTGTTCGACTGATCGACGCGTCAGTGCAGAAGGGAGGCCACGGCCTCCCTTTTTTGTGCCCGTGAATTCATCCAGGCTACGGGCCCGACTCCGACTTGCAGCCCGTCCCCCTCGGAATCAGCTCACAGCCTGCCACCGCCCCTCTGTGCCGATGGTCTCAGCTTGGCTAAACTGCCGACTTTAACCGGATAAAAGAGCACACCATGGGCCTGTTCCGCCTGCTGTTCTGGGTTGCAGTGATCTTCGCCGCAATCTGGATCTGGCGTCGTTTCATCAGCAAAGCCAAGAGCACTCGCCCCACCGAGGACGCTGCAGCCCCGATGGTGCGCTGCGCGCACTGCGGCGTGCACATTCCCAAGACCCAGGCACTGAGCCAGGATCAGCAGTGGTACTGCAGTCAGGCCCACCTCGAACAAGGCCCACACACCGGTGACCGCTGATATCAGCGCACCCGGCAACACTCAGGGGCGACGTATCCTCAGGCTCTATCACTTCTATCGCCTGAGCATCGGCCTGGCGCTGATCCTGATGATTTCCAGCAACCTCGACGAACAGTTGCTGGACGTCGTGCATATCGAGCTGTTTCGCACCGGCAGTTGGGTTTACCTGATCCTCAACATCTTCATCGCCGTACTGGTGCAGAAACCCAAGCACCTGATGCAGCTGTTCAGCCTGGCGCTAGTCGATGTGATCTTTCTCTCGGCGCTGTTCTACGCAGCCGGCGGCACGCCCAGCGGCATCGGCAACCTGCTGGTGGTGGCGGTGGCCATCGCCAATATCCTCCTGCGCGGACGCGTTGGTCTGCTGATCGCCGCCGTCGCCGCCATGGCGCTGATCTACCTGACCTTCTACCTCAGCCTCAGCCGCCCGGCCGCAGCAGCCCAGTACGTACAAGCTGGAGCCCTCGGCGCGTTGTGCTTCGCCGGGGCGCTGTTCATCCAGGGCATCACCCGCCGCCTGCAGGTCAGCGAAAACCTGGCCGAACAGCGTGCCGCCGACGTGGCCAACCTGGAAGAACTCAACGCCCAGATCCTGCAGCGCATGCGCACTGGCATCCTGGTGCTCGATACCCAACATCGTGTGCTGCTGGCCAACCAGGGCGCGACCCAACTGCTGGGGCGCGGCGAACTGACCGGCAAGATCATCGACCCGCATTGCCCCGAGCTGGTCAAACGCCTGCAACAGTGGCTGCACAACCCGACCCTGCGCCCGGAAAGCCTGCAGGCCCAGGTCGATGGCCCGGTGCTGCAACCCAGTTTCATTTCCCTGCAACGCGGTGACCAGCAGCACATCCTGGTGTTTCTCGACGACATCTCGCAGATCGCCCAGCAGGCGCAGCAACTCAAGCTGGCCTCGCTCGGCCGCCTGACCGCCGGTATCGCCCACGAAATTCGCAACCCGCTCGGCGCAATCAGCCATGCCGCGCAATTGCTGCAGGAGTCGGAGGACTTGCACGGCCCGGATCAGCGCCTGGCCCAGATCATTCAGGATCACTCCAAGCGCATGAACCTGGTGATCGAGAACGTCCTGCAACTGTCACGCAGGCGCCAGGCCGAACCGCAACTGCTCGACCTGAAGTACTGGCTGCACCGCTTCGCCAGCGAGTTTCGCAGCTCGGCACCGGCTGATCGACAGATCCACCTGGAGACCCAGGGCGGCAGCCTGCAAACGCGCATGGACCCGCACCAACTGACCCAGGTGCTAACCAATCTGGTACAGAATGGCCTGCGCTACAGCGCGCAAAAACATCGACTCGGCCAGGTCTGGCTGCGCCTTTTCCGCGACGAGAACAGCGACCTGCCGGTGCTGGAAATCCTCGACGACGGCCCCGGCGTGCCGCCCGAGCAGGAGCAGCACATCTTCGAGCCTTTCTACACCACCGAGAACAAGGGCACCGGCCTGGGCCTGTATATTTCTCGCGAGCTGTGCCAGGGCAACCAGGCCCGCCTCGACTATAAACCTCGTGAAGGGGGCGGCAGTTGCTTCCGTATCACCTTCGCCCATCCGCGCAAACTGAGCTGAGCATGAACCGTCAGAGAGCACTGATCGTCGACGACGAACCCGATATCCGCGAATTGCTGGAAATCACCCTCGGACGCATGAAACTGGACACCCGCAGCGCCCGCAACGTCAAGGAAGCGCGAGAGTGGCTGGCACGCGAGCCGTTCGATCTGTGCCTGACCGACATGCGCCTGCCCGATGGCACTGGCCTGGATCTGGTGCAGCATATCCAGCAGCGCCATCCGCAAGTTCCAGTGGCGATGATCACCGCCTACGGCAGCCTCGATACCGCGATCAATTCGCTCAAGGCCGGCGCCTTCGACTTCCTCACCAAACCGGTCGACCTCGGTCGCCTGCGCGAACTGGTGGCCACCGCCCTGCGCATTCGCTCTCCCGAGGGTGAGGAAACCCCGGTCGACAGCCGTCTGCTCGGTGACTCGCCGCCGATGAAGTCGCTGCGCAAGCAGATCCAGAAACTCTCGCGCAGCCAGGCGCCGGTCTACATCAGCGGCGAATCGGGTAGCGGCAAGGAGCTGGTCGCCCGCCTGATCCATGAGCAAGGCCCGCGCGTCGAACAGCCTTTCGTGCCGGTGAACTGCGGTGCGATTCCCTCGGAGCTGATGGAGAGCGAATTCTTCGGCCACAAGAAAGGCAGTTTCACCGGCGCCATCGAAGACAAGCAGGGGCTGTTCCAGGCGGCCAATGGCGGCACCCTGTTCCTCGACGAGGTCGCCGACCTGCCGCTGCCGATGCAGGTCAAACTGCTGCGCGCGATTCAGGAAAAAGCCGTGCGCGCCGTCGGTGGCCAGCAGGAAGTGGTGGTCGATGTACGCATCCTCTGCGCCACCCACAAGGATCTGGCAGCCGAAGTCGCGGCCGGCCGTTTCCGCCAGGACCTCTACTACCGCCTCAACGTCATCGAACTGCGCGTGCCTCCGCTGCGTGAACGTCGCGAAGATATCGCCCAGTTGGCCGACGTGATGCTCGCGCGCCTGGCCGATGGCACCGGCCTCGCCGCCGCCAGGCTGCACCCCGATGCCCTGGAAAAACTGAAGAACTATCGCTTCCCCGGCAACGTGCGCGAGCTGGAAAACATGCTCGAACGCGCCTACACACTGTGCGAAGACGATCAGATCACGCCCAGTGACCTACGCCTGGCCGATGCCAGCGGCCCGAGTAGCGAAGGTGGCGAAGCCAGCCTGGCGCAGATCGACAACCTCGAGGACTACCTCGAGGACATCGAACGCAAGCTGATCATGCAGGCTCTGGAAGAAACGCGCTGGAACCGCACGGCGGCGGCTCAGCGTCTGGGCCTGACCTTCCGGTCGATGCGCTATCGACTGAAGAAACTGGGTATCGACTGACCACGGATCACGCGCATGTAGGAGCTGGCTTGCCGGCGATCAAGACAGCCTGCGCCGAGTCCTGAAGTCCCTTGATGCGGGGATAACAAGGTATCAGTGCAACCGCCCCGCTGGCGCATAAGGCGCCGGATCGATGATCGGCTCGCGCCCCAGCAGCAGATCAGCCAGCAGCCGGCAGGACGCTGGCGCCAGCACCAACCCGTTGCGGAAATGCCCGCAATTGAGCCAAAGACCGGGATACGCAGGCAGCTCGCCAATGAAGGGAATACCTTCAGGCGAGCCTGGCCGCAAACCAGCCCAATGCCCCACCACCTCGGCACCCTTGAGTGCAGGCAACAGTTCTTCGGCCGAGGCCTTGAGGCTTTCCAGCGCATTATCGGTCGGCGTCTTGTCGAAACCGGCGTATTCCAGCGTGCTGCCAATCAGGATATGCCCATCGCGCCGCGGGATCGCATAGCGCCCCCTGGCCAACACCATGCTTGGCAGAAAGTCCTCGGCGCACTTGTAGAGAATCATCTGCCCCTTCACCGGCTCGACCGGTAACTCCAGACCAAGCGTCTTGAGCAGTTCGCCACTCCAGGCCCCGGCAGCCAGTACCACACGCTCGGCACGAATATCGCCATCGGCCGTAGTCACGCCGCAGATCCGACCCGCCTCCTGGATAAAGCCCGTGACCGGGCAATGCTCACGCAGCTCCACGTTCGGCATGGCCGCCAAAGCCGCTCGCAACGCTTTGACCAACCGAGGATTACGCACATTGGCCACGCCCGGCATATGGATGGCGCGCTCAAAACCACCACCCAGAACAGGCACCTGCCGATACGCCTCGGCGATATCCACTGGAAAAAGCGGACGCCCCTCGCGTGCAGCCCAGGCCAGCGCCTCGGCCTCATCATCGAGATCCAGCCAGTACAACCCGGTGGCATGTACCTCGGGATCGATACCGGTGTCTTCCAGCAACTGCCGCGCAAAACCCGGATAGAAATCCTGCGACCAATGCGCCAACGCCGTCACCGCTGCGCTGTAACGCCAGGGATAAAGCGGGGAAACAATGCCGCCGCCGGCCCAGGAGGACTCGCGGCCGACACCCTGACGATCCAGAAGGAGTACACCCTCGTTCGCTGCTGCCAACAACTTGGCGGACAGCAAACCCAAAGCCCCTCCTCCAACTACTAACGTACGCCCCACATCGCCCTCTCATTTGCCAAGACAGTCAATCACTACTAAACCTTTTACTCGTGCCAGGAACGCACACAGCAGAATGTAAAGGACTATACCCATGAAACTACCTACACAGTTGGCGTTCAGCCTCTACGAGCTTCTTGTCGTGCTGGCACTGCTCAGCACCGGCGCCTCTCTGGCAGTACCAAGTCTCCTTGCACTACAACAAAAAAGCGAACGCGAAGCCCTGTGCAACCATCTGCGCGCCTCTCTCAGTCACGCCCGACTACAAGCCGTAGTGCACAAAACAAGCGTAGAGCTATGCGGATCGCACGATGGTGCAACTTGTGGTCACGACTGGAGTCAGGGCTGGCGTATGCAGTTCATGAACGCACCGGAACACATCATGCTGATCCAGCAGCATCGCAGCAGTACACCATTACGCTGGGTCGGCTTCGACTCGCGCATTCGCTTTCACGCCAACGGCACCAGCCCGTCCAGCAACGGCCGCTTCTTTCAGTGCAAAGGCACGGAAATAGCCTGGCAACTGATACTCAACCGACAGGGGCGAGTACGCCTCGCAAGTCATCAGGAAAACCTCGCCCAGGTCCATCGCTGTCAGGGCTGAACAACACAGCAACCAGTCATCCGCTCCAGTCAGCCAGCCGTCCTGCTACGGCAGACAGACAAAGGACGTTATCGCAGTATTCGCTCGGACGTCCCCAAGGAGCAAAACATGTCACGCCATCCTGACATGCGAGGTTTTAGCCTGATCGAACTGATGATCGTGCTGGCATTGCTGGCTATCGCAGTAGGCATCGCAATACCCAACTTCGCCCGCCTGGTTGCCAACAACCAGATCGAGGCGCAGGCGCAGACGCTCAACAGTTTGCTGCAGTTCGCTCGTTCGCAGGCGGTGGTACGCCGTACCTCGATCAGGCTGCGCAACGACAACAATGACTGGATTGTCGAGAACGCAGCGGATGCCACCCGGCTGCGCCAGGAAACCTTTAACCCGGATCACGCCAGTGTCGCCAGCAGCCTGGCGCCGGTCACGCTCACCTTTACAGCAAACGGCACAGCCGAAACCGCAAGCTTCGTCGTTTGCCGCGACGATAACCCGGTCTTTGCCTATCGAATCGAGGTTCAGCCCAGCGGCAGTACGCGTCTGATGCCACGTGGCAAGGACGATGAGGGCAACGACCTGGGAGACTGCCAACCATGACCCTGCGCAATACACAACGTGGTTTCAGCCTGATCGAAGTACTGGTCACACTGCTTCTGCTGACCGTCGGCATGCTCGGTCTGGTGGCTATGCAAGGCCGTGGTATCCAGTTCACCTCGGACTCCGTGGCGCGTAACAACGCCGTCATGCTGGCGACCGAGATCATGGAAAAGATCCGCGCCAATCCCGATGCTCGGGATGACTACATGATCAACGCGCTCGAGGCGCAGGGGGCATGTGGCGACACCCCCATCCCCGTCGACAATGTAGCCAGGCAACTGACCTGCTGGAGCGAGAAAGTGCGCACGCTGATGCCCGGAGCTGCTGGCGACGACGCTGATGCAGTGGCAGTGCGCAATGCGTTCTATATCTGCCGTTCCCAGGTACCCGGTGCCTGTGCCGCTGGTTCTACTGTCGAGGTTCAGGTTGCCTGGCGCTCCAACGGCGAGACCTGCGGCAATGGCGCCGATCCCTTTATCTGTACCTTGCGCCTGCGCGGAGAACTCTGACCATGCACAAGCAACATGGCCTTTCCATTATCGAGATGATGGTTGCCCTGCTGATCAGCAGCTTCCTGATCCTGGGTATCACTCAGGTTTACCTGGACAACCGCGAGAACACGCTGTTCCAGCAGAGCCAGGGACAAAATATCGAGAGCGCTCGCTTCTCCATCCTTCTACTGGAGCAAACGCTGGCCAAGACCGGCTATCGCCGTCGCCCCGATGAAACCATGGAGGCAGCATTTCCCTCGTTTAGTGGCGGTAACTGCAACGGAATGGCTACCGGAGAAGTTGTAAAGCGCATTGACGCAACAAGCTTCTGCATCCGCTACCAACCTGCCTTTCCGGGCGCTCGCACCTGCAGCGGCGACCTGATTGCCGACATTCCAAATGACCCTTACGTGAACACCGATCCAGTCGTCGAAATCTTTCAACTCACCAATGGTGAGTTGCGTTGCAACGGACAAACCATCGCCACAGGCATAACAGCGCTGAACTTCGATTACGGCGTCAACTACAACGATGACAAGCGCATCACCGAATACACACCAGCACCGGCGGCGAACGCCCGTGTGCGTGCCGTGCAATTCGCCATCATGGCAGGCAGCCCGACCGAAGTCGGCAAGAGTGCCGGCAGTGCGGTCTACGAATTCTGGTTCGGCAATGCGCCCAATGACAAACGCCTATACACCATGCTCTCCAGCAGCACCAGCATGAGGAACCTGATGCCATGAACAATAACCGCCATTACCACCTGGGGCAGCGCCAGCAAGGCGTAAGCCTGCTCATCGCGTTGATTTTTCTGCTTGTCATTACGGTTCTGGCAATCGCCAACATGCGCGAGGTCAGCCTGGAGTCGCGCATCACAGGCAACATGATCGAACAGAAACAACTGCTAAACGTGGCAGAGGCCAGTGTTCGCGACGGCGAGCGCAGAACGGTTCAGCGTGGCCCTCAGGAACCGACCAGCACCTGTGAAGGTATTGCCGCCGGTACGCTTTGCCTACTCGACAAAGAGCCCGCCTATGCAATAGACGCGACCAACAAGCAGGTCTATTCACCGGACGACAACACCGAACTCTACGGCGACGCCACTTGGTACGCACAGATAGCACCTGGCGGCGAGCTTCAGGGCGAGTCGGAAAACCCCGAATACGGAAACATGCTGCTAGGTATTGGCGTATTCCGTTACGAGGTAAACGGCATGGCCAGTAACAACGATTTGAATAGCGCTGTGCGCTCGACCGTGGCCCTCAATTCCAAGGGCAGGATCGAAACCGAATGAAATCCATCTTTTTTGTGCCTGGTGATCGATCAGGGAGTCATTCCATGAATCTTTTTCAATCCACGACCAGAACCGTCGGCAGCGCCCTGCTGTTCACATTTGTCTTTTCTGGCTTCAACGCCGCTGTGGGGGCAACGCTGGATATCAGCCAAAAACCCCTCATTTTGAGCGAGAGCGTTGCCCCCAACCTGATCTTCACCCTCGATGACTCCGGCAGTATGCGCTGGGCCTTCGGCCCTGATGATGCGGGGCGCGAAGCCAGTGCCAGCAATCTGCGTAATACTCGGCGCGGCATGTCGTCCAGCACCAACCCGATGTACTACAACCCCAACGTGACTTATCGCCCGCCAGTCAAGTTGAATAACGATGGTTCGGAGGTAGAAAACGGTTACACCTCCAGTTTCACCACCGCTTATCAAAATGGCTTTCAGACCTCTTATGGCTCGATCAACTTAAGCAACAACTATCGCGTATCGTGGAACTTCAGTACTGATGAAGCTGTAACATATGGTTATAACTCATCAGTAAACTATGCAAACCCCACCGGACAAATTTTTAACCTCTCACAAAATCCAACTTTAGATTTCGGTGGCAGCGAGAATATCACATTAGTAGCAGGCCTCCCGGTAACTAGGGATATTCTTGGCAGAGCTGTTACTTTCACTCGATCTGGAAACAGCTGTTCAATTTCGCCGACTACTTCCGGGGTAACCTGTACTCGTAACAATGGTGACTCATTCCGCATCACCAAAAACCTGACCCAGACTGCCGTCCCTGCTTACTACTACGTTTACGACCCCTCCCTTGCCGGCTGCAACGCTAATAAAAATAACGATGCCTGCCATCGCTTAGTCTTTGTATCGGCCAACTCCGGCGTAGGCGGTACCGACGAACGAGAAAACTTTGCCATCTGGTACTCGTTCTATCGCACTCGCGCACTGGCTACGGTGACCGCCGCAAACCTCGCATTCAACGAACTGGCAGCCTCGTCCCGCTTTACCTGGCAAACGCTGGCCGTCTGCAATACGCTGAACTCCAACAACTGCAACAACAACTACTTCCGTGAACTCAGCCCACGCCACAAGGCCAACTTTCTGAATTGGCTGGCCTCGGTCAAATTCAACAGCAGTACCCCGCTGCTGGCTGCCACAGCACGAGCTGGTGAGTTTTTGCGTACATCATCAGATGCGTGGGCTCACACTCCCAACCCGGTCACTACAACGGGAGGCCGTGGCGCCACCATCGAATCCCCCGTTCATGCATGCCGCCCGAGCTTCCATGTGCTGATGACTGACGGCATGTGGAACGACGACAACTTCCCGAGCGGCATCGCACGACATGACGGCGCCACCTTCACACTTCCTGACGGCAGCCAGACCTATAGCCCAAGCCGCAAGCCTTACGGCAATGACCAGAGAACGACCACTGGCACCCTTGCGGATATCGCCATGCACTACTGGGCCACGGATCTGCGCCCGACTCTGGAAAACGATGTCAAACCCTACATCCAGGTTCCCAACACAGACGCCACGGCCCAGTACTGGGAGCCCAAGAACAACCCGGCCACCTGGCAACACATGGTCAACTACACCATGGGGCTGGCACTCACCAACTCCCTTAATGCACCGAACCTGCCCTGGACCGGCGACACCTTCGGCGGTAGCGGCTATGAAAACCTGCTATCCGGCGCGCAAAGCTGGCCTGAGGCATCAAAAAGTTCATCCAATAACGTCTATGACCTCTGGCATGCCGCCATCAACTCGCGTGGTGAGTTCTTCAGCGTCGATAGCCCGGACGACATGGTCAAGGCGTTCAAGGACATCCTCAACCGTATTGCCAACCGCACCACTTCGGCAGCACGTCCTGCGGTTGCAGCATCCTTCGTGTCCGATAGCGACAACGCCCTGCAGAGCAATGTCTACGCCACCCAGTTCTCCAGCGAGGACTGGAGTGGCGAGCTGAGCAAGACCCTGGTCGACAAAACCGGAGGTACCACCCTGCTGTGGAGTGCGCAGAAAGCCAATGAGGGTATCAACCCCAACACTCGCCGCGTGCTGATGCTCGACAGCACTGCCAGCAACAAACTCAAGAACTTCACCTGGAACAACCTCAGCACCCAGCAGCAAAGTTGGATGAACCGCAACCCTGAAAGCCTTGGTGTGGCATTCGACAGCCGCGGTCAAGACCGCCTGAACTATGTACGGGGCGAACGGAGCAACGAAGGCCTGACCTCTCCGCAGTTCCGCAAACGCAGCTCGATCCTGGGTGACATCATCAACTCCAGCCCTGCGGTCGTCGGCACGCCTGCTTACCTCGCCTACCTCGCCGACGCGATCGAAAACCCCACAGGGGATCTAACCGGCTACAGGAGTTACGCAGCGTTCCGTGAAGCCAACAAGAAAGCCAATCGCCAGGAAATGATCTATGTCGGTGGCAACGACGGCATGCTGCATGGCTTCAATGCCACGACCGGACAGGAAACCTTCGCCTTCATTCCAAGCGAAGTGATTCAGAACCTTCATAAGCTCACGGGACAAAACTACAAAGGTGGCGAGCACCAGTATTTTGTCGACGGTTCCCCCATCGTGCGCGATGTCTACTTTGGCAACGGTGATGATGAAGGCTGGCGCACCGTGCTGATCGGCACCCTGCGCGCAGGGGGCAAATCCCTGTTCGCGCTGGATGTCACCGACCCTGCGCAGATCAAGCTGCTGTGGGAGTTCGACTCAGCCAAGGATGCCGACCTTGGCTTCACCTTCGCACAGCCCGAGATCGTGCGCCTGCATACGGGGGAGTGGGCAGTCCTGCAGGGCAATGGTTACAACAGCACAAACGACAAGGCCGCACTGCTGATCATCAATATCAAGAGTGGCGAGCTGATCAAGAAGATCACCGTGCCTGATGTCGTGGAAGACAGCATCACCCTCTCGAATGGCCTGTCCAGCGTACGCGGAGCCGACAATAACGGTGATGGGCTGGTGGACTATGCCTATGCTGGCGATCTCCAGGGCAACCTGTGGCGCTTTGATCTGGTGAAAACCACCAGCGACACCGCATCTATTACGGGTGATCCGTTCGCCCGCACCAACACAGAAGTCGCCAGTACGAGCAAAGCCGATTTCAAACTAGCTTATGGTGAAAAACCTCTGTTCGTGGCCAGGGATACGGCTGGCAAGCGTCAAGCCATCACCATTCAGCCGTCGCTGGTGCGTCATCCCACCAGCTATGGCTATCTGGTGCTGTTCGGTACCGGCAAGTATCTGGAAACGAGTGACGCAAACGTAGACACCAGCCGCGCCATGACGCTGTACGGCATCTGGGATCGCAACACCAAACGCCAGAGCACCACTGCAACTACGCCAGTTGCAGGGACTCGCGCCGGTCGCCTGGTGGAACAGAACTTCACCGAGCAACAAAACAATGTCGTTATCGGTGACGAAGAACAGAGCGCTACACGTGACATCCGCCTGGTAAGCCAGGAGCTACCACAGTGGTTCCGGGCACCAACCACCAGCGAAGCCGACCTCAGGGTCCCGACCTCCGACGCACTGGTAACGCAGTGGGGCTGGGCGCTGGACATGGCCGTCAAGAACAACAACGGGACCCCGCGACTGGAGGGCGAGATGATCATCAACAATATGACGGCCAGCGGCTCCATCCTGTTCCTCAGCAGCCTGACGCCGAATCAGGATCCCTGCCAGGCAGGTGCAGATACCTGGTTGTATGCAGTGGATGCTTTCAGTGGTGGCCGCACACGCTTCAACGTGCTGGATCTGAACGCGGATCGCCTGGTCAACCCAACTGACGCATACAATGCCAATGTCGTATCCGGTATGCGTTTCCCTGCCCTGGGTGGCTTCACCCTGGCACCCGGCAACAAGGTATTCGGCAGCGACGGCGCAGCAGACCCCGCGACCGTGGGCGATGACCCTAACAGCAGCGGCCGCCAGAGCTGGCATATCGTGCCTGAGGAGTTTCAATGATCCAGCGTAAACAGAAGGGCTTCAGCCTGATCGAACTGATGCTTGCGGTGGCGATCATCGGCATCCTGGCGGCCATCGCCATCCCCAACTATCAGGACTACATCACCCGTAGCAAGAGGGCTGAAGGCATGGCGCTGCTCCAGGAAATGGCCGCTCGGCAGGAGCGCTTCTATGCCCAGAACAACCGCTACGTGACCACCCCTGAGGATCTGGACCTGCTGGTCTCCAATCAGGCAAGCGTCATCAACGCTGACGCAGCAGGAGCCAGGGTGCGCTCGGAAAATGGCTACTACTTGGTCGGGGTATCCCGTACCAACGGTGATGGCGGTTATACGCTGACGGCCGAGGAGACTATCGGCGACGGCCTCTGTGGCAACCTGACCCTCACGGCCGTTGGCATCAAAGGCAAGACGTCCACCGGTTCTAATGCCAAGACGGTAGATCAGTGCTGGCGCTGAGCAGCCAAACACAAGAAAAAGGCGATCCTCGGATCGCCTTTTTCTTTTCCGTCAGAGCGCTTTCACCCTCAACTCCTTCGGCATCGAAAAGGTAATGTTCTCCGGCCGGCCATCCAGTTCGGTCTCCCCTACCGCGCCCCAGGTGCGCAGTTGCTCGACCACGCCACGTACCAGTACTTCCGGCGCGGAAGCGCCCGCGGTGATGCCGATGCCACTCACGCCATCGAACCACTCACGCTTGAGATCTTCGGCGCCGTCGATCAGATAGGCCGGAGTCCCCATGCGCTCGGCCAGTTCGCGCAGGCGGTTGGAGTTGGAGCTGTTCGGGCTACCGACCACCAACAGTACATCGCAGTCGCTGGCCAGCTGCTTGACCGCGTCCTGACGGTTCTGTGTGGCGTAGCAGATGTCGTCCTTGCGCGGGCCGCCAATGGCGGGAAACTTGGTGCGCAGGGCGTCGATCACCTTGCTGGTGTCGTCCATCGACAAGGTGGTCTGGGTCACGAATGCCAGGTTTTCGGGGTTGCGCACCTGCAGCTCAGCGACGTCCGTCTCGTCTTCCACCAAATAGATGGCGCCACCATTGCTGGCGTCGTACTGGCCCATGGTGCCTTCGACTTCCGGATGGCCTTCGTGGCCAATGAGGATGCACTCGCGGCCTTCACGGCTGTAGCGCACCACTTCCATATGCACCTTGGTCACCAGCGGGCAGGTGGCGTCGAACACCTTGAGGCCACGACGCGCCGCTTCGTCGCGCACGGCCTTGGAGACGCCATGAGCACTGAAGATGACGATGACGTCGTCCGGCACCTGATCCAGCTCTTCGACGAACACCGCGCCACGGGCACGCAGGTCTTCGACCACGAACTTGTTGTGCACCACTTCATGGCGTACGTAGATCGGCGGGCCGAAGACTTCCAGCGCGCGGTTGACGATTTCGATGGCGCGATCGACACCGGCGCAGAAGCCGCGGGGGTTGGCGAGTTTGATATGCATGGAGATTCTCGGCACGCGGTCATTCAGAAGGGGCAGTGTAACGCGGGATCGACCAGGGTTCCCGCTTCACGTGGCCCGGATGAAATCCGGGAAACGATGGTCACGCTTTCCCGGACCTCATCCGGACTACAGACTGCAACAGGAGCCTCGCGGCTGAAGCCGCTCCTACAAGAGCGGCTGCACGGGCTAGAGCGCCTTGACGTCGATGATTTCCACATCGAAGTCCAGCACCTTGCCGGCCAGCGGATGGTTGAAGTCGATGGTGACCTGCTTGTCATCGAACGCCTTGACCACGCCCGGCAACTCGGTATTGGCGGCGTCATTGAAGATCACCAGCAGCCCTTCGGAGAGCTCCATGCCGTCGAACTGACTACGCGGCATGATCTGCACATTCTGGGGGTTCGGCTGACCGAAACCCTGCTCCGGCTGCACCTGTACGCTGCGTTTATCGCCGGCCTTGAAGCCATATAGCGCCTGCTCGAAGCCTGGCAGCAGATTGCCGTCGCCGACCTTGAAGGTAGCCGGCTGCTTGTCGAATGTGCTGTCGACCACGTCGCCGTTTTCCAGCTTGAGGGCGAAGTGCAGGGTCACTTCCCTGTCCGGCCCGATGCGTACGTCTGTCATTGCGCAGCCTCCTTCGCGGACTTGTCGCTCTTGAACATATCCAGCGCCAACAGGATGGCGCCGATGGTGATGAAGGTGTCGGCCAGGTTGAACGCCGGGAAGAACCAGCGGCTCTGCCAGTGCACCAGGATGAAGTCGACCACATGGCCGAGCACCACACGGTCATACAGGTTGCCCAGCGCGCCGCCCAGGACCATGGCCAGTGCCACAGCCAGCAGGGTTTCGTGACGCTTGAGGCGCTTGAGCCAGATCACCAGCACGACGCTGACAACGATGGCGATGGCCGCGAAGAACCAGCGTTGCCAGCCGGCTGCATCAGCCAGGAAGCTGAATGCCGCGCCGGTGTTGTAGGCCAGGGTCCAGTCGAAGTAGCCCGGAATGACTTCGATGCGCTGATACATGCTCAGCGTGCCCTCGAAGATGTCCTTGGTCACCCGGTCGGCGACCAGGATCAGCACGCTCAGCAGCAGCCAGGGCAGATGCCCGAAACGCGAGGACTCAGGCATGCTTGCGCACCTCTCCGATGCCTTCGATGTTGCTCACGCAGCGACCGCACAACTCCGGATGCGCAGCATGACTGCCGACGTCCGCGCGGAAGTGCCAGCAGCGGCCGCACTTGGCATGGGCGGATTTGAGGATCTTCAGCTTCAGGCCTTCGACCTCGGTCACCACCGCATCACTCGGCGCATCGGTCAGCGGCGCGGTCTGCGCCGCCGAGGTGATCAGGGCGAAACGCAGCTCGTCGCCGAGCTTGGCCAGGTCGGCCTGCTTGGCCTCGTCGCAGAACAGGGTCACTTCCGCCTGCAGGCTGGCACCAATGGCCTTGGCCGTGCGCAGGTTCTCCAGCTCCTTGTTGACCGCAGCCTTGACCTGCATGACGCGGTCCCAATAGGCACGATCCAGTTCGAAGCCTTCCGGCAGGCGCTCCAGACCGGCATACCAGGTGTTGAGCATCACCGACTCGTTGCGCTCGCCCGGCAGGAACTGCCAGATTTCCTCGGCGGTGAACGCCAGGATCGGCGCGATCCAGCGCACCAGCGCCTCGCTGATGTGAAACAGCGCGCTCTGGCAGGAGCGACGCGCCACGCTGTCGGCAGCGGTGGTGTACTGGCGATCCTTGATGATGTCCAGGTAGAAACCGCCCAGCTCCTGCACGCAGAAGTTGTGCACCTTGGAGTAGACGTTCCAGAAACGGTAGTCGGCGTAGGCCTCGATGATCTCTTCCTGCAGGCGCAGGGCGGCGTCCATGGCCCAGCGGTCGAGGTCGAGCATCTGCTCGGGCTTCAGCAGGTCCCTGGCTGGATCGAAACCGTTGAGGTTGGCCAGCATGAAGCGCGCGGTATTACGGATACGCCGGTAAGCGTCGGCGCTGCGCTGCAGGATCACCTTGGACACGGCCATCTCGCCCGAGTAGTCGGTGGAGGCGACCCACAGGCGCATGATGTCGGCGCCCAGGCTGTCGTTGACCTCCTGCGGGGCGACCACGTTGCCGAGGGATTTGGACATCTTGCGGCCGTTCTCGTCGACCACGAAACCGTGGGTCAGCAGTGCCTTGTACGGCGCGTGACCGTCGATGGCGCTGCCGGTCAGCAGGGACGAATGGAACCAGCCGCGGTGCTGGTCAGAGCCTTCCAGATACAGATCGGCACGCGGGCCGTCGGTGTGGCCCATGTCGTGCGAGCCACGCAGCACGTGCCAGTGGGTGGTGCCGGAGTCGAACCACACGTCGAGGGTGTCGTTGATCTTGTCGTAATCAGCTGCTTCGGCGCCGAGCAACTCGGCAGCGTCGAGCTTGAACCAGGCCTCGATGCCCTCTTGCTCGACACGCTTGGCGACTTCTTCCATCAGCTCGACCGTGCGCGGGTGCAGCTCACCGGTAGCCTTGTGCAGGAAGAACGGGATCGGCACACCCCAGTTGCGCTGGCGCGAGATGCACCAGTCGGGACGACCGGCGATCATGCTGTGCAGGCGCGCCTGGCCCCAGGCAGGCACGAACTGGGTCTGCTCGATGGCAGCCAGCGCACGCTCACGCAGGGGAGCGCCCTGTACAGGCTGCGTATCCATGCCGACGAACCACTGCGCGGTAGCGCGGTAGATCAGCGGCGTCTTGTGGCGCCAGCAGTGCATGTAGCTGTGCTGGATCGGCTGATGCTTGAGCAGCGCACCGACTTCCGCCAGTTTCTCGACGATGGCCGCGTTGGCCTTCCAGATGAACTGACCGCCGAAGAACGGCAGATCCGGGGTATAGACGCCATTGCTCTGCACCGGGCTGAGAATGTCATCGTTGCTCATGCCGTAGGCTTTGCAGGTGCGGAAGTCGTCCTCGCCATAAGCCGGAGCCGAGTGGACGATGCCGGTACCGGCGCCCAGTTCGACGTACTCGGCCAGGTAGACCGGCGAGAAACGCTCATAGAACGGATGGCGGAAGCGGATCAACTCCAGCGCCGCGCCCTGGGCGGTAGCGATTACCTGGCCTTGCAGGCCGTAGCGCTGCAGGCAGGACTCGACCAGCTCTTCGGCCAGCAGCAGCAAACGCTCACCGGTATCGACCAGCGCATAGGTGAACTCCGGATGCACGTTGAGCGCCTGGTTGGCCGGGATGGTCCAGGGCGTAGTGGTCCAGATGACGATAGCGGTCGGCTTGCTCAGCTCGCTGAGGCCGAAGGCAGCGGCCAGCTTGTCAGCGTCTTCGATGAGGAAGGCAACGTCGATGGCATCAGACTTCTTGTCCTGATATTCCACCTCGGCCTCGGCCAGGGCCGAGCCGCAGTCGAAGCACCAGTTCACCGGTTTCAGGCCCTTGAACACGAAGCCCTGCTTGACCATCTCGGCCAGGGCGCGGATCTCGCCGGCCTCGTTGGCAAAATCCATGGTCTTGTAGGGGTTGCCCCAGTCGCCGAGCACGCCGAGGCGGATGAAGTCGGCCTTCTGCCCTTCGATCTGCTCGCTGGCGTAGGTGCGGCAACGCTCGCGGGTCAGGTCGGCCGGCTGGTTCTTGCCGAAGGTGGTTTCGACCTTGTGCTCGATCGGCAGGCCATGGCAGTCCCAGCCCGGTACGTAGGGTGCGTCGAAGCCGGCCAGGGTCTTGGAGCGGGTGATGATGTCCTTGAGGATCTTGTTCACCGCATGACCGATGTGGATGCTGCCGTTGGCATAGGGCGGGCCGTCGTGCAGGACGAACTTCGGCCGATCTTCGCCAATCTTGCGCAGCTTGCTATACAGGCCAATCTCGTTCCAGCGCTGCAGGGTCTGCGGCTCGCGTTGCGGCAGGCCGGCCTTCATCGGGAACTGGGTATCGGGCAGGTTCAGCGTAGCTTTGTAGTCGGTCATTTCGGGCTCTTCATCAGCGGGTGGCTCTGCCAATAATCACGGGCAGCGGCGATATCGGCGGCAATCGCCGCCTTCAAGGCCTCCAGCGAGGCGAAACGCTGCTCATCACGCAGCTTGTGGTGGAAAGCCACCGAGAGACGCCGGCCATACAGATCGCCGGCAAAATCCAGAAGATGAACTTCCAGATGGGCGCTGCCGTCACCGGCAACGCTGGGTCGCACGCCAATATTGGCGACGCCCGGTTGAATCACGCCATCGACTTCGCAGCTCACCAGGTAGACGCCAGTCAGCGGCACCTTGCGCCGCTTGAGCTGGACATTGGCGGTGGGCGCATCGAGCTGGCGGCCGAGTTTCTGCCCGTGCAATACGCGCCCGGCGATGCGAAACGGCCGACCGAGCAGGGCTTCGGCCAACTCGAAATCGCCATCGGCCAGTGCCTGGCGCACACGCGTGCTGCTGACCCGGCCACCCAGCACTTCGACGGTGGTCGAAGCATCGACACTGAAACCGTGGCGCAGGCCTGCGGCCTTGAGAAATTCAAAATCGCCGGCACGGTCACAGCCGAAACGGAAATCATCGCCGATCTCCAGATCTTTGACCTTGAGCCCGTCGACCAATACGCGCTGGACGAACTCGGCAGCCGACAGTTCGCGCAGGCGGCGGTTGAAGGCCAGGCACAGCACCATGTCGACGCCTTCGGCAGCCAGCAGGGCGAGCTTGTCACGCAGGCGGGTCAGGCGTGCCGGCGCGGTATCCGGGCCGAAGAATTCACGCGGCTGCGGCTCGAAGATCACCACGCAGCTGGGCACGGCCAATTCCGCGGCACGCTCGCGCAGACGCGCCAGGATGGCCTGGTGCCCACGATGAACGCCGTCGAAATTACCGATGGTGACCACACAGCCCCGCGCCTGGGGCTGCAGGTTATGAAGACCTCGAACCAGCTGCATAGCACGCTTCTTGTTCACAAAGTGGCCGATTATACGCACAGCAGGCCACGCACAACAGGCATCGCGACGCCTTGAATCGCAGGGTGCGCCATGCGCACCACTCCTGCGCCGACCCGACGGTGCGCACGGCGCACCCTGCAATGGCTACAGTGACCGCCGGGCGAAATCGCCCAGGCGAAAACCCAGCACCAGCAACATGCCGAAGTAGGCGATCAGACCAGCAAACACCAGCGCGCCCAAACGCAACAGGCGCACAAGCATCTCGCCTTCGGCCCAGGCTGGCATGAGCTGCAGCAGCCCCAGCAGCACTGCGACCATCACCGCCACCGCGACCACCAGTTTGAGCAGGAACAGGCCCCAGCCCGGCAGCGGCTGGAAGATATCGGCACGGCGCAGCTGCCAGTACAGCAGGCCGGCGTTCAGGCAGGCCGCCAGGCTGATCGCAAGCGCCAGGCCAACATGCGCCATATCCAGGCCGAACACGAACAGCGCGTTCATCGCCTGAGTCGCCAGCAGGCTGACGATGGCAATGCGCACCGGTGTCTTGATGTTCTGCTGGGCGTAGAAGCCAGGCGCGAGGATCTTGATCAGAATCAGCGCAAGCAGGCCGACCGAATAAGCCACCAGCGCCCGCTGGGTCATCAGCGCGTCCTCTGCGCCGAACTTGCCGTACTGGAACAGCGAGACCACCAGCGGCTCGGCGAGAATCGCCAGCGCCAGGGTGCAGGGCAGCACCAGCAGAAAACACAGACGCAGCCCCCAGTCGAGCAGACGGCGGTACTCGTCGCGATTCTTGCTCGCATAGGTCTTGGAGAGCGCAGGTAGCAGGATGGTCCCCAGCGCCACGCCCAACACACCCGAGGGCAGCTCCATCAGGCGGTCGGCGTAGTACATCCAGGACACCGAGCCAGCCACCAGGAAGGAAGCGAAAATGGTGTTGATGATCAGCGAAATCTGGCTCACCGAGACACCGAAGATCGCCGGCCCCATCTGCTTGAGCACGCGCCAGACACCGAGATCACCGAAACTCAGGCGCGGTAGCACCAGCATGCCGATCTTCTTCAGATGCGGCAGTTGCCAGAGCAGTTGCGCCAGCCCCCCGACCAGTACCGCCCAGCCCAGCGCCATGATCGGCGGGTCGAAATAGGGCGTCAGAAACAGCGAGAAGACGATCAAGCTGACGTTGAGCAAGGTCGGCACGAACGCCGGTACCGAAAAACGGTTCCAGGTATTGAGCACGGCCCCGGCCAGCGATGACAGGGAGATCAGCAATATATAAGGAAAAGTCACCCGCAGCAGATCGACAGTCAGCTCGAAACGCTCGGCCTCATCGGCAAAACCCGGTGCCGTGGCCCAGACGATCCAGGGTGCAGCGAGCACGCCGATAGCCGTGACCAGCGCCAGCACCAGGGTCAGCAAACCAGAGACGTAGGCCACGAAGGTGCGCGTGGCCTCCTCGCCCTGCTGCATCTTGTACTCCGCCAGAATCGGCACGAAGGCCTGCGAGAACGCCCCTTCGGCAAAAATACGGCGCAGCAGATTGGGCAGCTTGAAGGCCACCACGAAGGCATCCGACGCCACCCCGGCACCGAAGGTACGAGCGATGATGGTGTCGCGCACGAACCCCAGCACGCGCGAAACCATGGTCAGTGAACTGACGGCAGCCAGGGACTTGAGCAGATTCATGGGGTGTTTCGGCTTCCATAAAAAGGTGCAGTAGCGGACAATCCGCCGCTCAACGAAGGCGTCGAGTGTAGCGAGCCACCACTGGTCAGGCCAGCACAGGAAAGCGTCATCAGACTTGACAGCAGGCAGATGGATCGGCATGATTCGCGGCCTTATTTGTCGTAACCCCCCAGTTTTCGAGGAGCTTGACGGTGGCCAACTCACCTTCTGCCAAAAAACGCGCCAAACAGGCTGAGAAGCGCCGTAGCCATAACGCCAGCCTGCGCTCGATGGTTCGTACCTACATCAAGAACGTAGTCAAGGCTATTGCTGCCAAAGATCTCGAGCTTGCCAAAACCGCTTACACCGCAGCTGTTCCGGTCATCGACCGCATGGCTGACAAAGGCATCATCCACAAGAACAAAGCCGCTCGTCACAAGAGCCGCCTGAACGCGCACATCAAGGCGCTGGGCGAAGCTGCTGCCGCCTAATCGCGACAGGTTCTTGAAAAACCGGCCCCAGAGGCCGGTTTTTTATTGCCTGCCATGCCTGGCGGCCACTCTACAGAGTCATGACTGCACAGCGCTGAAAACGTGTCCCGGCAATTTTTAGTTGCCCGCAATCTGCGCTCATAAAAAATGCCCGCCTTCTCAATGGAACGCGGGCATTTTTGTCCAGCGGACGAGAATCAGCCGCGAGCAGCCTTGATCACGTCGATATAGGGCTCGGCATTGCGCTGATCCTGAATCAGTGCGATGAAATCATTGCCCTGCGCATCGGTGGCCGAAAGATCGTAACCCTCGGCAACGAAGAAACCCACGAAACGCTCGAAGTCATCGATACGCAGGCCGCGATAAGCCTTGACCAGCTTGTGCAGCGAAGGCGGTGTTGCGTCCGCTGGTTCCACCGCAAGGAACAGCTTGATCGAGTCATCGCTGATTTCTTCGCCAATCACCTGCTTCTTGTCTTTACGCATCGCCCGCTCCCGCCAGCATTACAGAGGGCCGGCAGTGTACCGCTGAGCCGCGCGCGGCTCAACGCGCAGCCAGGCAGGCTAACACGCGAACAATCGACACGACAGCCGACCTAGGTCATGCCGCGCCCAGCGAACTGGCTCCTATAATGCGCCAAGCCATTAGGAAGCCAGCATGTCACGCTCATCGTTACCGCTGTTCGCCGCCTGGCGCCAGACCCTGCGTGCAGGCTACTCGTGGAAGGCCCTGCGCGGAGACTTGGGCGCCGGCTTGACAGTGGGAATCATCGCCATTCCGTTGGCCATGGCGCTGGCCATCGCCGTGGGTGTGGCGCCGCAGCACGGACTCTACACCGTGTTGATCGCCGCACCGCTGATCGCCCTGTGCGGCGGCTCGCGCTTCAATATTTCCGGCCCTACCGCCGCCTTCGTGGTGATTCTGCTGCCGATCACCCAGCAGTACGGCCTCGGTGGCTTGCTGTTGTGCACGCTAATGGCTGGCGTGATTCTGATTACCCTGGGCCTGCTGCGCGCCGGACGCCTGATCGAGTTCGTGCCCTATCCGGTGACACTGGGCTTTACCGCCGGTATCGGCATCGTCATCGCCGTTCTGCAGATCAAGGACCTGTTTGGCCTGCATCTGGCCGGAGCGCCTCAACATCTGCTGGAACAGGTCAATCTGCTGGTCCGCGCTCTCCCCAGCCTGCAGCTCGGCGACAGCCTGGTGGGCGCTGCATGCCTGGCGACGCTGCTGATCTGGCCGCGCCTGATGCCGAAGATTCCTGCGCACCTGGCCGCCCTGGCGGTTGGCGCGCTGCTCGCGCTCGCACTGGAACGTCTGGGGTTGCCGGTGGCGACACTGGGCGAGCGCTTCAGCTATTCACTCGATGGCATTGAACATCCCGGCATCCCGCCTTTCCTGCCTGATCTGGCGCTTCCCTGGAACCTGCCGGGTGCTGACGGCCAGCCGCTGGCGCTGTCATTCGAACTGATTCGCCAACTGCTGGCACCTGCATTCGCCATCGCCATGCTCGGCGCCATCGAGTCATTGCTGTGTGCCGTGGTCGCCGACGGCATGACCGGCAGCAAGCATGACCCCAACGCCGAACTGATCGGCCAGGGCCTGGGTAATCTGGCCGCACCGTTCTTTGGTGGCATCACCGCCACTGCCGCCATCGCCCGCACGGCAGCAAACGTACGTGCAGGCGCCTTTTCGCCAATGGCAGCACTGGTGCATGCAGGCGTGGTGCTGGCAGCGATTCTGCTGCTCGCGCCGCTGTTCGGTTATCTGCCCATGGCCGCTCTGGCGGCGCTGCTGCTGATGGTGGCGTGGAACATGAGCGAGCCACAGCATGTCGCCCACACCCTGCGCATCGCCCCGCGCAGCGACGTACTGGTACTGCTGACCTGTCTGGTGCTGACGGTGCTGTTCGACATGGTACTGGCCGTTGGCGTCGGCCTGCTGCTGGCGGCAGGGCTGTTCATCAAGCGCATGAGCGAGCTGACCGATACGGCTGCGCTGAGCCGGCAGCAGCGTCAGGCCCTGCAGGATCTGCCCGAGCACGTGCTGGCTTACGCCATTCGCGGCCCGCTGTTTTTCGGCGCGGCGGAAAAAGCACTGAGCGTGCTGCGCCGCTTTACCCCGGGAGTGCGCGTGGTGATCGTCGATATCAGCGCAGTGCCACTACTGGACATGACCGCCATCGCCGCGCTGGACAACGTGCTGCGCGACTATCGTCAGCAGCACGTGGCGCTGATTCTGAGCGGGCCGACTGCGCAGGTGCGCTTGCAGCTGCGCCGCGCCGGAGTGCATCGTCGTGAAGGCGAGTTGGCGTATGCGCGGGATCTGCCGCAAGCACGGGAAAAGGCGCTGCGCTGGCTGGATGGCACACCAGGGAAGGCGCCACCCGAGTAGGGTGCGCCATGCGCACCGGGGACAGCGACCGGAAAACCGGTGCGCACGGAGCACCCTACCTGGCCATTGTCCGAGCGGTGCTAACGCTACGTATGGATAAAGGGACTTACAGCCCCTTGACCGCAAAAATGCCGGCAGCGTTGCGCCAGTAACCCTTGTAGTCCATGCCGTAACCGAAGATGTAGCGGTCGATGCACTGCAGGCCCACATAGTTGGCCTTCAGGTCCGGGCGCGCCTTGCGCTCGTGTTCCTTGTCGATCAGCACCGCAGTGTGCACGGCGCGCGCACCGGCGTGGCGACAGAAATCGATGATCGCGCCCAGGGTGTGCCCCTCATCGAGAATGTCGTCGATGATCAGTACATCGCGGTCGATGAACGAAACTTCCGGCTTGGCCTTCCAGAACAGCTCGCCACCACTGGTTTCGTTGCGATAGCGCGTGGCATGCAGGTAGGACGCCTCCAGCGGGAAGTTCAGCTTGGTCAGCAGCTTGCCAGAGAAAATCAGCCCGCCGTTCATGACGCAGAACACCACAGGGTTGCGCTCGGCCAGCTCGGCGTTGATCTGACTGGCGACCTTGTCGATAGCCGCTTCCACCTCGGCTTCGGTGAACAGGCAGTCGGCTTCCGCCATGACTTGGCGAATGTGCACGAGATCGGCGGACATGATGTGTTCTCTCTTGATCGGGCTGATGAATGGCGGCGGACAGCTTGAAAGCTGATCGAACCGTCAAATAAAAGCGGGCAAAGGTACAGACCCCGGCAACGCTTGCCAAGTATCGACTGACCAGCGTAGCCGATGCGCGGCACGGGGCATCGTGACTCATCAGTCACCCACCACTTGGCACAAGCAATGCTTTAATCTAACGCGATTTTTCCCCAGAGCCCCGTTGGAGATCCCAGCCCATGCCCACTCGCGAGATCCGCCACCCGCTGATCCGTCACAAGATCGGCCTGATGCGCCGCGCCGATATCAGCACCAAGAATTTCCGTGAGCTGGCCCAGGAAGTGGGCGCCCTGCTGACTTATGAAGCCACCAACGATCTGCCGCTGGAAACCTACGAAATCGAAGGCTGGGCGGGCACCGTGCAGGTCGAGAAAATCGCCGGCAAGAAAATCACAGTGGTTCCGATCCTGCGCGCCGGCATCGGCATGCTCGATGGCGTGCTCAGCCTGATCCCCGGTGCCAAGGTCAGCGCCGTGGGCGTGGCGCGCAATGAGGAAACCCTGGAAGCGCACACCTACCTGGAAAAGCTCGCGCCGGAAATCGACGAGCGCCTGGCGCTGATCATCGACCCGATGCTGGCCACCGGTGGCTCGATGGTCGCCACCATCGACCTGCTGAAGAAGGCCGGCTGCAAGGACATTCGCGCCATGGTCCTGGTCGCTGCTCCCGAGGGTATCAAGGCCGTCGAGCAGGCTCACCCGGACGTGACCATCTTCACCGCCTCCATCGATCAGCGCCTGAACGAGCATGGCTACATCATCCCGGGCCTGGGCGATGCCGGTGACAAGATCTTCGGCACCAAGCAGAAGGACGCCTGACATGTCGCAGTCGGAATTCAACGATCCGCTGTGGCGCCAGGGCATTTCAGGCGCGCAGATGCTGTTCGTGGCCTTCGGCGCCCTGGTGCTGATGCCGCTGATCACCGGCATGGACCCCAACGTCGCGCTGTTCACCGCCGGTATCGGTACCCTGCTGTTCCAATTGGTGACCAAGCGCCAGGTTCCGGTTTTCCTGGCCTCCAGCTTCGCCTTCATCGCACCGATTCTGGCGGCCAAGGGCGAGTTCGGCCTGCCTGCGGTGATGGGCGGCGTGATCGCTGCCGGTGTGGTCTACATCCTGCTCTCGGCGCTGGTGAAACTGCGCGGCCCCAGCTTCATCGACCGCCTGCTGCCGCCGGTGGTGATCGCCCCGGTGATCATCTCCATCGGCCTGGCGCTGTCGCCGGTAGCGGTGAACATGGCCATGGGCAAGGCCGGTGATGGCAGCATCGAACTGGTGCCGTACAGCACGGCGATGATGATTTCGATGCCAGCGCTGATCACCACCCTGCTGGTGGCGGTGCTGGGCCGCGGCATCTTCCGCCTGGTGCCGATCCTCTCAGGTATCGCCGTTGGCTGCGCCATCGCTGCGGTGCTCGGCGTGATCGACACCAGCGCCGTCGATCAGGCAGCCTGGCTCGCCGTACCCAACTTCGTCACCCCGGAACTGCACTGGGGCGCCATTCTGTACATGGTGCCAGTGGCACTGGCGCCAGCCATCGAGCACATCGGCGGTGTGGTGGCGATCGGCAACGTCACCGGCAAGAACTTCGTCAAGAAGCCGGGCCTGCACCGCACCCTGCTCGGTGACGGCCTCGCCACCTCGGCAGCCGGCCTGTTCGGTGGCCCACCCAACACGACTTACGCTGAAGTCACCGGCGCTGTGATGCTGACCAAGAGCTACAACCCGAAGATCATGACCTGGGCTGCGGTCTTCGCCATCGCCCTGGCCTTCATCGGCAAGTTCGGCGTGGCCCTGCAGAGCATTCCGGTTCCGGTGATGGGCGGCATCCTGTGCCTGTTGTTCGGTTCGATCGCCGTGGTCGGCCTCAACACCCTGATTCGCCATCAGGTGGATCTTTCCGAAGCTCGCAACCTGATCATCGTTTCGGTGACCCTGGTGTTCGGCATCGGTGGCATGGTCATCGGCGGCAAGGAGTTCGCCCTGTCGGGGATTTCCCTGTGCGCAATCACGGCCCTGCTCCTCAATCTGGTGCTACCGGGTGGTGCTGGCTGGAAACAACGGGAACAGGAAGAAGCCTGATTCCGTCGCCCAATGAAAAGCCTGCGAGCAGATCGCGGGCTTTTCGTTTGCGATGCAGGAACTTACCAGCCGACACCGAAGCCAAGGGTATAACGGGTTTCGTCCAGGTCGCCCTCGGCACCGCTGACCATATCCTTCTCGGCCTTCATGTTCAGCGACGCCCAGTCGGTCACCTTGTACCGCAGGCCAACTTCGGCATCCAGGGAGTAATCCGCAACACCTTCAAGCGGCTTGCCCAACTCACCGACAGTGAACAGCTCGACGGTCTTGCCGATCAGATAGCGGTTGTAGTCCCACTTCACGCTCATGGCGTAGAAGCGATCCTGCTCACCGTTGCTGTAGCGGTAATCGCTACGGTTGGCGAGGGTAGCGATGGAGAACGCGCCCAGTTCGTCATCCCAGAACTGATAACCAGGACCTGTACCGAGAGTGCGCTGGCGCTCCACCTCCTCGATACGGTCGCGCTTGTACTCGAAGCGCCCCTGCCAGAACCATTTTTCCGTGAGGAAGCGGTCGAGCGCGTACTCGGCACTCCAGTTGTCGGTGCTGACGACGTCGTCTTTCAGCTCGCGGTTGTAGTCGGCGAGCGCATTGTGCCGCCAGCGACCGTGGCGGGCCTGGGTCTTGATGTCGACATCGTAGTCGTCGGAGTCGCGCTCACCGCGCTTGTAGTCCAGACCGAGGTCGATGTTGCCCTTCCAGGTGAAGTCTTCCACCAGGGGCTTGGGCTTCATGATCTGTTCGATCTGCGTCAGCTCGATGGTCTTCGGCGACTCGCCATTGGCCAGCGTGACCTTGCCCGGCTCAGCGGCCAGCAGCGACTTGGCACGCTCGCCATCTACTGGCCCGAGCTTGACCAGCAGCTCGTGGTCACTTTCCAGAGTGGCAATTTTCTTCCAGTCCAGCGGGATGGAGCCGCCGTAGTCGGTTTCCAGCAGCAGTTTGCTACCGTCGAAGAAGCGGATGGTGCCGGAGAGACGATCACCGTTCTTCAACCAGACGGTATCGGCGAAGGTGGCGGAACTGCACAGAGCGATGCTCAGGCCAAGCAGGGACAGCGATATAGGGCGCGACATAAGTTGGGTAATGGCGTTGGTGGGCGAAAGCCGGGCATTATCCGCAACCCCGGCGCCAGAGCAACAGCAGACCGGGCCGAATACGCAGAGTTCAGCTTTTTCCGTCGGGCGGCGTTCCGTCGGGCGGCGATCCGTCGAGCGGTGTTCCGCCAGACGGCATCACCACCCGACGCCGACACCGATCAGATAATGCCGATCCGAAACCGTCTGCCCTGGGGCACGCAACTGATCCAGCTCGTACAAGAGCGATAAGCGCGCCCACTGGTTGAGGCGATAGCGCAGGCCGAATTCGCTATCGAGCACGTAGTCGATCTCGTCGATATGAGGAATCTGCAGCTGGGCGTTGGCATAGAATTCCAGGCGCGTGCCCCACAACAGGCGCTTGTAATCCAGTTCCAGTGACGTGGTGTTGAACGCGAGATCGGCAACGCCCGACTCCAGTCGCACGCGATTGAACTGGCCGATCAGGTCAAAACGCCCCAGCTCGTCATCCCAGAAGCGATAACCGGGGCCGGTGCCAACGATACGCTGACGGTCGACGGTTTCGAACTCATCCTCGGCCTGCTCCACACCAACTCGCCAGAACCAGTGTTCGGTGAGAAAGCGATCGAGGTCGTACTCCAGTTCCCAGTTGTCCTCGACCTTTCTGTCGTTCTTGGTTTCACGCTCCAGCTCGCCACTTAGCACATGGCGCCAGCGCCCGTGCTCGACGCGGGTATTGCCCTTGAGTTTCCATTCATCGACATCATTCTGGTTGCGCTTCATGTCCAGCTTGGCATCGAGGTTGCCCTCCCAGAGACGATCCTCCAGCAGCGGCCGCGGCGGCACCAGACGCTTGATCTGCGCCAGCGGCAAGGTGTATTCGCGTTCGCCTTGCACCCGTACCATGCCGCTACCGGCAGCCGACAACCTTTCGCTGCGTTCGTTGTCAAAGCCGCTACGGCGCACCAGCAGGGGCTTGTCCGAACTGAGGGTATCGATATCCTTCCAGTCGATCAGCACCTGGCCGGCATATTTGGTCTTGAGCGCCAGCTTGCCGCCGTCGAGCAGGATGATCTCACCGCTGAGGCGATCACCGTTGTCCAACCAAACGGTATCGGCACAGAGCGGGGCTGCCAGGGTAAAAAGGAATAAGGCGATCAGTACGCGCATGATAAGGACGAACCCTATGGGCAAGACGAAACCGTCAGAGTCTGCATGGCAGGCACCACCACCGGCAAGCGTCGAGGCACGCCGCGAAGCACTGTATCTGGTATTGGCTCAGGTGCCGGCAGGCAAGGTCGTCAGCTATGGCGAACTGGCGCAGTTGGCAGGTCTTGGCCGTGCCGCGCGCTGGGTCGGGCGTACGCTGAGCCAGTTGCCAGATGGCACCACGCTGCCCTGGCATCGGGTGATCGCCGCTGGCGGCCGCCTCAGCCTGACCGCCGGCAGCGCTTCCGGCGCCGAACAACGGGCGCGCTTGCGTGCAGAAGGCATCAGTATCCTGAATGAACGTGTGGATATGTGCCGCCACGGCTGGCGCCCGATGGAGTACAGCAGTTAGAGTGCGCGCTATTCATTTTCCACCCCAGATTCGAGCCTGATGCCACGCAAATCCTGGCGAGAAGCCCTCGCGACCTACGCCAACCCCGCCACACTAGCTTTGTTACTTCTGGGCTTCGCTGCCGGCCTGCCTTACATGCTGGTGTTCTCGACCCTTTCGGTATGGCTGCGCGAAGCCGGTGTGGCGCGCGAGACCATCGGCTTCGCCAGCCTCATCGGCCTGGCCTACGCCTTCAAATGGGTGTGGGCGCCAATGCTCGACCAATGGCGCCTGCCACTGCTGGGCAAACTTGGCCGGCGCCGCTCCTGGCTGGTGCTGTCGCAGGGTCTGGTTGCCATCGGCCTGATCGGCATGGCCAATTACGACCCGCAGACGCACCTGTCCTCCTTGATCGCCCTCGCCGTACTGGTGGCCTTCGCCTCGGCCACTCAGGACATCGCCGTCGATGCCTACCGCCTGGAAATTCTCGGCGACGAGCATCAGGCTGCGCTGGCTGCCGCCTACATGACCGGTTACCGGGTCGCCGCGCTGCTGGCCACCGCTGGCGCGCTGTATTTCGCCGAGGGCTTCGGCTCGACCGCCAAGGACTACCAGTTCGGCGCCTGGACCGGTACCTACATGCTCTTCGCCCTGCTGATGCTGCCGGGCCTGCTCACCTCCATCTGGATGCGCGAGCCACCGGCACCGCCGCACATCAATGTCGCGCCACCCAAGCACGGTTTTTTCCACCAGTTGCTGGCGATCAGCGCGGTCATCATGCTGATCATCGCCGTGCCGACCATGTTCATCCAGTTCTATCAGAGCGATCTGGTACCGATGCTGCTCGGCGATATCAGCATGCAGGAGCTGCTCTACAACGACCGCGCCTTCCTGCGTGCCATGCTCTACAGCACCCTGGCCTGCGTCTGCGCATCCGGGCTGTTCTGGGGCGGGCTGGCACCGGTACTGAAAACGGCTGCGGCGAGGTACGGGTTCTTCCACCAGCTACTTTCCGTGCTGCTGCTGATCATTCTGCTGATCGCAATCCCGGCCATGGTCACCCAGTTCTACGAAAGTGACGTGATGCTGCTGTTCCAGGGCCAGATAAGCCTGCAGGAGTTGCTTTACTACGACCGCGCCTTCCTCCGTGCGCTGCTCTATACCCTGCTCACCAGCCTGTCGATCTCCAGCCTGTTCTGGGGCGGCATGGCACCGGTGCTCACGCCGATCAACGATTTCATCGTGCGCTATCGCTGGCAGGCCCTGCTGCTGCTGAGCCTGATCGCCACCTATCGCCTGTCGGATACCGTCATGGGCGTGATGGCCAACGTTTTCTACATCGACCAGGGCTTCACAAAAGAACAGATCGCCAATGTCAGCAAGGTCTTCGGTCTGGTGATGACGCTGCTCGGCGCCGGAGTCGGCGGCCTGTTGATCGTGCGTTTCGGCATCATGCCGATTCTGCTGATCGGCGCTACCGCATCGGCGGCCACCAACCTGATGTTCATGCTGCTGGTGGGCATGGGCCCGCACCTGAACATGCTGATTGTCACCATCAGCTGCGACAACTTCAGCGCCGGCCTCGCTACCTCGGCGTTCGTGGCCTACCTGTCGAGCCTGACCAACCTGAAATTCTCGGCCACCCAGTACGCCCTGCTCAGCTCCATCATGCTGCTGCTGCCGCGCCTGATCGGCGGCTATTCCGGCGTAATGGTGGAAAGCCTCGGCTACGCTCACTTCTTCCTTGCCACGGCGCTGATGGGTATACCGACACTGCTGCTCATCGTTATCCAGTGGCGTCGCGACAAGCGCCAGCCCAATCGCGACGCCCCGGTGGCCCCGGTGGAAAGGGCTTGATACCGGACTGGCAATTAAGTGTTAGCTGTCGAAGAGTTGGCACTATCCGTTAGCGCGTCGCCTGAACGTTTGGGTTTCGCCCCTTACGGGCGACTCACTTTCTTTGCTTGTGCAAAGAAAGTAAGCAAAGAAACACACCCCTACATACGGCCCCGGCTGCGCCGCGGTTCCCTCGTTCCATCACCACTCCAGGGGCACGCCGTGAAGGGCCATCCCTGGCCCATCACGGCTCTCGCGACATCCATGTCGCTCAACCCCTTACGTGGTGATTCCACTCAGCCTCCTGAAGGGGACTTGGGTGTCGTCTGTAAGATCGCGCTTCAAGAGCAAAAGCCAAACGCCACCGACTTTGATCTTGCGGAGATTTCGCAAGCTCGCGGCCCGGTCCCCTTCAGGCGGCCGAGTGGAGGTGTTGCGTAGGGGCGTGAGCCGCATGGATGCGGCGAGAGGCTTAATGGGCCAGGGATGGCCCATGTAAGCCGGCCCCCGGAGCAGCGCCGGAACGAGGGAAGTCTCGCGCAGCGAAACCCGGATGTCGGGGTGCCCTTCTTTGGCACACCTTTCTTGGGCAAGCAAGAAAGGTGTGGCGCCCGTAAGGGGCGCAACCCAAACGTTCAGCGCACGCGGTAACGGATAGTGCTAAGTCAGCAAGCAAGACGCACACAAACTTGCCAGTCCGGCATCAATCGGCACTTTTCCCAAACTACGCGAAGAAGAACCCTTCCAGGTGCCTCAATCAGCCTTGGCCAGATGCACCACCCGCTGCGGGAACGGAATGCCAATACCCGCCTCGGTCAGACGCTCCTTGGCCAGTTCAGTGAACTCGAAGGTCACCGGCCAGAAATCACCGGTCGCCACCCATACGCGCAGCGAGATGTTCACGGCGCTTTCACCCAGCCCGGTCACGAAAACCACGGGTGCAGGGTCAAGCTGTACACGCGGGTCCTTGGCGATATCAAGCAGCACTTCACGGGCACGCTTGATATCGCTGGAGTAGTCGATGCCGATATTGATATCGGCACGCCGACGCGGCTCACGTGAGTAATTGGTGATATGGCCGTTGGACAGCGCGCCATTGGGTACGATCACCACCTTGTTGTCCGCCGTTTTCAGCGTGGTGTGGAAGATCTGGATGCTGTCGACGCTACCGGAAACGCCCTGCCCCTCGATCCAGTCGCCCGCGCGGAACGGGCGAAACAGCATGATCAGCACACCGCCCGCGAAGTTGGCCAGGCTGCCCTGCAGCGCCAGGCCAATGGCCAGCCCCGCCGCACCGATCATGGCGATGAACGAAGTGGTCTCCACACCGATCATCGACGCCACGCTGATCAGCAGCAGAATGCGCAGCACGATGCTGACCAGGCTGCTGATAAAACTGCTCAGCGCGCGATCGACCTTGCGCGCCTCGAGCATGCGCCCGATGCTGGAGGTGAGCCTGCTGATCAGCCACCAACCGATCAGCAGCGTGATCAGTGCCAGGGTCAGCTTGCCGCTGTACTCCAGCACCACAGGCAGCCAGGCCTCGGACAGCTTGACCAGTTCGTCGACGTTCATCTCCATAGGGGTACTCCCGTTTTCCTGTGCATGAAACGAAACCGCCATGGCATGCCATGGCGATCAAAATGCTATCAACCTAGCCTGCGACGCCTCAGCGCCACAAAGGTTCAATCGCGAAAGTTGTTGTACTGCAGCGGCATGCCGAATTCGTGACCACGCAGCAGCGCGATGGCTTCCTGCAGGTCGTCACGCTTCTTGCCGGTGACGCGCACCTGCTCACCCTGGATCGCGGCCTGCACCTTGAGCTTGGCATCCTTGATATGGGCGACGATCTTCTTCGCCAGCTCCTTGTCGATACCTTCACGGAAGGTGACTTCCTGCTTCATCACCTTGCCCGAGGCATAGGGCTCCTTGGTTTCCAGGCATTGGCAGTCGATCTTGCGCTTGACCAGGCTGCTGCGCACGATGTCGAGCATCTGCTCGAGCATGAACTCGGCTTCGGCGGTCAAGGTCAGCGCCTTGTCCTTGCTCTCGATGCTGCATTTACCACGCAGGTCGAAACGGCGGTCGAGCTCCTTGATGGCATTGTCGACCGCATTGGTCAGTTCGTGTTTGTCCAGTTCAGACACGATGTCGAACGAAGGCATGAGCGGGCTCCTGATGGACGGCGCGATCCTCTTCACGGAGTGAACGCGCCTGACTTGACGATAACTATGGCGGGCCCATTATATCCAGACTGATACACGCCGTTTGGCGTCCTTCCTCTCTGTCTGCGAGCCAGCCCCATGCCCAACCCCCATCTCAGCATCCTGGTGGTGGACGACGCCAAGTTCTCCAGTGCCATGATCGGTCGCGCACTGAGCCAGGCCGGCTATCAGGACGTGCGCTTCGCCAGCAGCGCCAGTGAAGCGCTGCAGTTGCTCGAACAGCGCCCCGCCAGCGTGCTTCTGGCCGACTGGCTGATGCCCGAGATCGACGGCCTGGAGCTGACCGCACGGGTACGCCAGCTGGACGAGACCGCCGACCACTACACCTACATCATTCTGCTGACCGGCAAGGAAGGCGAAAACGTCCTGGGCGAAGCCTTCGACCGTGGCGTCGATGACTTCATCAGCAAGGCGGCGATGAACGAACAGTTGGTGCCACGCGTGTACGCCGCTGATCGCCTGTGCAACACCCTGCAGCGCCTGCTGCACGAAAACCGCATGCTGACGCAGAACATCGCCAGCCTGGAGCGACGCAATCTGGTCGATCCACTCACCGGCCTGGGTAACCCGCGCTATCTGCGCCAGAAGCTCACCGACAGCCTGCGCCAGATCGAATCGCGCGGCGGCGCCGTGTGCTACCTGCTGATCGGCCTGCAGGACGCCGGTCAGCTGCGCAACCAGTACGGTGACCGCTTCTTCAACGAACTGCTGCATGGCGTCGCACGACGCCTGCAGCAGCTTGTCAGGCCACTGGACGTGTTGACGCGCCTGGATGACAACCACTTCGGCCTTATCACCCTGCTCGAAGACCTGCACGAGTGCTCACCAAGCAGCTTCAAGCGCCTGCACGAAGGCCTCAACTTCAAAGCGTTCAAGACCAGCGAAGGTTTCATTACGCTGAAAGCCGGTATCAGCCTGGTCGGTCTGGACGCCAAGGTGCTGCCCACTGACCCCGAACAACTGATTCAGCATGCGCAAAATCTGCTGCCAGAGTCTTACGCCAGCGGCCGGGTCGCAGCCATGCGCCTACCTCTGCCGTGACCTGGCACATCCTCGGTGCCGGCAGCCTCGGCAGCCTCTGGGCTGCACGCCTGGCCCGTGCCGGCCTGCCAGTCAGGCTGATCCTGCGCAACCCGCAACGCCTCGAAGCCTATCGCCAGGCCGGCGGGGTAACGCTGGTCGAGGCAGGCCAGCCTCAGCAATACGCCATTGCCGCAGAGTTGCCGCAAGCGGATACGCCAATCCATCGCCTGCTGCTCGCCTGCAAGGCCTATGACGCACAAAGCGCGGTGGCGACCATCGCCGAACGCCTGGCCCCGGGTGCCGAGTTGCTGCTGTTGCAAAATGGCCTGGGCAGCCAGGATGAAGTCGCCCAACGCCTCCCCAGGCAGCGCTGCCTTTTCGTCTCCAGTACCGAAGGCGCTTTTCGCCCTAGCGACTTTCAGGTGGTGTTCGCCGGCCACGGTCACAACTGGCTGGGAGACCCGCGCGATCCCCGGCCGCCAGCCTGGCTGGGCGAACTGCAGCGTGCCGGCATCGCTCACCAGTGGAGTCCGGATATCCTCGCGCGTCTTTGGCGCAAGCTGGCGCTGAACTGCGCGATCAACCCCCTCACCGTTCTGCATGACTGCCGTAATGGTGAGCTCGCCGAGCACCCGGCCGAAATCGCCACCCTGTGCGCAGAACTCGGCGAGTTGCTGCAGCGTTGCGGCCAACCGGCGGCTGCGGAGAATCTGCACGAGGAAGTCCAGCGCGTGATCCTCGCCACCGCAGCGAACTATTCGTCCATGCATCAGGACGTCACTCAGGGACGTCGCACCGAGATCAGCTATCTGCTTGGCTACGCCTGCGCCTCGGCGCAACGTCATCAACTGCATGTGCCGCACCTGCAGCATCTGCAGCAGCGCCTGCTGAGCCACCTGCGTGAACGGGGTTTGCCTCTCGATTGAGTACGCAGGCCGGGTGTAACCCATCACTCGCAGCTTGGCGGGTTGCCCCCGCCCCGCACAGGCAGTAGGCAATGGCCTGACAGCCGCGCTAACCTGCCGCCTTCACTCACCACAACGATAACCTCATGAGACTGCGTCAGCGCCTCGAAAATCTGCCAGTGGGTCGCAAGCTGCTCGCCGCACTGCTGGTGTTGCTCGCCGCTGTGATGCTGGTGGCCAATCTGGCTTTCATCAGCGCAGCCTACTGGATCACCCAGGAGAGCATGGCACCGCAGGCCCTGCACACCCTCGGTCGCCTGATCGCCAGCCCGACGCTGAGCAAGGAGGCCTTGCACTCGTCAGCATCGGCCGAGGCCGTGCTCAAACGCCTGGATGACTATGCCCCCCTGCGCGCAGCGGTTATCTACGACAGCAATGGCAACAGCCTGGCACAACTGCAGCGAGGGGAAAAATTGCAGCTGCCGCAGCAACTGGGCCAATTGCAGAACTGGCGCGAAACAGCCTTTCGCACCAACCTGCTGGTCGACCTGCCGCATCCCAGTGGTCGTCCCGGCGCCCTGCTGCTGGTGGCTTCCAGCGAATTGCCTGGCGCTTTCTATACAGGAACCCTGACCGCAAGCCTGGTCATTCTGGCGTTCAGCGTGCTGCTGTGGATGTTGGTGGCCAGGCAGATCAAACGCCTGGTGACCAAACCCATTCGCCGCCTGGAAGAATTGTCACGCCAGGTCACCCGCGAAGAGAACTATGCGCTGCGCGCCAATCGCGGCAATCAGGACGAGATCGGTAGCCTGGCCGATGCGTTCAACACCATGCTGATGCGCATGGAGGCCCGCGAGCAGCAGCTCAAGCGTGCCCGCGACGACGCCCAGCAGGCTTTCGATCAGGCGCAGAGCCTGGCCGAGGAAACCCGCCACTCCAACCGCAAGTTGGAGCTGGAAGTGCAGGTGCGCAGCAAGATCGAGAAAAAACTCACCGGTTTTCAGAACTACCTCAACAGCATCATCGACTCCATGCCTTCGGCGCTGATCGCTCTCGACGAACAGCTCTACGTGACGCAGTGGAACCAGGAAGCCAGCGCCCTGTCCGGTACGCGCCTGGAAGAAGCGCTGAACCAGCCGGTGTTTCTTGCCTTCCCGCCACTCAAACCCTTTCTCGCGCAGCTCAAACGCACCGCCGAGCAACATCGCGTAGAGAAGATCGAGCGCGTTACCTGGCACAAGGATGAGGAGCCCCACCACTACGCCCTGACCTTCTACCCGCTTATGGGCAGTGCCGGCCGGGGTGTGGTGATCCGTATCGACGACATCACCCAGCGCCTGGCCCTGGAAGAAATGATGGTGCAGTCGGAGAAGATGCTTTCAGTCGGCGGACTGGCGGCAGGCATGGCGCATGAAATCAATAACCCGCTCGGTGCCATCCTGCACAACGTGCAGAACATCCGTCGGCGGCTGTCGCCCGGCCTGGAAAAGAACATCGAACAGGCCGAGCAAGCCGGCGTCAGCCTGCCCGCCATTGAGCACTATATGGAGGCCCGTGAGGTACCGCGCCTGCTCGACGGCATCCAGCAGGCCGGCCAGCGCGCCGCCAAGATCGTCAGCCACATGCTCAGTTTCAGCCGGCGTAGCGACCGCCAGCTATCGCCCTGCGATCTGCCGGCGCTGATCGACCAGGCCCTGGAGATCGCCGGCAATGACTTCGACCTGACCGACAGGTTCGACTTCAAGGCCCTGGAAATCGTGCGCCAGTTCGATCCGCTGCTGGGCTCGGTAGCCGGCACCGCCAACGAACTGGAACAGGTACTGCTCAATCTGCTGAAGAACGCCGCCCAGGCCATTCACCAGCGCGACCAGGACACCGAGCCCGGCCGCATCATACTGCGCACTCGGCAGGCCGGCAGTTGGGCGGAGGTCCAGGTGGAAGACAACGGCACCGGCATGAGCGAGGTGGTGCGCAAACGCATCTTCGAACCCTTCTTCACCACCAAGGAGGTCGGCCAGGGCACCGGACTCGGCCTGGCGGTCTCCTACTTCATCATTACCAACAATCACAAAGGGCAGATGGAGGTCCACTCGACGCCAGGCCAGGGCACCTGTTTCACCCTGCGCCTGCCGCTGGCCTCCCTGCCCGAGCACACAGGACTCTGAGCCATGGGCTTTCGACTCTCGAAGATCTATACCCGTACCGGCGACAAGGGGGAGACCGGCCTGGCCGACGGCCGCCGGGTCGGCAAGGACCACCCACGAATCGAGGCCATCGGCGAGCTGGATACGCTCAACAGCCAGCTCGGCCTGCTACTGGCCGAACTGGATGATGCCGCCACGACCTGGCCGGCACTCAAGGAGATCAGCGAGGTGCTGAGCCCCTGCCAGCATCGCCTGTTCGACCTGGGTGGCGAACTGGCGATGCCCGAGTATCAGGCTCTGCAACAGGTGGAAGTGCAGCGTCTGGAGGCAGCCATCGACAGCTGGAACGAGGAGGTCGGGCCACTGGAAAACTTCATTCTGCCCGGCGGTTCCAGGCTGATCGCCCTGGCCCATGTCTGCCGCAGCTTCGCGCGCAGCAGCGAACGTCGCTGCCAGCACCTCAATGCCGTCGAGCCATTGCGCGGTGAAGGCCTGGCCTACGTCAACCGCCTCTCCGACCTGCTGTTCGTCGCAGCCCGCCTGATCGCCAAGCGCCAGGGCATCGCTGAAGTGCTGTGGAAGGCGGCCGACAAACCGTAGGACGTACTCGGCTTTGGCATCCTGCGTCACTCTGACGCCTACATCCGTGTAGTCGTCGCGAAGCAGTACGCCGCTGGAGTATCGATGGAAAGCGGCTAGACCTGCATGGCGGACTGTTCGCTTAGGCTCCTGAGTCCGCCCTACGTCGTCGTGACAGCTGCTCGGTGCGCACGACGCCCCCTAGCGCGGCCAGAATGCGCGGATACCCGCGACACCTTGCGCACCAATCTGCCAGGCGCGCTCGATATCGGCCGGGCCTACACCGCCCAGCAGATAAGCCGGCAGGTTGAAATGGGTCAGCATCTCGCGCGCGGCGTCCCAGCCGAGCGGCTGCGCTTCAGGATGAGTCGCAGTCGCCTGCACTGGGGACAAAGTGGCGAAGTCCACGCCCATCTGCATGGCCAGCGCCAGCTCCTCGGCATTGTGGCAGGACGCAGCCAACCAGCGATCCTCAGGGAACGGGCGGCCACCAGCGGCGTACTTGCGCAGTTGCTCGGCGGTCAGGTGCCAGCCGGCCGCAGGAAAGTCTCCCAGCCACTCCAGCGGCCCTTTGAGCATCAGTTGTGCCTTGCCGGCACACAGGCCCTGCACATCGACAGCCAGGTCGCGGTATTGCGGGTCGAACATGTTCGGAGCACGCAGTTGAATCAGTCGCACGCCCTGCGCCAGGGCGCTGCGGATGCCGGCGAGTAGCTCACTCGGCTGCAGGCCATCCGGGGTGATCAGGTAGCGATCAGGCAGGCGCGCGGCGGCGACTATGGGTTTGTTCGCGGCGGGAAACTCGTACTCCAGCAACTGTCGCTCGTTGACCCAGGCCAATGGCTGACCTTCCGCGCCATGCGGCTCACCACTGAAGGCCGAGACTTCCCAGACGTCCAGCAACACCTGCTTGTCCGGGTAGTCGTGGCGAATCTGGATCAGCGGGCGCGCAGCCTGCGGACGAATGCCCAGTTCCTCCTCCAGCTCGCGATCGAGGGCGACGCGCACGGCCTCGCCCTCCTCCACCTTGCCGCCGGGAAATTCCCACAGACCGCCCTGGTGCTTGTCCTGCGGGCGCCTGGCGATCAGGATGCGTCCATCGGCACCCCGAATCACCGCTGCTGCGACATGAACGCGTTTCACCCCTTTACCTCCTGCAATGCCGCCTGATACCAGCGTTGGAATGCCGGCCAGCGATAGATGGTTTCGACATAGGCCGCTGCCGCTGTCGGCAGCACCACATGATAACTGCGCAGACGCGCGGCGACCGGTGCATAGAAGGCATCGGCAATGCTGGCCTGACCGAACAGATAGTTGCCGGTGCTGGCGAAGCGCTCGCGGCAGCCGGCCCAGATCGCGCAAATGCGGTCGATATCGGCCTGCGCCGCGTCCGGTAGCTCGAGCAACGCCTTGTCACGCGCCAGGTCCATCGGCAGGTGGCTACGCAGAGCGCTGAAGCCGCTGTGCATCTCCGCACAGACGCTACGCGCCAAGGCGCGGGCCTGACGATCCTGCGGCCACAGCTGCGCTTCGGGATAGCACTCGGCCAGATACTCGGCTATCGCCAGGGAATCCCACACCGGCCCTTGCTCAGTCAGCAGAACCGGCACCTTGCCAGTAGGCGAATGACGCAGCAGTTGCGCACGACTATCGGGCTGATACAGACGCACCAGCACCTCGTCACACTCCACGCCAGCCAGCTCGACTGCCAGAGCGGCGCGCAACGACCAGGAGGAATAGTTCTTGTCGCCAATTACCAGTTTCAGGGCCATCTCGCGCGTCCTCGGGAATGAAGTCGCTCGACGTTAAAAGCCTGCACCCCGAATAGCAAATTCCCGCGCGTCATGGGGGCATGAGGCGCGGGAATACGGACGAGCAGGACTCGATCAGGTGCGGTATTCGGCGTTGATCTTGACGTACTCGTGGGACAGGTCGGTGGTCCAGATAGTCTCACTGCAGCTGCCGCGGCCAAGTTCGATGCGAATGGTGATTTCCTCGCGGGCCATCACCGCCGCGCCCTGTTCTTCGGTGTAGGTGGCCGCACGGCAGCCCTTGCTGGCGATGCAGACTTCGCCGAGGAACACGTCGATCTTGCTCACGTCCAGCTGCGGCACGCCTGCGTAGCCAACGGCGGCCAGGATGCGCCCCCAGTTCGGATCGGAGGCGAACAGCGCGGTCTTGATCAGCGGTGAATGGGCCACGGCGTAGGCCACGTCCAGGCACTCCTGATGCGTGCCACCGCCGTTGACCTGTACGGTAACGAACTTGGTCGCACCCTCGCCGTCACGGACGATGGCCTGAGCCACTTCCATGAATACCTCGAACACAGCCTGCTTGAGCTTGGCGAACAACTCACCGGAGGCCTCGGTGATTTCCGCCAACGCAGCCTGGCCGGTAGCGATCAGCATGCAGCAGTCATTGGTGGAAGTGTCACCATCGATGGTGATGCGGTTGAACGACTTGTTCGCCGCGTCGCGCACCAGATCCTGCAGCACGCCCCGGGCCACCTTGGCGTCAGTGGCGATGTAGCCGAGCATGGTGGCCATGTTCGGGCGGATCATGCCGGCGCCCTTGGAGATACCGGTGACGGTGATGGTCACACCATCGTGCTGGAACTGCCGGCTGGCGCCCTTGGGCAGGGTGTCGGTGGTCATGATGCCGGTGGCCGCTGCTTCCCAGTTGTCGGCCTTGAGATCATCCAGAGCCGCCTGCAGCGCGGACTCGATCTTCTCGACCGGCAGCGGCTCTCCGATCACACCGGTGGAGAACGGCAGCACGGCGTTTTCGGTCACACCGGTCAATTCGGCCAGCCGCGCACAGGCACGGCGCGCACGGGCCAGACCATCGGCGCCGGTGCCGGCATTGGCATTGCCGGTGTTGGTCAGCAGGTAGCGCACTTCACCACCCAGACGCTCGCGAGTGACCAGCACAGGGGCCGCGCAGAAGGCGTTGGTGGTGGTCACACCGGCGATGCGCGAACCTTCTGCACAACGCATCACCACCACATCCTTGCGCCCGGGACGCTTGATACCGGCTGAGGCGATGCCCAACTCGAAACCAGGAACCGGGTGCAGGGTAGACAGCGGGCCAAGACCAACAGCCATAAGGTGAGCTCCTTGTGAGACGTTGCCGACCGCCAGGCGGTCTGAAAGATGGTAAAACGCCGCGAGCGGCAGAGCCGTCGCGGCGTCATCGAGGGCGGCGACAGCATAGCCGAAGCCCTCTCTACTGCAAGCGCCTTTAGCGGCGCGCAGCTGCCATGATCAGCCGATCTGACCGTGGCAGTGCTTGTACTTCTTGCCCGAACCGCAAGGGCACGGCTCGTTGCGGCCGACCTTCTGCTCGGCGCGCACTGGTGCTGCGGCCACGGCGACGTCGCCCTCTTCGCCATTGCTCTCTTCAGCTGCCAGGGCCGAAGCATCGGCGTGCTGGAACTGCATGCGCTCGGCCATGGCTTCGGCTTCGCGACGCAGTCGGGCTTCTTCTTCGGCCGGGTCTTCGCGACGCACCTGAACGTGACTGAGCACGCGGATGGCGTCGCGCTTGATCGACTCCAGCAGTTCCTGGAACAGGGCGAAGGACTCGCGCTTGTATTCCTGCTTCGGGTTCTTCTGTGCATAACCACGCAGGTGGATGCCGTGACGCAGGTGATCCATGGTCGACAGGTGGTCTTTCCACAGGTCGTCCAGCACGCGCAGCAGAATCTGCTTCTCGAAGGTACGCAGGGCCTCGGCGCTGGCCTGGGTTTCCTTCTCGTTGTATGCGCTCAGCAGTTCAGCAAGGATGCGCTCACGCAGGGTTTCTTCGTACAGTTTGTCATCTTCATCCAGCCACTGCTGGATAGGCAGCTTGATGCCGAAGTCGCTTTGCAGCGTCGACTCCAGGCCCGACACGTCCCACTGTTCTGGCATCGACTGCGGCGGAATATGGTTGTTGACCGCTGCGGTCAGCACTTCCTCGCGGAACTCGGCGATGGTGTCGCCAACGCTCTCGGCAGCCAGCAGGCTGTTGCGCATGTGATAGATCACTTTGCGCTGCTCGTTGGCCACGTCGTCGAATTCGAGCAGTTGCTTACGCATGTCGAAGTTACGCCCTTCGACCTTGCGCTGAGCCTTCTCGATGGCGTTGGTGACCATACGGTGCTCGATGGCCTCGCCGGACTGCATGCCGAGGGCCTTCATGAAGTTCTTCACCCGATCCGAGGCGAAGATACGCATCAGGTTGTCTTCCAGCGACAGGTAGAAGCGGCTGGAACCCGGATCGCCCTGACGGCCGGCACGACCACGCAGCTGGTTGTCGATACGACGCGACTCGTGGCGCTCGGAGGCGATCACGTGCAGGCCACCCGCTTCGATCACCTGCTGGTGACGCTTCTGCCACTCGGTCTTGATCTGCGCGATCTGCTCGTCGGTGGGGTTTTCCAGCGCCGCGACTTCCACTTCCCAGTTGCCACCGAGGAGGATGTCGGTACCACGGCCCGCCATGTTGGTGGCGATGGTCAGCGCCCCCGGACGACCGGCCTGGGCGATGATCTCGGCTTCCTTGTCGTGGAACTTGGCGTTGAGCACCTTGTGCTCGATGCCTTCCTTGTCCAGCAACTGGCTCACGTACTCGGACGTTTCGATGGTGGCGGTGCCGACCAGAATCGGACGGCCCTGGGCCTGGCAATCCTTGATGTCGGCGATGATCGCCTGGTACTTCTCTTCCTGGGTCAGATAGACCAGATCGTTGAAGTCCTTGCGCGCGACCGGCTTGTTGGTCGGGATCACCATCACGTCCAGACCATAGATCTGACGGAATTCGAACGCCTCGGTATCGGCGGTACCGGTCATGCCGGACAGCTTGTTGTAGAGGCGGAAGTAGTTCTGGAAGGTAGTCGAGGCCAGAGTCTGGCTCTCGGCCTGGATATTCACTCCCTCCTTCGCCTCGATGGCCTGGTGCAGGCCCTCGGAGAGGCGACGACCCTGCATGGTACGGCCGGTGTGCTCGTCGATCAGGATCACCTGGCCGTTCTGCACGATGTACTCGACATTGCGGTTGAACAGTTTGTGCGCACGCAGGCCGGCATACACGTGGGTCAGCAGGCCGAGGTTGTGAGCGGAGTAGAGGCTTTCACCTTCGGCCAGCAGACCGGCAGCGGTGAGCATCTCCTCGACGTACTGGTGGCCGGCCTCGTTGAGTTCGACCTGGCGCGATTTCTCGTCGACCTTGTAGTGACCTTCCTGAGTCACCACGCCTTCCTCTTCCTCGATGTGCTGCTTGAGGCGCGGGATCAGCTTGTTGATCTCGATGTACAGCTTAGAGCTGTCTTCGGCCTGACCGGAGATGATCAGCGGAGTACGGGCTTCGTCGATGAGGATGGAGTCGACCTCGTCGATCACGGCGAAATTCAGCTCACGCTGGAATTTGTCTTCCAGGCTGAAGGCCATGTTGTCACGCAGGTAGTCGAAACCGAATTCGTTGTTGGTGCCGTAGGTGATGTCGGCGGCATAGGCGGCGCGCTTCTCTTCCGGCGGCTGGAAGGGGGTGACGATACCCACGGTCAGGCCGAGGAATTCATACAGCGGACGCATCCAGTTGGCGTCGCGGCGAGCCAGGTATTCGTTGACCGTGACCACGTGCACGCCCTTGCCGGACAGTGCGTTGAGATAGACCGCCAGGGTACCTACGAGCGTCTTGCCCTCACCGGTACGCATCTCGGCGATCTTGCCTTCGTGCAGGGTCATGCCGCCGATCAACTGCACATCGAAGTGGCGCATGCCCATCACGCGCTTGCCGGCCTCACGGGCCACAGCGAAGGCTTCGGGAAGCAGCTTGTCGAGGGTTTCGCCCTGAGCCAGACGGCCCTTGAACTCTTCGGTCTTGCCACGCAGTTGCTCGTCCGAGAGGGCGATCATCTGCTCTTCGAGGACGTTGACGGACTGCACCGCCTTGAGCAAGCGTTTGACTTCACGCTCATTCTTGCTTCCGAAAAGTTTTTTAAACAGAGGCGCAAACATATCGACAGGATCTTCCGGCGAATGGATGGAGGTCGGCGCAAATCGCGACCTGGCAGCCAGCATGGCTGCGGGCGAAGGGGGCATTCTACCCGGAAAACTCAGGGAGGAAAGTGACGTTGTCAGCCCGTTGCTGCCGTGTGATGGCGCAGGCCGCGCATCCCCGGTTAGCCAGGGGCGCGACGTGAAACTTTATATGGGGATGAATGCTGGCAATTCAAGGCCAGCCAGCGACCCAGAGTTACTCGACGCCGTTGGCGCGCGCGATATAAAGAGCGGGATTGACCTGTCGGCCATCCTTGCTGACTTCGAAATGCACGTGATAACCGGTGGAGCGACCACTGCGACCGACCTTGGCGATGACCTGGCCGCGCTGCACCAGATCACCGATCTGCACGGTGTTGCTCTGATTGTGAGCGTAGAGCGTAACGTAGCCATCCGCGTGACTGATTTCCACGGTATTGCCGTAACCGTTCTTCCTGCCGGAAAAGGTCACTACGCCAGCAGCGACCGAAACCACGTCACTGCCGGGCTTGGCTGCGAAATCGATGCCCTTGTGGACACTGGTGCGACCGGTCAGTGGATGCACGCGACGGCCGAAAGGTGACGACACATAACCGTGCAAAACCGGGCGACCGGACAGGGTTTCAGCTTCGTTCAGGCGGCGCTCGCCAAGCAGTTGCTCCAGCACTTCCAACTGCTGCTCACGACTCTCCACGCGCAGTGCCAGATCATCCAGCGTGTTCATGAAAGGTGGTGGCGCATAGGCCGAAGCACCTAGCGCATCTTCGGCACCGCCCTGACCGACACTGAGGGAGAAGTCGAACTCACCGGCGTCCAGCTCAGCCAGTTCAGTGAGACGTTCACCGAGCGCATCGAGACGGGTGAGGCGCGCCTGCAAATCCGCCACGTGTACGGCGAATGCATCGAGCTGACGTTGCGCGTCCTGACGCACGGCGCCGACCTGCTCACGCTGCTGGTCGAGCGCTTCGACCAGCGAGGTGTCGACCACCGGTTCGGCGGTCAACCACTTGGCGCCCATTGCAGCACCGGCGGCAAGGCTCAGGACCAGCAGCAGGACAACCGACAGCAGCAACCAGCGCAGGTCCAGATGGATCGTTCGCGCCGAACCGTGACGGCTATTTAGCAAGATGATATGCATGGCTTCCCCTTTTCGCAGAACACAGGCCGGCAGCACGCTCTGCTACCATGGCGACTCTGCAACTTAAGGCTTCCTGCCATGACGTTTCGTCCCTTGCCGGCCCAGGCACCCGCTAAGCTGTTACGCGAAGCCAAGCCCCTGAAAGCGCTGTTCGGTCAGGCGCAACGCCTGACTCACCTGCAGCGTCTTGTCGATAGCCAGCTGCAACCCGCCGCCCGGGAACACTGTCATGTAGCGTCCTGGCGCGACGGCTGTTTGCTATTGATAGTGACCGATGGCCACTGGGCAACACGCCTGCGTTATCAGCAAAGAAGACTGCAACGACAACTACAGGCACTCGAAGAATTCGCGACCTTAACGAAAATCATGTTCAAGGTGCAACCTCGAGGCGGCCAGAATCGTGGAACCGGTCGCACCTTGCACTTGTCAGATAGCGCCGCGCAAAGCATCCAGGCAACAGCCGAAGGCATCAGCGACCCCAGGCTGCGCGCGGCACTTGAGCGCCTGGCCAGTCATACGCAGAAAGGCGAATAACACCTTCCCCCCGTTCGTCGACGTGCTTCACTTCGCCGCACCCGTCAGACAAATGGCGCCATAAATTCTCCTGAACAGCGCCTTCACGCCAAACACCACAGCACAAAAAAGGCCACCCGAAGGTGGCCTCAATTGAAGCTGGAAAGAGAGTGCGTTTACACCGCCGCAACCGGGCGCATGTAAGAGATCGGTGCGAGCTTGGCGTCCTCGAAGGTCACCATTTCCCAGGCATCGGTCTGCTCGATCAACGTACGCAGCAAACGATTGTTCAGTGCGTGACCAGACTTGAAGCCCTTGAACTCGCCGATCAGGCTGTTACCCAGCAGGTACAGGTCACCGATGGCGTCGAGAATCTTGTGTTTGACGAATTCGTCCTCGTAACGCAGGCCGTCTTCGTTGAGCACGCGATATTCGTCGACCACGATAGCGTTTTCCACACTGCCACCGAGCGCCAGGTTCTGCGAACGCAGGAACTCGATATCACGCATGAAGCCGAAAGTGCGGGCCCGACTGACTTCCTTGACGAAAGACGTGCTGGAGAAATCCACACTGGCGCTCTGCGTGCGATTGCGGAACACGGGGTGATCGAAGTCGATCTCGAAGCTCACCTTGAAACCGTCGAAAGGCACGAAGGTGGCGCGCTTGTCGCCCTCCTCCACAGTCACCTCCCGCAGGATGCGGATGAACTTCTTCGGCGCGTCCTGCTCCTGCAGGCCAGCGGATTGAATCAGGAATACAAAGGGACCCGCACTGCCATCCATGATCGGCACTTCGGACGCGGAGAGCTCGACGTAGGCGTTATCGATGCCCAGGCCTGCCATGGCCGAAAGCAGGTGCTCTACCGTATCCACCTTGACATCACCATTGATCAACGTAGTCGACATGGTGGTTTCACCGACATTCCCGGCCAGCGCGCGGATTTCCACGACTGGGTCGAGGTCGGTACGACGAAACACGATACCGGTATCCACCGGAGCCGGCTTCAGGGTCAGGTAAACCTTCTCCCCCGAATGCAGGCCAACGCCGGTGGCACGGATGATGTTCTTCAGGGTGCGTTGTCTGATCATGGCTTGGCCGCTATATCGCTAGTTGCGAACTGTTTTCAACAATGGTCGGGAATGATAGCAGAACCGACCTTTGCTGAACACCAATCACCCATATACTCCTGATAAATTCCATCAATCAGCCTGGCGACGCAGGAAAGCCGGAATATCCAGGTAATCGAGGTCATCCTGGGTATTGAGCTTGGCTGCAGTGGCCGCACCGCCATGGCTCTGGCGCTGCACGGTCGGACGCTCGTAGTCCTTGTAGTTGACCGACTGCTCGCTGCGCGGCTGCGCGGCAGGCTGCTGGGCAACAGGCTGGCTGACGGCGACCTGAACGGTGTTGTCGACCACCTTCACTGGCTTCTCCATGCGCGCGCCGAGGCCGGTAGCGACCACGGTGACGTGCAGTTCGTCGCGCATGTCAGCGTCGATCACGGTGCCGACCTTGACGGTGGCGTGCTCGGAAGCGAACTGTTCGATGATGTTGCCGACGTCGGAGTACTCACCCAGCGACAGGTCAGGACCGGCAGTGATGTTCACCAGGATGCCGCGCGCGCCCTGCAGGTTTACGTCTTCCAGCAGCGGGTTGCGGATCGCCGCCTCGGTCGCTTCACGCGCACGGTTCGGACCGCTGGCGCAGCCGGTGCCCATCATGGCCATGCCCATTTCGCTCATCACGGTCTTCACGTCGGCGAAGTCGACGTTGATCATGCCCGGACGCTTGATGATGTCGGAGATACCGCGCACCGCACCAGCCAGCACGTCGTCAGCCTTGGCGAAGGCGGACAGCAGGCTGGCGTCCTTACCGAGGATGGTCAGCAGTTTTTCGTTAGGGATGGTGATCAGCGAGTCGACACTCTCGGACAGCGCGCGGATGCCTTCATCGGCGATGACCATGCGCTTCTTGCCCTCGAACGGGAACGGACGGGTCACCACGGCCACTGTGAGAATGCCCAGTTCCTTGGCCACCTCGGCGATCACCGGCGCAGCGCCGGTACCGGTACCACCACCCATGCCGGTAGTGATGAACACCATGTCGGTGCCGGCAAGCACTTCGGCGATGCGTTCGCGATCTTCCAGCGCGGCCTGACGACCGACTTCCGGATTGGCGCCAGCACCCAGGCCCTTGGTCACGCCCGGGCCGAGCTGCAGCACGGTACGTGCGCCGATGTTCTTCAGCGCCTGCGCATCGGTATTGGCGCAGATGAACTCGACGCCCTCGATGTTACTGATCGCCATGTGATTGACTGCGTTGCCGCCGCCACCACCGACACCGATTACTTTGATAACCGCGCTTTGCGGAATGTTATCTACTAGTTCGAACATGATCCCTCTCCTTCCTTTCTAGTTGTAACGCCTACTGCAAATTTAGAAATTGCCTTGTACCCAACGCTTGATGCGTTCGAGTACCGGGGTTTTGCTTTCGTCCTGGTAAGGACTGCCCACCGACATGGAAATGCCGTCGTTCTGCTTTTGCAGCCCGTACAACAGCAAACCCACACCGGTGGAATAAATCGGGTTGCGCACCACGTCGCCCATGCCCTTGACGCTGTGCGGTACGCCCAGTCGAACCGGCATGTGGAAAATTTCCTCGGCCAGCTCGACCGCACCTTCCATCTTCGCCGTGCCGCCGGTCATGACGATGCCGGCCGGGATCAGGTCTTCGTAACCGCTGCGACGCAGCTCGGCCTGAACCAGGGTGAACAGCTCGTCGTAACGCGGCTCGACCACTTCGGCCAGGGACTGACGCGAGAGGTCGCGCGGCGGACGGTCACCAACGCTGGGCACCTTGATGGTTTCGCCAGCACCGGCCAGCTTGGCCAGGGCGCAGGCGTAGCGAATCTTGATTTCCTCGGCGTACTGGGTAGGCGTACGCAGGGCCATGGCGATGTCGTTGGTGACCTGGTCACCCGCAATCGGGATCACCGCGGTGTGGCGAATGGCGCCTTCGGTGAAGATGGCGATATCGGTGGTGCCGCCGCCGATGTCCACCAGGCACACGCCCAATTCCTTCTCGTCCTCGGTCAGCACCGAGTAAGCCGAAGCCAGCTGCTCGAGGATGATGTCGTCGACTTCCAGACCGCAGCGGCGCACGCACTTCTCGATGTTCTGCGCAGCGTTCACGGCGCAGGTCACCACATGCACCTTGGCCTCCAGACGCACGCCGGACATGCCCAGTGGCTCGCGCACGCCCTCCTGGTTGTCGATCACGTAGTCCTGCGCCAGGGTGTGCAGCACGCGCTGGTCAGCCGGGATGGCAACAGCCTGCGCGGCATCGAGCACACGCTCGATGTCGGCCGGGCTCACTTCGCGATCACGAATGGCAACGATGCCGTGGCTGTTCAGGCTGCGGATGTGATTGCCGGCCACACCGACGAACGCCGAGTGAATGCGGCAGCCAGCCATCAGTTGCGCTTCTTCCACAGCACGCTGAATCGAGGCCACGGTGGATTCGATATTGACCACCACGCCCTTCTTCAGCCCGCGCGACGGATGAGTGCCGATACCGACGATTTCCAGCTGGCCGTCGGCCGTCACCTCACCCACCAGCGCCACCACCTTGGAGGTACCGATGTCCAGGCCAACGATCATCTTGCCGCTCTGCGCGCTATTCATTTAGTCCTGCCTCTCCTCAATTCACTTTCTGCTCGGCCGTAGCCGGCTCCACCGGCTCACGCCAGGCCACGGCCAAGCCGTTGGCATAACGCAGGTCGATGCGCGCGATGTTCGCGCTTTGTTCTTTCAACTCCCGCTCATAGATGGCGGCGAAACGACGCATTTTTTCCACCACGTGATCACGTCCCAGCAGGATGTCGATGCGCTGGCCGCTGGCATTCTCGGTGGCCGAGAGGAACCAGCTGCCGCGCTCGCGCAACTGCAGCCCGACCACGGTGAAGCCCATCGGCCGCAGCAATTGGCTGAGCATCTGATACTGCTGCATCACCTTCGGCTGCGCCCGCTTCGGGCCGGACAGCTGCGGCAGATGCTGATAGTTGTCCAGCTCCTGTGGCGCGAACGCCTGCCCCTGGTTGTTGAGCAGTGCCTCGTCGCCCCAACGGGCGATGGGCAGCTGTTCTTCCAGGCGCACATCGATCTGATCCGGCCAGACGCGACGCACTTCGGCGTGGGCGATCCAGGGCATGCGCTCGAGCTCCTCGCGCATACCGCGCAGGTCAGCGCTGAAGAAGCTCGCCTCGATGTACGGTGCGATCCGCCGCTGCACCGCCTGCTGACTGACATAAGCCAGATCACCCTGCACGCTGATGCGCACGATCGGGCGGTCGGCGTAAGGCAGCAGGCGCAGCGCCCCCTCGTATGCGCCAAAACCCAGACCGACCAGCACCAGCGGCCAGAGCAGCCGTCCCACCCAAGAGAAATCCGCCTTGGGCATGCGCAGACGCATCGGCTCCTTGGCCACCAGACGGCTGGCGCCACGCGGCGCGGGCTTGCCGCGTTGCGGAGCCCTCAGCGAGTCCTGATGACGCAGGGCGATGCTCATCGCTTAACCCCTCGCCTCGACGCTGTCAGCCAGGATCGCCAGCACCAGTTGCTGGAAATCCAGACCGGCAGCACGCGCGGCCATCGGTACCAGGCTGTGATCGGTCATGCCCGGTACGGTGTTCACTTCCAACAGCCAGAACTGGCCACTGGCATCCTGCATCACATCGGCACGCGCCCAACCCTGAGTGCCCACGGCCTCGCAGGCACGCGCGGTCAATTCCTTGAGCTCGGCTTCCTTCTCGGCAGACAAGCCGCAGGGAATGCGGTACTGGGTGTCATCGGCCAGGTACTTGGCGTCGTAGTCATAGAAGGTGTGCGGAGTGCCGAGCCCGATGGGCGGCAGCACCTCGCCACGCAGCACGGCGATGGTGTATTCGGGGCCGGCGATCCATTGCTCGACCAGCACCTGGCTGTCGTAGCGCGCGGCGTCCTGCCAGGCAGCGATCAGCGCCTCGACGCTCTCGACCTTGGCCATGCCGATGCTGGAACCTTCATGCGCCGGTTTGACGATCAGCGGGAAGCCCAGCTCAGTGGCAGCAGCCTCGCAGTCAGCCCGCGAGGTCAGCACGGCATGGCGCGGCGTCGGCAGGCCGAGGCTGTGCCAAACCTGTTTGGTGCGCAGCTTGTCCATCGCCAGCGCAGAGGCCAGGATGCCGCTGCCGGTGTAGGGAATGCCGGCGCACTCGAGCAGGCCCTGCATGGAGCCATCTTCGCCACCACGGCCGTGCAGCACGATAAAGGCGCGGTCGATCTTCTCGCGATTCAGGCGCTGCAGGAAATCATCACCCACGTCGATGCCGAAGGCGTCCACACCACCGGCCTGCAGGGCGCTGAGCACGGCGTTGCCGGATTTCAGCGACACCTCGCGCTCGGCGCTCTTGCCGCCGAACAACACGGCGACGCGACCGAAGGCCTTGGGATCGAGGGTACTGTGCAAACTCATTTCGACTCCCCTACGAACAGCGGGTGTTTGATCAGTTGCGGTGCCACTGCGCCGATATCGCCCGCGCCCTGGCACAGCAGGATGTCGCCGGTACGCAGCAGCGGTTTGAGCAGCGGAGCCAGGTCGGCACCGCGCTCGACATAGATCGGGTCGAGCTGGCCACGCTGACGGATGCTGTGGCACAGCTGGCGGCTGTCAGCGCCCGGGATCGGCTCTTCGCCAGCCGGATAGACTTCCACCAGCAGCAGCACGTTGGCCTCGCCGAGCACCTGCACGAAGTCGTCGTACAGATCACGGGTACGGCTGTAGCGGTGCGGCTGGTAGACCATCACCAGGCGACGCTCCGGCCAGCCGCCACGCACGGCCTTGATCACTGCAGCCACTTCACGCGGGTGATGACCGTAGTCGTCGACCAGCATCACGCTGCCACCGTCCACCGGCAGTTCGCCGTAGACCTGAAAGCGCCGGCCGACACCCTGAAAGCCCGACAGGCCGCTGACGATGGCGGCATCGTCGATGCCTTCGTCGGTGGCGATGGCGATGGTCGCCAGGGCGTTGAGTACGTTGTGGTTGCCCGGCATGTTCACCGACACGTCGAGCGGCTCGCAGTCCGGGCGCAGCACGGTGAAGTAGGTGCGCATGCCTTCCTGGCGCACGTTGATCGCACGCACGTCGGCGTCTTCAGCGAAGCCGTAGGTCATGGTCGGGCGGCCAACCTGCGGCAGCAGCTCGCGCACCACCGGGTCGTCCACGCAAAGCACGGCCAGACCATAGAACGGCAGGTTATGCAGGAACTCGATGAAGGTCTTCTTCAGCCTGTTGAAGTCGCCGCCGTAGGTGCTCATGTGATCGGCGTCGATATTGGTGACCACCGAGACCATGGGCTGCAGATGCAGGAAGCTGGCATCGCTCTCATCGGCTTCGGCGATCAGGAAGCGGCTGGAGCCGAGCTGGGCATTGGTGCCGGCCGCATTCAGCCGCCCACCGATGACGAAGGTCGGGTCAAGACCACCGGCGGCGAACACCGACGCCAGCAGACTGGTGGTGGTGGTCTTGCCATGCGTGCCGGCCACGGCGATGCCGTGACGGTAGCGCATCAACTCGGCGAGCATCTCGGCACGCGGCACCACCGGGATACGCCGCTCCAGCGCGGTGGCGACCTCCGGGTTGCTGGTGTTGACGGCACTGGATACCACCAGTACATCGGCTTGCTCAGCATTCTCGGCAGCATGACCGATGAAGATCTGTGCGCCGAAACTCTTCAGGCGCTCAGTGACGGCCGAAGCCTTTAGGTCGGAGCCGGATACTTCGTATCCCAGGTTCAGCAGCACTTCGGCAATGCCGCACATGCCCACGCCGCCGATACCGACGAAATGGATGCGGCGGATACGGCGCATGCGCCGAACTTCGGCTTTGACCGCAGCGGGAGACTTAGCCACGCATCACCTCCTGGCAAATGTCGACCACCGTGCGGGTGGCATCGGGCTTGGCCAGGCGACGCGCGGTGGCGCCCATGACATTGAGTTTTTCCAGGTGCATCAGAACCTCGGTGAGCTGCGCGGCGAGCGTGTCCGCGTCAGTGGCATGTTGCGCAAGAAGGACAGCGGCGCCCTCCTTCGCCAGATATTCGGCATTGCGGCTCTGGTGGTCGTCGATGGCGTGCGGCAGTGGCACGAGAAACGACGGCAGACCGGCTGCGGCCAGTTCGCTGACAGTCAGCGCACCGGCGCGGCAAACCACCAGATCGGCCCAGCCATAAGCGCGAGCCATGTCCTTGATGAAGGGCGCGACCTCGGCTTCGACCGCGGCATCGCGATAACGCTCCGCAGTGATTTCGGCATGTTGCTTGCCGGCCTGGTGGAACACCTGCGGACGCAGGTCAGCAGGGATTTTCCCCAGCGCGGCAGGCAGTAATTTGTTCAGTGGCTCGGCACCCAGGCTGCCGCCCAGCACCAGCAGTTTCGGCTTGCGACCGGCCAGCGGCTCGCGCGGTGTTTCCAGGAACAGCTCCTCACGCACCGGGTTGCCAGTGGTGCGGCGCTTGTCGGAAACCGCGAAGGTGTTAGGGAAAGCCTCGCAGATGCGCGTGGCGATGCGCGACAGCAGACGATTGGCAGTACCGGCCACGGCATTCTGTTCATGAATCACCAGCGGCACACCGGCCATGCGCGCGGCCAGACCGCCGGGACCGGTGACATAACCACCCATACCGAGCACGCACACTGGCTGCAGTTCACGCACGATGCGACGAGCCTGCAGCAACGAACGCAGCAGTTGGAACGGCGCCTTGAGCAAGGACAGCTTGCCCTTGCCACGCAGGCCGCTGACGTTGATCAGGTGCAGCGGCAGGCCTGCCTGCGGGACCAGTTCGTTCTCGATGCCACGCGGCGTGCCCAGCCAGTGCACGGCGTAACCGCGCGCCTGGAACTCGCGCGCGCAGGCCAGCGCAGGGAATACGTGACCACCGGTGCCGCCGGCCATGATCAGCACATTACCGCGCATGGCTGACCTCCTCGGCAAAATCCGCTTCGGTGAAATCCACGTCCTCGTTACCCAGAATGTTGCGCCGCTCCCACTCGATACGCAGTAGCAGCGCCAGACTCACGCAGCAGATCACCAGCGACGAGCCGCCGTAGCTGAGGAACGGCAGGGTCAGGCCCTTGGTCGGCAACAGACCGGTGTTCACGCCGATATTGATCAGGAACTGACCGATCCACAGGAACGCCAGACCGTAGGCGACATAGGCGGAGAAGAATTGCTTGGCCTTCTCGGCCCACAGACCGACGTACAGCGCACGCACGCTGACGAAGACGAACAGCCCCAGGGTGGCCAGCGCGCCAACCAGACCGAGCTCCTCGGCCAGCACCGAGAAGACGAAGTCGGTGTGGGCTTCCGGCAGGTAGAACTGCTTCTGAATACTGTTGCCCAGACCAACACCGAACCACTCGCCGCGGCCGAAGGCGATCAGAGCCTGAGTCAGCTGGTAGCCTGCGCCGTACTGGTCGGCCCAGGGGTCGGTGAAAGTGATCAGGCGCTGCAGACGGTATTCCTGGGTCTGCACCAGGACGAACACCGCGCCGACCGCCAGGGCCACCATCAGGCCGAAGCGCAGCAGGCCGACGCCGCCGAGGAACAGCATGGCCATGGCCGAGCCCATCATCACCACGGTGGCACCGAAGTCAGGCTCCAGCAGCAACAGGCCGGCCATTGGCAGCAGCACGACGAAAGGTTTGAAGAAGCCGGCCCAGCTCTCGCGCACCTCTTCCTGGCGGCGCACCAGGTAGCCGGCCAGGTAGACCACCACGAACACCTTGGCGATTTCCGACGGCTGCACGTTGAAGGCGCCGAAGCCGATCCAGCGCCGTGCGCCGTTGACCTCACGGCCGATTCCCGGCACCAGCACCAGCACCAGCAGGGCGAAAGCCGCCAGCAGCATGATCCAGCCGTAACGCTGCCAGATGCTCATCGGCACCATCAGCACCACGCCAGCGGCACCGAGACCGATCACCAGGTAAATCAGATGGCGAATCATGTGATAGAGCGGGCTGCCCGTCTGCGCCGCGGCCACTTCCGAAGACGCCGAAGCGATCATCACCAGGCCGAGGCCGAGCAGGCCCAGGCAACCGGCCAGCAGCGGGAAGTCCAGATCGAGGCCGCGGCCCAGCAGCGGCGAGGGACGAATCTGCAGGAAGGACAGCATCATTCGAGCCCCTCCACAGCCAGGGCGAACAGCCGCCCGCGCTCTTCGAAGTTCTTGAACATGTCCAGGCTGGCGCAGGCCGGCGACAGCAGCACGGCGTCGCCGGCCTCGGCCAGCTCGCTGCAACGCTGCACCGCTTCCTCCAGACTCGCTACCCGCACCTGCGGTACGGCGTCGCCCAGGGTGTCGGCCAGGCGCTGAGCATCACGCCCCAGGAGCACCACCGCACGACAGAAACGTGCGACCGGATTCTTCAGCGCGGTGAAATCTGCGCCCTTGCCATCGCCACCGGCGATCAACACCAGCTTGCCGGCGATATCCGCGCCCAGGCCTTCGATGGCTGCCAATGCCGCTCCGACGTTGGTGGCCTTGGAGTCATCGTAATAATTCACCCCGGCGCGCTCACCGACCCACTGGCAGCGATGCGGCAAACCGGCGAACTGACGCAGGGAGCTCAGCATGGCCTCCATCGGCAGGCCAACGGCATGACCGAGCGCCAGCGCTGCGAGGGCGTTGGACTGGTTGTGCGCGCCACGAATCTTCAGCTCGCTCACCGGCAGCAGCGCGTCGAAGCGAAACGCCAGGCACTTCTCGCCGTTGTCCTCGAGCAGGCCGAAGCGTTTGAAGTCCGGCTTGCCCAGGCCGAATTCCCAGCAGGTCACCTGGTCGGCGATCAGCGGGCGCGACAGCGCGTCGTCGCGATTGATCACCACCTGACGGGCACCACGGAAGATCCGGTGCTTGGCCAGGTGATAGGCCGGCAGACCGCTGTAACGGTCCATGTGGTCTTCGCTGATGTTCAGGCAGGTCGCCACTTCGGCATTGAGCTGATCGGTGGTCTCCAGTTGGAAACTGGACAGCTCCAGCACGTACAGCTCGACATCATCGGACAGAAGATCCAGCGCCGGCGTACCGAGGTTGCCGCCCACGGCGACGCGCTTGCCGGCAGCGGCCGCCATCTCGCCGACCAGGGTGGTGACGGTGCTCTTGGCGTTGGAGCCGGTGATGGCGACGATCGGTGCCTTGGCGTGGCGGGCGAACAGGTCGATATCGCCGGACAGCTTGACCCCGCGCGCAGCGGCCTCGGCCAGCGCTGGAGTCGCCACGGCCAGGCCGGGGCTTACGTACAGTTCCGAGGCGCGACAGAGGAAGTCCACGTCCAGCTCGCCGCAACGTACTTCCACCTGCGGATAGTCACGCTTGAGCGTCTCCAGTTCCGGCGGGTTCGCGCGCGTGTCGGCCACGGCAAAGCGCACGCCCTGCTGCGCCAGGAAGCGCACCAGGGACATGCCGCTCTTGCCGAGGCCGACAACGATGCGGAACTGGTCGGAAGCGATCAATGACACGCTCTATTACCTCAGTTTCAGGGTGGCCAGGCCGATCAGCACGAGAATCACGGTGATGATCCAGAAACGGACGATCACGCGCGGCTCAGGCCAGCCCTTGAGTTCGAAATGGTGGTGAATCGGCGCCATGCGGAACACGCGCTTGCCGGTCAGCTTGAAGCTGGCGACCTGGATGATCACCGACAGGGTTTCCATGACGAACACCCCGCCCATGATGAACAGCACGACTTCCTGGCGAACGATCACGGCGATGGTGCCCAACGCGGCGCCGAGCGCCAGCGCGCCGACGTCACCCATGAACACCTGAGCCGGGTAGGTGTTGAACCACAGAAAGCCCAGGCCGGCGCCAACCAGCGCGGCGCAGAACACGATCAGCTCACCGGCGCCCGGCACGTAGGGAATCAGCAGGTACTCGGCGAAGTTCACGTTGCCCGACAGGTAGCAGAAAATCGCCAGAGCACCGGCCACCATAACGGTGGGCAGGATGGCCAGGCCGTCGAGGCCATCGGTGAGGTTCACCGCATTGCTGGTACCGACGATGACGAAGTAGGTCAGCACCACGAAGCCGGCGCCCAGGGGAATGGCGACATCCTTCAGCAGCGGCAGGATCAGGGTGGTTTCCACCGGGTTCTGCGCAGTCATATAAAGGAAGACGGCAGCAGCAAGGCCGAACACCGACTGCCAGAAGTACTTCCAGCGGCTCGGCAGCCCCCGCGAGTTCTTCTCGATCACCTTGCGGTAGTCATCGACCCAACCGATGGCGCCGAACGCCAGGGTCACGGCCAGCACCACCCAGACGTAGCGGTTGGACAGGTCGGCCCAGAGCAAGGTGCTCACGGTGATGGCGCTGAGGATCAGCGCCCCGCCCATGGTCGGCGTGCCTTTTTTCGACAGGTGCGACTGCGGGCCATCGTGGCGGACCGCCTGGCCGATCTGACGTATCTGCAGGGTACGGATCATCCACGGGCCAAGCCACAGCGACAGCGCCAGGGCGGTGAGCACGCCGAGGATGCCGCGCAGGGTCAGGTACTGAAAGACCGCGAAGCCCTTGTGGAACTGTTGCAGGTACTCCGCCAGCAGCAGCAGCATTTAGTGAATCTCCCCAGATACGCCACACAGCGCCGCCACGACCTTGTCCATGGCAGCGCTGCGTGAACCCTTGATTAGTAGTGTGCTGCCGGCCTGTTCGGCACGCAGTGCTTCGATAAGCTCGGCCTGATCGACGAAGTGACGGCCTTTTGAGCCGAACTCCTCGACCGCATGGCGCATCAGCGGGCCAACGGCATACAGTGCATCGACCTTGCCGGACGCATGGCGGCCAACATCGCGATGGCCCTGTTCGGCCCATTCGCCCAGCTCGCCCATGTCTCCCAGCACCAGAACGGTGCGACCGGAGAAGCCGGCGAGTATATCCACCGCCGCACACATGGACACTGGGTTGGCGTTGTAACTGTCATCGATGACTCGCACGCCGTTCGGCGCCAGCTGCGCTACGGCGCGGCCCTTGACCGGTTGCAGGCTTTCCAGCCCTTCGACCATGGCGACCAACGGCATGCCCAGGGCATGAGCGGCAGCACAGGCCGCCAGCGCATTGGCCACGTTGTGCTCACCCAGCACGTTGAGCTGAATGCGCGCGCTGCCGACCGGGCTACGCAGGGTGAAACCCTGACAGCCACGCTCGTCGCGGGCCAGATCGCTACCGTGGAAGTCAGCGCGGGTGTCGCGCAAGGCAAAGCTCAGCACCTTGCGTCCGGCAGCTCGGCGCTGCCAGGTGATGAAAGCCTTGTCATCCAGGTTGAGCACGGCCACGCCATCGTTCGGCAGGCCTTCGAGGATCTCGCCCTTGGCCTCAACGATCTTTTCCGGACCGCCGAACTCACCCACATGGGCATTGCCGGCATTGGTGATGATCGCCACCTGCGGTCGGGTCAGGCTGACGGTGTAGGCGATCTCACCTACATGGTTGGCGCCCAGCTCGATCATCCCGGCGCGATGCTCCGGGGCCAGCTCCAGCAGGGTCAGTGGCGCACCGAGGTCGTTATTGAGATTGCCACGCGTGGCCAGTACCGCGCCGCCAAGACCTGCCCGCAGAATGGACGCGAGCATTTCCTTGACGCTGGTCTTGCCGCTGGAGCCGGTCACCGCAGCCAGCGGGCCGGTGAAGGCCTGGCGATTCAGCGCGCCCAGCTGACCGAGCGCCATGCGAGTATCGGCCACCAGCAATTGTGGCAACGGTACATTCGCCACCTCACGCTCGACCAGCGCGGCGACCGCGCCCTTGGCGGCAACCTCGGCCAGATAGTCATGGCCGTCGAAGCGCGGCCCGGTCAGCGCTACGAACAGTTGGCCCGCAGCGATGGTGCGGCTGTCAGTGCCCACGGCCGAGAAAGAGACATCGACGCCAATCACGCGCGCGTTCAAGTCAACGGCGACTTCGCTGAGCAGCCAGGGCTTAAGCATGCACGGCCTCCCAGGCCGCCAGGGCCTTGTTCGCTTCGATAAGGTCGGAGAACGGCTGACGCACGCCCATGATTTCCTGGTAATCCTCGTGCCCCTTGCCAGCCAGCACCACTACATCGGCGGCTTCGGCCTGGGCGATCAGTCGGGCGATGGCATCGCCACGACCGTGAATGAACTGCACCTGCTCCGGCACCGCAAAACCTGCGCGGATATCGGCCACGATCTGCGCCGGTGCTTCCGTACGGGGGTTGTCATCGGTCACCCACACCGTATCGGCCAGGCGCTCGGCAACTGCTGCCATCAGCGGACGCTTGCCACGGTCACGATCGCCGCCGCAACCAAACAGGCAGATCAGACGCCCTTCGACATGCGGACGCATGGCTTCGAGAACCTTCTCCAACGCATCCGGGGTGTGCGCGTAATCGACCACCACCAGCGGCTTGTCGCCGCCACCGAGGCGTTGCATACGACCTGCAGGCCCCTGCAGTTGCGGCAGGACCTTGAGAATCTCGTCGAGGGCGTAGTCCAGGCCCAACAGCGCACCGACCACCGCCAGCAGGTTGCTGAGGTTGAAACGGCCGAGCAGATTGCTGCGCAGCATACCTTCGCCACGCGGCGTCACCAGACGAGCACGCACACCGTGATCATCGAAGTGCGCTTCGCTACAATAAAGGAAGGCGCTGGCATCGTTCAGGCTGTAACCGATCAGACGCGACTCGTGCGCCTGCACAGCCAGTTCACGACCAAAGGCGTCATCCAGGTTGATCACCCGGCAACGCAGATTCGGCCAGGAGAACAGCTTGGCCTTGGCAGCACCATAGGCTTGCATGCTGCCGTGGTAATCGAGGTGATCACGCGACAGGTTGGTGAACACCGCCACGTCGAACTCCAGCGCGGAAACACGCCCCTGGTCCAGACCATGGGAAGATACCTCCATGGCCACAGCACGAGCACCGGCCTGCTTGAGCGAAGCCAGGGTGGCCTGCACGCCGACCGGATCGGGCGTGGTGTGCTTGCCCTGCTCCAGCGCGCCATGGAAGCCGGTACCCAGGGTACCGACGATGCCACAGCGCTGACCAAGCAGATCCAGTGCCTGTGCCAGCAACTGGCTGACGCTGGTCTTGCCGTTGGTGCCGGTAACGCCGACCAGATGCAGGGCACGGCTCGGCTCACCGTAGAAGCGCCCGGCAATGGCCGAAAGCTGGCCAGCCAGCCCCTTGACCGGCACCAGCACAGCACTTTCAGCATGCATGAGTGCAGCACCTTCAGCCTCGAAGGCCACTGCTGCAGCGCCGCGCGCAATGGCATCGGCGATATGTACGCGGCCATCCTGCTGGGTACCCGGCACCGCCAGGAACAGATCCCCCGGACGCACCTTGCGGCTGTCCAGGGTCAGTTCACGAATCAGCACGCTGCTCTCGGCAGCTGGCAACAATTGATTGAGCGACATGGGCATCAGTTGCGCCCTCCCTGGCCAACGGCGGCCATTTTCTGCTCGGGCGGAGGCAGATTGTCTGGCGCGATGTTCATCAAACGCAGCGAACCTGCCATCACCCGGCTGAACACCGGTGCAGAGATCAGGCCGCCGTAATAAGCGCCCTTGCCAGGTTCGTCGATCACCACGACCAGCGCGATGCGCGGGTCCTGTGCCGGAGCGAAGCCAGCGAACAGGGAACGGTAGGAATTGGTCTGGTAGCCCTTGGCGCCAGAGTTGGTCTTGCGCGCGGTGCCACTCTTGCCCGCGACGTGGTAACCCGGCACCTGGGCGCGGAACACGCCACGCGGTGCTTCGATAACCTGCTGCAGCATGCCTTGCACGGTTTTGGCCACGTCAGTCGGAACCACCTGCATCGCACTGGGTTTCTCATCTACGCGGATCATCGACAGCGGCGTCATCCCACCGCCATTGGCCAGCGCTGCATAAGCATGGGCCAGTTGCACAGCCGTGACTGACAGACCATAGCCGTAGGACAACGTGGCCGTTTCGGCCTCGCGCCACTTGCGATGATTGGGCAGGTTACCCACCCGCTCGCCGGGGAAGCCCAGCCCGGTATCACGGCCGAAGCCGAGATTACTGAATACATGATGCAACTGCTCGCCGCCGACATCGAAGGCAACCTTGCTCATGCCGACGTTACTGGAATTGATCAGAATGCCGGTCAGGTCCAGCGCCGGCCCCTGAGTGCGGGACACGTCACGAATGGTGTAACGACCGATCTGCAGCGTGCCGTTACCGACCTGAACGATGTCACTGGGTTTCCAGCGCCCCGTTTCCAGCGCGGCAGCCATCGACAGCGGCTTGATGGTCGAGCCGGGCTCAAATACGTCGATCATGGCGCGGTTGCGCATGGCGGCCGGGGTCAGGTTACGGCGATTGTTCGGGTTGTAGGTGGGATGGTTGACCATCGCCAGCACTTCACCGGTCTTCACATCGACCATCACCAGACTGCCAGCCTTGGCGTCGTTTTCCAGCAGCGCATTGCGCAGCTCGCGATGGGCCAGATACTGCAGGCGCAGATCAATGGACAACGCCAAGGCCTTGCCAGCCTTGGCGTTCTGCGCGACCTGCACGTCCTTGATCAACTTGCCACGCCGATCCTTGAGCACCTGACGCTTGCCCGGCACACCAGCCAGCCAGTCTTCGTAAGCCAGCTCCATGCCTTCACGCCCACGGTCGTCGATGTCGGTGAAGCCGACGACATGGGCAGCCACCTCACCCGCGGGGTAGAAGCGGCGGAACTCTTCGATGGCATAAACGCCCGGCACTTTCAGATCCAGCACACGCTGACCGTTCTCCGGGGTCAGGCCACGCACCAGATACATGAACTCGCGTTCCTTGTTCTGCTCAAGACGCGCGGCGAAGCTGGCAGCATCCTGCCCGAGTGCGGCAGCCAGCGCCGGCCACTGTTCACGACCGGCCTGCAATTCCTTGCCATTGGCCCACAGCGTGGTGACAGGGGTACTGACGGCCAGTGGCTCGCCATTACGGTCAGTGATCAAACCACGGTGCGCAGGAATCGGGATGTGTCGCACGCTGCGGGCATCACCATGCGCCTTGAGGAAGTCATGGTCGAGCACCTGCAGGTCGAGCATGCGCCAGGCGATGGCGCAGACCATCAGCGCCAGCAGCACCAGCACCAGGCGGAAGCGCCAGGGATAGAGTGCACCTTCGAGCCCGATCATGGACGCACCATGCGCACGGCGGCAGGGTCAGGAATGTGCATGTTCAGCTGTTCGCTGGCCAGCGCCTCGATGCGATTGTGCGCGGTCCAGGTACTTTGCTCGAGAATCAGTCGTCCCCACTCGGCCTGCGACTTGTCGCGCACGCTCAATTCGCCATACAGCTCATTGAGCAGCAGACGATTCCAATGCGCGCTGTAAGACACCGCCACAGCGGAAACCAGGACGGCGATGAACAGCAGCAGCATCAGGAAGCTGCCACTGGGCATGGACTTGATCAGCCGGCGGCTCACCGCAACTTCTCCGCGATGCGCATCACCGCGCTGCGCGAGCGCGGATTGGCCTTGAGTTCGGCCTCAGCGGCGTAGACCGGCTTGCCGATCAGCTTCAGACGCGGCTCGAAGGCCTTGGGAATGATCGGCAGGTCACGCGGCAGCTTGTCCGCCTCGCCCTTGGCCTGACGCTTCATGAACTGTTTGACGATGCGGTCTTCCAGCGAGTGGAAGCTGATCACCACCAGACGGCCACCCACCTCGAGCGTTTCCAGCGCCGCTTCGAGGCCGCGTTCGAGATCACCGAGCTCGTTGTTGACGTGAATGCGAATGCCCTGGAAGGCACGAGTCGCCGGATTCTTGCCCTTTTCCCAGGCCGGATTGGCCACGGTAAGCACCTGCGCCAGATCGGCAGTACGGGTGAACGGCTGCTCGGCGCGGCGCTGCACCACGGCGCGCGCCATACGCTTGGCGAAACGCTCTTCGCCATAATCCTTGAGCACACGGGCGATTTCGTCTTCGGCCGCCGTGGCGATCCAGTCTGCCGCGCTGACGCCGATGTCCGGGTTCATGCGCATGTCCAGCGGGCCGTCATTGAGAAAGCTGAAGCCACGCTCGGGATCATCCAACTGCGGCGAAGACACGCCGAGATCGAGCAGGATGCCGGAGACCTGACCGCAAATGCCGCGGACAACAGCTTCATCGCCAAGTTCCGCAAAACTGCGCTGCACAACGACAAAGCGGCCGTCTTCGGCCGCCAATGCTTCCCCGGTGGCTATCGCCAGGGGATCCTTGTCGAACCCCAAGAGCCGCCCATCTGGCCCGAGCTTCTGCAGGATCAACCGACTGTGCCCGCCACGCCCGAACGTGCCGTCTATGTAACGACCATCACCGCGCACAGCCAGCCCCTCGACGGCTTCGTCGAGCAGCACGGTGATATGGCGGAAGTTGCTATCGGTCATGGTCACAGGATCAGGTCACGCAAGTCATCGGAAAGGGCACCCGGCTGCTTGATGGCAGCGAGATCGGCTTCAGCTACGGCATTCCAGGAATCTTCATCCCAGAGTTGAAACTTGTTCAGCTGACCGACGAGCATCGCTCGCTTGTCCAGCTTGGCGTATTCGCGCAAACGCGGAGGGACCAGGAAGCGGCCACTGGCGTCCAGCTCGAGGTCGACGGCATTACCGATCAACAGACGCTGCAGGCGGCGGTTCTCTTCACGAAAGGAGGCCAGCTCGCGCAGCTTGTTCTCGATCAACTCCCACTCGGCCAGTGGATAAACGCAAAGACAGGGATCGACGGCGTCGATGGTCACGATGAGCTGGCCACTGCAACGCGCAACGAGCTCGTCACGATACCGACTCGGCATCGCGAGGCGCCCTTTGGCGTCGAGACTGATGGCGTTAGCTCCGCGAAACACGGCTGCGCTTCCCCTGTAATTAGCTTTCCATGCCCAAAAAAACCCACTTCATGCCACTTCTTACCACTTGCGCACACTATAGGAACGCGCACGCCCCACCGTCAAGGCGCGCCAGAAGGGAAAAATCCTTACAGGACGGAGATTTAGCGAACAAAAGCGAGGGAGAAAGGGATGCCGGAACCGGCTTTTGACAGATAAAACTCAACTATTCCAGCCAGCTGAAATTCGAACTTAAAGTGATTTGTTAAGAGTAAGATTTTTTTGGTATCAGACGAGCGGGGAATAGAAGCGCGAAACGAGAGAGAAAGGAGGAGAGTCGATCTGTAAGCCGGGTTCTGTCGAGGACAGTCATTCCTCTACGACGTACATCACTGCACGCCTTTAGCAACCTACCCGGTTCCAGCGCGGGCCACGCCAATGGAACCCTATTTGGTCTTGCTCCGAGTGGGGTTTACCTAGCCACGGACTGTTGCCAGCCGCGCGGTGCGCTCTTACCGCACCTTTTCACCCTTACCGGCGCCGAAACGCTTAGGCGGTTATTTTCTGTGGCACTTTCCGTAGGCTCACGCCTCCCAGGCGTTACCTGGCACTCCGCCCTATGGAGCCCGGACTTTCCTCCCCCTTCTTGCGAAGGCAGCGACTGCCCGATCGACTCTCCGCCGGCAAGGGTACCGGGCGTGATGGCAAGCTGCAAGCTGGACGGACAGCGCAAGACCTAGTTCTTGCGCTCCAAAGCAACCTGATAAAGCAGATTCTTGCGCACCCCGGTGATCTCCGCTGCCAGCGCTGCCGCCCGCTTGAGCGGCACTTCCGCCATCAGCAGATCGAGTACGCGCAGGGCTTCGGCGCTGACTGCCTCCTCGCCTTCTGGTGCCTGCCAACCCGCCACCAGCACCACGCACTCGCCGCGCTGCTGATTGCTGTCTGCGGCCACCCAGGCGCACAGCTCATCCAATGGCAACCCCTTGAGAGTCTCGAAGGTCTTGGTCAGCTCACGCGCCAGCAATGCCGGGCGATCACCACCAAAGACTTCGCGCATGTCCTCCAGGCACTCGAGGATACGGTGCGGCGCCTCATAGAAGATCAGCGTGCGCGGTTCCTCCCGCACCTGCTCCAGGCGCGCACGGCGTCCCGCCGCCTTGGCCGGCAGAAAACCTTCGAAGATGAAACGATCCGAGGGCAACCCGGCAGCCGAAAGCGCGGCAATCAGGGCGCAGGCGCCTGGCACCGGCACCACCGAGACCCCCGCAGCGCGCGCCTGGCGCACCAGGTGGTAACCCGGATCGGAAATCAGCGGCGTCCCCGCATCGGAAATCAGCGCGACGTCCTCGCCAGCCTGAAGGCGCGCCAGAAAACGCCCACCCTGATCGCGTTCGTTGTGTTCGTGACAGGCAGCCAATGGCGTCTCGATACCAAAATGCTGCAGCAGGCGCACCGAATGCCGCGTGTCTTCAGCAGCGATCAGCGTCACCTCGCGCAAGATCCGCAACGCCCGCGCGCTGATGTCATCCAGGTTGCCAATGGGCGTGGCGACCACATACAGGCTGCCTGGCTGGACGCTTGAGACTGCGGGCTGACTCACTGGAAACACCTCGTTAATTGAAAGAGCGCTCATTCTAGCCGGTTCCGCCCCAGCGGCATCGCACGGATGTCGCCCCTTGGGTACAATCGCCGCTCGTTTTGCTCAAGTATCAGGATGACCCGATGATCGCTAGCCTGCGCCCTCTTTCTGCTCTTTTCCTGGCCGGCCTGCTCGCTGCCTGCGCCAGCTCGCCCTCCAATAACCTGGGCCAGTTGCCTCGCACGCCACAAGCCAGCATCGAGCAGATGCTTCAGCAAGCTGCCGAGAGCAAACCAGAGCAGGCCGCCCTGCTGCGTCTGTCCGCTGCCGACCAGAGCTACCAGCAAAACGACGTGGCCCGCGCCACCCGCATTCTCGAGCAGATCGACATTGCCAGCCTGCAGCCTGCCCAGCAGATCTTCGCCAGCACCCTGAAGGCCGAGCTGGCAATGGCCCGCAAGCAACCCAAGAGCGCCCTTGCAGCCTTGCAGCACCCCAGCTTCGAGCGCTTGGGTGAGCTGCCGGTCGAGCAACAGATTCGCACCCAACTGGTCCGCGCGCGCGCTCTGGAAGCCGACGGTCAGACCCTGGCCGCCGCCCGCGAGCGGGTGTTCATCGCGCCGCTACTGAGCGGCCAGGCCGCCAACGACAACCACGAAAACATCTGGAAGCTGGTATCGAGCCTGCCACCAGAAACCTCTGCTGGCGCAGATAGCGACCTGGCAGGCTGGCTGGAGTTGGCTCGCTCGACCAAAAGCGGCGCCACGCTCGAACAGCAGCAAGCGGCCATCGACCAGTGGGTCGCACAAAATCCGCAGCACCCGGCGGCCGAACAACTGCCCGAAGCATTGAGCAAACTGCGCGAGCTGGCCAGCCAGCCTCTGACCCGCGTCGCGCTGCTGCTGCCACAGGAAGGCCAACTGGCCAATGTTGCCCGCGCCCTGCGTGACGGCTTCCTCGCCGCGCATTACGAAGCCCAGCAAGCCGGACAGAACCCACCGGAAATCAAGCTCTACGACAGCTCCCGCATTGGCTCGCTGGACGCTTTCTACCAACAGGCGCAAGCCGATGGCGTGCAACTGGTGGTCGGTCCACTGGAAAAACCGCTGGTCAAGCAGCTCAGCGATCGCGAACAACTGCCAATCACCACCCTCGCCCTGAACTACAGCGACCCAGGCCAGGAAGGCCCGGCGCAACTATTCCAGTTCGGCCTGGCCGCCGAGGACGAAGCACGCGAAGTAGCGCGCCGCGCCTGGAATGATGGCATGCGCCGCGCCGTAGCACTGGTGCCGCGTGGCGATTGGGGCGACCGCGTACTGGACGCCTTCCGCCAGAGCTGGCAAGCCCAGGGCGGCACCCTGATCGCCGCCGAGCACGTCGACCAACCCGTGGAGCTGGCTCGCCAGATCGCCGACCTGTTCCAATTGCGCGAAAGCGAAGCCCGCGCACGCCGCCTGCAGAACACCCTGGGCACCAGCCTGGATGCACAACCGGCGCGTCGCCAGGACATCGACTTCATCTTCCTCGCCGCCACGCCGCAACAGGCGCAGCAGATCAAGCCGACCCTGGCCTTCCAGTACGCCGGTGATGTGCCGGTCTACGCCACCTCGCACCTGTTTACCGGCGCCCATAGCCAAGCCCAGTACCAGGACCTGGAAGGCATTCGCTTCTGCGAAACACCCTGGCTGCTCGATACTCACGCACCGCTGCGTCAGGAAGTCAGCAATCAGTGGCCGCAAGCCGGTGGCAGCCTGGGCCGCCTGTATGCCATGGGTGTCGACGCCTACCGCCTGGCGCCGCGCCTGGGCCAGCTACAGGCCCTGCCGGACTCGCGTATCGATGGCCTGTCGGGCAGCCTCAGCCTCAACGCCACGCAGCGCATCGAGCGCCAGCTGCCTTGGGCCGAGTTCCGTGGCGGCCAGATCCAGCGCCTTCCCGATAGCATCAATTGAGCGCACACAACGATCTGGGACGAGCCGCCGAACAGGCGGCTCGCCAGCATCTGGAACGCAGCGGCCTGAAACTGATCGAACAGAACTGGAGCTGTCGCCGTGGCGAGCTCGATCTGGTCATGCTCGACGGCGATACAGTAGTATTCGTCGAGGTCCGCGCCCGCCGCCACAGCGCGTGGGGCGGCGCCCTGGAGAGCATCGATGCGCGCAAGCGTGGCAAGTTGGTCATCGCCGCAGAGCTCTTCCTTCAGCAACACTCACGCTGGGCCCGCTACCCCTGCCGCTTCGACGTGGTCGCCATCAGTACCGACAGCGCCACTCGCCTCGACTGGATCAAAAACGCCTTCGATGCCTGACGGCCGTAAATTCAAGGTTTAACCGATGGACATGCAATCCCGAATCCGCCAGCTCTTCCAAGCCAGCATCGATACCAAACAACAGGCCATGGACGTACTGACTCCATACATCGAGCACGCCAGCCTGGTGATGGTTCAGGCCCTGCTCAACGAGGGCAAGATTCTTTCCTGCGGCAACGGCGGCTCCGCCGGCGATGCCCAGCATTTCTCCTCCGAGCTGCTCAACCGTTTCGAGCGCGAGCGCCCGAGCCTGCCGGCCATCGCCCTGACCACCGACAGCTCGACCATCACCTCCATCGCCAACGACTACAGCTACAACGAGATCTTCTCCAAGCAGATCCGCGCACTCGGCCAACCGGGCGATGTACTGTTGGCGATTTCCACCAGCGGCAACTCTGCGAATGTCATCCAGGCCATTCAAGCTGCACATGATCGTGAGATGACCGTCGTCGCCCTCACCGGCCGCGACGGCGGCGGCATGGCTTCGCTGCTGCTGCCGGAAGACGTCGAAATCCGCGTTCCAGCCAAAGTCACCGCACGCATCCAGGAAGTCCACCTGCTGACTATCCACTGCCTCTGCGACCTGATCGACAGTCAATTGTTTGGGAGTGAAGAATGAAGCGTTCCGCCCTGATTCTGGCCGCCCTGGCCGTTACCCTGACCCTGGCAGGCTGTGGCAGCCGCAGCATCGGCAACAAGATCGATGACCAGTTCCTCGGCCCGGAAGTCGCATCGCGCATCAGCAATGCACACGCCGACCTGTCCAGCCCGACCTCGCGCATCGTGGTCACCAGCTATAACGGCGTGGTACTGCTCGCCGGACAAACCCCACGCAGCGAGCTCAAGGATCGCGCCGCTCAGACCGCCCGCGGCGTACAGGGCGTGAAGAAGGTCTACAACGAGCTGCAGGTGCAGCAACCGGCATCCCTGCTGGCACGCAGCAACGACTCGCTGCTGACCACCAAGATCAAGACGCAGATGCTGGCTGACAGCAGCGTACCGAGCGCACGGGTCAAGGTCGTGACCGAGAACGGCATCGTCTACATGCTCGGCCTGGTCACGCGTGAAGAAGCCAACGCCGCCACTCGCGTGGTACAGAGTGTATCGGGGGTGCAGCGGGTCGTGCGCCTGTTCGAATACACCAACTGATTCGAACGCAGAAACGACAAGGGCGCCCATGGGCGCCCTTTTCATTGCTCACTTGACCACTTTCAGACTTGGCCGGCCGCTAGGACGCGACGGCTCGCCACCGGAAGGCCCATCATCATCCGGCTCAGGCTCCTCTGGACCGCCAGCAACCGACGGCTCCATATCGAAGACCATGCCCTGACCGTTCTCCCGCGCGTAGATCGCCAGGATCGCCGCTGCCGGAATGTACAGGCTGTGCGCCACACCACCGAAGCGCCCTTCGAAGCTCACCGCCTGATTGTCCATATGCAGATGACGTACAGCGCTGGGCGAGGCATTCAGCACGATCTGGCCATCACTGGCGAAGCCGGGCGGCACCTGCACGCCCGGATACTCGGCACTGACCAGCAGATGTGGCGTGCAATCGTTATCAACGATCCACTCATAGAGGGCGCGAACCAGATAGGGACGACTGGAATTCATGGTTTCCTCCTTCTCAGCGCATCGCGCGCTCGGCAGCAGAAAGACTGGCCTGAAAGGCCTCACGAGCAAACTGACGCTCCATATAGTCAAGCAAAGGCTTGGCCGGACGCGGCAGTTCGATACCCAGGACAGGCAGACGCCAGAGAATGGGCAGCAGGCAGCAATCCACCAGGCTCAGCTCGTCACTGAGGAAGAATGCCTTGTCCGCGAACAGCGGCGATACACCGGTCAGACTCTCGCGCAGCTCCTTTCGCGCCAACTGGCGCTCGGCCTCCTTGCTGCGCTTGTCGAGAATACGGTCGACCAGCACACACCAGTCACGCTGGATGCGGTGCATCAGCAGACGGCTGTTGGCGCGAGCAACCGGATAGACAGGCAGCAAAGGCGGATGCGGGTAGCGCTCGTCCAGATATTCCATCACCACGGACGATTCGTACAGCGCCAGGTCACGATCGACCAGCGTCGGCACACTGCCATAGGGATTGACCTCGGCAAGCCTGGGCGGACAACGACCCTGCTCGACATCGATGATCTCGACGCTGACACCTTTCTCGGCGAGCACCAGACGCACGCGATGGGAATAGTGGTCGGCGGGGTCGGAGTAGCAGGTCAACCTATTGGTCACCGCCATGGCGATCCTCCTCGCTTGTTTTGATTTTGCAGAAACACGAAAAATTGCCCAGGGCAATTCTTGAAGTTGCAAGTGACGACACCGCAAGGTGGTCACTCGGAATGGCAGGGCACAAAAACCTGCGCGCCCATAGGGGCGCGCAGGTGTAGGCAGAGAACTGCAACGGCTTAATGCACGTCCTTCCAGTACTCACGCTTGAGCAGGTAGGCGAACACGAAGAAGAACGCCAGGTACAGCAGCACATAGGTGCCGATACGCTGGGACTTCAGCTTGACCGGGTTGGCCGAATAGGCCAGGAAGGTCACCAGGTTCTTCACCTTCTCGTCGAACTCGGCCTCGCTCAGCGCGCCGGTCTTCTCCTCGACGGTCAACTGATCACAGGCCTCGTGCGTGATCGGTGCACCAGTCAGCGGGTCGAATTGCTTCTTGCCGTCGGTGATGACCTGAACCTGCTTGCAGCCGATGACCTGGTTACCCTGCAGACCGACCAGCACGTTGGGCATACCCACGTTCGGGAACACCTTGTTGTTGGCGCCCAGCGGACGACTCGGGTCTGCGTAGAAGGTGCGCAGGTAGGTGTACAGCCAGTCATTGCCACGCACACGAGCGACCAGGGTCAGATCAGGTGGAGCTGCACCGAACCAGGCCTTGGCGTCATCCGGCTTCATGCCGATCTTCATGTGGTCACCGATCTTGGCGTCGTTGAACACCAGGTTGTCCAGCATGATTTCGTGCGGGATGCCGAGGTCATCGGCAACACGCTCATAACGCTGATACTGAGCCGAGTGGCAACCCATGCAGTAGTTGGCGAAGGTACGCGCGCCATCCTGCATGGCAGCCTTGTCGGTCAGGTCGATATCGACCTTGTCCAGCGGGTAGTTGCTGGCAGCACCCATGGCCAGGGCCGGCAGCGCAGCGAAAACAAATGCAGCAAAGAGCTTTTTCATCAGCCAGTCACCCTTTCCGGAACCGGTTTGGTCTTCTCCATCCTGGTGTAGAACGGCATCAGGATGAAGTACGCGAAGTACAGGAAGGTGCACACCTGCGACAGCAGGGTACGACCCGGGGTCGGCGCCAGCACACCCAGCACGCCCAGGATGACGAAGGAGATGCAGAACACCACCAGCCAGATCTTGCTCATCCAGCCCTTGTAGCGCATGGATTTGACCGGGCTACGGTCGAGCCAGGGCAGCACGAACAGAACGGCAATGGCTGCGCCCATGGCGATTACGCCGAGCAGCTTGTCCGGCACCGCACGCAGAATCGCGTAGAACGGCGTGAAGTACCAAACCGGGGCGATGTGCTCAGGGGTCTTGAACGGGTTGGCGGCTTCGAAGTTCGGCTTCTCGAGGAAGTAACCGCCCATTTCCGGGAAGAAGAACACCACGAAGCAGAACACGAACAGGAACACCACTACGCCGACGATGTCTTTCACGGTGTAGTAAGGGTGGAAGGCGATGCCATCGAGCGGCACACCGTTCTCGTCCTTGAACTTCTTGATGTCCACGCCGTCAGGGTTGTTCGAACCTACTTCGTGCAGCGCCAGGATGTGCAGCACGACCAGGCCAAGCAGAACGATCGGCAGTGCGATCACGTGCAGGGCGAAGAAGCGGTTCAGGGTAATACCGGAGATCAGGTAGTCACCGCGAATCCACTGGGTTAGGTCGTCACCGATGACCGGAATGGCACCGAACAGCGAGATGATCACCTGGGCGCCCCAGTAGGACATCTGGCCCCACGGCAGCAGGTAACCCATGAAGGCCTCGGCCATCAGCACCAGGTAGATCAGCATGCCGAAGATCCACACCAGCTCGCGCGGCTTCTGATAGGAGCCGTAAAGCAGACCGCGGAACATGTGCAGATAGACCACCACGAAGAACGCAGAGGCACCGGTGGAGTGCAGGTAACGCAGGATCCAGCCGTACTCGACGTCACGCATGATGTATTCGACGGAGGCGAAAGCACCTTCAGCCGAAGGTTCGAAGCTCATGGTCAGCCAGATACCGGTAACGATCTGATTGACCAGCACCAGCAGAGCCAGCGAGCCGAAGAAATAGAAGAAGTTGAAGTTCTTCGGGGCGTAGTACTTGGAGAGATGGTCTTCCCACATCTTGGTGGCGGGGAAGCGCGCATCCACCCATTCCATGAATTTGCTCATCACGCTTTCTCCTGGTCCACACCGATGATGATCACATCATCCGTTTCGTAGGTGTGCGGCGGCACTGGCAAGTTCAGCGGTGCAGGCTGCGACTTGTACACGCGACCGGCGAGGTCGTAACGCGAACCGTGGCAAGGGCAGAAATAGCCACCCACCCAGTCCGGACCCAGGTCAGCCGGGGCTACCTCCGGGCGGAAGGACGGCGCACAACCCAGGTGAGTGCAAAGACCTACCAGAATCAGCAGCTCTGGTTTGATCGAGCGAGTCTTCTTGTCCACGTACTCCGGCTGCACGGAGGCAGCGGACTCGGGATCGGCGACACTGCCTTCGATCTTGGTCAGATTGGCCAGGATCTCCTCGGTACGGCGCACGATGAACACCGGCTGACCGCGCCACTCAGCAACCATCTGCTGACCTGCCTCGATCTTGCTGACGTTCACCTTCACCGGTGCACCGGCCGCCTTGGCCTTGGCACTGGGGAACCATGACCCCACGAACGGAGTCGCAGCACCTACCGCTCCTGCTGCACCCACCACGGAGGTGGCTGCAACCAGGAAGCGACGCCGGCCTGCATTCACGCCGTCATTGCTCATTCAGTCGTCTCCCATCAGCTTTGTGGCCTGTTGTTCAGGCCTCTACTAAGTAAAAATCGGGCCGCGCAAAAAATTCGCCAAATGGTAAAGAAAAGCCCCTTTTCTGACAAGGTAATTACCCCCGAAGAGACTGGCGAAAGCCTTGGAAGACGCGGCTTACGCGTATGCGGCACGTTGTCGCAGCAATTTGCCACGCCCATAAAAAACGCCCAGCTCCGTAAGGAAACTGGGCGCTTTGGGAAGCGTAGTCGCGATTAACGCTTCGAGTACTGCGGACGCTTACGCGCTTTACGCAGACCGACTTTCTTACGCTCGACTTCACGGGCGTCACGAGTAACGTAACCAGCTTTACGCAGCGGGCTACGCAGGGTTTCGTCGTACTCGATCAGAGCGCGGGTGATACCGTGACGGATGGCACCAGCTTGACCACTGACACCACCACCGGCAACGGTGACGAAGATGTCGAACTTCTCGACGGTCTCGGTCAGCTCCAGCGGCTGACGCACTACCATGCGAGCGGTTTCGCGACCGAAGAAAGTATCCAGGGCGCGATTGTTGATCGAGATGTTACCAGTGCCCGGACGCAGGAAAACGCGCGCGGTTGCGGTCTTGCGACGGCCAGTGCCGTAATTTTGAGTCGCCGACATAATGAACTATTCCGTTAAATCTTCAGTTCTTGGGGCTGCTGAGCAGTGTGCGGGTGGACTGCACCCTTGTACACCTTCAGCTTACGGTACATGTCGCGACCCAGCGGGTTCTTCGGCAGCATGCCTTTGACCGCAGTCTCGATCACGCGCTCAGGAGCACGAGCGATCAGCTTCTCGAAGTTGATCTCTTTGATGCCGCCCGGGAAACCGGAGTGGGAGTAGTACTTCTTGTCGCTGGCTTTGGCACCAGTTACACGCACCTGCTCGGCATTGATAACGACGATGTAGTCGCCAGTATCAACGTGCGGGGTGTACTCAGGCTTGTGCTTGCCACGCAGACGGCTCGCGATTTCGGTGGCCAGACGACCCAGGGTCTTGCCAGCAGCATCAACGACGAACCAGTCGCGTTTTACTGTTTCCGGTTTAGCAGTAAAAGTTTTCATTCTTTATAGCCTCAGGGGCCGCCCAGCAAAAATAGACGGCGGATCTTACTGGATAGTGCGTACTTTGACAAGTCAAAGGCAGCCGCATACGGACGCTATCGGGGGCTCGGGTCAGCGCGTCCACAATACGGCAAGATTCTTCGGCAGGCGGCGCATCACTTCCACCGCAGAAAGAGGTGCCGAATTATCCTGATTGCGAAAAAAATTTCAACCTGCTTGTATGACTCTTTTGCCGAAGGAGTCAATCATGGAATACCGCAAGCTAGGCCGAACCGATCTCGATGTCAGCGCACTGTGCCTGGGCACCATGACCTGGGGCGAGCAGAACAGCGAGAGCGAAGGCCATGCGCAGATCGAGCGGGCCAAGGCCAGCGGCATCAATTTCATCGATACCGCAGAGATGTACCCGGTGCCACCGCGCGCCGAAACCTACAGCAAGACCGAACAGATCATCGGCAGCTACTTCAGGCAACGTGGCGACCGCGCCGACTGGATTCTGGCCAGCAAGATCGCCGGCCCCGGCAACGGCATCTCGCACATCCGTGACGGCCAACTGAAGTTCAACCGCCAACACATCGTCAACGCACTGGACGCCAGCCTCAAGCGCCTGCAGACCGACTGGATCGATCTGTACCAACTGCACTGGCCGGAGCGGCCGACCAACTTCTTCGGCCAACTCGACTACAAGCACAAGGACGTTGAGTTCACGCCTCTGGAAGAAACCCTGGAAGTGCTCGACGAGCAGGTCAAGGCTGGCAAGATCCGCCATATTGGCCTGTCCAACGAAACCCCGTGGGGCACCATGAAGTTCCTGCAACTGGCCGAAAGCCGTGGTTGGCCGCGCGCCGTGTCGATCCAGAACCCTTACAACCTGCTCAACCGCAGCTTCGAGGTAGGTCTGGCGGAAGTGGCGATTCGCGAGCAGTGCGGCCTGCTGGCCTACTCACCACTGGCTTTCGGCATGCTCAGCGGGAAATACGAAGGCGGCGTTCGCCCGGCCGGCGCACGCATCAGCCTGTTCAGCCGCTTTGCCCGCTACACCAACCCGCAGTCGGAAGCAGCCTGCTCACGCTACGTGGCCCTGGCTCGCGAGCACGGTCTGGATCCGGCGCAGATGGCCCTGGCCTTCGTCACCGCGCAGCCCTTCGTGACTAGCAACATCATTGGCGCCACCAGCCTGGAGCAACTGGACAGCAACCTGGCCAGCGCCGAGCTGAAGCTCTCCGAAGAAGTGCTCGCCGGCATCGAGGCGATCCACAAGTCGCAACCCAACCCCGCGCCCTGACGCACCACGTAGGGTGTGCCGTGCGCACCGACAAGCACCTCAGCGTTGCAGGTGCGCACAGCGTACCCTACGGATTTACACCAGTGAACGAGCGATGATTTCCTTCATGATCTCGTTGGTGCCAGCGTAGATGCGCTGCACCCGCGCGTCGGCCCAGGCGCGCGCCACCGGGTATTCCCACATGTAACCGTAACCGCCGTGCAACTGCACGCACTCGTCGAGCACCTTGCACTGCAGATCGGTAGTCCAGTACTTGAGCATCGCTGCCGTCGGCACATCGAGCTTGCCCGCAAGGTGCAGCTCCAGGCAGCGGTCGATGAACACCCGACCGACCTGAATCTCCGTCGCCATTTCGGCGAGCTTGAAACGAGTGTTCTGAAAGTCCGCCACGGCCTTGCCGAAAGCCTTGCGTTCACGGGTGTAATCCAGCGTCCACTGCAGCGCCGCTTCCGCCGAAGCCAGGGCGCCGATGCCGACGGTCAGGCGCTCCTGCGGCAGCTCCTGCATGAGGTAGGCGAAGCCCATACCCGGCTGGCCCAGCAGATTCTCCTTGGGTACGCGCACGTCCTGGAAGAACAGTTCGGAGGTGTCCTGAGCCTTCATACCCACTTTCTCCAGGCGCTTGCCCTTGGAGAAGCCGGGCGTATTGGCTTCGACCAGAAACAGACTGGTGCCCTTGGCGCCGGCCTTGGGATCGGTCTTGGCCACGACAATCACCAGATCGGCTAGCCAGCCATTGGTGATGAAGGTCTTCGAGCCGTTGATCACGTACTCGTCGCCATCGAGTACGGCGGTGGTCTTCACGCCCTGCAGGTCGGAACCCGCACCCGGTTCGGTCATGGCGATGGCCGTGACCATCTCGCCGCTGAACAGCTTGGGCAGGTAATGCTGCTTCTGCGCCTCGCTGCCGTAATGCAGGATGTAGGGCGCGACGATGTCCGAATGCAGCGAGAAACCGATGCCGGTCAGTCCCAGGCGCCCGATCTCCTCGATCACCACGGTGCTGTAGAGGAAGTCGGCCGCCATGCCGCCGTACTCCTCCGGGACATGCGAACACAGCATCCCCGCCTCGCCCGCCTTGTTCCATAGCGCGCGGTCGACATGCCCGTCCTTCTCCCATTGGTGGTGATAAGGCACGGCTTCCTGCTCGAGAAACTTGCGCACGCTGTCGCGAAACAGTTCATGGTCGGAGCTGAATAGAGTTCTGGGGATCATGGCGCTACCTGTGTCTGAGGCGGGAGAAAAAGCATGGCCTCGACTTTAGCCAAGCAAACGCTTGGTCGCACTGGACACAAGCGCCAAAAAATAAGACGATCCAGCCGCTGCATGACCACTTAGCCTTGAACAAGAATAAATACTTATGGTTATTCCAGAGCCGCGTACGGCGTTACGCCGCGTCAGCATTCTCGCCACCGACGGCGTCTTCGCCTCCACCCTGATGCAAGCCAAGGACTTCTTCCACATGGCTGGCATTCGCTATGCCAAGCAGCAGGGTCTGGGCTTCGAACCGCCGTTCGACATCCATCTGGTCAGCCCGGATGGGTTGCCCGTGAACAGCTTCAGCAAGGTCAAGGTGCCAGTAGACGGCGGCCTGGACAGCTGCGACGTGATCATCCTGCCCGCCTTCTGGGACGATTTCGACGCACTCAGTCGTCGTTATCCACAGGTGCTGGACTGGCTCAAACGCCAGCATGCCAGCGGCACGGCGATCTGCGGTGAGGCCAGCGGGGTGTTCTGGATGGCCGAAGCCGGTCTGCTCGACGGCAAGGAAGCGACCACCTACTGGCGCTTCTTCCGCGAATTTTCCGAGCGTTTTCCCAAAGTACTGCTCAATCAGGACAAGCACCTGTCCGATGCAGACAATCTGTATTGTGCAGGCGGCGTCACGTCGGCCTGCGACCTCTATATCTATCTGATCGAGCGTTATTGCGGCGCCGGCGTGGCTCAGGGCGTGGCGCGCGACATTCTCTACGAGGTACAGCGCAGCTATACGCCAGGACGCATCGGCTTCGGCGGCCAGAAGCTGCACCAGGACGTCACCGTGCTGCAGATCCAGCACTGGCTGGAGGAGCACTATGCCGACAAGTTCCGCTTCGAGGACGTGGCCCGCGAGCACGGCATGAGCATCCGCAACTTCATGCGTCGTTTCCAGGGTGCCACCGGCGACAAGCCTCTGCACTACCTGCAACGCCTGCGCATCGAAACCGCCAAGAGTCTGCTATCTTCCACCCGCAAGAGCATCAAGACCGTCAGCTACGAGATCGGCTACGACGATGCCAGCTTCTTCGCGCGCCTGTTCCGCCAGCACACGGGGCTGTCCCCCAACCACTATCGCCGCCAGTTTCAGCAGCAGCCCCAGTGAAATCGCGCAGGCGCCATTCGCCGCGCCTGCGGCGATTCGGTAACGCCCTGCACTAGACAACCTGTCTACCGCTCCGCCACACCCACCAGAAGATTGGGTATCAGCCCAACCCGCTGCCAGTAGAGTGCTTACGTGGTCGGCCCGCTTGCGCGTGGCAGACACACAAGAACGTGCGCTGGATGCGCCTCTACAACAACAATAACGATGGAGAACGCCATGGGAGCCTCTCGTGCGCTGTGCCTGTGTGCCATTGCATCGCTGGTGCTACTGACAGCCTGCACCCCGATCAAACGCTTCGGTGCCGACCAATCGCTGCGCTTCATGGAAAACAACCTGGTCGGCCCCATGCTCGAAAGCCATGACGCCGACATGGCCTGTTATTCCGGCGCGTCCGTCGCCGCACTCATCCAGTCCACCAGCGGCATGGGTGCCGACAACCAACAGTTGCTGACCCTGCTCTACCTCACCGCCGCGACCTGTGCCGAGCAGACCGCCTTCGAGCAGGAGCTGCGCTATCTGCGCGCCTCACGCAGCAAGCAGGTCGAAGAGGCACAGGACGCACGCATCACCCAGAAGCGCTATGCCGAACTGGCGGCACGACGCCAATACCAGTCGTACCAGAACTTCGCCAGCTACTACGAGAAGCGCTTCGATATCCGCATCGGCGATAGCTGCCCGGCCTTCGACAAGGATCTCGACGAACTGATCTACCTGCTAGGCCTGATCCAGGGACTGCAAGCCATCCAGAACGACATCAACTCGCAGAACGCCGTCGGCGTACCCAAGGACATCGCGGCCAAGACCGAGCGCGCCATGAGCTGCCTGGACAATGAGAAGTGGTGGGGCGCCCCGATGGCGGCACGTGCCCTGGTCTGGAACATGCTGCCAGGCAGCGGTGAGGGGCAGAACCCCTGGCAGGTGCTTGAGCAGTCGCGACAGATCGGTGAGCGTCACGGCGTACGCCTGGCCCATGCCCTCTACGCGATCTCCGCCACCGCGAAGAACGACGAGCAGCACTTGCGCAGCGCGCTGCGGGCCTTCGGCGCGACCGAAGCGGCGAACAGCAGCTTCAAGCTCAACGAACCCTATGCCCAGGTCGATGCCATCAGCAGCAGCACCGTCATGAACAATGCCGATCGCTACTGGACGACCAATGCCGGTACACGCACTCCAATCGGCGGCCTGCTGCGTTTCTGGGACGAGCAACAGCCGGTCGATACCGGCATCGAGATCGACGACCTGCTCTAGTCAGATCGTCACAAGCCTTCCCGCCTCAGCAGCACGATCCGGAGTATCCGCCATGAAGTGTTCCAACCTAGCCGCCCTCGCTCTGCTCTGTCTGGCACTGGGCGCCTCCCCCCAGGCCTTCGCTCAGAGGATCTGCGTGTTCGACATCCTCGGTGCCCAGGGCGACATCTACAGCCTGATGAAGGACTACCAACTGGCTGCCAACCATTTCGGCGCCAGCCTCGAACTCAAGCCCTACACCGACGAGAAAATCGCTGCAGAAGACTTCAAGGCCGGGCAATGCGATGGCGTGATGATCATGGGCTTGCGCGCCCGTCAGTTCAACGGATTCACCGGCAGCCTGGAAGCACTGGGTGCCCTGCCCAGCTACCAGGCACTGGAAACAGTGATCACCACCTTGAGCTCAGCCAAGGCCAGCAAGTTCATGCTCAACGGCCCCTATGAAGTGGCGGGCATCGTGCCCATGGGCGCGGCCTACCTGTTCGTCAACGACCGCACCATCGACAACATCAGCAAACTGTCGGGCAAGAAGTTCGCGATCATGGACTACGACAATGCACAGGCGAAGATGGTGCAGCGGATCGGCGCTCAACCAGTCGCCTCCGATGTCACCAACTTCGCCGGCAAGTTCAATAACGGCTCGGTGGATGTGGTCGGTGCGCCGGCGGCGGCCTACAAACCGCTGGAACTGCAGAAGGGTATGGGTGAACGCGGCGGCGTGGCGCGCTTCCCGGTGCTGCAACTGACCTACCAGCTGGTCATCCGTCCTGACCGTTTCCCCGAAGGCTTCGGGCAGCAATCTCGCGAGTTCGCCCTCAGCCAGTACAGCCGCGCCATGGACATCATCACGCAATCGGAAAGCGAGATCGACAGTCACTACTGGATCGACATTCCGCCCGAGGACATGGAGAAGTACAGCGTGATGCTGCGTGAGGCGCGTATTTCGCTGACCGAGGAAGGCATCTATGACAAACGCATGATGGCGGTGATGAAGCGCGTGCGCTGCCAGATCGACTCAGCCGATGCCGAGTGCGCCCAGAACCTCGAATAACAATAACGAAACGGGGGCACGCCCCCGGACTCCGCCTCGACCGTAGAGCCTGCCATGCCCATTGCCTCGACCATGATCAGCCATGACCAGCCTGCGCCAACCCAGACGTTCAAACGTCCTCTGTTTGGCCAATGGCTTTCCACCCTGCCGGTCTTCCTTCTGCTGACCCTCACCCTGGTCATAGGCACCGGGGAGATGCTCCATGGCCAACTTCTGCGCATGGGCGAGCGTCTGTTCGGTGACCCGGCTGCCGGTGTGCAGTACTTCATGCTGCGCGCCGATCCAGTGACCCCGACCTGCGATCCCACCCCCGACCTCGAAGCTCCGCTGACCAGGCAGCCCGCCCGGGCCAGCAGCGATATCGACGACCTGTTCGACGCTACCGAGGTCGACCCGCAAGCGCAACGCAGCGCCCTGCAACGTGCCGCTCAACTCTGCGCGCAGCAGCATACGCTGCACGCGGCCGTCGTCGCGCACATGACGCCTGAACTGAAGCTGTTCCGCAGCCTGGAAACCTCGTTCTTCGGCATCTTTCGCTTCGGCACCGACAACCGCGCCCTGCTCCTGCTGCTGCTCATCGCCATCGCCGGCATCACCACCACCCTGCGCAACCACCACATCTCGCTGCGTCCCGCCAAGAGCCGGCTCGATCACCGCGTCTCGGCTGCCGGCATGGTCATCGCCAATGCCTTGCTGGTGTTTTCCTGCAGCCACTACCTGCATACCCTGCTCAACGCCGACCTGCCACTGAACAGGCCGTATCTCAATGGGCTGTGGATCGCACTGTTCAGCTGCCTGTGCCTGATCAGCGTCTACAACTTGCTCAAACCACCGGCGGAAGCCGAACCCGGCGGTAATCTGGGGCTGGCGCTGCTCTGCACGCCGCTGTACGCCATCATGGCGATCAGTTCCTTCACCTCGTTTTCGCTGCAAGGCCACCATGGCGGCATCGCCATCTACCTGGGTCAGCTCGTCGAGCTGTCGGGTATTTTCCTCAACCTGGCCCTGTTCATCTGGGCCGGCATGCTGCTCAAGCAGACCAACGTGGTCGACCGCTTCCTCGATCTGGTTCGCCCCTGGCGTCTGTCACCGGAGCTGCTGACCTGGATTCTCCTGATCGGTGCCGCCGTGCCGACTGCCTACACGGGCGCCTCGGGCATCTTCGTCATCGCCGCCGGGGCCATCATCTACCGCGAAGTGCTGCTCTCCGGAGGCCGCCGGCAATTCGCCCTGGCCGTCTCGGCGATGTCCGGCTCGCTCGGCGTGGTACTGCGCCCCTGCCTGCTGATCGTGGTGGTCGCAGCACTGAACAAGCAGGTGACCACAGCCGAACTGTACAACTGGGGGATCGCCGTTTTCGTCCTGACCTCGTCGCTGTTCTTCATCGCCTCGCAGGTGCTGCGTGAACAACGAATCAACATTGCCCATCCACGCGACGCCATGCCCGCCATGGCCCGCGCCCTGGTGCCGGTGGCACCCTACATCCTCATCGCCATCGTGGTGGTCTGGGTCTACAGCTACCTGCTCGATACCCGGCTGAACGAGTTCACCGCGCCGGTGATGTTGCCAGTCATCCTGCTGGTGGTGCTGATTTTCGACAAGCTGCGCGGCGAGTCACTGGTGGAAACGCCGAGCGCTCGCGCCATCGAGAACGATCAAGGCAACAGCCAACGCAACTTCACCCAGGCTGTGGGCGCCGCCACTTACGACACTGTCGGCCATATCGGCGCGCTGACCTTGCTGATGGCCTTGTCGGTATCCACTGGCGGGGTGATCGAACGCTTCGGCCTCATGGAGCTGATCCCGCAGGACTTCCAGAGCATCTGGCTGGCACTGACCGCGTTGATGGTGGTGCTGTTCCTGATCGGCATGGTGATGGACGCCTTTGGCGTGGTGATCCTGGTGTCGGCCACCATTGCGCCGATCGCCTATGCCAACGGCATTCACCCGGTGCATTTCTGGATGATCGCCCTGACGGCCATGGAACTGGCCTACCTGTCACCGCCCGTGGCGCTGAACCACCTGCTGGCCAGACAGGTGGTGGGCGAGGCGGAAATCGCCGCCGCCAACGAGGAGGTGCGCGACAAGGGTTTCTACTACCGCTATGAGCGCTGGATCCTGCCGATGACGGTAATGATCGTGGCGCTGCTGATCGTCACCTATGGCGGTGAACTGATCGTCGAGCACGGTGCGCAGACGCTGGAGCTGTGGCGCAGCTGGCTGCCACAGTGACCGGGCAACGCCCGCCCGATGCAGGGTGGGCGCCAGTTTTCAGGGCCGGTGTGGGCGCGACAGGAACTCGTGCGACTGCATTTCCAGCAGACGGCTCAGCGTGCGCTGGAACTCGAAGCTCAGGCGGCCGCCGGTATAGAGATCCTTGAGCTCCACCTCGGCGGAGATGATCAGCTTGACGTTGCGGTCGTAGAACTCGTCCACCAGATTGATGAAACGGCGCGCCATGTCGTCCTTGGCCACGCTCATCTGCTCGACATTGGCCAGGATCACCGCATGGAAGATCTTGCCCAGCTCGATGTAGTCGTTCTGGCTGCGCGGGCCGTCGCACAGCTCGCGAAATTCGAACCAGGCCACGTCCTCGCACACCCGCACGGCGTTAATCGCGCGGTTCTCGATCATCAGCGCCTCGTTCTCCACCATGTGGGTGCAGTCCGGCAGCAGGCTCTGGAAGCTCTTGCGCAGGCTGTCTTCAGCTGCCTGGCCAAGCGGGAAATGGAACAGCTCAGCCTGCTCCAGCGCGCGCAGGCGATAGTCGACACCGCTGTCGACGTTGACGATATCGGTGTGCTCCTTGAGCAAGGCGATGGCCGGCAGGAAGCGCGCGCGCTGCAGGCCGTCCTTGTACAGGCCATCCGGCACGATGTTGGAAGTGGCCACCAGGGAAACGCCGTTCTTGAACAGCTCTTCCATCAGCGTGGCGAGAATCATGGCATCGGTGATATCGCTGACGAAGAACTCGTCGAAGCAGATCACCCGCGCCTCGTCGGCGAAACGCTTGCCGATGATGGTCAGCGGGTTCTTCTCGCCCTTGAGGGTCTTCATTTCCTCGTGCACGCGCTTCATGAAGCGGTGGAAGTGAGTGCGCATCTTCTGCTCGAACGGCAGCGCATCGAAGAAGGTATCGACCAGGTAGGTCTTGCCGCGCCCGACACCACCCCAGAAATACAGGCCCTTGACCGGCCCCTGCGGCTTCTTGCCGAACAGCTTGCCCATCAGCCCGGACTTGCCCTGGTCGCGCGCGATCAGATCGTCGTACAGACGCTGCAGATGGCGGACGGCATTTTCCTGGGCCGCATCATGGAAGAAGTCGGGCCGCTTGAGATCGGCCTGATAACGCTCTAAGGGGGTCATGATTCGTTAGCCGGGCAAGTAAAAACGGGGGCGTCACTTTAGCGACGCCCCCGTTGATTGGCAATCATGGCCGTAGCCCGGATGCAATCCGGGGATACTGGCGAAGCTCGCCCCGGATTGCATCCGGGCTACTTCACTCCTGCGGCGCCAGCGCCTCACGCAGACGGACGATGGCATCTTCCAGCGCCTGACCGTCAGCGAACTCGGGACTGCTCGCCACGCTCTCACCGTCGATCCAGACCGAGAACACCTGGCCTTCGGCACGCACATCCAGCGGATCGCCAGATTGCAGGCGCTTGTTGATCATGCCGGCCGATTTGCCATCGGCGAAGGATTTCGACAGCAGCAGTTGCTCGCCATCGGCATCGAGCAGACGGAAGCGGAAGCTGCCGTCTTCATCGCGGAAACTGACGAAGCGGGCGCTCTTGGCGGCTTTCTTCTTCTCGCCAGCAGTGACCTGCACCTGTTCGCGGAACGAGCGCAGGCCCACCGCCTCGCGCAGCGAGCCGAGGAACGGCGTGGCGATCTTGCGTGCCTTGGCTGCACCAGCGAGGAGGATGTCCTCGAGATCGGCTGGCCTGGCGATCAGTGCGTTGTAGCGCTCGCGCGCCTCGCCCAGGGTGTCTTCGAGCAACTGGTACAGACGGTTCTTCGCCTCACCCCAGGCCAGGCCGCCTTCCAGCTCGGCACGAAACTCGGCCTGCTGCGCGTGGCTGGCAAAGGCCTGGTACAGGGTGAACAGGTGCGAACCCTCGGCATCCTTGGGCTCGCCCGGCAGTTTGGAATCGGTGACGATGCGCGCCACGGCGTCCTTGAGCTGCTTGGCAGTGCCGAACAGCGGGATGGTGTTGTCGTAACTCTTGCTCATCTTGCGCCCATCGAGGCCGGGCAGCGTGGCCACTTCTTCCTCGATCACCACCTCGGGCAGGACGAACAGGTCCTTGCCCTTGCCGAACAGATGGTTGAAGCGCTGGCCAATGTCGCGGGCCATTTCCACGTGCTGGATCTGGTCACGACCGACCGGCACCTTCTGCGCGTTGAACATCAGGATGTCCGCCGCCATCAGCACCGGATAGCTGAACAGGCCCATGGTCACGCCGGCATCCGGGTCTTCGCCCTGTTCGACGTTCTTGTCCACCGAAGCCTTGTAGGCATGGGCACGGTTGAGCAGGCCCTTGCCGGCGACGCAGGTCAGCAGCCAGCACAGCTCGGGAATCTCGGGAATGTCGGACTGGCGGTAGAAGGTCGCCTTGTCGGTATCCAGGCCCAGCGCCAGCCAGGTGGCTGCGATTTCCAGGCGCGAACGCTGGATGCGCGCTGGATCATCGCACTTGATCAGCGCGTGGTAGTCGGCGAGGAAGTAGAAGGAATCCATCTGCGGATCGCGGCTGGCAACGATGGCCGGACGGATGGCGCCGGCGTAGTTGCCCAGGTGCGGCGTGCCGGTGGTGGTGATACCGGTAAGGATACGGGTGGTCATGATCAGATTCGCTTTGCTTGAACTATTTCGCTGATCGCGCGAGCCGAGGCCGCGGGACGCCTTGAATGCCAGATTGATCGCAGGGTGCGCCGTGCGCACCCTACGCCACGTTCACAGACGCGGCAGAAGGAGTTCCTTCAGATCCGTCAGCTTGCCGTGAAAAAAGTGACCGCATTCTGCCACTTTCAGCAGCTCATGGGCACGCCCGAGATGGGTCGACCAGTCGTACACGGACTGCGGCTCGACCACTTCGTCGCTATCGGGCTGGATCACCACCAGCGGGCACTGGCTGGCAGGTGGCGTCTCGGCGGTCAGCCGATGCACCGCCGGCGCCACCATGAACAGCTTGCTCGGCACCTGCCCCTGCGCCTCCAGGCGCGCACCCAGCGCCGCAGCGACGAAGCCACCGAAGGAAAAGCCCAGCAGCGTGACGGGCAGGTTCGGATATTCCTCCTGCAGCCAGGCGGCGACGGCTTCGGCATCGTCCACCTCGCCGGTGCCCATGTCGTGGCTGCCGGCACTGGCGCCAACGCCGCGATAATTGAAACGCAATGTGTGATATCCACAGTCACGTGCGGTGCGTTGCAAGGTGCTCACCACCTTGTTGAGCATGGTGCCGCCCTGCACCGGGTTGGGATGGCAGATCAGCGCCACGCCTCGGGCGTCCGGTACTTCCAGCAGAAGGGCTTCGAGTTGACCCACCGGGCCTTGAATGAAAAGAGGGGTTTCGCGACTGAGCAACACTGAACTCCGTGACCCCGCAACGGGTCGACTCGTCTAGCAAACTGCCTGTGCGGCAAATGAACCTGTTCAGCGTCTCGAGAGCTCGCGCAATGCAAGGCAAGAACAGGAGAGAAAGCGCAGTGTACTGTTGTACATGAGCGTTCCGAACCTGTTTTTAACCCAGCAGTGCCGACGCGCAGTAGACTCTGAGCAGGTTCTGGTCGTATACAGCACAGGCTCGAGCCGCTAACGTAAAGCAAAGCCGTTTTGAGAGGAAGGACTCGTGGAACAGACCGTTACAGCCTGGTTGATACCCGCCCTGACCCTGGTGGTCGGCATCGCCGTGGGCTTTGTGCTCGCCCGCCTGGCCCCCAATGCTGCACCGGGCCGTACGCAGCGGCAGATGGATGAAATGCAGGCACGCTTCGAGGCCTACCAGAACGAAGTGGTGACCCACTTCAACACCACCGCCAGCCTGGTGAAGAAACTCACCCAGAGCTACCAGGACGTGCAGGAACACCTGTCCGACGGTGCCAACCGCTTGGCCCTGGATGAGCTGACCCGTCAGCGCCTGCTGGCCACCCTGAACAGCACCGAAGCAGGCGAAAAGCGCGAGCGCCTGACCCCGCCGAAGAACCATGAAATGCCCAAGGACTACGCGCCGAAAAGCGACGGCCCGGGCATGCTGGACGAAAGCTACGGGCTGAAGAAGTAACCCGCCAGCCAGAAATACCGAGCCCCGCGATTGCGGGGCTTTTTGTTGGACAAACATTGTAGAAGCGAGCTCTGCTCGCGCCTGCAACCGACCGGCGCCTTGCGAGGCGGCAATGAAAAAGCCCCGCATTACTGCAGGGCTTCTCGTTCAGCGCAAGAGAGTCAGATCGCGCCGCGGCTACGCAGCAGATCCAGCACCGCCTTGACACCCTCCTCGACCGACTGCGCCTGAGTGTCGATCACCAGATCGGCATCCAGCGGCACGTCGTAGGGGAAGCCTTCGCCCGGGATATTGTCACCACCGGCGGCGTACAGCCCCTGCGGGTCACGCTCGCGGCAGATCTGCGGCGAGGCCTGGACGTAGACGGTAACCAGGCGTTCGGCACCGATCAGCGCCTTGGCCTGCTCGCGACCTTCGGCATCCGGAGCGACAAAGGCGGCCAGGGCGATCATGCCGGCCTCGTTGAACTGACGCGCTACATGGGCGGCGCGGCGCCAGTTCTCGGCGCGACCGGCGCGATCCTGCGGCAGGCCCTTGTTCAGGTCGTGGCGCAGGTTCTGGCCATCCAGTACGTACACAGCACGGCCCATATCGAACAGCTTGCGCTCGACCGCATAGGCCAGGGTGCTCTTGCCCGCTCCAGACAAACCGCTGAACAGCACGGTGGCTGGCTGCTGACCGAAGCGCGAAGCACGCTCCTCGGTCGACACATGCGCCAGACGACCATGCTGACCGCCGCCATGAGCGACCGGATCGGCGATGATCATGCCAGCACCGACGGTGCCGTTGGTCAGGCGATCGACGATAATGAAAGCGCCGGTGGTGCGGTTGTACTCGTAACCATCCAGGGCGATCGGCGCATCCAGTGCCACCTTGACCCGGCCGATCTCGTTGAGCCTCAGCTCGCTGGCCGCGCCCTGCTCCAGGGTGTTCACGTCAACGCGATGAACGATACTCGGGATAGAGCCCTGCACGTAGCTGGTGGCGCGCTTGATGTCGTACTTCTTGCCCGGCAGCATCGGCTCTTCGCCCATCCAGACCAACATGGCCTCGAAGCTGTCGGTGACCAGCGGGCGGTTGTCGGCATGCACCAGCATGTCGCCGCGGGAGACGTCGATCTCGTCTTCCAGGGTCAGGGTGATCGCCTGGCCCGGGCCGGCCTGCTCCAGTTCGCCCTCGTACGTGACGATGGACTTGACCTTGCTGGTCTTGCCCGACGGCAGCGCCATGATCTCATCGCCCTTGCGCACGATGCCGCTGGCCAGGGTGCCGGCGAAACCGCGGAAGTTCAGGTTCGGGCGATTGACGTACTGCACCGGGAAGCGCAGGTCGTCGAAGTTGCGGTCGCCAGCGACCTCGACGGTCTCGAGAATTTCCATCAGCGACTGGCCGGTGTACCAGGGCGAGCGCTCGGACCTGTTGACCACGTTGTCGCCCTTGAGCGCCGACATCGGCACGAACTCGAGGGTGGTCGGGCGCAGGTTGATCTTCTCGGCGAAGGCCAGGTAGTCGGCCTTGATCTGCTCGAACACGCCCTGGTCGAAGTCCTTGAGGTCCATCTTGTTGACGGCGACGACGATGTGCTTGATGCCCAGCAGGGACGCGATGAAGCTATGGCGTTTGGTCTGGGTCTGCACGCCGTAGCGGGCGTCGATCAGGATGATCGCCAGGTCGCAGGTCGAAGCGCCGGTGGCCATGTTGCGCGTGTACTGCTCATGGCCGGGGGTGTCGGCGATGATGAACTTGCGCTTGGCGGTGGAGAAGTAGCGGTAGGCCACGTCGATGGTGATGCCCTGCTCGCGCTCGGCCTGCAGGCCGTCGACCAGCAGTGCCAGGTCGATATCATCGCCGGTGGTGCCGACTTTCTTCGAATCCTTGGTGATGGCTTCCAGATGATCCTCGTAGATCATCTTGGAATCGTGCAACAGACGGCCGATCAGCGTGCTCTTGCCGTCGTCGACGTTGCCGCAGGTAAGAAAGCGCAGCAGTTCCTTGCGCTCGTGCTGGGCCAGGTAAGCGAGAATGTCCTGGCCGATCAAATCGGATTGGTGACTCATGGTGCGCGATCCTCAGAAATAGCCCTGACGTTTCTTTTCTTCCATCGACCCTGCGGCATCGTGATCGATCACGCGGCCCTGGCGCTCGGAAGTGCGGGTCAGGAGCATCTCCTGGATGATTTCGGGCAACGTCAGTGCCGTGGACTCCACCGCACCGGTCAGCGGGTAGCAGCCGAGGGTACGGAAACGCACCATCTTCTTGGTGATGCGCGCCTTCTCTTCATCGGACAGGTGCTCAAGGATGCGCTCGTCGTCGATCATGATCAGCGTGCCGTTCTTCTCGATCACTTCGCGTTCGGCGGCGAAGTACAGCGGCACGATTGGAATCTGCTCCAGGTAGATGTACTGCCAGATGTCCAGCTCGGTCCAGTTCGACAGCGGGAAGACGCGGATCGACTCGCCCTTCTTCACCTTGCCGTTGTACACGCTCCACAGCTCGGGGCGCTGGTTCTTCGGATCCCAGCGGTGCTTGCTGTCGCGGAAGGAATACACGCGCTCCTTGGCGCGCGACTTCTCTTCGTCGCGACGCGCGCCACCGAAGGCGGCATCGAAGCCGTACTTGTCCAGCGCCTGCTTGAGGCCTTCGGTCTTCATCACGTCGGTGTGCTTGGCACTGCCGTAGGTGAAGGGGTTCATGTCCTGCGCCACACCATCAGGGTTGATGTGGGTGATCAGATCCAGGCCCATCTCGCTGACCATCTTGTCGCGGAAGCGGTACATCTCCTGGAATTTCCAGCGGGTATCGACGTGCATCACCGGAAACGGCAGCTTGCCAGGGAAGAACGCCTTGCGGGCCAGGTGCAGCATCACGGCTGAATCCTTGCCGATGGAATAGAGCATCACCGGGTTGTCGAATTCGGCGGCCACTTCACGAATGATGTGGATGCTTTCCGCCTCCAGCTGCTTCAGATGGGTCAATTTGTCGAGCATGGCTACTCACGGTTTGCTGTTGTGGGGCCGGCGGGCCGTGGACGAGCGCGCACTCTATCACAGCGTCTGCTTATACTCAGGACGCCGGTTAGACCGAAACGATCTAGCGTTATACCTGCCCGTACGGGCGATTCAGATCGGGTTGGGGCAGTCGATGAACAGGTGTTCGAGGGCGAAACGCCGCGCCAGATAATCCCCCAGCGCCTGTACACCATAGCGCTCGGTAGCGTGATGGCCGGCGGCGATGAAGCTCACGCCATTCTCACGCGCGCTGTGGAAGGTCTGCTCGGAGGCTTCGCCAGTCAGGTAGAGGTCGACACCTGCAGCAATCGCCTGGTCGATATAGCCCTGCCCGCCCCCCGTGCACCAGCCGACTCGACGAATCAGCCCATCGCCCTCCACCAGCAGCGGCTCACGCCCCAGCGTTTGCTGCACGTGCCGGGCGAAGTCGGCGGCGCTCATCGGCTCCTGCAGCGAGCCGACGAGGCCAACGGTACGCGGATTTTCCGGCTCCAACGGCCCCTCGACGACGATGCCCAGTTGCCGTGCAAGCTGCACGTTATTGCCCACCTCGGGATGCACGTCCAGCGGCAGGTGATAGGCCAGCAGGCTGATGTCATTGGCCAGCAGCGCTTTCAGGCGACGCTGCCTCATGCCGATGACACAGGGGTTCTCGCCCTTCCAGAAATAGCCATGATGCACAAGTAGCACATCGGCCTCGGCCTCGATGGCCGCGTCGATCAGTGCCTGGCTGGCGGTCACGCCGCTGACGATGCGACTGACCTGCGGACGCCCCTCGACCTGCAGGCCATTGGGGCAGTAATCATTGATACGCGACGCGTTAAGAAAAGCGTCAGCTTCTTCCACTAGCGTGGTCAGGGCAATGGCCATGAAGATTCCTCACAAGCTGTTGCGGGCCGCTGCCTAATTGGCGAGCACCTCACTATAATGCGCCACCTTAAGGGCCGGATTTGGCCCCCGCAACCCTCAGGATTGTCTCGATGCCCCAGGCACTGCGTTTTCTCGGTTGGCCCCTGCTGGTCGGTGTGCTGTTCGCACTGCTGCTGATTCAGCGCTACCCGCAATGGGTCGGTTTGCCAAGCCAGGAAGTGCAACTGGTGCAAGCACCGCTCTACAGCCGCCTGCAGGAAGGCCCGGTGTCCTACTCCGAGGCTGTCGATACTGCATCGCCAGCAGTGGCCAACCTGTACACCACCAAACTGGTGAGCAAACCGGCCCATCCGCTGTTCGAAGATCCGACGTTCCGCCGCTTCTTCGGCGACAACCTGCCACGCCAGCAGCGCATGGAGTCGAGCCTCGGCTCGGCCGTACTGCTGAGCCGTGAAGGCTATCTGCTGACCAACAATCATGTGGTCAGCGGCGCCGACCAGATCGTCGTCGCCCTCAAGGACGGCCGCGAAACCCTGGCGCGGGTGATTGGCAACGACCCGGAAACCGACCTGGCCGTATTGAAGATCGACCTGCCCAATCTCCCGGCAATCACTCTGGGACGCTCCGACAGCATTCGCATCGGCGACGTCACCCTGGCCATCGGCAACCCCTTCGGCGTCGGTCAGACCGTGACCATGGGTATCATCAGCGCCACCGGGCGCAACCAACTGGGCCTCAACACCTACGAAGACTTCATCCAGACCGATGCGGCGATCAACCCCGGCAATTCCGGCGGTGCACTGATCGATGCACACGGCAACCTGGTGGGCATCAACACGGCGATTTTCTCCAAGTCCGGTGGCTCGCAGGGCATCGGCTTCGCCATTCCTGTGAAACTGGCCATGGAGGTGATGCAGGCAATCATCGAGCATGGCCAGGTGATTCGCGGCTACCTCGGCGTCGAGGTGCAGCCACTGACGCCGGAGCTGGCCGAGTCCTTCGGTCTCGATGGCCGTCCTGGCATCGTCGTCGCCGGTGTCTATCGCGACGGCCCGGCACAGAAGGCCGGCCTGCAGCCTGGCGACCTGATTCTCAGCATCGATGGTGAACCGGCCAGTGACGGTCGCCGTTCGATGAATCAGGTCGCACGCACCACGCCTGGTGACAATATCCGCATCGACGTGCTGCGCAACGGTAAGCCGCTGCAGCTGACCGCCGAGGTCGGTATTCGCCCTCCCGTTAACGGCAACTGATCGGCGCTCATTTTCAAGTGGGAACTTTTCTCGATTGAGGTTATTGTAATGTTATTACATAAACCACAATCATCCGGAGACCCTCCCCTTGCGCGTCACTTCCGCCTTGCTTGCCGGCAGCCTGTTAACACCCTGCGCTCTTGCCGCTGAATCTCCGGCCAAACTGGCCGACAGCATCATCAGCGCCCCCAGTGAACAAGCCGATGGGCCAGTGCAGGGCTACCGCGCCAAACGCTCATCCAGTGCCACCCGCACCGACACACCGATCAGCGAAATTCCTCAGGCCATCAGCGTGGTCCCCGCCCAGGTGCTGGACGATCTCGGCAGCAGCCGTATCGACCGCGCCCTGGATTTCGCTGGCGGCGTCTCGCGGCAGAACAATTTCGGCGGCCTGACCTTCCTCAACTACAGCGTGCGCGGTTTCACCACCGGCGAGCTGTATCGCAACGGTTTTGCCATCAACCGCGGCAGCTACAGCTCGCCGGACGTATCGGCCATCGAGCGCCTGGAAGTACTCAAGGGGCCGGCGGCGGCTCTCTACGGCCGTGGCGACCCCGGCGGTCTGGTCAATATCGTCACCAAGCGCCCGCAACTGGAGCCCTTCACCCAGTTCAAGGCCAGCGCCGGACGCTGGGATCGTTACCGCAGCAGCCTCGATGTCAACACACCGCTGAACGAGGACGGCACCCTGCTTTCGCGGGTAAATCTGGCAGTGGAAGACAACGGCAGCTTCCGTGATCACGTCGGCAACCAGCGGCAGATCATCAACCCGACCTTCACCTGGCAGTTATCGCCAGACACTCTGCTGATGATCGACAGCGAGTTTTCCCGCACCGAATCGGTGTTCGACCGTGGCATTCCCGCCGTCAACGGCAAGATGGGCGCGATCAAACGCTCGACCTTTCTCGGCGAACCCAATGACGGCAAGATCCGTAACGACAACCAGTTGCTGCAGGTCAGCCTCGAGCACTATCTGAACGCTGCCTGGAAGCTACGCCTGGCCAGCCATTACAGCCAAGGCACGCTGGACGGCAACAGCTCCGAACCTTCGCGCCTGATTGGCGATCAGGTCACGCGCTTCTACCGCGAACGCAGCTTCGAATGGAACGACAGCATTACCCAGGCCGAACTGCATGGGCAGTTCGAGCTGGCCGGCTGGCAACATCAGACGCTGCTGGGGCTGGAGTACGAGAACTATCGCAACAGCCAGAAGTACCCGCAAAGCGTTACCGGCCTGGGCTATGGCCAGGACATCTACAGCCCGATCTATGGGCAGCCGAAACCGCCCATAGTCAATCCCAACGACTTCCACGAGCACACCGAAAGCTACGCCCTCAACCTGCAGGATCAGATCAGTTTCAACGAGCGCTGGAGCGGCCTGCTCGGCGTGCGCCTGGAGCGCTTCGAACAGACTGCACTGAACCGCAGCACCCGCGTCAGCAACGAGCAGAGCAAGGATGTCGCCACACCGCGCGCGGGCGTGCTCTATCAGCTAACGCCAAAGGTCGGTGTGTTTGCCAACGCCTCGATGTCGTTCAAACCCAACGCCATCGGTGCTCAGGGTCAGGTGTTCAAGCCGGAGAAGGGTCTCGGCTACGAAACCGGCCTCAAGCTCGACCTGCTCGACAGTCGCATCGGCGCCACCGTGGCGCTGTTTCATATCGACAAGGAAAACGTGCTGACTGCCGACCCGAATAACCCCGGCGACAGCATCGCCGCCGGCAAGGCGCGCAGCCAGGGTCTGGATCTGCAGATCACCGGCCAACTCAGCGAGGCCGTGAGAGTCATCGGTGCCTATGCCTATATCGACGCCGAAGTGACCAAGGACAACAGCATCCCTGAAGGTAGCGATCTGCTCGGCATCGCCCGCAACAGCGCCAGCCTGATGAGCGTTTACCAGTTCCAGAGTGGCGCACTGCAAGGTTCCGAACTGGGCGCCGCGATCACCTACGTTGGCGACCGTTCCGGGCAGACCGGCAGCGATTTCGAGTTGCCGGCCTACACCACGGTCGACCTGCTCGCACGCTGGCAAGCCAGCAAGGACCTGAGCCTGGGGCTGAATCTCAACAACCTGTTCGACCGCAAGTACTACGAGCGCTCGTTCAACAACGTCTGGGTAATGCCCGGCGACCCTCGCAATCTCAGCGTCAGCCTGACCCTCAACCTTTGAATCGGAGATTCACATGCGTACTCCTGCCTACCTGCTGCTCGCCGGCCTGTTCGCCAGCAACAGTGCACTGGCCCACGGCCTCTGGACCGAAGAGCGCCGTGGCAATATCGAAGTCGTCTATGGCCATGGCGCCGAGGACAATGCCTTCAAGGCACAAAAGATCAGCGGCGCCTGGGCCTATGACGCAGCAGGCCGAATGATTCCGGTGACCGTCGAGCGCCTGGCCGATCACGCCCGCCTGCAACCCTTGAAGAAACCCGCCGTGCTCGGCGTGGCCCTGGACAATGGTGCCTGGTCAAAGACCTCGGAAGGCCAATGGATCAACCAGGGCCGCAGCCAGGTGCCGAACTCGACCCAGTCGCTGCACACCTTCAAGTACAGCCTGGCGATCTACAGCGAGGGCGCCAAGCTGCCCGACCTCAAACCGCTGAAACTGGTCATCGTTCCGCAAGTCGATCCGCTCAAGGTCGGCCCCGGCAAACCTCTGCCCGTGCGCGTGCTGGCCGACGGCAAGCCGCTGGCGGGCGTCGAGCTGGTCGGCGATTACCGTGGCGCGCCACATCAGGTCAGCGCCAAGACCGATGCCGAAGGCCGCGCTCAGGTGATGGTGCGCAACGAAGGGCTGAACATCATCAGCGCGGCGGTCTACCTGCCGGTAGAGAACGACCCCAACATCGAAAGCCGCGGCCTGTTCACCTCGCTGACTTTCCTCGGCGAGCCGCATCACGAGTAAGCCCCCTCTGTGCCATGAAAAAAGCCGGTGACGCTGACGCGCCACCGGCTCTCTTCAGACTCGCCTGGATCAAAGGCCTTGCAGGGCGTCCAGCAGTGCCTGGTTCTGCTCCGGCGTACCGATGGTAATGCGCAGGAACTGGGCGATGCGCTGTTGCTTGAAGTGGCGCACGATCACGCCCTGCTCGCGCAGCCCGGCCGCCAGCGTGGCGGCATCCTTGCCCGGATGACGAGCGAAGACGAAGTTCGCCGCCGAGGGCAGCACCTCGAAGCCCAGTCCCTGCAAACCAGCGACCACCGCCTCACGGCTCTCGATCACCTGTTGGCAGGTTCTCTCGAAATAAGCGCGGTCCTCGAACGCCGCCGCAGCACCGGCGATGGCCATGCGATCGAGCGGATAGGAGTTGAAGCTGTTCTTGATTCGCTCCAGCGCTTCGATCAGATCCGGGTGGCCGACCGCGATGCCAACGCGCAAACCAGCCAGCGAACGCGATTTGGACAGTGTCTGGGTGACCAACAGGTTCGGGTACTTGTCGACCAGGGCGATGGCCGTCTGACCACCGAAGTCGATATACGCCTCGTCTACCAGCACCACGCTGTCCGGGCTGTTCTGCAGCATGCGCTCGATGGCCACGAGCGGCAGCAGGCAGCCGGTCGGCGCATTAGGGTTGGGGAAGATGATGCCACCATTGGGCCGGGCATAGTCTTCGACACGAATCTGGAACTGCTCGTCCAGTGCCACCTGCTGGTAATCGATACCGTACAGGCCGCAATACACCGGATAGAAGCTGTAGCTGATATCCGGGAACAGCAGCGGCGCCTCGTGCTGGAACAGACCATGGAAGGCGTGTGCCAGCACCTCGTCGGAGCCGTTGCCGACGAACACCTGAGCGGGCTGCACGCCGTAATAGGCAGCCACCGCGTGTTTCAGGCGATCCCCATTGGGATCCGGGTACAGGCGCAGGTCATCATTCAACTCGGCCTGCATCGCCGCAATGGCCCTGGGCGACGGGCCGTATGGGTTCTCGTTGGTGTTGAGCTTGACCAGCTTGCTCAGTTTGGGCTGCTCACCAGGTACATAGGGCACCAGGTCCTTGACGAAGGGGCTCCAGAATTTGCTCATCTGCCCTTCTCTCCTCGAATGCGTTGCATGGACGATGGATATCGCTTCGATCAACCGGCGAAGCGCGATCCCGCAGGGTGCGCCGTGCGCACCAATACATTCACAAGGTGCGCATGGCGCACCCTACTTCACTTGATACGGTACTCGGCGCTACGCGCATGCGCGGTCAGCGACTCGCCACGGGCCAGCACCGAGGCGCTCTTGCCCAGCTCCGACGCGCCATCCGGCGAGCAGAAGATGATCGACGAGCGCTTCTGGAAGTCGTACACCCCCAGCGGCGAAGAAAAACGCGCGGTACCGGACGTCGGCAGCACGTGGTTGGGGCCAGCGACGTAATCGCCCAAGGCTTCTGCGGTGTAGCGGCCCATGAAGATCGCACCGGCATGGCGGATCTGCGGCAACCAGGCTTCCGGGTCGGCCACCGACAGCTCCAGGTGCTCCGGCGCGATGTGGTTGGCAACGGTGATGGCCTGCGCCATGTCCGCCACCTGGACCAGCGCGCCACGGCCTTCCAGCGAAGTACGAATGATCTCGGCACGCTCCATGGTCGGCAGCAGCTTGGCGATGCTCTCGGCGACGCGGTCGAGGAAGGCAGCATCCGGGCTGACCAGAATCGACTGTGCGTCCTCGTCGTGCTCGGCCTGGGAGAACAGGTCCATGGCGATCCAGTCCGGATCGGTCTGGCCGTCGCAGACCACGAGAATCTCCGACGGGCCTGCGATCATGTCGATGCCAACCTTGCCGAACACGTGGCGCTTGGCGGTGGCCACATAGATGTTGCCGGGGCCGACGATCTTGTCCACCGGCGGCACACTCTCGGTGCCATAGGCCAGCGCGGCGACAGCCTGGGCACCACCGATGGTGAACACGCGGTCGACACCGGCGATGGCGGCAGCAGCCAGCACGAGTTCGTTGATCTCGCCGCGCGGGGTCGGCACCACCATCACCACCTCGGGCACGCCGGCGACCTTGGCCGGAATAGCGTTCATCAGCACCGAAGAGGGATAGGACGCCTTGCCGCCAGGCACGTAAAGGCCAGCGCGATCCAGCGGGGTGACCTTCTGCCCCAGCACAGTGCCATCGGCCTCGCTGTAGCGCCAGGAATCCTGCTTCTGTTTTTCGTGGTAGCTGCGCACGCGCTCAGCGGCAACTTCCAGCGCCTCGCGCTGAGCCGGGCTGATGCGGGTCAGGGCCAGTTCCAGACGCTCACGCGGCAGGATCAGGTCAGCCATGGAGGCGACCTCCAGGCCGTCGAAACGCTGGGTGTATTCGACCAGGGCGGCATCACCACGCTCACGCACGGCCTGGATGATTTCCAGCACGCGCTGGTTGACGCCATCGTCGGAGACGCTTTCCCAGGACAGCAGATGATCCAGATGACGCGCGAAGTCCGTGTCGGCGGCGTTGAGTCGGCGGATGGCAACGGGTGCGGTCATAGCAAAAGCCTCATTAAATGGCGTTTTCTCGGGCGCCCGTAATGTAGCAAGCCCACCGTGCGGGCACCCAAGAAAAATGGCTATGACACGGATAGGCTGCCGCGACCAGACGCCGCGGGAAGGAATCAGCCCTGGTGTCGCGCCTCAACGGCGCTGCGCAGGGTTTCGATCAGCGCCTGGATGCGCGCATGCTGCATCTTCATCGAAGCCTTGTTGACGATCAGCCGCGAGCTGATGGTGGCGATCAGTTCCTGCGGTTCCAGTCCATTGGCACGCAGGGTGTTGCCGGTGTCGACCACGTCGATGATCTTGTCGGCCAGACCCACCAGCGGCGCCAACTCCATCGAGCCGTAGAGCTTGATGATATCGACCTGACGGCCCTGCTCGGCGTAGTAACGCTTGGCGACGTTGACGAATTTGGTGGCCACGCGCAGACGACCTTTCGGCTCCGGCGCGCCGACCTTGCCGGCGGTCATCAGCTTGCACTTGGCGATCTGCAGGTCCAGCGGCTCGTAGATGCCCTGGCCGCCGTACTCCATCAGCACGTCCTTGCCGGCTACGCCCAGGTCGGCGGCGCCATGCTCGACATAGGTCGGCACGTCGGTGGCCCGCACGATCAGCAGGCGCACGTCATCCTGAGTGGTCGGGATGATCAGCTTGCGGCTCTTGTCCGGGTTCTCGGTCGGTTCGATGCCCGCTGCGGCCAGTAACGGCAGGGTGTCATCGAGAATGCGGCCTTTGGACAGGGCGATGGTCAGCATGAAACGGTTTCCTTGAACGGAAGCGGCCGCTCCGACAGGGAGCGACCCTACGACAACGGAGACAGGCGATCAGCCCGGTACGCGACGGATTTTCGCGCCCAGCAGCTGCAGTTTTTCCTCGATGCACTCGTAACCACGGTCGATGTGGTAGATGCGGTCGATCAGCGTGTCACCGTCGGCTACCAGCGCGGCCAACACCAGGCTCGCCGAAGCACGCAGGTCGGTCGCCATCACCGGCGCGCCCTTGAGCCTGTCGACACCCGTAACCACGGCAGTGTTGCCTTCGACCAGGATGTTGGCGCCCATGCGCAGCATCTCGTAGACGTGCATGAAACGGTTTTCGAACACGGTCTCGATGATGGTGCCGGTGCCCTCAGCCACGGCATTCAGGGCAATGAACTGCGCCTGCATGTCGGTGGGGAACGCCGGGTACGGAGCGGTACGCAGATTGACGGCCTTCGGACGCTTGCCCTTCATGTCCAGCTCGATCCAGTCCGGACCGGTGGTGATTTCGGCACCCGCTTCCTGCAGCTTGGCCAGCACGGCCTCCAGGGTCGAAGGATCGGCGTCCTTGACCTTGACCCGACCACCGGTAACGGCGGCAGCGACCAGGTAGGTGCCGGTTTCGATACGGTCGGGCATCACGTTGAAGCGCGCACCATGCAGACGCTCGACGCCGTCGATGATGATGGTGTCGGTACCGGCACCCTGGATCTTCGCGCCCATGGCGATCAGGCAGTTGGCCAGGTCGACCACCTCAGGCTCGCGCGCGGCGTTTTCCAGCACGCTGCGGCCCTTGGCCAGGGTCGCGGCCATCATGATGTTCTCGGTACCGGTCACGCTGACCACATCGAAGAAGAAGTGCGCACCACGCAGGCCGCCTTCCGGCGCCTTGGCCTTGATGTAGCCACCTTCCACGTCAATGTGCGCGCCCATGGCCTCGAGGCCACGGATGTGCAGATCGACCGGACGCGAACCGATGGCGCAACCGCCCGGCAGCGCCACTTCGGCCTCACCGAAGCGAGCGACCATGGGGCCGAGCACCAGGATCGAGGCGCGCATGGTTTTTACCAGCTCGTAAGGCGCGATCAGGGTCTTGATCGCCCGCGCGTCGACTTCCACCGACAGCTTCTCGTCGATCACCGGCTCGATGCCCATGCGACCGAACAGCTCGATCATGGTAGTGATGTCGTGCAGGTGCGGCAGGTTGCAGATGGTGACAGGCTCATCGCCCAACAGGGTCGCTGCTAGAATCGGCAGAGCAGAGTTCTTCGCACCGGAAATGCGGATTTCGCCATCGAGGCGAGCACCGCCGGTAATGATCAGTTTATCCATTAGGAATCTCGTCGCCCGCAGGCTCAGGAACGCGCGGCCCAATCGGCCTGGCTGAAGAATTTCATGGTCACGGCGTGGATGCTGCCATCAGCGATCCAGGCATTGAGGTGGGCATAGATCTGCTGCTGACGTTTGACCGGGCTGAGGGCGGCCAGTTCGTCGCTGATCAGGTTGAGTTGGAAGTTGCAGCCTTCGCCTTCGACTTCCACCTGGGTGTTCGGGAGTTTTTCCTCTAGGAGGCTTTTTACTTCTGCAGCCTGCATGCTCGACCTCGACTGACGCATTCGGGCACCTGAGCCCGCGGGTCGGCCATCATACAAAAAAGCCTCCCGCCTGCGAACCCCGCCAGCAACGGCGCTGACGGAACGACGGGAAGCGCTTCACGATTGCAGCGGCAGCAACTCCAGCAAGCCGCTGACTTTAGCGATCTCGCGCATGTCGTCGGGCAGCGCACTGATCGTCAGCTCACGCCCGGCCTTGCGTGCATCACGCATGAACGCCAGCAGCAGCGCCAGACCGACGCTGCTGGACTTTTCCACCATGCTGCAGTCGAGCGCCAGACGCGTGGCGCTGCTGGCGGCAATCAGCCGCGCGCCCTGCTCACGCAGCAGCGGCCCGGTGCTGTAATCGAGCACACCAGTAAGCTGCAATTGCCCAGCAGCGCGCTCGCCGATGCTCGCCTGACTCACGATTCGCCTCGAGCCTGACGCGCCCTGGCCACGGTCTCGGCCCAGGTATCGATGACCTTGTCGAGATCGTTACGGTTGTTCTGCATGGACTGGGCGAACTGATCGCGGAACAGTTTGCCGACGTTGATGCCGTTGATCACCACGTTACGCAACTTCCAGCCACCGTCCATCGACACCATGGTGTAGGACAGCGGATAGACCACGCCCTTGCCATCGCGAATTTCCATGCCGACCGACGTGCGCTCGCCCTCGGCCCTGCCGCTGGCTGGCAGCACGCGAATATCCTGATTGTTGTACTCGAGCAGGGCATTGCCATAGAACTGCATCAGGCTGCGCTTGAAGTTCTCCTCAAAGCGTCTCATCTGCTCAGGCGAAGCCTGGCGCGAATAGCGCACGGTCATCACGCCACGGGCGATACCCTCGACATCCACCACTGGACCGAGAATCTCGTTGAGCGAGTCGTAGAAGGCATTGGGATTGCTGCGGTACTGTTCCTTGTTGGCTTTCAGGTCTGCCAGCAGGGTTTCGGTGGTCTGCTGCACCACCTCATGGGCGCTTGGCGCAGCGATGGCCAGCAACGGCATGGTAGCCAGCAACGCCAGCAGGGAATTACGCACGGTCTTGAGCATGTCCGGAGCCCTCATCAATTGGCTTCATCTTTATTGACCGAATTGAGCAGGAATTTGCCAATCAGGTCTTCCAGCACGAGCGAGGACTGCGTGTCGTGGATGGTGCTGCCGTCCTTGAGCACCTCCTCGTCACCACCAACGCTGATGCCGATGTATTTCTCGCCGAGCAACCCAGCGGTCAGGATCGACGCCGTGGAATCCTCAGGCAGGTTATTGACGCCGCCATCGAGCTCCAGGGTCACCCGGCCCATGTAACTGTCACGATCAAGATCGATGGCAGTGACCTTGCCGATGCTCACGCCAGCCATGGTGACCTTGGCGCGCACGGTCAGCCCGGCGATGTTGTCGAAGTAGGCGTAGACCTTGTAGGTATCGCCAGCGCTACCGACGCTCAGGCCGCTGACGCGCAGGGCCAGCAGCAGCAGCGCCAGCACACCGGCCATGAGGAACAGGCCGACACCAATCTCCAGCGTGCGGTTTTGCATCAGAAATCTCCAAACATCAAAGCGGTCAGAATGAAATCCAGGCCAAGTACGGCCAGCGAGGCATACACCACGGTGCGCGTAGTCGCGCGGCTGATGCCTTCGGAAGTAGGCTCGCAGTCGTAACCCTGGAACACGGCGATCCAGGTCACCACAAAGGCAAAGACGATGCTTTTGATCACGCCATTGAGCACGTCGTCATAAAAAGAAACACTGTTCTGCATGTTGGCCCAGAACGAGCCCTCGTAAACGCCCAGCCAATCAACGGCGACCATCGCCGCCCCCCAGATGCCGACCACGCAGAAGATCATCGCCAGCAGCGGCATGGAAATGAAACCGGCCCACAGCCGCGGCGCGACGATGTATTTGAGCGGGTCGACGCCAATCATCTCCAGACTGGAGAGCTGCTCGGTGGACTTCATGTTGCCGATTTCGGCGGTCAACGCGGAACCGGCGCGACCGGCGAACAGGAGCGCGGTGACCACCGGGCCCAGTTCACGCAGCAGGGTCAGGGCGACCATCTGCCCCACGGCCTGCTCGGAGCCATAGCTGACCAGGATGTTGTAACCCTGCAGGGCCAGCACCATGCCGATGAAAATGCCGGAGACGACGATGATCGCCAGCGACATCACGCCAACTGCGAACAGCTGCTTGATCAACAGTTGCAACGGCTTGCCGGCACGGCTGCGGCCGCACAGGGCGCTGACCAGAAACAGCACCGAACGCCCCAGCGTCGCGACCACATCGATACCCGCACGACCGAACAGCCGCAGGCGTTCGAGCGGTGAAATTCTGCGCATCAACCTCTCCCCAACAGATCTTCGCGGTAGTCAGGCGCTGGAAAATGAAACGGCACCGGACCATCCGGAATGCCCTTCATGAACTGACGAATACGTGGATTATCCGACTCCATCAGCTCGGCCGGTGTGCCCTGCCCCAGCACCTGCGCATCACCGACGACATAGATGTAGTCGGCGATACTGGCGGTTTCTGCAAGGTCGTGAGAAACCACCACGCTAGTGATCCCCAGCGCGTCATTGAGCAGGCGGATCAGGCGCACCAGAACGCCCATGGCGATGGGGTCCTGACCGACGAACGGCTCGTCATACAGCAGAATCTGCGGATCGAGCGCAATGGCACGGGCCAGCGCGACACGGCGCTTCATGCCTCCAGACAACTCGTCCGGCATCAGCTCCAGCGCTCCGCGCAGGCCAACGGCCTGCAGCTTCATCAGGACGATGTCGCGGATCATTTCTTCCGGTAACTGGGTATGCACGCGCAATGGAAAGGCCACGTTCTCGAACACATCGAGGTCGGTGAATAGCGCACCGCTCTGAAACAGCACGCCCATCTGCTTGCGCATGTCGAACAACTCGTCGCGCGACAGCTTCGGCAGGCTGACGCCTGCTACACGAACATCACCGGCCGAAGGACGCAGCTCAGCGGCGATCAAGCGCAGCAGCGTGGTCTTGCCGCAGCCGGATGGCCCCATGATGCCGGTCACCTTGCCACGCGGTATGCGAATATCGACCTTGTCGAAAATCGACCGCGCGCCACGCTGAAAACTGACGCCCTGCAACTCGATCGCGTACTCGTGCTCGGCGCTCATCTGAACTCCTTGAAAATCAGGCCTTCCTGGCAGACGCCACCTCCAGAAGCAAGGACACGCGCCAGCCAGAGGGGGCCAAAATGGCCGCGAACTATAGCATTTGCCGAACAGGCCGCCCAATAGCCCCCCAAAGCAGCGTTCAGACTTGCGACAGCTTCGACACTGCCTCATTGCAGCAAGGGTGAGCGCGGAAAGCTTTTCCCGTTATAATCCTCGTCTTTTTTCGCCCGACAGCCTTGCCCAGCATGAACCAGACCCGCGACCTGATTGACTCCGCGCAGCGCACCATCCGCCTCGAGCTTGAAGCGGTGCAGGAGCTATTGCCCCGCATCGATGCCGATTTCATCAAGGCCTGCGAGCTGATTCTCAGCTGCAAGGGCCGCGTGGTAGTGGTTGGCATGGGCAAGTCCGGGCATATCGGCAACAAGATCGCTGCAACCCTGGCCAGCACCGGCACCACGTCTTTCTTCGTTCACCCGGCAGAAGCCAGCCATGGCGACATGGGCATGATCACCAGGGACGACATCGTCCTGGCGCTCTCGAACTCGGGCTCGACCGCCGAGATCGTCACCCTGCTGCCGCTGATCAAACGTCTCGGTATCCGCCTGATCAGCATGACCGGCAACCCGGACTCTCCATTGGCCAAGGCCGCCGAAGTCAACCTGGATGCACGCGTCTCGCAGGAAGCCTGCCCGCTGAACCTGGCGCCGACCTCCTCGACCACCGCCAGCCTGGTACTGGGTGACGCACTGGCCATCGCCCTGCTCGAAGCGCGCGGCTTCACCGCCGAAGACTTCGCCTTCTCCCATCCGGGTGGCGCCCTTGGCCGGCGCCTGCTGCTCAAGGTAGAGAACGTCATGCACGCAGGCGACGCCCTGCCACGCGTACGCCGCGGTACCAGCCTGCGCGATGCCCTGCTGGAAATGACCCAGAAAGGCCTGGGCATGACCGTGGTTCTGGAGGAAGACGGCCGCCTCGCAGGCATCTTCACCGACGGCGATCTGCGCCGCGCCCTGGACAAGGGCATCGACGTGCGCCAGGCATTGATCGACGAGGTCATGACGCCGCACGGCAAGACCGCTCGCGCCGAGATGCTCGCGGCCGAAGCCTTGAAGATCATGGAAGACCACAAGATCAACGCACTGGTAGTGGTCGACGACCTGGACAACCCGGTCGGCGCCCTCAACATGCATGACCTGCTGCGCGCGGGAGTAATGTGATGAACGACCTGCAGGAACGCGCCCGCGCCATCAAACTGGCGATCTTCGACGTCGACGGCGTGCTTACCGACGGCCGCCTGTACTTCCTCGAAGACGGCAGCGAGTTCAAGACATTCAACACACTCGACGGCCACGGCATCAAGATGCTGATCAACTCGGGCGTGCGCACCGCCATCATCAGCGGGCGCAAGACCCCGGTGGTCGAGCGCCGCGCCAACAACCTGGGCATCCAGCACCTGTTCCAGGGGCGCGAGGACAAACTCGTGGTACTCGACGGCCTGCTCGCCGAACTCGGCCTAAGCTATGAACAGGTCGCTTATCTTGGCGACGACCTGCCGGACCTTCCAGTCATTCGCCGTGTCGGATTGGGCATGGCCGTGGCCAGCGCCGACAGCTTCGTCCGCCAGCACGCCCATGGCGTAACCCAGGCACGCGGCGGCGACGGTGCGGCACGGGAATTCTGCGAACTGATCATGCGTGCCCAAGGCACACTGGATGCGGCCCAGGCCGCCTACCTGTAGAGAACAGCATGCCACGTAAAATCCTCAACACCCTGATCTTTGCTCTGATTGCAGTCGTCGTGGCCGCACTTGGTTACTGGAACCTTGCCCCGGACAGCGCACGCCAAGCCGAGCGGGCCAGCGACGACAACGTCGTTGACTTCTATGCAATGGGCGCGCGCACCGTGCAGTTCCAGGATGACGGCAAACTGCACTACCGCATGACTGCGGACAAACTCGAGCACATCAAAAGCACTGACATCACCCTGATCGACACCCCCAAGCTTAAGCTCTATCGCGGTACCGAGCTCCCCTGGGAAGTCACCAGTCAGCGTGCCGAAGTCTCGCCTGGCGGCGTCGAGGTAGAACTGATCGACGAAGTGCGCATCGCTCGCACCGACGCCAAGAACCGCCCCACCGTGATCACCAGCAGCCGCATGACCGTTATTCCTGACAAGGAATATGCGCAGACCGAGCAAGCCGTTAGAATCGTTGCGGCCAACGGGGTGACCACGGCACAAGGAATGAAAGCGTACTTGAATGACGGCAGGATGATCCTGCAGTCCAACGTAAGAGGCCAGCATGAGGTTCGTTAATACCCTCCCCCTGATTCTCAGCCTCGGCGCCGTATTGGGAAGCGCGGCTGCCTGGGCACTGCCATCGGATCGCGATCAACCGATCCGCATCCAGGCCGACAGCGCCGAACTGGATGACAAGCAAGGTGTAGCCGTTTATCGCGGCGACGTGATCATCACTCAGGGCACCCTGAAGATCACGGGCGACACCGTCACCATCACCCAAACCGCCAGTGGCGACATCGATGTATTCACCTCGGTCGGCAACCTGGCCTACTACGAGCAGAAGCCGGCCGTGGACAAGGACATCGTCAAGGCCTACGGCAAGACCATTCAGTACTTCGCCAGCAATGAGCGCATCGTACTGATCGACCAGGCCAGGGTAATTCAGGAAGGCAATACCTTCGAAGGCGAGAAAATCGTCTATGACACACGCCGCCAGATCGTCAACGCAGGCCGCGCCACAGGCGGCAACGTCAGCACGCCGCGCCCGCGTATCGACATGGTCATCCAACCGAAGAACAAACCCGCGGATCAGCAGCAGTAATGGCCATTCTCAAAGCCCAACACCTGGCGAAAAGCTACAAGAGCCGCCAGGTCGTGCGTGACGTCAGCCTGAGCATCGAAAGCGGTCAGATCGTAGGCCTGCTAGGCCCCAACGGCGCAGGCAAGACCACCTGCTTCTACATGATCGTCGGCCTGGTGCGCTCCGACCAGGGCCGCGTACTGATCGACGACCTCGACGTCAGTCATCAGCCCATGCACGGCCGCGCACGCGCAGGCATCGGCTACCTGCCGCAGGAAGCCTCGATCTTCCGCAAGCTGTCGGTAACCGACAACATCATGGCCATTCTCGAAACGCGCAAGGACCTGGACCGCGCTGGACGTCAGGCGGAATTGGAAAGCCTGCTGCAGGAGTTCCACATCCACCATATCGCCGACAGTCTCGGCATGAGCCTGTCCGGCGGTGAACGACGCCGCGTGGAAATTGCCCGAGCCCTGGCGACCAACCCCAAGTTCATCCTGCTCGACGAACCCTTTGCCGGGGTAGATCCGATCTCGGTGGGCGATATCAAACAGATCATCCATCACCTCAAGACCAAGGGTATCGGCATCCTGATCACCGATCACAACGTGCGCGAAACCCTGGACATCTGTGAGACCGCCTACATCGTCAACGATGGACAGCTGATCGCCGAGGGTGACGCCGAGACCATCCTCGCCAACCAGACGGTGAAAGAGGTATATCTGGGCCATGAATTCCGCCTGTAACAGGCTGCGTGAAAACTACTGTGCTCGGTGCTGCTGCGTCAAAAACAGCCTCGCGTGCGAGCCCAGTCGAAATGCTCATTTACAATCGTAACCTGCGCTTTTCGCCCGTTTTTGCGGGGCCGCCATCGGTATTGCCTCATCTTCGCTCGCTACGCTTTCACACAACCTGTAGGTCGCCCACTATTTCGCTACAAAAATATTGCAACCCCTAGGCAAAAACGAGAAATTCAGGCATATAATTTGCTTCCTGGCGGCGCTTCGGCGCCCTGATGTGGAAGGCGTAACTCGCCAGTAAATTAAGGTCTGCAATGAAACCATCGCTAGTCCTCAAGATGGGCCAGCAGCTGACGATGACCCCGCAGCTGCAACAGGCTATCCGCCTCCTCCAACTGTCTACCCTGGACCTGCAACAGGAAATCCAGGAGGCACTGGAATCCAATCCCATGCTCGAGCGCCAGGAAGACGGCGACGACTTCGACAACAGCGATCCGATGGCTGATGGCGCCGAAAGTGCCACTCCGACCCCGAGCAAGGAAGACAGCTACCAGGAAACCACTCCCACTGTGGACAACCTGGAAGAAGGCGAGTGGGGCGAGCGTATTCCCAACGAGTTGCCCGTCGACACGGCCTGGGAAGACATCTACCAGACCAGCGCCAGCAGTCTGCCCAGCAACGATGATGACGAGTGGGACTTCACCACCCGCACTTCCAGCGGCGAGAGCCTGCACAGCCACCTGCTCTGGCAACTGAACCTGGCGCCCATGTCGGACAAGGATCGCCTGATCGCGGCCACCCTGATCGACTGCATCAACAACGACGGTTACCTCGAAGAAACGCTAGAGGAAGTCACCGAATCCTTCGACCCCGAGCTGGATGTCGAACTGGACGAGGTGGAAGTGGTGCTGCACCGCATCCAGCAGTTCGAACCGGCGGGTATTGGCGCCCGCGACCTGCGCGAATGCCTGCTGCTGCAACTGCGCCAGCTGCCTGCCGGCACGCCTTGGCTGAGCGAGACCCAACGCGTGGTCGGCGACTACCTGGAACTGCTCGGCAGCCGCGATTACGCCCAGCTGATGCGCCGCACCAAGCTCAAGGAAGACGAACTGCGCCAGGTCATCGACCTGATCCAGCGCCTGAATCCGCGTCCAGGTTCGCAAATCGAATCCAGCGAACCGGAATACGTCGTGCCCGACGTCATCGTGCGCAAGCACAACGAACGCTGGCTGGTGGAACTGAACCAGGAGGCCATGCCGCGCCTGCGCGTCAACCCGCAGTATGCTGGCTTCGTCAAACGCGCCGATTCCAGTGCCGACAACACCTTCATGCGCAACCAGCTGCAGGAAGCACGCTGGTTCATCAAGAGCCTGCAGAGCCGTAACGAAACGCTGATGAAGGTGGCCACGCAGATCGTCGAGCACCAGCGCGGTTTCCTCGACTACGGCGACGAGGCGATGAAACCCCTGGTGCTGCACGACATCGCCGAAGCGGTGGGTATGCATGAGTCGACGATTTCACGCGTCACCACGCAGAAATTCATGCACACACCGCGCGGTATTTACGAGCTGAAATATTTCTTCTCCAGCCACGTCAGCACCTCTGAAGGCGGAGAATGCTCGTCCACCGCGATCCGCGCGATCATCAAAAAACTGGTTGCAGCAGAAAACGCGAAAAAGCCGTTGAGCGACAGCAAGATCGCTGGTTTACTGGAGGCACAAGGCATCCAAGTCGCCCGTCGGACGGTCGCCAAGTATCGCGAGTCCCTCGGTATAGCGCCCTCCAGTGAGCGCAAGCGACTGATGTAGGCCAGATCGACTGAAGGCCTCAGGCCTTCAGGCCAAAGTGTTCCGGCGGCGGGTCGAACCAGACCCGTCTCTTACACAAGGCAACAAGGAGAAAGCGGTATGCAAGTCAACATCAGTGGACATCAGCTGGATGTGACCGACGCCCTGCGTGACTATATCGGCGAGAAACTGGGCCGACTGGAACGCCACTTCGACAAGATCACCAACGTACAGGTGACCATGGAGGTCGAAAAACTCAAGCAGAAGATCGAAGCCACCCTGCACATCGCTGGCGGCGAAGTCGTCGCCAATGCCGAGCACCAGGACATGTACGCTGCCATCGACCTGTTGGCCGATAAACTCGACCGTCAACTCATCAAGCACAAGGAAAAGCAGCTAGAACGCCTGCAAGGCGCCACGGCCCGCTGACATTCCCTATCCATGATCCGACTTGAAAATATCCTGACCCCCGGCCGTTCCCTAGTGAACGTGCCGGGCGGCAGCAAGAAACGCGTGCTCGAACAGATCGCCAATGTGGTTGCACGCGATCTGCCCGACCTGGATGCCCAGGACATCTTCGAAAGCCTCATCGCCCGCGAGAAGCTCGGCTCTACCGGCTTCGGCAACGGCATTGCCATTCCCCACTGCCGCCTGGCTGGCTGCAGTGCCCCGATCAGTGCTGTCCTGCACTTGGAGACGGCAGTCGACTTCGACGCTATCGACGGCGTGCCCGTCGATCTGCTGTTCGTGCTTCTGGTGCCGGAGGCGGCAACCGATGCGCATCTCGAACTGCTGCGCCAGATAGCCAGCATGCTCGATCGCCAGGATGTACGTGAACGTCTGCGCCAGGCCAACAGCGGCGAAGATCTCTACCAGGTCGTCGTGGACATTCAGAACGGTCAATAAACATGCGCCTGATCATCGTCAGCGGTCGCTCGGGCTCGGGCAAGAGCACCGCCCTCGATGTACTTGAGGACAACGGTTTCTACTGCATCGACAACCTGCCGGCCGGCCTTCTGCCGGATCTTGCCGAACGCTTCCTGCCGCATAGCGACATGCTGCTGCCGCAGGTGGCCGTATCCATCGATGCGCGCAACCTGCTGAGCCAGCTCAAGCGCTTCCCGGAACTGCTCGACGAAGTGCGCAAGCGCAGTATCCACTGCGACGTGCTGTATCTCGATGCCGAAGACGAAACGCTGCTCAAGCGTTTTTCCGAAACGCGCAGACGACACCCGCTGACCAACGACAATCGTTCGCTGGCCGAGGCCATCGCCTACGAAAGCCAGCTGCTGGCACCGATCACCGATCGTGCCGATCTGAAGATCGATACCACCCGACTGAATCTCTACCAGCTGCGCGATACGCTCAAGCTACGCCTGCTGGGCCAGACGCAGACTGGCACCGCCTTTCTGGTCGAGTCCTTCGGTTTCAAACGTGGCATGCCAGTGGATGCTGACCTGGTGTTCGATGCGCGCTGCTTGCCCAATCCGTACTGGAAACCGGAACTGCGCGATCATTCCGGGCTGGATCAACCGGTGATCGACTATCTGGCCGCGCAACCGGAGGTCGAAGAGATGTATCAGGACATCCTCGTCTACCTGGAAAAATGGCTGCCACGCTTCGCCGCCAGCAACCGCGCCTATGTCACCATCGCCATTGGCTGCACGGGCGGCCACCACCGCTCGGTGTACCTGGCCAACCGCCTGAGCCAGGCACTCAAAGACTCGCTGAAGAACGTCCAGGTGCGTCACCGCGACCTCAGCTAAGGAATCCTGCCGCGATGCCAGCACGTGAAATCACCATCATCAACAAACTTGGCCTGCATGCCCGTGCTGCAGCGAAGTTCGTCGGCGTAGCGAGCACCTACCCCTGCCTGGTGCGCATTGGCCGCAGCGCCGAAAGCCTGGTAGACGGCAAGAGCATCATGGCGGTGATGATGCTGGCCGCCGGCAAGGGCACCAACGTGCACCTGCTGACCGAAGGCGAACAGGATCACGAAGCTCTCGATGCACTGGTTGCGTTGATCGAGAACTACTTTGACGAAGGCGAGTAGCATCACCCCACGAACGAAAAGGCCACCCGCGGGTGGCCTTTTCGTTTCTAGCAGCCTCAGCTACCAGCGACCGTCATCTTCTCGATCAGCACCGAGCCGGTGCAGATATTGCCGCGCCGTTCCAGATCACGCCCGACCGCGACGATCTGGCGGAACATGTCGCGCAGGTTGCCGGCAATGGTCACCTCCTGCACAGGGAACTGGATTTCACCGTTCTCCACCCAGAAGCCCGCCGCGCCACGCGAATAGTCGCCGGTAACCAGGTTCAAGCCCTGCCCCATCAGTTCGGTGACCAGCAGGCCACGGCCCATGCGGCGAATCAGCGCCTGCTGATCCTCATCGCCATGGGTGACGAACAGGTTGTGCACACCACCGGAGTTGGCGGTGCTCGGCAAACCCAGCTTGCGCCCGGAATAGGTGCCGAGCACGTAGGACACCAGTTCGCCCTTCTCCACGAACGGCTTGGCGTAGGTGGCCAGGCCATCGCCATCGAAGGTCGCGCTACCCAGTGCGCGCGGCAGGTGCGGACGCTCGTCGAGGCTCAGCCATTCGGGGAACAGCCGTTGACCAAGGGCGCCTTCGAGGAACGAGGACTGGCGATACAGGTTGCCACCCGAAATCGCCGCCAGCAAATGGCTGAACAACCCACCGGCCAGCTCGGCGGCGAACAGCACCGGCACTTCGCAGGTCGGCACCGGACGCGCACCAAGACGGCTGACCGCACGCTCGGCGGCGCGCTGGCCGATACCCTTGGCATCGGCCAACAGTTCACCCTGGCGATTGACGTCGTACCAGTAGTCGCGCTGCATCTGCCCTTCACCCTCGGCGATCATCACGCAGCTCAGGCTGTGGCGGGTGCTGGCGTAACCGCCGACGAACCCGTGACTGTTGCCATACACACGGCAACCCTGATGGGTATTGAGGCTGGTGCCATCGGCGTTCTTGATCCGCGCGTCAGCCGCGAAAGCCGCAGCCTCACAGAGCAGCGCCTGCTCCACCGCCTGCTCCGGGGTGATCGACCAAGGGTGGTAGAGATCCAGCTCAGGCAGCTCACGGGCCATCAGCGCAGCATCGGCCAGGCCGGCGCACTCGTCCTCGCTGGTATGTTTGGCAATCGCCAGGGCTGCCGCCACGGTCTCGCGAATGGCCTCGCTACCGGTGGCCGAGGTGCTGGCCGAGCCCTTGCGCTGGCCAACGTACAGGGTGATACCGAAACCCTGGTCCCGATTGAATTCGACGGTCTCCACTTCGCCCTGGCGCACCGTGGTGGAGAGCCCCTGACCAGCCGAGACCGCGACCTCGCAGGCACTGGCGCCCTGGCGCCTGGCCTCGGCGAGAATTGCCTCCACCTGCTCTTGCAGTGCTGGCAAGGCCTGCGGCCCGATGCGTTCTACTTCACTCATAACCACTCCCGATTCTCTTGGCGCAGGCACTTTCTGTAAGAAATCCAAGGCCTGCTCTCGACTGCCCGCTGCGGGCCGGCAGTCACGGTTACTGCTATCATGGCGGCGTTTCCCTCTGGACCCACCCCATGTCTGATTCCTACGACGACTTCTCTCTGGAGAAGAGTAAATCCCAGGTCAAACGCGAACTGCATGCCCTGCAGGAGCTTGGCGAGCGACTGACCACGCTCAAGGCGGATCTGCTGGCCAAGATGCCGCTGACCGATGCCTTACGCCGCGCGCTCGCCGAAGCGCCGAAACATACCGCCAATGCCGCGCGTAAACGCCACATCCAGTTCATCGGCAAGCTGATGCGCGAACAGGATGTCGACGCGATCGTCGCCATGCTCGACCAGGTGGACAGCTCTACCCGCGAGTACAACGAACGCTTCCACGCTCTCGAACGCTGGCGCGACCGCCTGATCACCGAAGGCGACAGTGCGCTGGAGAGCTTCGTCGAGCTCTACCCCGACGCTGACGTCCAGCACCTGCGCGGCCTGGTTCGTCATGCTCAGCACGAAGCCGCGCGCAACAAGCCGCCGGCTGCGGCGCGCAAGGTATTCAAGTACATCCGCGAGCTCGACGAAATCCACCGCGGATTGCGCTGACCGTAGGGTGCGCCATGCGCACCGACTCTTCGCCAGCCGCTGGTGCGCACGGCGCACCCTACTATTGTCGGCTCTACGCACCAGTGCCGCCGACGGTGATCGCGTCGATCTTCAGCGTCGGCTGACCGACACCGACCGGCACCGACTGACCATCCTTGCCGCACGTACCGACGCCACTGTCCAGCGCCAGATCATTGCCGACCATGGACACGCGACTCATGGCCTCCGGGCCATTGCCAATCAAGGTGGCGCCTTTGACCGGCGCCGTGATCTTGCCGTCCTCGATCAGGTAGGCCTCACTGGTGGAGAACACGAACTTGCCACTGGTGATGTCCACCTGGCCGCCGCCAAGGTTGGCGCAGTAGATGCCCTTCTTTACCGAACGGATGATTTCCTCAGGATCACTCTCGCCAGCCAGCATGTAGGTGTTGGTCATGCGCGGCATCGGCAGGTGCGCGTAGGACTCGCGACGCCCGTTGCCGGTGGCGGCCACGCCCATCAGGCGGGCATTGAGTTTGTCCTGCATGTAACCCTTGAGCACGCCGTTCTCGATCAACGTGGTGCACTGGGTCGGCGTGCCTTCGTCGTCGACACTCAGCGAACCGCGTCGTCCGGCCAGGGTGCCGTCGTCGACGATGGTGCAGAGGCTGGAAGCGACCTTCTGGCCGACCTGGCCGCTGTAGGCCGAACTGCCCTTGCGGTTGAAGTCACCTTCCAGGCCGTGGCCGACCGCTTCGTGCAGCAGCACGCCAGACCAGCCAGCGCCCATCACCACCGGCATGCTGCCAGCGGGGGCAGCGATGGCCTCCAGATTGACCAGCGCCTGGCGCAGTGCCTCACGGGCGTAGCCCATGGCGCGGTCTTCATCGAGAAAGTAGCGGTAATCGGTACGCCCGCCGCCGCCATGGCCACCGCGCTCGCGGCGGCCGTTCTGCTCGACGATGACGCTGACGTTGAAGCGCACCAGCGGGCGGATATCGGCGCTGAGGCTGCCGTCATGGGCGGCGACCAGAATACGATCCCAGACGCCTGCCAGGCTCACGGTGACCTGTTTGATACGTGGATCGAGCGCGCGCGTGGCGCGGTCGATGCGCTGCAGCAATTCAACCTTCTCGGCGCGCCCCATGACGTCCAGTGGGTTGCCTTCGGCATACAGCTGGGTCACCTGCGGGCTGACGAAAGCCTGCACACGGCCCTGCTGGCCAGCACGCGAGATCGAACGCGCGGCCTGTGCGGCCTGCGTAAGCGCATCGAGGCTGATCGCGTTGCTGTAGGCAAAACCGGTCTTCTCGCCCGACTGGGCGCGCACACCAACGCCCTGATCGAGATTGAAGCTGCCCTCCTTGACGATGCCGTCCTCCAGCACCCAGGTTTCCGAAACCTGGCTTTGAAAGTACAGATCGGCGGCATCGATTCCCGGCCCAGCGACTTCGCCCAGCACGCTGCCGAGGCTATCGAGCGTCAGGTTACCGGGGGCAAGCAGATGCTCGCTGACGAATTGCAACATCGTGTTCATGGTCACTCCACAACGATCGGACGGGGTACGTCCGATGAAAAGATTCGGCGGTGCTGCTGCACCGGCATGCGTTGGCGAATGTTCGCCTGCTCGGCGGCATCGCGGGGAGCCAGCAAGGCCCCTTCCCCCTGGTCCTGCTCGGCCAGCACCTGACCCCATGGGTCGATGATCGCCGAGTGGCCGAACGTCAGACGCTGACCGGGGTGCTCGCCACCCTGCCCGGCCGCCAGTACATAGCATTGAGTTTCGATGGCGCGGGCGCGGGTCAAGACCTGCCAATGCGCGGCACCGGTCACCGCAGTGAACGCTGCCGGCACGCTGATCAGCTCGGCGCCAGCTTCGCGCAGCGCACCGAACAGCTCAGGGAAGCGCAGGTCGTAACACACCGTCAGCCCCAGGCGCCCCACGGGTGTATCGGCCACCACGACGCGCTGGCCATGGGCGAAATCGTCGGACTCGCGATAACGGCCACGGTTGTCGGCCACGTCGACATCGAACAGGTGCAGCTTGTCATAACGGGCCACACGCTCACCCTGATCATCGATCAGAAGTGAGCAGGCGTGCGGTTTGCCGTCGGCATCATCGTCCGGAGGCAGCGGCAAAGTGCCAGCCACTATCCATAAACTGAGGTCACGAGCAGCGCGTTTCAACCAGGGCAGGATCGGCCCCTCGCCCAATGCTTCGGCGCGGCCGATGGCAGCCAGGTCGCGGCGACCCATGGCAGCGAAGTTCTCGGGCAGCACGGCGAGGCGCGCACCGCCCTGCGCGGTACGCTCCAGCATACGGCGAGCCAGACGCAGGTTGGTTTGCACGTCGTCCTGGCTAACCATCTGGATTACAGCGAGATTCATAGTGGCACTCATCGGTTCTCGGTCTTAGAGCCTGTTCAAAGTCTGCTGCGCGTCGGCCCTGCTACGTTAACAACAGGCTCGGACTGCTCATTTACAACTCGTAAAGTCGGACGCGACTCCGACCGGCCCTCGCCTGTCTTTGCCTTGCATGGCTCTAGCTCGCGAAACGTTGAAGAGGCTCTAACAGCGTACGCCAAGAGACTAGGTCATTGCGGTTTTTCGAAGGGCTTGTCGAAGCTGATCTCCGGGTCCTGCATCGGGCCCTTGACGTCGTACTGCACACTGGCGAAGCGGGCGACCTTGTCGCCGAGCAATTTGTCCACGACAAACAGCGCCCCGCCAATCGCCGGGGCGCCGACGATCAGCGCCGCCAGCGGCAGGTTGTTGGTCACCGGCAGGGTCACCAACAACTTGGCGTCGATGCGCTCGTTGTTCATGTCGAGATTGCCATTTAGTTCCAGATTGCTCGAAGGTCCGCTCAGGGTGATCGGTTCATGCGTCACGAACAGGCCATTGGTCGCCTGCAGGTTGCCCTTGACCCGGTCGTAACTCAGCCCCTTGCCCAGCAGGTCGGAGAAGTCCAGACGTAGGCGGCGACCAATGGAGTTGAAGTTGAGCAGGCCGAACACGCGCAGCGCCTGGGCCGAGCCCTGCACTTCGACGAACTGACCTTTGCGCAGCGAGGCGTCGAGATTGCCGGAGAAGCGCTTGAGCGAGAACCAGGCCGGCGAACCGGGCCAGCTGCCGTCGGCGTCCACACGGAAACTCTCACTGGTGACGCTCGGGGCGAAGTTCCAGGCCAGCAACACCTTGCTCAGCTCTTCACCCTGCAGGCGCCCCTTGTACCAACTGCTGGTGTTGCCCGGCGTACCACGCCAACCGGCGCTGCCCCCAATCTTCAGCCCCTGCAGGTCGAGGTCGAGCTCCTCGAAGCGAACACCCTGTGCTTCGGGCCTGACCTTGAGCGACCAGGCGCCCAGCACCTTGTCACCGCGCTGCACGCGCTCAATGGCGATATCCAGCGCCGGAATCTGCCGAGGGTCGATATCGGCCAGAGGATCGGGCGCATCGCTGACTTTCGTCGCCTCAGGATCTGGCGCCGGCAACCGCACGTGCTGCAGATCGATACGAATAGGCACACCCTCGGCATCGGCCAGCAGCACACGCCCGGCTGCCAACTCGCTGTCGAGTTGCAAGGCCCAGTCCCGCCCCTCTCGTGCCAGACCAAGCGTCAGCTGCTCGATCTCTTGACCAAAACCACGGAACCGCCCGATATCCAGTCGCGCGCTGCGAAACAGGCGCTGGCTGTCAGCATCCACCTTCACCGGATGTTGGGTGCCGAGCTGCTTCCAGGCATCCAGGTCCAGCTCATCCAGATGCCCACGCACACGTAAACCCTGACCGGGAGGCAGGCCGGCCGCACCGCCACCGAGCACCACCTCACCGCGTCCGTCAGCCAGCGCACCCGGGGGCGCGGCCAGACTCAGGCTGGCCAGCTCGCCATAGTTCGCCCAGTAACGACGCTCGCGCCCGGAAAGGGTCATGCGCCAGTCGGCATCACGCTCCTGCTGCGCCGTCTTGCCGAAGGGCGCAGGCAGATTGATCGCCACGCCGCGCAGATTGGAATCGACGCGCAGCTTGCTGTCATCGCCATCCAGGGTCAGGCGCAGTCGATAAGGCAGCAGTCCGCTGGCCGGCAACTTCTGCGGCCCGCCCAGCCACTGGCTGAGGGTATCGACCTGGACCTGTCCACGCAGATCGAACAACGTACGCGCCTGCCCACGCGCGCCCTCGGCGCGGATAGTGCCGCGCACCTGACGCCCGAGGACCTCGGCGCGAACGTCCGGCGCGCTCAACCCGGCTGCGCTATCGAAGCGAAACGCACCCTGCACCTTGCTCAGTTGCAAGGCGGGATTGGCCAGCTTGAGGCTCGCGCCCTCGGTGGCGAAGTCCACCACCACACCGGGCGGCTGCCCCTTCTGCAGCGGAATATCCAGCTTCAGACGCCCGGCCAGAGGCCCTTCACCTTGCCAACCGGCAAAGATCCCCGCTGTGCCCAGAGGCGCTTCCTGCAGCAGTTTGATGGCGTCACTCAGGCTGCTCTGCACCTCGCCATCGAGCTCCAGGCGCGGTGGCTTGCCATCATGCCGCAAGGGGATGTTGGCTGTGACGTCATTGACCTGACTCTCCAGCAAACGCCCGCTCTGCAGGCGCACGCGCACCGCATCATCCTCGATCAGCACCTCGCCCACACCCTCACGCAGCGACGGCCAGCCGGGCTGGAACGCCAGCTCGGCATCCTTGACCTTGAAGAACAGGCTGAGGCTGCGCGCGCCCAATGGTGCGCCCTTGTTCAGCGAACCCTGATACTGGAAGTAACCCTCTTCGACGTGCCCCGCGCGGATCGCCGTCTTCAACCAATGATCGAGCTCAGCGCTCATGCCCGGCGCGCGGCTCGGCAGGTACTTCTCGGTGTAGGCCGCATCGCCGTCGCGCATGCCGACACGCAGGTCCATGTAGTCTTCAGCCTCGGGATCGCGCAACAGGCGGATGAGCATGTCACCGGCGACCTGCCCTTCCTCGCCATCCACGCGCATATAGGGGCTATACAGGGTCAGGCCGGTTTCACTCCAGTCCCAGCTCAACCGTGCCTGGGCATGGCGATATCGCCAGGGTTCGGGGAACAGCTGATCCAGATGCAGGGCGAAATTCTCGCTGTTCAGGCGCAGTTCGCCCCGGAACATATTGCCCGAGGCACTGCCACTGACGTTCTCGGCCGCCGGCGCACCGTGATAGGCCTGAATGCCCACCTTGTCCAGGTTCGCGGCGAACTGCAGGCGCTCGGCGCCTTCACGCTGCGGGTAATAGTCGAGCAACAGGTTGTTGACAGCACCCACCGGAGCCAGCGCGACCAGCACATCGCGCGCTGCATCGGGCATCGGCACCAGCGCGTGAACCAACGGAGACCAGGCAGCGAGATCAAGCCGATCAGCCGTCAGCGCCCAGCGCTCGTCGGTTTCGCCTTCATCGCTCTGCTTCAGATTCAGGTGCAGCTCGCCGATGCGCTGCTCACCATGGGTCAGGGCCAGGGAGTCGATCTGCGCCCGCACGCCCTGCTTGTCTTGCGTGAAGAAGGCGTTGAAGGCCAGGTCCTTGAGCGTCACGACCTTGTGCTTGGCCTGGCCGCCGGCCAGCTCGGGGGCATGCAGACGCAAGGCGCCCTTGTCCAAGGCCAGGCCACGGCCCTCCAGCCACAGCTCACCGCCGGCCTGCAAGCGCTGCACCTGCCAGTCGCCAAGCAGCGATTTGGGCAGCCAGGTGGCCCAGTCGCTCTGCGGCAGGCTCAGATAGAGCTCGGACTGTGCCTCGCGCCAGGTCTTGGGCTGCATGCGCGTGCGCAGCCGCAGCGCCACAGGCTGACCATCAGGCAGCAGCAGGCGGCCGTCGAGGCGCTGACTGTTGCTGCCGTAACGCAGGCTCAGGTTGACGTAGCTGAGCAGCAGCGGCTCCTGATCGAGCGGCTGCAGCACCACACGACTGTCGAGCAGACTGATGCGGTGCACGATCTGCAACTGCTCCAGTAACTGCTCGACATTCAGCTCGGGGCCGCTGCGCTGTGGCAATCCTTGCAACTGCCAGCCACCTTCAGCGTTCTGCTGCACGTTCAATTGCAGGCCGTCGAATTGCAGGTGGGCGATGCGCGGCTGGCGTGCCAGCAGGCTAGCGCCCACATCCGGCACCAGTTGCACACGCTCCAGGCTCAGGCCTTGCTCTTCGTCACCCAGGTGCACGTCATGCGCCACCAGCACCGGGGCAAAACCCTGCCAATGACCTTCGAGGCGACCGATTCGTACCGGTACTCCCAGCTGCGTCGTGGCACGATCTTCCAGTTCGAGCCGGTATTCGGCCACCAGCGGCACCAGCTCACGGCCCAGGCTGACGTACAGCGCAGCCAGCACCAGCATGGCGGCGCAAAGACCCAGCCCCCAGCGCAGCAGCGCCGAAAACAGGCGCGCCAGGGCGTTCACCTCGATAGCTGGCGTGCTCAGAGCAGCACCACGTCGTACTGTTCCTGGGAATACATGGTTTCCACCTGGAACTTGATGGTACGTCCGATGAAGGCTTCCAGATCGGCGACGTTGCCCGACTCTTCATCGAGCAGGCGATCGACCACCTTCTGATTGGCCAGCACCCGATAGCTTTCCGCCTGGTAGGCGCGGGCTTCGCGCAGAATCTCGCGGAAGATCTCGTAGCAGATGGTCTCCGGCGTCTTCAGCTTGCCGCGCCCCTGACAGGCAGTGCAGGGCTCGCAGAGAATCTGCTCGAGGCTTTCGCGGGTACGCTTGCGGGTCATCTGCACCAGGCCGAGTTCGGTGATGCCGATGATGTTGGTCTTGGCGTGATCACGCTCGAGCTGCTTCTCCAGGGTACGCAGCACCTGGCGCTGATGCTCCTCGTCCTCCATGTCGATGAAGTCGATGATGATGATGCCGCCCAGGTTGCGCAGACGCAGCTGACGGGCAATGGCCGTGGCCGCCTCGAGATTGGTCTTGAAGATGGTTTCTTCGAGGGTGCGATGGCCAACGAAGGCGCCGGTGTTGACGTCGATGGTGCTCATCGCTTCGGCGGGGTCGACCACCAGATAACCTCCGGACTTCAGCGGCACCTTGCGCTCCAGTGCGCGCTGGATTTCGTCCTCGACACCGTACAGGTCGAAGATCGGTCGCTCGCCAGGATAATGCTCGAGGCGATCAGCGATCTCCGGCATCAATTCGGCGACGAACTGGGTGATTTTCTGGAAGGTTTCCCGCGAGTCCACGCGAATCTTCTCGGTCCGCGGGCTGACCAGGTCTCGCAGGGTACGCAGCGCCAGGGACAGATCCTCGTAGATCACCGTGGGCGCCTTGCAGTTCTGGATCTGCGCACCGATCTGGTCCCAGAGGCGGCGCAGGTAGCGGATGTCGATCAGAATTTCATCAGCACCCGCACCCTCGGCGGCGGTGCGCAGGATGAAGCCACCGGTTTCCTCGATACCCTCGGCGGCGACGCAATCGGCGACCACCTGCTTGAGACGCTCGCGCTCTGCTTCGTCTTCGATCTTCAGGGAAATACCGACATGACTGGTGCGTGGCATGTACACCAGATAGCGCGAAGGGATCGACAACTGAGTGGTCAGACGCGCCCCCTTGCTGCCGATGGGGTCCTTGGTGACTTGCACCACCAGGCTCTGCCCTTCGTGCACCAGCGCGCTGATCGGCTCTACCGCAGTTCCCTCGCGGGTGGAAATCTCGGAAGCATGAATGAAGGCCGCACGCTCCAGGCCGATATCGACGAAAGCCGCCTGCATGCCAGGTAGTACGCGCACCACCTTGCCCTTGTAGATGTTGCCGACGATGCCGCGCTTCTGCGTGCGCTCGACGTGCACTTCCTGCAGCACGCCGTTTTCCACCACCGCCACGCGCGACTCCATCGGCGTGATATTGATCAGAATCTCTTCGCTCATGCATCCATCCTGGTGATCATGCCGGCCGGGCTACTGCACCGCCCCGCGGACTCAAGCTTTCGGGCACGCCAAAAAACTACCTATGCTGCCACCGCCAGGGTTCTTAGCGCGGCCCTTTCGCCGGCAACTGCCAGCAGGCAATACCGAACTCGCCAAGCAACTCGGCAGTTTCGCACAGCGGCAGACCGACCACTGCCGAATAGCTGCCCCGTAATTGGCTGACGAACACGGCTGCCAACCCCTGGATACCATAACTGCCCGCCTTGTCGCAGGGTTCGCCGCTGGCCCAGTACGCTTCGATTTCCGCCTCGCCGATAGGACGAAAGCTCACTTCGCTGCTGACCACTCGCGCCGCCTCGCGGCCATCACCGACCAACGCCACAGCCGTCAGCACCTGATGACTGCGCCCCGACAGGGCCTGAAGCATCGCGCGTGACTCGGCGAAGTCCGCCGGTTTGCCAAGAATACGTCCATCGAGCACCACAGCGGTATCGGCGCCCAACACCACGGCATCTTCACGCCCGCCCAAGGCGAGCAGACCGGCGCGCGCTTTTTCACGCGCCAGGCGTTCTACATAGGCTGCCGCCGGTTCGGCTGGCAATGGATTTTCATCTATCGAGGCGATTTGCGTGACGCAAGGCACAGCGATCTGGGCCAGCAATTCACGGCGACGGGGCGAGGCGGAGGCCAGAAACAGCTCGGCCATACGGGTATCTCCCTTGGCGAACCGCGGCCAGCCGTGCGGCAGGCCGCGTTCAGTTGACGTTGAGGCGCAGGTGCAGACCGCGCAGGATGGCGCAGATCCAGGGCCACAGCAGGGCACTGACCAGTGCCGGCAGGACAAAGGCCAGGGTTGGCGGACGGCTACCGGTCAGGGCGTTAAGCCACAGCTGAACCAGCTGGGCAAGACCGAACACCACCATCAGCACCATGCTCTGTTGCCACATGGGGAACATGCGCAGGCGCTGATGCAGGCTCAGCACCAGAAAGGTGATCAGGGTGAGAATCAAGGCGTTCTGCCCGAGCAGCGTACCGAACAGTACGTCCTGCGCCAGGCCAAGAATCCAGGCGGTGGTCATGCCGACGCGATGCGGCAGGGCCAGCACCCAGTAGGTAAGGATCAATGCGACCCAAAGCGGGCGGCCGATCTGCATGAACTCGGGGAGCGGCGAAACGCTGAGCAACAACCCGAGCGCCAGGCTCAGCCAGATCACCCAGCCATTGCGGGGCAGTACGCCAGCCATCAGTTTGCCTCCTGTGCTGGGGCGTCTTCGGCCGATGCGTCGCTCTGCGCCGGCACCTGCTCGCCATTGCGTGCCTGCTCGGCTTCGCGGTCGGCAGCTTCCTGGGCCTCGGCGGAATCGTTGGCACGCTGCTCGGGAGTGCGCCGGTCGGAGAACACCAGCAGCAGGTAACGGCTGCGATTGAGTGCGGCAGTGGGTACGGCGCGGACGATGGCGAAGGGCTGGCCAGAGTCGTGAATCACTTCCTTGACCGTGGCCACCGGGTAACCGGCCGGGAAGCGCTGGCCCATGCCGGAGCTGACCAGCAGATCACCCTCCTTGATATCAGCGGTGTCGGCAACGTGGCGCAACTCCAGGCGCTCCGGGTTGCCAGTGCCAACGGCGATGGCACGCAGACCGTTACGATTGACCTGCACCGGGATGCTGTGCGTGTTGTCGGTAAGCAACAGCACGCGCGAGGTGTAGGGCATGATCTCGACCACCTGGCCCATCAGGCCGCGCGCATCGAGTACCGGCTGACCGAGGAACACGCCATCCTTCTCGCCCTTGTCGATGAGGATGCGGTGGGTATAGGGGTTGGGATCGACGCCGATCAGCTCGCCGACCAACACCTCCTCGTCCACCAGCGCGGCGGAGTTGAGCAGTTCACGCAGACGCACGTTCTGCTCAGTCAGCGCTGCCAGCTTCTGCAGGCGGCGCTGCAGCAGCAGGGCCTCGGCCTTGAGCTTCTCGTTCTCGGCCATCAGCTCGCTGCGCGAGGAAATCTGCTGAGTCGCCCCATCCCAGACGCGAACGGGCACATCGGCTAGCCAATAAAAGGGCGTGAGCACCAGCCCCATCTGGCTGCGCATCGGCTTGAGGGTCTCGAAGCGGGCATCGACCACCATCAGCACCGCCGACAACACGGCAAATACCAACAGACGAATGCCCAGCGAGGGACCTTTGGCGAAGAGCGGCTTAATGACCTGCTCCTCGTGCGCCACAGGGGCGGAAAGCGCGCGAATTCATGCGAAAGGCAAACCGGTCAGGCGAAGGTTGGGCCGAGTGTACTGCAATGCTCGAATATGCGCGTGCCGCCCGAAGGCGGCACGGCAGGCACGCGGAGTGAACCTTACTCGGTGGAGAGCAGATCCATGGCGTGGCGGTCCATCATTTCCAGGGCCTTGCCGCCGCCACGGGCGACGCAGGTCAGCGGGTCCTCGGCAACGATCACCGGCAGACCGGTTTCCTGGCTCAGCAGCTTGTCCAGATCACGCAGCAGTGCACCACCACCGGTCAGCACCAGGCCGCGCTCGGCGATATCCGAGGCCAGCTCGGGCGGCGATTGCTCCAGCGCGCTCTTGACTGCCTGGACGATGGTCGCCAGAGATTCCTGCAGCGCTTCGAGCACTTCGTTGGAGTTCAGGGTGAAGCTGCGCGGTACGCCCTCGGCCAGGTTACGGCCGCGTACGTCGACTTCACGAATCTCGCCACCCGGATAGGCGGTGCCGATTTCCTGCTTGATACGTTCAGCGGTGCCTTCACCGATCAGCGAACCGTAGTTGCGGCGCACATAGGTGATGATGGCTTCGTCGAAACGGTCGCCGCCGACACGGACGGATTCGGCGTAAACCACACCATTCAGGGAAATCAGGGCGATCTCGGTGGTACCGCCGCCGATATCGACGACCATCGAACCGCGCGCCTCTTCGACCGGCAGGCCGGCACCGATGGCAGCGGCCATCGGCTCTTCGATCAGGAACACTTCGCGGGCACCGGCGCCGAGGGCCGATTCACGAATGGCGCGGCGCTCGACCTGGGTCGATTTGCACGGCACACAGATCAGCACGCGCGGCGACGGCTGCAGGAAGCTGTTCTCATGAACCTTGTTGATGAAGTACTGCAGCATCTTCTCGCAGACGCTGAAGTCGGCGATCACGCCGTCTTTCATCGGACGAATCGCGGAGATGTTGCCAGGCGTACGGCCGAGCATGCGCTTGGCCTCGGTGCCGACGGCCACGACGCTCTTCTGGTTGCCGTGGGTACGGATGGCGACCACGGACGGTTCATTCAGGACGATACCGCGCTCGCGCACATAAATAAGGGTATTGGCAGTGCCCAGGTCGATCGACAGATCGCTGGAAAACATGCCACGCAGTTTCTTGAACATTAGGAAGGGACCCTAGGCAACGCGTGGGTGAAGGCCAGGCGCGGAAAACGCGCAGGTAAAAAGTGCGGCAAACTCTAACAACGGCAGGGATTTTGAGCAAGGCGGCAATATGGTAGATTGCCTGTTTTTCCGGGCCTTGTAGCTGCACATCGCGGCCTTTGACCGCTGGCTCGCGACATACGTTCCCTGCAGCTGCTCACCGGCCCCTCTGTCACACTTCCACTGGAGAACCCCCGATGGCGCTTGAACGCTCCGAGGTGGAAAAAATCGCCCACCTGGCCCGCCTGGGTCTGAATGAAGGCGATATTCCGCAAACCACCGAGACCCTGAACAGCATTCTCGGCCTGATCGACCAGATGCAGGCCGTCGACACCCAGGGTATCGAACCCCTGGCCCACCCGCTGGAAGCCACCCAGCGCCTGCGTGCCGACGTGGTCAACGAGAGCAACCAGCGCGACGCCTACCAGGCCATCGCCCCGGCCGTGGAAAACGGCCTGTACCTCGTGCCGAAAGTCATCGAATAAAGGAAAGGGCTCGACATGCATCAATTGACCCTGGCCGAGATCGCCCGTGGCCTCGCCGACAAGCAATTCTCTGCCGAAGAACTGAGCCGTAGCCTGCTGGCGCGTATCGCGCAGCTCGACCCGCAGCTCAACAGCTTCATCACCGTCACCGAAGACCTTGCGCTGGAACAAGCCAAAGCCGCCGACGCCCGTCGCGCTGCCGGCGAAAACAGCCCGCTGCTCGGCGCACCGATCGCCCACAAGGACCTGTTCTGCACCAACGGCGTGCTGACGTCCTGTGGCTCGAAGATCCTCACCGGTTTCAAGGCGCCCTATGACGCCACCGTGGTGGAGAAACTCAAGGCCGCCGGCACCGTCACCCTGGGCAAGCTGAACATGGACGAATTCGCCATGGGCTCGGCCAACGAATCCAGCCACTACGGCCCGGTGAAGAACCCTTGGGACACCAGCCGCGTACCGGGCGGTTCTTCGGGCGGCTCGGCTGCCGCCGTAGCCGCACGCCTGCTGCCGGCTGCCACCGGCACCGATACCGGCGGCTCAATCCGCCAGCCGGCTGCGCTGACCAACCTCACCGGCATCAAACCCACCTACGGCCGCGTCTCGCGCTGGGGCATGATCGCCTACGCCTCCAGCCTCGATCAGGGCGGCCCGCTGGCCCGTACCGCCGAGGACTGCGCCCTGCTGCTCGGCGCCATGGCCGGTTTCGACAGCAAGGATTCCACCAGTGTCGACCAGCCGGTCGATGACTACCTGGCCGCCCTCGCCCAGCCACTGGCAGGCCTGCGTATCGGCCTGCCGAAGGAATACTTCGGTGCAGGTCTGGACGCGCGTATCGGCGAGAAGGTGATGGCCGTGGTCGAAGAGCTGAAAAAGCTCGGGGCCACCGTCAAGGAGATCAGCCTGCCGAACATGCAGCACGCGATCCCCGCCTACTACGTGATCGCGCCGGCCGAGGCCAGCTCCAACCTGTCGCGTTTCGACGGCGTACGCTTCGGCTACCGCTGCGAGAACCCGAAAGACCTGCAGGATCTGTACAAGCGCTCGCGCGGTGAGGGCTTCGGTGCCGAGGTCAAACGCCGCATCATGGTCGGCACCTACGCGCTGTCCGCCGGCTACTACGACGCCTACTACATCAAGGCCCAGCAGATTCGCCGACTGATCAAGAACGACTTCGTCGCAGCCTTCAAGGACGTCGACGTGATCCTCGGTCCGACCACGCCGAACCTGGCCTGGAAGCTTGGCGAGAAGAACGCCGACCCGGTGTCCGCCTATCTGGAAGACATCTACACCATCACTGCCAACCTGGCCGGCATTCCCGGCCTGTCGATGCCGGCCGGCTTCGTCGATGGTCTGCCGGTGGGCGTGCAGTTGCTCGGCAACTACTTCCAGGAAGGTCGTCTGCTGAATGTCGCGCATCAGTACCAGCAGGTCAGCGACTGGCATAAAGCGACGCCCGCAGGATTCTGAGACAGCCCTCCCCTCTTCCCTTCTCGTTCATGACGAGCGGGAGAGGGGCCGGGGGAAAGGGTATGGCCCGCCACCCTCTCCCCAACCCTCTCCCGCAAGCGGGAGAGGGGGCAGACCGCAAAACATTTGAGGGATATTGAACATGCAATGGGAAACCGTGATCGGGCTTGAGATCCACGCTCAGCTCAGCACCCAATCGAAGATTTTCTCGGCCAGCGCCACCACCTTTGGCGCCGAGCCCAACACCCAGGCCAGCCTGGTCGACCTCGGCATGCCCGGCACCCTGCCGGTACTGAACGCCGAAGCCGTGCGCATGGCCTGCCAGTTCGGCCTGGCCATCGACGCCGAGATCGCCGAACGTAACGTCTTCGCGCGCAAGAACTACTTTTACCCGGACTTGCCCAAGGGCTACCAGACCAGCCAGATGGACCAACCCATCGTTGGCAAGGGCTTCCTCGACATCACCCTGGAAGACGGCACCGTCAAGCGCATCGGCATTACCCGCGCGCACCTGGAAGAAGACGCCGGCAAGAGCCTGCACGAAGACTTCCACGGCATGAGCGGCATCGACCTGAACCGCGCCGGCACACCGCTGCTGGAGATCGTCTCCGAACCGGACATTCGTTCGGCCAAGGAAGCCGTGGCCTACGTGAAGGCGATCCATGCGCTGGTGCGTTACCTCGGCATCTGCGACGGCAACATGGCCGAAGGCTCGCTGCGCTGCGACTGCAACGTCTCCGTGCGCCCAGTCGGCCAAGCGGAATTCGGCACCCGCGCCGAGATCAAGAACGTCAACTCCTTCCGCTTCATCGAAAAGGCCATCAATCACGAAGTGCAGCGCCAGATCGAGCTGATCGAGGACGGCGGCAAGGTGGTGCAGGAAACCCGCCTGTACGATCCGAACAAGGATCAGACCCGCTCCATGCGCAGTAAGGAAGAAGCCAACGACTACCGTTACTTCCCCTGCCCGGACCTGCTGCCGGTGGTGATCGAACGCAGCTTCCTCGACGAACTGCGCACCGGCCTGCCCGAACTGCCGCCGCAGAAGCGTGAGCGTTTCGAGAGCCAGTTCGGCCTGTCCACCTACGACGCCAGCGTGCTGAGTGCCAGCCGCGAGCTGGCCGACTACTTCGAAGTGGTCGAGAAGACCTGCGGCGATGCCAAGCTGTCGGCCAACTGGGTGATGGGCGAGCTGTCCAGCCTGCTCAACAAGGAAGGCCTGGAGATCGAGCAGTCGCCAGTGTCCGCCGAGCAACTGGGCGGCCTGATCCTGCGCATCAAGGACAACACCATCAGCGGCAAGATCGCCAAGATGGTCTTCGAGGCCCTGGCTGCCGGTGAAGGCGCCAGCGCTGACGAGATCATCGAGAAGAAGGGCCTCAAGCAGGTCACCGACTCCGGCGCCATCGAAGCCATGCTCGATGAAGTACTGGCTGCCAACGCCGAGCAGGTCGAGCAATACCGCGCCAGCGATGAAGCCAAGCGCGGCAAGATGTTCGGCTTCTTCGTCGGCCAGGCCATGAAAGCCTCCAAGGGCAAGGCCAACCCGGGGCAAGTGAACGAACTGCTGAAGAAGAAGCTCGAAGGCTGAGCCAGGCCGGCTCGCTTACGCTAGCTGCAATGACGCCGGGCTCGCCCGGCGTTTTTCATGGAGACCGCGAATATGACGATGCGTAACCCGGATGCAATCCGGGAACCTTTGCTACCCCGGATTACATCCGGGCTACAGGCCTGTGCACTGCTCGGTGCACTCGCCCTGCTCGGCGGCTGCTCCACCTTCGGCGGCGGCTCTGGCAGCAGCGAAACCGGCAAGGCCTCCTATTACGGTGACCGCCACCACGGCCAGCGCACCGCCAGCGGCGAGCGCTTCGATCAGAATGCGCTGACCGCCGCTCATCGCACCCTGCCCTTCGGCACCCGGGTGCGGGTCACCAACCTGAACAACGAGCGCAGCGTGGTGCTGCGCATCAACGACCGCGGCCCCTTCGTGCGCGGTCGCGTCATCGACGTTTCCCGCGCTGCCGCCGTGCGCCTCGACATGCTGCGCGCAGGCGTGGTGCCGGTCAGGATCGAGACGCTGGACTGAGGAACAATTGGCAACAAAATCTTTCTGCCGCCCCTGGCGGCCAAAAACGCCATCGCTACACTAGCCGCACTTTTTTCGGAGCTACCCTGCAATGACCCTGATGACCTATGTCTACCTGATCGCCGGCCTGGTGCTGCTGGTTGCCGGCGCCGAGGTACTGGTACGCGGCGCCGCCAAGCTGGCCGCACAGTTCGGCATTCCGCCACTGGTAATCGGCCTGACCGTGGTGGCCTTCGGCACCAGCGCGCCGGAAACCGCAGTCAGCGTGCAGTCGGCGCTCAATGGCAGCGGCGATCTGGCCATCGGCAACGTGGTCGGCAGCAACATCGCCAACGTCCTGTTGATTCTGGGCGTGACAGCCCTGGTCGCACCGCTGGTCGTCTCGCGCCAGCTCATTCGCCTCGATGTGCCCATCATGATCGGCGCCAGCCTGGTCACCTTCGGCCTGGCCTGGGATGGTGAACTGAGCCGTTTCGATGGCACCTTGCTGTTCGCCGGCGTGCTGGCTTACACCGGTTTCCTGATCTATAGCGCGCGCAAGGACAAGGGCGGCGACGATGACGAATTCGCCAAGGAATTCGGCCTCGACGAGGCGCCCAAGCCTTATGCCTGGGCGATCAACCTGGGCCTGATCATCGCCGGCCTGGTCCTGCTGGTGGTGGGTTCCAACTTCCTGGTCGAAGGCGCCGTGCAACTGGCGCGCGCGCTGGGCCTTTCCGAGCTGGTGATCGGCCTGACCGTGATCGCCATCGGCACCTCACTGCCGGAGCTGGCCACCTCGATCATCGCGGCGTTCAAGGGCGAGCGCGACATCGCCGTGGGCAATATCGTCGGCAGCAACATCTTCAACCTGCTCTGCGTACTGGGCCTGGCCTCTCTGGTTTCGCCCGCCGCCATCGCAGTATCGCCCAACGCCCTGGCCTTCGATTTCCCGGTGATGATCGCCGTGGCCGTCGCCTGCCTGCCGATCTTCTTCAGCGGCTATCGCATCAATCGCTGGGAAGGCCTGCTGTTCCTGGGCTACTACGTGGCCTACACCCTCTATCTGGTGATGTTCAGCACGGGCCGCCCGCTGGCTCAGACCTTTGGTGACGCGATGATCGGCTACGCACTGCCGCTTACCGCCATCACCCTGGTGATCATCGCCGGGCGCGCCTGGCACAGACAGCGTGGCGAGCAGGTGTGAGCATGAGCGACAACCATGATCGCGGCGTGCAGGTACGCCGCGAGGTGATGGGCGACACGTTCGTCGATCGCGCCCTGGGCAACGCCACCGAGTTCACCCAGCCGCTGCAGGATTTCGTCAACGAGCATGCCTGGGGCGGCGTGTGGACGCGCAGCGGCCTGCCGCGCGCGACCCGCAGCCTGATCACCCTGGCCGCGTTGACCGCGCTGAAATGCCCGCAGGAACTCAAAGGCCATGTGCGCGGCGCACTGAACAACGGCTGCACCGTCGAGGAAATTCGCGAAACCCTGCTGCACTGCGCGGTGTATGCCGGCGTGCCGGCCAGCATCGATGCCTTCCGCGCTGCACAGGAAGTGATCGACGAGTACCAGAACAACACTCGTTCGTAGGGTGTGCTGTGCGCACCAACCATCACCGCCATCGGTGCGCACCGCGCACCCTGCGGCGCCCTCCCCTAGATCCAGCCACCCCACTGCAGTATCAGCAGACCGATATTGGTGGTGACCACCGCCGCCAGGGTGGTGATGACAATGATGGCCGCCGCCAGCTCATGGTTGGCGCCCACCGCGCGGGCCATGACGAAGCTGGCCGCCGCCGTCGGGCTGGCGAAGTAGAGAAACAGGATCGCCAGATCCGCCCCACGGAAGCCCAGCAGCCAGGCGCCGAAGGTGCTCAGCAGCGGCAGCCAGACCATCTTCATCATCCCTGAACCGATGGCCGTGCCGCTGCTGCGGCGCAACGACGCCAGACTCAGGGTGCCGCCAATGCAGATCAGCGCCAGCGGCAGGGTCATCTGCGCGAAGTACTCGGCCGAGGTCAGGAACCACTGCGGCAGCGGGATTTTCCAGTAGGCAATCGGCACCGCCAGCAGCACGCCAATGATCATCGGGTTGGTCACGATGCTGCGCGCGATGGCCTTGGCGCCGGGTTTCACGCCTGGGCTGTAGATGGCCAGAACCACCGCCGAGAGCGCGTTGTAGCAAAGGATCACCAGTGCGGCGAGCAGCGAACCGACCGACAGGCCATAGTCGCCGTACATGCTGGTCGCTAGCGCCAGACCGACGATACCGTTGTTGCCACGGAAGGCGCCCTGGGTGTAGATGCCACGATCCTCGAACGGCACCCGCCAGATCGCCCAGGCCCAGGCGACGAAGAACGACGCAGTAGTGGCCAGAAAGAAGTAGCTCAGCAACTGCGGCTGCATGGCCGTATCCAGGTCAGCCTTGACCACACCGAGAAACAGCAGGGTCGGCATGGTGCCGCGAAACACCAGGCTCGAAGCAGTGTCGATGAAGGGCGTATCGATCCAGCGCAGGCGTTTGAGCGCCACGCCGAGAAACAGCATGGCGAACACGGGCGCGGTGATGGCAAGGGTTTGTGCAGCGACGGCGAGCATGACGACACCAGCAGGTTGTCTGACGACCTATGTTAGCTGGCTAAGCATCTTCCTGCCATGGGCAAAAGCCACGCAGCTGTAGGGCGGGCCGGGCGGCGATCCGCTTTAGCCCACGCTGAGCCCGCGTTGATGAGCTCAAGCCCATCCTACGGCCTAAGCCTGCCGGTGGGCTAAAGCCCACCCTACGCACTGCGGGTCTGGGTGTGCGAAGGCTTAGCGGCGAACCGGACGTTTCTGCAACTTGCGCTGCAGGGTGCGGCGATGCATGCCCAGGGCACGGGCGGTGGCGGAGATATTGCCTTCATGCTCGGCCAGCACGCGCTGGATGTGTTCCCACTGCAGACGGTCCACCGACATTGGGTTTTCCGGCACCAGGCTGTCGAGGTCGGCATGCTCGGAAAGCAGTGCAGTGAGGACGTCGTCGGCATCGGCCGGTTTGCACAGGTAGTTGGCAGCGCCGCGCTTGATCGCCTCGACGGCGGTGGCGATGCTCGAGTAACCGGTGAGGATCACCACACGCATCTCGGCGTCCAGCTCCAGCAATTTGGGCAGCAGCACCAGACCGGAGTCGCCTTCCATCTTCAGGTCGACCACGGCGTAATCCGGCAGGTCGTCCTTGGCCAGGGCCAGGCCTTCTTCGGCGCTGGAGGCGGTAGACACGCGCAGACCGCGGCGGCTCATGGCACGCGCCATCACGCGGGTAAAGGTGGGATCGTCATCGACCAATAGCAGATGGGGCTGCTCTTCGCCTTCGAACAGGGACTCGTCGCTCATGCTGGGTTTTCCTTGTCAGGCCACGCCATAGGCTCGCGGCAACTTCAATTCGGTGAGGGTGCCGCCTTCTTCATGGTTATACAACTTAACCGTGCCACCAGCACGGGTCACGCTGGCCTGGCTGAGAAACAGTCCCAGGCCGAAGCCCTTGCCCTTGGTGGTGAAGAAGGGGCGCCCAAGCTGCTCGGCGATGGCCAGCGGCACACCTGCACCGTGGTCGCGGATGCTCAGGCGCAGCCACTGGTGGTCCCAGTCCAGGCGAATGTCGAGTTTGTCCGGGCAGGCATCGGCAGCGTTGTTGAGCAGATTGAGCAGGGCCTGGGTGAGATCGGCCGGCGGCATGATGCGCGGCGGCGTGCCACGGCCCAGACACTGATAGCGGTAGCTGGCCTCGGGACGCATCAGGTGCCAGCGATTGAGGGTCGTTTCCAGCCATTCGACACAGGACTGCTCCACCACCGCCTGGCGCCGATCATTCTCGGCGGCACGCACCAGTTGCTGCAGGGTGTACTTGCACAGTTTGACCTGCTCCTGCAGCAGGGCCAGGTCATCCTGCAGCGCCGGCTTGTCGCGATACTCCTGACGCAGCTCCTTGAGCAGCACGCTCATGGTGCCCAGCGGCGTACCCAGTTCATGGGCGGCGCCCGCAGCCTGAGTGGCCACAGCCAGCAGTTGTTGGTCGCGCAGACTTTCCTCGCGGCGCTCGGCGCGCAGCTCATCCTGGCGGCGCAGCTCCTCGGCCATCTTGGCAACGAAGAACGTGATCAGCGCAGCAGACAGGGCAAAGCTCAGCCACATGCCGTAGACCAGCAGGCTCTCACGCGCCGCGGGCAGCTCGAGCGGATGGGTCCACACCAGCAGCAGGGTGTAACCGGCCAACGCCAGGCCGGCCAGGACGATGGTGAACATCCAGGGTAGCGTTGCCGCAGCAATGGTCAGCGGCACCAGATAATAGGAAACGAAGGGGTTGGTTGAACCACCCGAGTAATACAGCAGCACGCTGTGGATGATCAGGTCGCAGCCCAGTTGCACGGCGTACTCGACCTCGGTCACCGGCCAGGGGCCACGCAGGCGCACGGCCGTACCCAGGCACAACAGCAGAGAAACGCCAAGGGTGACCGATAATTGCAACCAGGGTAGCGGTAGCATGCCCGACTTGTAGGCGAGACCGACCGAGCCTGCCTGAGCGGCCAGCACCAGAATACGGATAAGGGTCAGCCGCCAGAGGTTCTGGCGACTGGCGGAGAGTAACTGCACGGGTTCGAGCATGACGACTCCATTGGTTGCGCCGAGTATAACCAAGCTTGGCGCGGCCCTCCGCCGCTGCGGCAACCGGACGCACACTTCGCCGCAGCCCGCTCGGTGGGCAGGATGAAAAAAATTGCACGGCATTAACCCGGATCGCGACTCGCCTTCGTCTAACCTCGGGAACGGGCTTGCCACGAGCGGCCCCGAATGATGAAAGCCGGCAGCATGCCCTCCCTCATCCGGCGCTTCGCGCCACCTTGATCCACAGGGATGTGGTGAATGCAGAACTCCCGCCGGGAGCGGGAGCTGCCTCCCGGAGGGAGAAGGGCATCAATGAGGGCGTCGCTACGCGACTTTCACGCTAAACGGCCACAAGGCCATCGAAAAAGGAACCGCACCATGCGCACCATGACCCGTATCGCCACCGCCCTCGCCCTCACCGCCGCCAGCCTGGCCAGCACCGGCCTGCTGGCCGCCGAGGCGCGTTACAACCAGATCGCCCTGCGCGCCGAGGTCAATCAGGAAGTGGCGCACGATCTGATGCACGTCACCCTCTATACCGAAGCGCAGCACAGCGACCCGGCCAAACTGGCCGCCGAGATCACCACTACCCTCAACAAGACGCTGGAGCAGGTCCGTCAGGTCAAGGGCGTGGCAGTCAAACTCGGCAGCCGCAACAGCTACCCGGTGTATGACGACAAGGGCCAGAAGATCACCGCCTGGCGCGAGCGCGCCGAAGTACGTCTGGAAAGCGCTGACTTCGCCCGCTTGTCCACCCTCACCGGTGAATTGCTGCAATCGATGAAGATCGCCGGCATGGATTTCAGCATCGCCACCGACACCCGCAAGACCCGTGAAGATGCCATGCTCAAAGACGCCGTGAATGCCTTCAAGGCGCGCGCGCAACTGGCCACCGAAGCGCTTGGCGGCAAGGGCTACAAGCTGGTCAGCCTGAACCTCAACACCGGTGGTTTCCAGCCGCCAATGGCCATGCGCAACTTCGAAGCCAAGGGCATGGCGATGATGGATTCTGCCCCCACACCGCAAATCGAAGCCGGTACCAGCCAGGTCACGGTCAGTGCCGACGGCGTCATCGAAGTGCAGATGCCCTGAACCTCGCTCCGCAACAAAGCAGCGCCGTTATCGTCAGATAACGGCGTTTCGCCATCTTTTCCCTGCAAAATTTTCATAAATGCGACAGCAAATTACAGCGCTGTAGCGCTAACCATTTTCCGCGCGGCAACCCCCTTGCCTCGGGCACAAGGCCTGCATAGTTTCGGCGGTGGTCTCCACAAGAGGCTCCTCAAGGACCACAACCACAACAACGATGAGGTCAAGATGCGCAAGAACGCCATTCTCCAGGCTTTACTCACCGCTGGGCTGATCGCCAGCGCTCCCCTCGCCAGCGCCGCCAACCTGGTGTTCTGCTCCGAAGGCAGCCCTGCCGGTTTCGACCCAGGGCTGTACACCACCGGCACCGACTTCGACGCCGCCGCAGAAACCATCTTCAACCGCCTGACCCAGTTCGAGCGCGGCGGCACCAAGGTCGAGCCCGGCCTGGCAGAAAGCTGGGAGGTGTCCGACGACGGTCTGACCTACACCTTCAAACTGCGCCCCGGGGTGAAGTTCCACACCACCGAATACTTCAAGCCCAGCCGCGAATTCAATGCCGACGACGTGCTGTTCACCTTCGGCCGCATGCTCGACAAGGAGCATCCGTTCCGCAAGGCGTACCCTACCGAGTTTCCCTACTTCACCGACATGGGCATGGACAGCAACATCGCCAAGCTGGAGAAGCTCGATGACATGACCGTGCGCTTCACCCTCAACGACGTGGACGCCGCCTTCGTGCAGAACCTGGCGATGAGCTTCGCCTCGATCCAGTCCGCCGAGTACGCCGACCAGTTGCTCAAGGCCGGCAAGGCCGCCGACATCAATCAGAAACCCATCGGCACCGGCCCCTTCGTATTCAGCCGCTATCAGAAGGACGCGGTGATCCGCTACAAGGGCAACCAGGACTACTGGAAGCCCGATGACGTGAAGATCGACAACCTGATTTTCGCCATCAACACCGACTCGTCCGTACGCATGCAGAAGCTCAAGGCCGGCGAATGCCACGTCACCCTGTTCCCGCGTCCGGCCGACATCGAGGCGCTGCAGAAGGACGCCAAGTTGCAGATGCCCGAACAGGCCGGCTTCAACGTCGGCTACATCGCCTACAACGTCACCCACCCGCCGTTCGACAAACTGGAAGTGCGCCAGGCGCTGGACATGGCGGTGAACAAGCAGGCCATCCTCAACGCGGTCTACCAGAACGCCGGGCAACTGGCGGTCAACGGCATGCCGCCGACCCAATGGTCGTATAACGAGGACATCAAGGACCCGGCCTTCGACCCGGAAAAGGCCAGGGAGCTACTCAAGGCCGCTGGCGTCAAGGAAGGTACCGAGATCACCCTGTGGGCCATGCCGGTGCAGCGCCCGTATAACCCCAATGCCAAGCAGATCGCCGAAATGCTGCAGGCCGACTGGTCCAAGATCGGCATCAAGGCACGCATCGTCAGCTACGAGTGGGGCGAGTACCTCAAGCGCGCCAAGGCCGGCGAACACGACGCCATGCTGATCGGTTGGAGTGGCGACAACGGTGACCCGGACAACTGGCTCGGCACCCTCTACGGCTGCGACGCGGTCGACGGCAACAACTTCTCCAAGTGGTGCTTCGAGGACTACGACAAGCTGGTCAAGGCCGCCAAGCGCACCACCGACGTGGCCGAACGCACCGAGTTGTACAAGCAGGCGCAGGTAATCCTCAAGCGTGAGGTGCCGATCACCCCGCTGGCCCACTCCACCGTGTACCAGCCGATGCGCAAGGAAGTGCAGGACTTCCGCATCAGCCCGTTCGGCATCAACTCGTTCTATGGTGTAGGTATCGGCAAGTGAGGGCGCGCGGCGCCCGCTAGTGGGCTGCGCCAGCCGGTCGGCCTCCGTAAGGTGTGCTATGCGCACCGCGTACTCGGAGAACCTGAAAGCTGGTGCGCACCGCGCACCCTACGGATCAGTGCGCTGCCTCGGCCGGTTGGCTTGCGTAGGGTGTGCTGTGCGCAACCCGTACTCGGAGAATCCGAACCTGGTGCGCATGGCGCACCCTACGCATGACCGCCGCAAACCAGGCCCAACACCCCTCGACCAAGGAGTTGCCATGTCAGCCCTGTTTTTTCCGCGCGGCGTCCTGCTGCTGGCCGCGGTGCTTACCGCTCAGGTCCAGGCCGCCAGCCTGGTGGTCTGCAGTGAAGCCAGCCCGGAAGGGTTCGACATCGTTCAATACACCGCTGCCACCACCGCCGATGCCACGGCTGAAACCCTGTTCGAACGCCTGGTGGCCTTCACCCCTGGCAGCACCGAAATCGTGCCGGCATTGGCACAAAGCTGGGAAATAGCCGATGACGGCCGGAGCTACACCTTCACGCTACGCAAAGGAGTTAAATTCCACGCCAACCAGGATTTCAGCCCCAACCGCGAATTCAATGCCGACGATGTGCTGTGGAGCTTCCAGCGCCAGCTTGACCCGGCGCATCCCTGGCACGAGCTGTCGCTACGCGGCTTCCCCTACGCAGAGGCCATGGGCCTGGCGCAACTGATCGAGCGCATCGACAAGCTCGACCAGCACCGCGTGCGCTTCGTCCTCAAACACCCGGAGGCGCCTTTCCTGGCCAACCTGGCCATGGGTTTCGCCTCGATCTACTCGGCCGAATATGCCGACCATCTGCTCGCAACGAACCAACCCGAACGCCTGAACAATGCGCCCATCGGCACCGGGCCTTTCGTTTTCGAGCGCTACGCCAAGGACGCTCAGATACGCTTTCGCGGCAACCCCGATTACTGGAATGGCGCACCCAAGGTGGAGCGTCTGGTGCTGGCCATCACCCCCGAGCCCAACGTGCGCCAGCAAAGGCTCAAGGCCGGCGACTGCCAGATCGCCCTCTACCCGCGCCCAGTGGACATCCCGGCGCTGAAGGCCGACCCGAAACTGCAGGTGCTGGAGCTGGATTCGCTGCTGACTGCCTATATCGGCATCAACACCCGCCACCCGCCGCTGGACGATGTACGCGTGCGCCAGGCGTTGAATCTGGCGTTCGACAAGGCTGCCTACATTCGCGCGCAGTATGGCGAAGGTAATGCCACGCCGGCCGTGGCACCTTACCCGGCGACGCTCTGGGGTCATGACCCCACTCTCACCGACTGGCCGCACGATCCCGAACGCGCCCGCCAACTGCTGGCCGAGGCCGGTCACGCCGACGGCTTTGCCCTGTCGATCTGGACCCGCCCCGGTGGTGGGCCGACCAACCCCAACCCCGGCATCGGCGCGCAGATGCTGCAGGCCGATCTCGCCGCCATCGGCATTCGCAGCGACATTCGCGTGTTCGAGTGGGGTGAGCTGATCAAGCGTGCCAAGAACGGCGAGCACGACCTGGTGTTCATGGGCTGGGCCGGCGACAACGGTGACCCGGACAACTTCCTCACCCCCAATCTGTCCTGCGCCGCTGCCGAAAGCGGCGAGAACCAGGCGGGCTGGTGCGACAAGGCCTTCGATGCCCTGATAACCCAGGCACGCCGCGAGCCCGATACGAGCAAACGCACCGCGCTGTATCGCCAGGCGCTGGCGATCTTCCATGAGCAGGCGCCGTGGATTGCCCTCGCCCATCCCAAGCAGTTCGCAGCGTTGCGCAAGGGCGTCGAAGGCTTCGTGCTCAGCCCGATGGGCTCGAACAACTATTCCAGGGTGAACGTGCCATGAACGACCATGGTTCGATCCCTGATGGGCAGGGCGTCCGAGTCAGACTTGGGCGCAGTTAGGCGCCCAGACCGAAGGGATCGTCCACCGAATGACTGGGCTGGGTAAACCAGCGCGGGCCGTCGGCGGTCATGTAGAAGTGATCTTCGAGGCGGATACCGAACTCGCCCGGCACGCAGATCATCGGCTCGTTGCTGAAGCACATGCCCTCTGCCAGCGGGGTGTCATCGCCGCCGACCAGATAGGGTCCTTCGTGAATGTCCAGGCCGATACCGTGCCCCGTACGGTGCGGCAGGCCTGGCAAGCTGTAGCCAGGCCCAAGCCCTGCCGCCTCCAGGCTACGCCGCGCCGCCGCGTCCACCGACGAACAGGGCGCCCCTAAGGTGGCCGCCTCGAAAGCCGCCTGCTGAGCGGCTTTCTCCTTGTTCCAGAAGTCGCGCTGGCGCGCGCTGGGCGTGCCGAAAACGTAGCTGCGAGTAATGTCCGACAGGTAACTGTGCACCTTGCAGCCGGTGTCGATCAGCACCATGTCGCCGTCCTTGAGCCGCTGCGCATGCTTGACCCCATGCGGAAAGGCACTGGCAGCACCGAACAGCACGATGCAGAAGATCGAGCCAGGTGAACCGACACGGCGGTGCGCCTGATGGATGAACTCGGCAACTTCAGTGGTGCTGATACCTTCATGAAGAATGCTCGCAGCTGCCTTGTGCACTTCCAGGGTCATGTCCTTGGCGCGCTGCATCAGGGCGATTTCGGCTGGCGATTTGGATTGGCGACAGGCCGTGGTGATGCTGCCGGCATCGACGAAGCGATAACCGCTGGTCAGTTGGCGAATGCCCTCGAACATGAAAAAAGGCAAAGAAGAACAAAGACCTACCTTCGGCTGCGCACCATCATTGGGCAATATCCCCAGGCGCTTCAGGCAGTTCAGAAGTAACACGTAGGGGCTTTCGTGCTCCTGCCAGGTATTGATCGCGCCGGGCACCACCTGAAAGTCGCGCACCGTGCCTTCCTCGAATGCAGGTGCCAGGTACTCCAGTGCGCCGCTGGCCGGCAGAATCGCACCGACCATACGTTCGCTGGCATGCCACTGCACGCCGGTGAAGTACTGCAGGTTGCTGCCGGCAGCCAGAAACAGCGCGGCGATATCCTGCTCGCGCATCAGCGCCTGAGCGCGGGCGATGCGTACCTGGTACTCCGCCTCGCTGATCGGCTCAGCGCCGGCCATCATGTTCTGCAGGCGCGCCAAGGCCTGCTCCGGCGTGCTGCCGCCCACTCCCAGTGTCATCTGCGCATCCTCGTCTGGCGCCCACGACGAACATCGTCACCGGGCAATTGGTTGCGGCAAAATTTAAGTGGAACTTAAATTCTGGTCAAAGTTTTTTTCAGCTGGACTTAAAAAGCGCGTCGGCATCAGGCTGAAGTCCCAGTAGCTCATGGCTATACTGCGCTGACCCGAACAGCGAGCCACCTCCATGACCGCAGATCGCATTGGCGAACGCTTGCGCCGCTACCGGCGGGCCGCCGGCAAGACCCTCAATCAGGTAGCCGCAGACGCCGGCTTGACCGCCAGCTTCCTGTCCCAGGCAGAACGCAACCTGACCGGCGTATCGCTATCCTCGCTGGCGAGCATCGCCAAGTCACTCGACATACCGCTCAACGTGCTGTTCGACCAGCCCACCCAGGCGCAGCCGGATTCTCACGTCAACGAACGGGTGCGCTACACCGTCGGCGGTCAGTTGCTGGCCTACGAGCGCCTGTCCAGCTCATTTCCCGGTAACTCGATCAACGCGGTGAAGATGAACATTCCGGTGGGTTATCAGTCTGAACTGATCGCGCATGAGGGCGTGGAATTCTCCTACGTGCTCAGCGGGCAGATCGTCTACACCATCGAGGGTCGCGACTACCCCCTCGGCCCCGGCGACTCGGTGCATTTCGATGCCGGCAAGCTGCATCGCCTGGCCAATACTGCCGATGCCCCGGCCGAGGTGCTGACCATGACCACCATGGCGCTTTTCGGCGATCACCCCGCCAACGAGTGATCTTTTGCCCCAATTCAGGGCAAACATGCGCAATGTTAGTGCTGCTTAATTTTTGTTGACCACAATTTCAGCATGACTTAATTTCGAGCTCGACCCGGTGGGCTACCCGCCTTCACCGCATACCGAGCTCGCGCTGCACCCAGGCGCGAACAAAAAGAAAAAAGAGGTTCGCATGCGTATGTCTCCCCTGTGCAAGGCCCTGCTTACCGCAGGACTGCTCACCAGTGCTTCGTTCGCCCACGCCAGCAACCTGGTGTATTGCTCCGAAGGCAGCCCGGGCGGTTTCGACCCCGGTCAGTACACCACCGGCACCGACTTCGATGCGGCCTCGGAAACCATCTTCAACCGCCTCGCCGAATTCGAGCGCGGCGGCACCAAGGCACAACCGGCTCTCGCCAGCTCCTGGGACATCAGCGAAGACGGCCTGACCTACACCTTCCATTTGCGCAAGGGGGTCAAGTTCCACAGCACCGACTACTTCAAGCCGACACGCGACTTCAACGCCGACGATGTGCTGTTCACTTATCAGCGCATGCTCGATCGCAACCACCCGTTCCGCCAGGCATACCCCAGCGAGTTCCCCTACTTCACCGATATGGGCCTGGACAAGAACATCGCCAGCATCGAGAAGGCCGACGACATGACCGTGGTCTTCACCCTCAACGCCGTGGATGCGGCCTTCGTGCAGAACCTGGCGATGAACTTCGCCGCCGTGCATTCGGCCGAGTACGCGGACCAGTTGCTCAAGGCTGGCAAGGCCGACGAGATCAACCAGAAACCCATCGGTACTGGCCCATTCGTATTCAGCCGCTATCAGAAGGACGCGGTGATCCGCTTCAAGGGCAACACGCAATACTGGGCACCCGAACAGGTGAAGATCGATAACCTGATCTTCTCCATCAACACCGACGCCTCGGTACGCGCACAGAAGCTGCGCGCCGGTGAATGCCACGTCACCCTCAACCCGCGCCCTGCCGACCTGCAGGGTCTGCAGGCCGACAAGAACCTCGCGGTACCGACCGAGCCTGGCTACAACGTCGGCTACATCGCCTACAACGTCACCCGTGCGCCATTCGACCAGCGCGAAGTACGTCAGGCGCTGGACATGGCAGTGAACAAGGCAGCGATTATCGACGCCGTGTACCAGGGCGCCGGCCAGCTGGCCGTGAACGGCATGCCGCCAACCCAGTGGTCCTACGACGAGTCGATCAAGGATGCCGCCTACGACCCGGAGAAAGCCAAGGAGCTGCTCAAGGCCGCTGGCGTGAAAGAAGGTACCGAGATCACCCTGTGGGCCATGCCTGTGCAGCGCCCCTACAACCCCAACGCGCGGCTGATGGCCGAGATGCTGCAAAACGACTGGGCCAAGATCGGCATCAAGGCCCGTATCGTCAGCTACGAGTGGGGCGAGTACATCAAGCGTGCCCATGCAGGTGAACACGACGCCATGCTGATCGGCTGGACCGGCGACAACGGTGACCCGGACAACTGGCTCGGTACCCTGTACGGCTGCGCCTCGGTAGACGGCAACAACTTCTCCAAGTGGTGCGACAGCGAATACGACAAGCTGGTGGTCGCCGCCAAGCGCGTGACCGATCAGGAACAACGCAGCGAGCTGTATCGTCAGGCCCAGGTGGTTCTCAAGCGCGAAGTGCCGATCACGCCGATCGCTCACTCCACGGTCTACCAACCGATGCGCACCAGCGTCAAAGGCTTCCAGATCAGTCCCTTCGGTCGCAACAGCTTCATCGGTGTCAGCAACGACTGATAGCCGGCTGTGCGAGCGCCCCCGAACGACGCCCCGGGCAAACGCCCGGGTCATGTCGTGATCAAACAGCTAACCTGCAACGTGCTCGAAGGAATCGCCAGAATTCCAGGCGGCTCGATACCGTTCTGATTAGGAGTTACCCACCGCCATGCTGAGCTTCATTGCACGCCGCCTGGGCTTGCTGATCCCAACCTTCTTCGGCGTCACCCTGCTGACCTTCGCGTTGATTCGCCTGATCCCCGGTGACCCGGTGGAAGTGATGATGGGCGAACGCCGCGTCGATCCGGAAATGCACGCTCAGGCCATGGAGCGCCTGGGGCTGAACAAGCCACTATATGCGCAATATTTCGACTACATCGGCCAGCTCGCCAGCGGCAACCTCGGCGAATCGCTGCGCTCGCGCGAAAGCGTATGGAAAGAGTTCCTCACCCTGTTTCCCGCCACCGTCGAACTGGCATTGGCCGCCCTGCTGTTCGCCGGCACTCTGGGGGTGATCGCCGGGGTAATCGCTGCACTCAAGCGCGGTTCGCTGTTCGACCATGGCGTGATGGGCATCTCGCTGACCGGCTATTCGATGCCGATCTTCTGGTGGGGCTTGCTGCTAATCATGTTCTTCTCGGTGGGTCTGGGCTGGACGCCGGTGTCCGGGCGTATCGACCTGCTCTACGACATCCCGCCGGTCACCGGCTTCATGCTGATCGACACGCTGCTGAGTGACGAACAAGGTGCCTTCGTCGACGCCCTGCACCACCTGATCCTGCCGGCCATCGTGCTCGGCACCATTCCGCTGGCGGTGATCGCACGGATGACTCGCTCGGCCATGCTCGAAGTACTGCGCGAGGACTACATCCGCACCGCGCGAGCCAAGGGCCTGTCGCCGACGCGCGTGGTGTTCGTCCATGGTCTGCGCAATGCCTTGATCCCGGTGCTGACCGTGTTCGGTCTGCAGGTCGGTGCTCTGCTGGCCGGCGCCGTATTGACCGAAACCATCTTCTCCTGGCCGGGTATCGGCAAATGGCTGATCGAAGCCATCGGCGCCCGCGACTACCCGGTGGTGCAGAACGGCATCCTGCTGATCGCCTGCCTGGTGATCCTGGTCAACTTCACCGTGGACATCCTCTATGGCCTGGCCAATCCACGTATTCGCCATCAGAAATAGGGACGGCGCGATGAAGAACCATAAAGATTGCGTAGGGTGGACGACGCTTCACCCGTCCACCGCGGCCTCTTCACGGAGGATGAAAAAAGCGTCATCCACCCTACACGAGGTGCGCCCATGAGCACCGTTACCAATCTCGACCAGAGCCTGCTCTACCCCTCGCCACTGAAAGAATTCTGGCAAGCCTTCAGCCACAACAAGGGCGCCGTCTGTGGCCTCGGCTTCATGCTGCTGATGGTGTTCTGCGCACTGTTCGCGCCCTGGGTCGCGCCGCATCATCCGAGCGAGCAGTACCGAGATTTCCTGCTCACCCCGCCGGTCTGGCTGGAAGGCGGTCAGTGGCGCTTCCTGCTCGGCACCGACGAGCTGGGTCGCGACCTGCTCTCGCGCCTGATCCACGGAGCACGCCTGTCGCTGCTGATCGGCCTGGCTTCGGTGGTGCTGTCGCTGATTCCCGGCATCCTGCTGGGTCTGGTCGCCGGTTTCTTCCCGCGCCTGCTCGGCCCCGGCATCATGCGCCTGATGGACATCATGCTGGCGCTGCCGTCGTTGCTGCTGGCAGTAGCCATCGTCGCGATCCTCGGCCCAGGGCTGATCAACACCATTTTCGCCATCGCCATCGTCTCGCTGCCCTCCTACGTACGCCTGACCCGCGCGGCCGTGATGGGTGAACTGAACCGCGACTACGTCACCGCCGCACAACTGGCCGGCGCCAGCCTGCCACGGCTGATGTTCTTCACCGTGCTGCCCAACTGCATGGCGCCGCTGATCGTGCAGGCCACTCTGAGTTTTTCCTCGGCGATTCTCGACGCCGCCGCGCTGGGTTTTCTGGGCCTCGGCGTACAACCGCCGACACCCGAGTGGGGCACCATGCTCGCGTCGGCGCGCGACTACATCGAACGCGCCTGGTGGGTCGTAAGTCTGCCTGGCCTGGCGATTCTGCTCAGCGTGCTGGCGATCAACCTGATGGGCGACGGCCTGCGCGACGCCCTTGACCCGAAACTGAAGAACGCCATCTGAGGAGGCCCATATGCACAAGATGATCTCGGTGCGCATGGCGCACCCTACTGCACTGCCCCGTAGGGTGCGCCGCGCGCACCACAGCGGACTGGAGACCACACCATGAGCCTGCTGGATATCCGCAACCTGTCGGTGCGCTTTGGCGCGGCCGACGCCGTGCCGGTGGTCGACGGGCTCGACCTCAGTGTGGAAAAGGGCGAAGTGCTGGCCATCGTCGGCGAGTCCGGCTCCGGCAAGTCGGTGACCATGATGGCGCTGATGGGTCTAATCGACGCGCCCGGCATCGTCCAGGCCGACTGCATGCAGTTCGACAACACCGACATGCTGCGTCTGAAGGGCCGGCAGCGTCGGCGTATCGTCGGCAAGGACCTGTCCATGGTCTTCCAGGACCCGATGACAGCGCTCAACCCCAGCTATACCGTGGGTTTCCAGATCGAGGAAGTGCTGCACCAGCACCTCGGCCTGAAAGGCAAAGCGGCGCGTGCTCGCGCTCTGGAACTGCTCGAAAGAGTCGAGATACCCGGCGCCGCCAGTCGCCTCGATGCCTACCCGCATCAGCTCTCCGGAGGCATGAGCCAGCGCGTGGCGATCGCCATGGCGATTGCCGCCGAACCCAAGCTGCTGATCGCCGATGAACCCACCACTGCGCTGGACGTGACCATCCAGGCGCAGATCATGGAGCTGCTGCTGGATCTGCAACGCGACCAGGGCATGGCCCTGGTGCTGATCACCCACGACCTCGCCGTGGTGGCCGAAACCGCCCAGCGCGTCTGCGTGATGTACGCCGGGCAAGCGGTGGAGCTGGGCCAGGTGCCGACCCTGTTCGATGCCCCCAGTCATCCATACACCGAAGCGTTGCTCAAGGCGATCCCTGAACATAGCGCCGGCGCCCATCGCCTGGCGACCCTGCCCGGTATCGTCCCCGGCCGCTATGACCGCCCACAGGGCTGCCTGCTGTCACCGCGCTGCCCCTATGTGCAGCCACGTTGCCGCGACGAGCGCCCGACGCTGGACGCACACGAGCGAGGCGCCGCGCGCTGCTTCTTTCCTCTTGTACCCACGGCGGAGGTGGCCTGATGAGCACCGTACTTCAAGCCCGTGAGCTGACCCGTCACTACAGCGTTTCCCGTGGCCTGTTCAAACCGGCAGCTTTGGTGCAGGCGCTCAACGGCGTGTCCTTCAGTCTGCAGGCCGGCAAGACCCTGGCGGTGGTTGGCGAGTCCGGCTGTGGCAAGTCCACCCTGGCCCGCGCCCTGACGCTGATCGAAGAGCCCAGTTCCGGAAGCCTGCAGATCGCCGGGCACGAAGTGACCGGTACCAGCCATGCCGAGCGCAAACAGCTGCGCCGCGACGTGCAGATGGTGTTCCAGAACCCCTACGCCTCGCTCAATCCACGACAGAAGATCGGTGACCAACTGGCCGAACCGCTGCTGATCAACACCCACCTTTCGCGCGCCGAGCGCCGTGAGAAGGTGCAGGCGATGATGCAGCAGGTGGGGCTGCGCCCGGAGCACTATCAGCGCTACCCGCACATGTTCTCCGGCGGCCAGCGCCAGCGTATCGCCCTGGCCCGCGCCATGATGCTGCAGCCCAAGGTACTGGTGGCGGACGAACCGACCTCGGCGCTGGACGTGTCGATCCAGGCCCAGGTGCTCAACCTGTTCATGGATCTGCAGGAGCAGTACCAGACCGGCTACGTGTTCATCTCGCACAACCTCGCGGTGGTGCGTCATGTCGCTGACGACGTGCTGGTGATGTATCTCGGCCGCCCGGTAGAGATGGGCCCGGCCGTGGCGCTCTACGCGCACCCGCTGCATCCCTACACCCGCGCCCTGCTGTCGGCGACGCCGGCGATTCATCCGGACCCGGACAAGCCACGGATGAAGATCAGCGGCGAGTTGCCCAATCCGTTGAACCCGCCGTCCGGCTGCGCCTTCCACAAGCGCTGCCCACATGCCGACGAGCGCTGCCGTAGCGAGCGCCCGGAGCTGCGTCTGATCGATACGCGGCAGGTGGCCTGCCATCATGTGGAGCGGATCGTCGACTAGCTCTCAGGTATGGCGCCGCGCGGTAGACTCTCGCGGTGCGCACGGCGCACCCTACAGGCAAATGTCGGCTGCCGGTCTCACCGGCGCCGCGTCATGGCGTCGGCGGCAGCGTCAACTCGATGTTTTCTGCCAGCGAGTCCTCCAGCCGCTGCAACTCCACGCCGACCGCAGCGGCGTCGTCAGCCAGAGTTTCGGCGATATGCAGGAACTCCGCCGTGGCTTCGACGAAGGCCAACACCACCATTGGGTCGAAGCGCGTGCCGCTGGCCGCGCTGATCTGCGCCACCGCCTGCGCAGGGCTGATCGGCGGTCGGTAAGGATGTCGGCAGCTCAGCTCTTCGAAGTGGCCCACCAACGCCATCAGACGCGCCGAAAGCGGAATCTGCTCGCCTGACAACCCCTGCGGATAGCCTTTGCCGTCCCAACGCTCATGTTGGCCGTAGACGATGTCTTTGGCATCGGAAAGAAAATCGGTGACGCTGCCCAGCTTGCGCTCGGCTCGCTGCAACGCATCCCGTCCGGCGATCACCCCCTCGCTCAGCAGGCGCAGGTCATTTTCATCCGGTTCGCCATGATTGAGCAGCACGCGATCCGGAAGGGTCAGCCGGTCGATCACATGCAACATGGCCGACTTGCCCAACTGGGCGATGCGCTCCTCGCTCAGAGACGCCGACAAGGCCGGCTGCTGCCGCGCGAATGCAGCGGTCAGGCAGGTCATATAGCGCTCGATACGCTCCAGGCGACGACTGCTCGGGTTGTCACGCATGACGGCAACGCTGGCCATGGCCTCGATGGTGACATCCTGCAGGTTCTGGATATCGCGCGTGCGACGCTTGACCTCGAGTTCCAGATACTCGCTCTTGTCACGCAGGTAATCGGTGGCCGCCTTGACCTGCAACTGCGCTCGAACGCGCGCGAGCACGATGGGCGCGCTGACCGGTTTGGTTATGTAGTCGGCGGCGCCAAGGTCGAAGCCCAACTGCTCGTCGGCGGCATCGCTGCGACCGGTGACCAGGATCAGCGGGATATGACAGGTCTGCGGATCGGTTCTGAGCCCGCGACAGAGCGCGTAATCGTCCTGCCAGCCCAGCAGAATCAGGTCTGGCTGCGGCCGCGACCTGGCGGCGTGTAGCGCCTCCTTGCTGCCAACCAGCCGCACCTGATAACGGTCGACCAAAAGCGCGCCGAGGCGCTGGCGCGCATCGACTGCATCGTCCACAACCAGAATCAGCTCCTGCTCCAGCCTATCGAGCATCCCGCGCATGGCGATCTCCGTTGGCACCTGCTTATCCATCATTAAAGGCGCTGGGCTGAAGTTGCGCTCACGCCGTCGTACAAATGACCTCGGCAGAGCTTTGAAAGTGCAATGCGGATTGGCAGGACAGCGAACGCAGTCGACAATTATCAGCAAGATCGCTAGCAGAAGGGCTGCTCCATGCTCGACCAGGAACGCTGTTGGCAGGCCGTTTGCGAACGTGATGAGACGTTCGACGGACGCTTCGTTTTCACCGTACGCAGCACCGGCATCTATTGCCGGCCGAACTGCCCTGCGCGGCGGCCACGGCGCGACAACGTCAGCTTCCATGCCGATGCCGCCAGTGCCGAGGCAGCTGGCTTTCGCCCGTGCAGGCGCTGCTCACCGCAGGGGCAAAGTCCGGCTCAGCAACTCGATACGCTGGTTGCGGCCGCCTGTGAGCTTCTGAATGGCGAGCAACGCCTGACGCTGCCACAGCTGGCGGCACGCATCGGCCTGTCGCCATCGCATCTGGCCCGGGCGTTCAAGGCGCGCACCGGGATGACGCCCAATGCCTGGGCGGCGGCGCAGCGGCGCCAGCGTCTGGAGGCGCAACTGGGTGCAGCGGATAGCGTGCTCGATGCCGCCCTGGCTGCCGGCTATTCCGGGACCCGCGCGCTGTATGAACAACCCCAGGCCATGAGCCCCGCTCAGCGCCGCCAACGTGGTGCCGGCGAGCGCCTGCGCTACAGCATCGCCCCCTGCCCGCTCGGGCAGGTGCTACTGGCCACCAGCGACAGAGGCGTTTGTGCACTGTTGTTCGGCGACGAGCCGGCAGCACTACGCAGCGAGCTGCAACAGCGCTTCGCCGCCGCCCAGCTCGAAGAAGATGAACAGGGTCTGCGCAACTGGCTGCAGCAAGTGCTGGCGCAATTGCAGGAGCCCGAGCGTGCCGCTCATCTGCCTCTGGACATTCGTGGTACGGCCTTTCAACAGCGCGTCTGGCAGGCGCTGCAGAACATCCCCAGAGGCGAGACCCGCAGCTACGCCGAGTTGGCCGGGCAGTTGCGCAGTCACCCGCGGGCGGTTGCCCGGGCCTGCGCCAGCAACGCCATCGGCCTGCTGCTGCCCTGCCACCGCGTGGTGGCCAGCGATGGTAGCCTCAGCGGCTACCGCTGGGGACTGCAGCGCAAACGGCGGTTGCTGGAGCAGGAAAGCCGGGAGACGTAGCCCGTGCGGGCGCTTCAGCTCGTAGATACAAGGGTGGGTCGGGCGGCGATCCGCTTTAGCCCACGAGTCTTGAACGGCGCTTTGCGTAGCCCGGATGCAATCCGGGGAACATGATCGCCAGCGCCCCGGATTTCATCCGGGCTACAGATTCAGGGCCGCGCCCTCTACACTAGCATCGCCTTGGCCACCTCGGCGCGTGTGCCGCGCCCGACCAGTTGCTCCACCAGGGTCAGGGCAAACGCCAATGCCGTTCCCGGACCTTGGCTGGTGATGCAGTTGCCATCGACCACTACCACCTCATCCACGAACGTGCAGCCGCTCAGTCGATCACTGAACGCCGGGTAGCAGGTCATGCGCCGCTGCCTGAGCACCCCGTAGCGCTGCAAGGCCAACGCGGGCGCGGCGCAGATGGCGGCGAACAGCTCGCCCGCCTTGGCCTGCTTGCGTACGCGCTCGGCCAGTGGTTCGAAGTCAGCCAAATGCTGCGCACCCGGCATGCCACCGGGCAGGACGATCAGGTCGAAATCCTGCGCCAGCACGTCCACCAGCATGGCATCGGCAGTCAGGCGGGTACCACGGGCGCAGGTGATCATCCTGCGTTCTTCGATACTCGCTACCAGTACCTCGATATCGGCGCGGCGCAGCACGTCGATCAAGGTCACGCATTCGAGATCTTCGACACCATCGGCGACTGCAATCAGTGCTCGCTTGCTCATCTCACCACTCCTTGAGGCAGAAAATGAAACTGTCCACCTGGTCATAAAAAGACACGGCAGACCATAAATTCACCCGGCAAAACCTTGCTGGTATGATGCGCGGCTTTTGCCAGATCGAGCAATTTTCCGGCCTGCACGGACGAATGTGCTTTGCTTTGTGCAGATCAATTTCGGCGCGCTCGCGCCTCGGGGAGCCACCATGCTGGAAAGACTGTTCCAACTCAAAGCCCACAACACCACGGTGCGCACCGAGATACTGGCCGGGATTACCACCTTCCTGACCATGGCCTACATTCTCTTCGTCAACCCGGAAATGCTGGCCAAGACCGGCATGGACCACGGCGCGGTGTTCGTTGCCACCTGCCTGGCTGGCGCCATCGGCTCACTGATCATGGGCCTGCTGGCCAACTACCCGATCGCCCTGGCGCCCGGCATGGGCCTTAACGCCTTCTTCACCTACACCGTGGTGATGACCATGGGCTACAGCTGGCAGACCGCTCTGGGCGCGGTGTTCCTCTCCGGCGCGATCTTCTTCCTGCTGTCGATCTTCAAGATCCGCGAGTGGATCATCAACAGCATCCCGTTGGCGCTGCGCGCCGGCATCGCCGCCGGTATCGGCCTGTTCCTGGCGATCATCGCATTGAAGAATGCCGGCATCGTGGTCGATCACCCGGCCACCCTGGTCGGCCTCGGCGACATGAGCAAGGGCGGCGCGCTGCTGGCCTGCCTGGGGTTCTTCGTCATCGCCGCACTGGCCTATCGCAAGGTCACCGGCGCGGTGATGATCGGCATCCTGCTGGTCACCGGCCTATCCATTGCCCTCGGTCTGTCCGAACTGCAAGGCGTGGTGTCGATGCCACCGTCGCTGATGCCGACCCTGCTGCAACTGGACATTGCCGGTGCGCTGGATATCGGCCTGATCAGCGTGATCTTCGCCTTCCTCTTCGTCGACCTGTTCGACACCTCCGGTACCCTCGTCGGCGTCGCGCAGAAGGCCAACCTGCTGGACAAGGACGGCAAGATGCCACGTCTGGGCCGTGCCCTGCTGGCCGACAGCAGCGCGACCATGGCCGGCGCCGCGCTGGGCACCAGCACCACCACCAGCTATATCGAATCCGCCGCTGGCATCAGCGCCGGCGGGCGTACCGGCCTGACCGCCTGCGTGGTGGCTGCGCTGTTCCTCCTGGCCCTGTTCTTCGCCCCGCTGGCTGGTGCCGTTCCGGCCTACGCCACCGCGCCAGCGCTGCTGTTCGTCGCCGTACTGATGATGAGCAGCCTGGCCCAGATCGACTGGGACGACCTGACCGTCGCCGCGCCGGTGGTGGTCGCCGCCCTGGCCATGCCGCTGACCTTCTCCATCGCCAACGGCATTGCTTTCGGCTTCATCGCCTGGACCGCGGTAAAGGTACTGGCTGGGCGCTGGCGCGAGCTGAACCCGGCAATGTGGGTACTTTCGGCCCTGTTCGTCGTCAAGCTGGCCTACTTCGCCTGATCAGTGCACAAGGTGGATGACCAAAGAAGTAGGGTGGACATCGCTTTTCATGTCCACCAATGCCCTCCTTCCAGCTGCACAAACGGTGGATGAAAAAGGCGTCATCCACCCTACATGTTCATCCATCCGCCCATGCCGACGAGCGACCCAAGGCACGCGACCATCGCCTCCGCTACAATGGCGCCCCGTTTTCCTGCCCCATGAGTGACCGATGAGCCGCCCCGCATTCGACCCCGCCACCTACGACGCCCAACTCGCCGAGAAGAAGGCCCGCCTGGTCGAACTGCTGGCGCCCTTCGGCGCGCCGGAGCCTGCGGTGTTCGACTCACCGCGCGAGCACTACCGCATGCGCGCCGAGTTCCGCCTGTGGCGTGAAGACGGTCAGCGCCACTACGCGATGTTCGCACCGGGCGACAAGCACACCCCGATCCTGCTCGACGATTTCCCCATCGCCAGCCTGCGCATCAACGCGCTGATGCCGCGCCTGCGCGCTGCCTGGCAGGCCAGTGAGGCGCTGTCGTTCAAACTGTTCCAGGTGGAGTTCCTCACCACCCTGGCCGGTGATGCACTGATCACCCTGGCCTACCACCGCCCGCTGGACGACACCTGGCAAGCCGAGGCCGAACGCCTGGCCGCCGAGCTGAATGTCAGCCTGGTCGGCCGCTCCCGTGGCCAGCGTCTGGTGATCGGCCGCGACTACGTCGAAGAAGAACTGAGCGTGGCCGGACGCCGTTTCCGCTATCGCCAGCCCGAAGGCGCCTTCACCCAGCCCAATGGCCGAGTCTGCGAGAAGATGCTGGGCTGGGCCTATGACGTGCTCGGCGAGCGTAACGACGACCTGCTGGAGCTGTACTGCGGCAACGGCAACTTCACCCTGCCGCTGGCCACCCGCGTACGTCGCGTGCTGGCCACCGAGATCAGCAAGGCCTCGGTGAATGCCGCCCTGGCCAACCTGGCTGACAACGGCGTGAACAACGTCGAGCTGGTGCGCCTGTCCGCCGAAGAGCTGACCCAGGCGTTGAACGAAGTGCGCCCGTTCCGCCGCCTGGCCGGCATCGACCTCAAGAGTTATGAGTTTGGCAGTGTCTTCGTCGATCCGCCGCGCGCAGGCATGGACCCGGACACCTGCGAGTTGACCCGGCGCTTCGAGCGTATCCTGTACATCTCCTGCAATCCGGAAACCCTGGCCGCCAACATCGCCCAACTGAGCGACACCCACAAGGTGACGCGCAGCGCCCTGTTCGACCAGTTCCCTTACACCCACCATATGGAAGCGGGTGTGTTGCTGGAAAGGCGCTGAGATTCAGGTTGCTGGTTGCGTGCTATCCACCAGGGCAATGGCGTAGCCATTGAGCGATAGCACCAGCGCGTGACCTTTGGCGAGCACCACCTCTGCCTCGTTATCCTGAGCCAGCAGAACCTCGCGCAGCGTGTAGGGAATCTCGACGGGAACCCCATCGATCGTGGTGGTTTCAGAATTGGCGCCGCTCATGCTGTAGCGAACGACTTTGCCCTCGCCTTTCAAACGATAAACTTCGTCAGTCAACGGTTCGTATGAAGGTGCCATGGTGCCCAGATAGCCAAGCCCTTTGGCGAACTCGGCCAGGCTGTCACGCTCGTTTTGCTGCAAGGTACGATGAGATTTGCCATGCAGGCGCAAATCCTGAAGATTCATGCGCCCCGAGAGATGCTCGCCAAAGAAGCGGGTGGCATTGAATGCAAAGAAGGCAATCAAGCCAAGGCCGATCAGGCCCATAACGATGTCCATATCAAAGATCCTTGTTCACGGAATATTGCACCGCGCATTTTCTTGCCAAGAGCCGCCTACAGCAAGCGTGCCGCGCCGTATCGTGACGCACGTCTCTCGCGCTAAAGACCGCGCAACGCCCACCAGGCCAGCCCGGCCGACACCACCTCGAGCAGTAGCGCGTAGAGGTTGAAGGTCTGCTGCGCACCACCGTCCAGCCACAGACCGGCAGTACGCGCCAGCGCCAGCACACTGTACAGCAGCACCAGCAGAAGCAGTGCCGGGCGCAGCAGATCCAGGCGCAGCAGCGCCATCGCCAGGTAAGCCGCCAGCCCCAGTTGCAAGCCGCCGTAATAGGCGCGCACTTCGGTCACCGCAGCATTGCCCATCAGCAGTGCACCACTGAAACTGGCCATTTCCTCGGGACGAATGAAGTAGGCCAGCCCCAGCACGAGCAAGGCAGCAATCTGGATCAACAGGACGATTCGGGCGAACAGCATCGGCAGGTTCCAGGCAATGGATGGCTGCCGCCAGCATAGGCCGCCACGGGTCGCGACGCATAGTCGCAATGACTTGGGCAGCCGCGATGCCGACGCTATGCTGAACACTCGATTATCTGGAGCCTTGCCATGCGTCGTTCCCTGTTCGTCCTCTGCCTCTTCACCAGCCTCGCTCACGCCAGCGAGCCACTGACCATCGATGTACACCGCGATGCCAATTGTGGCTGCTGCAAGGCCTGGATCAGCCATCTGCAGGACAATGGCTTCACCGTCAACGACCATGTCGAGGCCGACATGGTCGCCGTCAAACAGAGACTCGGCGTTCCGCCTCGCCTGGCTTCCTGCCACACCGGCGTGATCGACGGCAAATTCGTCGAAGGCCACGTGCCGGCGGCCGACATTCTCAAACTGCGTGAGCGCGCGGACCTGATCGGCGCTGCCGTACCTGGCATGCCCATGGGCTCACCGGGCATGGAATATGGTGATCGCGCCGACGCCTATCAGGTGATCGGCCTGGATCGCGCGCGCCAGGATCAGCTGCTGAACGACTATCCCGCCAACTGAGTCGGCGCGCGCAGCTACACTGCTGCGATAACCAACCAGGGAGTGCGGCCATGCGCTGGCAACGCGGTAGACGTAGTGACAACGTGGTGGATGCGCGCGGCCGTTCCGGCAGGCGACTCGGCGGCGGCCTGAGCCTCGGCGGTGTGGCGGTGATCGTCATCGTCGGCCTGCTGATGGGCCAGGACCCGCTGCAGATTCTCGGTCAGATTGCAGGCCAGGCCACCCAGCCACAGGTCGCCCAGACGCAGAGCGCACCACCGGCAAACGACGAGCAGAGCGAGTTCGTCCGCGCCATTCTCGGCGATACCGAAGACACCTGGCGCGAGCTGTTCCAGCAGGCTGGCCAGCAATATCGCGATCCACAACTGGTGCTGTTCTCCGACGGCGTCAATTCCGCCTGTGGTTTCGCCAGCTCGGCAGTCGGTCCCTTCTACTGCCCAGGTGATCAGCGTGTGTATCTGGACATGGCGTTTTTCCGCGAGATGGAGCAACGCTTCTCTGCAGCCGGCGATTTCGCCCAGGCCTACGTGATCGCCCATGAAGTCGGCCATCACGTACAGACGCTGCTCGGCGTCTCGGCCAAGGTCAATGCGGCGCGCCAGCGTGGCGAACGCGTCGAGGGCGACGGCGGTCTGCTGGTGCGTCAGGAACTGCAGGCCGACTGCCTGGCCGGGGTCTGGGCGCATCACGCGCAACGCCGGCATGCCTGGCTGGAGGCCGGCGACCTGGAAGAAGCACTGAACGCAGCCAGCGCCATCGGTGATGACCGCCTGCAGAAGCAGTCGCGCGGTCAGGTGGTGCCGGATGCTTTCACCCATGGCACCTCGCAGCAGCGCGTGCGCTGGTTCAGCGCCGGTTTCGAGAGCGGTCAGCCGGGACGTTGCGACACCTTCAAGGCGGCGCGCCTGTAACGCACCGGATCAGACCACGAAACGCTTGTTCCACCAGGCGAAGCCGCAGGCGCCAGCGCCGCACAGGGCGATCACCAGCGCCATGGGCATGGCCGAACCATCGTGCAGGAAGGCCACCAACGCCGAAGCGCTGGCCGCCACGCTGAACTGCATGCTGCCCAGCAACCCGGATGCGCTGCCGGCATGACGGCCCTGCCCGGCCATGGCGCAAGCCGTGGCGTTGGGCAGCACACAGCCGAGGCTGGCCACGCAGATGAACAGCGGAATCAGCAGCGGCCACAACTCGGCCGGTTGCCACAGCGCCAACGCCAGCAGGCACAAGCCACTGGCCAGGTACACCAGCACCATGCGTCGCAGCCACAGCGCCGGACCGCCGCGCAGCACCAGACGCGCATTGACCTGCGCCATGATCACGAAGCCTGCCGCGTTGCTGCCAAACAGCCAGCCGTAGTGTTCGGCCGGCACACCGTACAGTTCGATGAACACGAAGGGCGAGCCGGCGATGTAGGCGAACATACCGGCCATCGCCACACCGCCGGCCAGGCTGTAGCCCATGAACGGCGCATTGCCCAGCAACGCTCGGTACTGGCCAAAGGCACCACTCAGCGGCGCCGGTTGCAGATGCTGCGGGCGCGTCTCCGGCAACCACAGCAGCACGGCCAGCAGGCACAGCCCGGCAAAGATCGCCAGGCTGTGGAAGATCCACGGCCAGCCCAGCGTATTGAGCAGCAGCCCGCCCCCCAGGGGCGCGAGAATCGGCGCCAGGCCCATCACCAGCACCAGTTGCGAGAACACCTTGGCCGAAGCCAGCGGATCGCACAGGTCGCGCACTACCGCGCGGGTGATCACCATCCCGGCGCAGCCGCCGAGGGCCTGGACGAAGCGCGCCGTCACCAGCCATTCCAGGTTCGTCGCCAGGGCACAGGCCAGCGACGCTACGGTGAACAACGCCACCCCGACCAGCAGCGGCACACGGCGACCGAAGCGATCCGCCAATGGCCCGTAGAACAGCTGGCCGATGGCGATCCCGACGAAATAGGCCGCCAGCGACAGCTGAATATGTTCGACATCGGTGCCGAACTGCTGCGCCAGGGTGGGGAAGCTCGGCAGGTAGAAATCGATGGCCAAGGGGCCGAAGGCGCTCAGCGCGCCCAGGATCAGCAGGGTTCGCAGGTTCATGAATAGTCCGGAGAATTGTTAGCCGGCTAATCATCTCACCGACCAGGCCGCAGATGAAAGCGCGGATCGCCGAACGACGATTCGCGCTCATCGATGCAGCGCCTGTTATTCCCTGGCCTTGCCGCGCTGGCTCACCCGTTGCGCCGCCGACTCCACCAGCAGGTAGAACATCGGGATGAGGAAAGTGGCCAACAGCGTGGCCGCGAGCATGCCGCCGATCACCCCGGTACCGATGGAATGACGACTGGCCGAGCCAGCGCCGGAGCTGATGGCCAGAGGCACGCAGCCGAGAATGAACGCCAGCGAGGTCATCACGATGGGGCGGAAACGCAGCTTGGCCGCCTCCAGTGCCGAGTCGAAGATGCTCTTGCCTTCGGCGCGCAGCAGCACGGCGAACTCGACGATGAGAATGGCGTTCTTCGCCGCCAGACCGATCAGGGTGACCAGGCCGACCTGGAAGTACACGTCATTCTGAATACCGCGCAGCCACACCGCGAGAATCGCCCCGAAGACCGCGAACGGCACAGCGGTAACCACCGCCAACGGCAGCGTCCAGCGCTCGTACTGCGCAGCGAGAATGAGGAATACCAGAATCAGGCCGAAGACGAAGGCCTGGGTTCCCGAGCCCTGAGTCGCCAGCTCCTGATAGGCCGAGCCGATCCAGCCCAGGCTGTAGTTCTCGCCCAACACCTCATCGGCCACTTCCTGCATCGCCGCCAGCGCCTGCCCGGAGCTGTAGCCCGGCGCCGGGCCGCCGAGCACCTTGGCCGAGGGATAGACGTTGAAACGGTCATAGGAGTCCGGCCCGAGGATGCGCCGCACCCTCAGCAGGGTCGACAGCGGCACCAGATCGCCGCTGCTGGAGCGTACGTAGACCTGGCCAAGATCTTCCGGCTTGCGGCGGAACTCCGACTCTGACTGCAGGCTGACCTGCCAGGTACGCCCGTAGAGGGTGAAGTCGTTGACGTAGTAACTGCCGAAGGTGGCCTGCATGGCGGTGAACACATCGCTGACGCTGACGCCAAGGGCGCGCGTCTTGGTGCGATCCAGGTCGATGTAATACTGCGGCACGTTGGCGCTGAAGGTGCTCTGGATACCGGCCAGCTCCGGCCGTTTGCTGGCGGCCTCGACGAAGGCCTGGACCTTCTCGCCGAGCTGCTCGACGCTGCCGCCGGAGCGATCCTGAATGAAGGACTCGAAGCCGCCGGTGGTACTCATGCCGGTGATCGGCGGTGGGTTGAACGACAACACCAGGCCATCCTTCTGCGCGGCGCCCATGCCCATGAACTCGCGCGTCAGGTTGCGCGCATCGAGCTCGGGCGTAGTACGTTCGCTCCAGTCCTTGAGCGGCACGAAGGACACCCCGGCGTTGCTGCGCACACCGAAGGTGAGCACGTCGAAACCGGCGAACGTCACCACATCCTGCACCGCCGGATGCTCCATCAGCTGCTGGCTCACCGCACCACTCAAAGCCTCGGTGCGATTGAGCGAAGCGGCTGGCGGCAGGTAGTAGGCGTTGATCACATAGCCCTGATCCTCATCGGGCACCAGCGAGCCGGGCACCCGCGAGAACAGCAGCATGACCAGCGCGATCATCCCGCCGAACAGCAGCAGGCCGACCAGCGAACGCTTGAGGAAGAAGCGCACCCCGGCGCCGTAGCCCTCGGTGGCCTTGTCGAAGAAGCGGTTGAAGGCGCGAAACGGCGCTGCCGGTTCGTGGTGGCCGGGTTTGAGCAGCAGCGCGCAGAGCGCGGGAGAAAGGGTCAGGGCGACGATGCCGGAAATCACCACCGACACCGCGATGGTGATCGCGAACTGCTTGTACATCTGTCCCGCCAGGCCGCCGAGAAAACCCACCGGCACGAACACCGCGCAGAGCACCAGGACGATCGCGATGATCGGCCCGGTCACCTCCTCCATTGCCTTGATCGAGGCCTCGCGCGCGTTCAGGTTTTCGGTTCGCATTACCCGTTCGACGTTCTCGATCACCACGATGGCGTCATCCACCACGATGCCAATGGCCAGCACCATGCCGAACAGCGTCAGCAGGTTGATGGAGAAGCCCAGCATGTACATGCCGGCGAAGGTGCCAACCAGCGACACCGGAATGGCCAACACCGGAATCAGCGTGGCACGCCAATTCTGCAGGAACACGAACACCACCAGCACCACCAGCACCAGCGCTTCGAAGAAGGTGTGGATCACCTCTGTGATCGAGACCTGGACGAACTTGGTAGTGTCGTAGGGAATCTTGTAGGCGATGCCTTCGGGGAAGCGCTTGGCCAGACGCTGCATGGTGCGCTCGACCGCCTCGGCGGTATCCAGAGCATTGGCGCCGGGCTGCAGATAGATACCGAAGGCGGCGTTCTGCTGGCCATTGAGGGTGGTGACCAGCGAGTAATCCTGCGCACCCAGCTCGACCCGCGCCACGTCCTTGAGCAACAGGCTGGCACCGGTGTCGTCAGTGCGCAGGATGACGCTCTCGAACTCCTTCGGGTCGGTGAAACGCCCTTGCGTGGTGACCGTATAAGTGAAGTCCTGCGGCTCCTTCAGCGGCTGCTGGCCGAAGCTGCCGGCAGCGAACTGCGAGTTCTGCTCGCGGATGGCGTTCACCACATCAGTGGGCGTGAGGTTGTACTGCGCCAGCTTGTCCGGGCGCAGCCAGATGCGCATGGAATAGTCCTTGGAGCCGAACTGGCTGGCATCGCCAACGCCCTTGAGGCGCTTGAGCTCGTCGATGACGTTGATCAGCGCGTAGTTGCTGATGAAGATCGGGTCACGCGAATCATCCGGCGAGTAGAGGGTGATCACCTGGAGAATGTCGGAAGACTTCTTCTCCACCTTCACGCCCTGGCGGCGCACCTCTTCCGGCAGCTTGGCCAGTGCCGCCTGTACCTTGTTGTTGACGTTGATGGTGGCCTGGTCCGGGTCGGTGCCAACCTCGAAGTACACCGTCAGGCTCATCGCCCCGCTGCTGGAGGAGTTGGACAGCTGGTAGATCATGTTCTCGACGCCATTTATCTGCTGTTCCAGCGGCGCCGCCACGGTTTCGGCGATGACCTGCGAACTGGCACCAGGGTAAGAGGCGCTGACCGACACCTGCGGCGGCAGGATTTCCGGGTACTGGGCAATGGGCAACGCGCGCATCGCAGCCAGACCGGCGAGCACGATGACGATGGAGATGACGGTGGCGAATACCGGACGATCGATGAAGAAGCGCGAGATCATGGCCGTTACTCCTGCGCCGGGCTGGCTGGCGTGGCTGCCTTCGCCTCCTCGACCTGCACCGGGCTGTCCGGTCGCACCTTGGCCAGGCCGTCGACTATCACCCGCTCACCATCGCTGACGCCGGCCAGAATCACCCAGCGTCCGCCGGCCGTATCGCCCGTGGTGACCTGACGCATGCGCGCGACGCTCTGTTCGTCCACCACGTAGACGAAGGTGCCACGCGGCCCCTGAGCGACAGCGCGCTCCGGTACGGTGATGGCGTTGGGGCGGGTCAGCCCCATGACCTGCACCCGCACGAACTGCCCGGGCAACAGTTTCTGCTCGGGGTTCGGCACCACGCCACGGGCGCTGACGGTGCCGGTGCCGCGGTCGATCAGGCTGTCGGTGAAGTCCACCTCGCCCTCAGTCGGATAGACCGAGCCGTCACCGAAATGCACTTCCACGCTGAGCTTGCCGCTGGCCGGCGGTACCAGAGTGCCTTCGGACAGCTCGCGGCGCAGGCGCTCGGCCTCGGCGTCCGGGTAGGCGAAGTTGACGAAGATCGGGTCGAGCTGGGTGATCTGCGTCAGCAGGCTGGCACTGGGATCGCCAGCGACGATCAGACTGCCTTCGGAGACGCTTTCCTTGCTGGTGATGCCGGTGATAGGCGCCTTGACCGTGGTGTAGTCGAGATCGATCTGACGCGACTGCACCTCGGCCTGGGCCGCCTCGATATTGGCTTTGCTCTGCTCGAAATTGGAGACGGCATTGTCCAGCTCGCTCTCACTGGCGAAGCCTTTTTTCTGCAGCTCACGGATGCGCTTGAGGTCACGATCAGTCTGCCGAAAACGCGCCTGCTCCTGCGCCAGGGCACCCTTGGCACGGGCCAGAGCAGCCTCGTAGGGGCGAGGATCGATACGAAACAGCACCTGATCCTTCTGCACCCGACTACCCTCTTGATAGGTGCGTTCCTGCAGGATGCCGCCGACCTGGGCCCGGACCTGCACCTCGCGGTAACCGGCGGTTCGCGCCGGATACTCGAGCACGATGGGCAGTTCGCCGGCCTTGACCTGCTCGACCGTCACCGCTGTCGGTGGCGCATCGGCGGCCTGGACGCTCGCGGCCAGCAGGACCAGGCTGAAGGGCAGGCAGATACCGACCAGACGAACGAAGGGCATGAGGCATTCCTCTCCTTGGCTAGACACGGGACAGAAGCAGGACAACCAAGCCCGCCACCAGCAGGCGGGGCAAAATCGGTAAACTCGGCACAATCTGAGCCTAGTTCCAATTAACCGGATCGCCATGCGTAGAACCAAAGAAGATGCGGAGAAAACCCGCTGCGCCATCCTCGCTGCTGCGGAACAGTTGTTCCTCGAGCGAGGGGTCGCCCATACCAGCCTCGAACATATCGCCAGACATGCCGGGGTTACGCGCGGTGCGGTTTATTGGCACTTCCAGAACAAGGCGCACCTGTTCCACGAGATGCTCAACCAGGTTCGCCTGCCGCTGGAGCCACTGGCCCAACAACTGGCGGCGGTCGATGGCCTGTCATCGCTGCAGTTGCTGCGCGATCTGTGCATAGAAGCCATGGCCAATCTGGTGCTCGACGAACAGCGCCGGCGCATCCTCACCGTGCTGCTGCGCCGCTGCGAGTTCACCGAGGAGCTGCGCGAGGCCGAGGAGCGTCACGAGACCTTCGTCAATCAGTTCATTGACCTGTGCGAACAACAGTTCGCCCTGTCGACCGTACAACCGTACCTGCAACCGGGCATCACCCCGCGCCTGGCCTCGCGCACGCTGCACGCGCTGCTCGTCGGCCTGTTCAGTGACTGGCTGCGCGATCCCAACCTGTTCGATGCCCAGACCGATACCCCGGCGATGATCGACAGCTGCTTTCGCGGCCTGATGCGACAGTGGCCCTAGGGAAACTCTGAAGAAGCCGTCATTCCCGCGTAGGCGGGAATCCAGGACCCGCGAACTTTCTGGGCTCCCGCCTTCGCGGGAGTGACGATAAGTGGCTTTTTCAGAACATCCCTAGCCGACCCGAGTTCTACGCGGGCGCAACCTCGTAGCCCTCGTCGCGAATCGCTGTCTGTATCTGTGCTGCATCCAGGCCTGCCTCGACCCGCACCAGACCCGCAGCCAGATCGACCTCGACCCTGGCCGTCTGCTCCAGCGCCTGGATCGCCTGGGTGACGGCCCGCACGCAGTGACCGCACGACATTCCGCTAACCTTGAATTGCTGCATGACTGACTCCTTGAATCGGTGGTTGACGGGTGTAGTCTCGACCTTGCCACGATGGCAAGGTCAAGCCCTTGCTTCATGTCACCCGCCCCGGTTTCTGCATGAGGACCCTCGCCATGCGCCTGCTCTGCTCCGCCCTTGCCCTGCTGATGGCGCCTCTGGCTCAGGCAGAACCACTGGCACCGCTGCCCTCGACAAGTCAGGGCGAAGGCTACGCGGTGTTGATCGTCTCGCGCGAACGCCTTGAGGTGGCCACCACCTGCGAGGTCGCCCTGTATGTGCATGATCAGATGGCCGCACGCCTGCATCAGGGCCAATCGGTGTCTTTCAACCTGCCGCCTGGCCGCGTCTCACTGCGCCTTGGCCTGACCGGTACCGGCCCCTGTCAGGACGGTATCAACCAGCTCGCAGGCCAATCGCTGGAACTGCAGGCCGGCGAAGTGCGCCGCTACCGCATCGCCATGGGCAGCGATGGCCTGCGACTGCATGCCGCGCCGATGCTGAACTGAAGACTTGACCTTGCCATGGGGGCAAGGTTGATCCTGTAGCCACGACGTTACAGGGAGCCAAACCATGTCCACCTTCGACCTGCCCATCCAGGGCATGACCTGCGCCAGTTGCGCCGGCCGTGTCGAGCGCGCGTTGCGCAAGCTGCCGCAGGTAAGCAGCGTCAGCGTCAACCTGGCCAGCGAGCAGGCGCGCATCGAGGCACCTGCCGATAGCCTGCCGCAGCTGATCACCACCATCGAGGGCGCTGGCTATGCAGTGCCCAGCCAGCCTCTGGAGCTGAGCATCGAAGGCATGACCTGCGCCAGTTGCGTCGGCCGCATCGAGCGCGCCCTGGGCAAGCTCGAGGGTGTCAGCCTGGTCGCCGTCAACCTCGCCGACGAGAAGGTGCGCCTGCAGGTGCTCGCAGGCTTCGATCCGCAGCAGGCGTTGAAAGCCGTAGCCGCCGCTGGATACAAGGCCAGCCTGTTGGACGAGCGTCCGGCTGCGGATCAGGCACAACGCCGCTTGCAGCGGGAACGCCTGACCTTGCTGGCGGCCATCGTCCTGACCCTGCCACTGGTATTGCCGATGCTGGTCGAACCCTTCGGTCTGCACTGGATGCTGCCGGCCTGGACGCAGTTCCTGCTCGCCACGCCCGTGCAGTTCATCTTCGGTGCGCGTTTTTACCGCGCCGCCTGGCAGGCGCTGAAAGCCCGTGCCGGCAACATGGATCAACTGGTGGCCATCGGCACCAGCGCCGGTTACGGCCTGAGCCTGTACCAGTGGGCCGTGACGCCAGCCGGGCAGATGCCGCACCTGTACTTCGAGGCCTCGGCGGTGATCATCAGCCTGATCCTGCTCGGCAAATACCTGGAGAGTCGCGCCAAGCGCCAGACCGCCGGTGCCATTCGCGCCTTGCAGGCATTGCGCCCGGATCACGCGGTGCGCCTGATCGATGGACGTGAAGAGCGCGTCGGCATCGACGCACTGGTGCTGGGCGACCGGATTCTGGTCAAGCCCGGCGAACGCTTCCCGGTCGACGGCCAGGTACTGGAAGGTAACAGCCATGCGGACGAAGCGCTGATCAGCGGTGAAAGCCTGCCGGTGGCCAAGCAGCCGGGCGACAAGGTGACGGCCGGTGCCATCAACGGTGAAGGTCGCCTGCTGCTGGAAACCACTGCCCTCGGTGCCGAAACGGTGCTGTCACGGATCATCCGTCTGGTGGAAGACGCCCAGGCTGCCAAGGCGCCGATTCAGAAGCTGGTGGACAAGGTCAGCCAGGTATTCGTCCCTTCGGTACTGCTGATCGCCCTGGCCACGCTGCTGGGCTGGCTGACGTTTGGCGCATCGCTGGAAAACGCCCTGCTCAACGCCGTCGCCGTGCTGGTGATTGCCTGCCCCTGCGCGCTGGGTCTGGCCACGCCGACCGCGATCATGGCCGGCACCGGCGTCGCCGCGCGCCACGGAATCCTGATCAAGGACGCCGAAGCACTGGAGGTGGCGCACGCCGTGCAGCACATCGCCTTCGACAAGACCGGCACCCTCACCGAAGGCAAGCCGCGCATCGTCCATATCGGCCTGGGCGAAGCCGGCGAGGAAGAACTGCTGCGCCTGGCCGGCGCTCTGCAACAGGGCAGCGAACACCCGCTGGCCAAGGCCGTGCTGCAGCGCTGCGCAGAGCAGCACATCGCCCTGCCGGCACTGAGCGACAGCCGGGCGCTGGCAGGGCGCGGCATCGCCGGTGATGTCGAGGGGCGCAGCCTGCAACTGGGCAGCAGCCGCCTGCTGGAGGAAAACCAGTTACAGGCCGGCGCGCTGGGCACATCGGCGCAAAGCTGGGAAACCGAAGGCCGTACGCTGTCCTGGCTGATCGAAACCGGCAGCACGCCCCGCCTGCTCGGCCTGCTGGCCTTCGGTGATCAACTCAAGGAAGGCGCCGCCGACGCTATCACCGAACTGCGCGAACAGGGCATCACCAGCCACCTGATCAGCGGCGATAACCAGGGCAGCGTGGCGGCGGTGGCCAGCGTTCTGGGCATCGACGAACCACACGCCCAGGTATTGCCGGCGGACAAGGCGCGACTGATTGGTGAACTGCGCGAGCACGGCACCGTGGCCATGGTTGGCGACGGTATCAACGACGCGCCAGCGCTGGCTGCAGCGGACGTCGGCATCGCCATGGGCGGTGGCACCGATGCAGCCATGCATGCCGCCGGCATCACCCTGATGCGCGGCGACCCGCGCTTGGTGCCAGCCGCGCTGGAGATCAGCCGGCGCACCTACGACAAGATCCGTCAGAACCTGTTCTGGGCCTTCATCTACAACCTGATCGGCATTCCCCTGGCTGCGGCCGGCCTGCTCAACCCGATGTTCGCCGGCGCCGCCATGGCGCTGTCCAGCGTCAGCGTGGTAAGCAACGCGCTGCTGCTCAATCGATGGAAGCCGAAGGGAGATCAAGTGCGATGAACATCGGCCAAGCCGCCAAGCACACCGGCCTCAGCGCCAAGATGATTCGTTACTACGAGTCCATCGACCTGCTGCCCCATGCCGGGCGCTCGGAGAGTGGCTATCGGCAGTACGGCACGGCCGACCTGCACCGCCTGGCGTTCATCAAGCGTGCGCGGGATCTGGGCTTTTCTCTGGAGGAGGTTGGAAAGCTGCTAGCCCTGTGGCAGGACAAGCAGCGCGCCAGTGCCGATGTGAAGGCGCTGGCCGAAGAACATATCGCGGAGTTGGAACGCAAGATCACCGAGATGAGTGCGCTGCGCGATACGCTGTTGGAGCTGGCGAACAGTTGCCAGGGTAACGACCGACCGGACTGCCCGATATTGAAGGGGATCGAACAAGGCGTGGGCTGCGACGCTGCGAAATGCTCGCATCGGAACGAAGGCGCTTCGTAGCCCGGATGCAATCCGGGGGAGGCTGCGAAAACGCCCCGGATTTCATCCGGGCTACGGTTCTGTAGGAGCCCGCTTGCGGGCGATTGCTAAGCGTACACACCATCGCCAGCAAGCCGGCTCCTACACTCGCAGCAGATTGCGCCTCGAACATTGCCTCAGCGCATCCAGGGCGGGATCGGTTCGGCGTCCTTGGGCTCGTCTTCGGCGTTGAGCAGCGCCTGCTTCCTCGCCTCCTCGGCCAACGCTGCCTTGATCTCACGCATCACTGCATCGATATCGGCCGCGTCCTCAGGCTCGGCGAACTCACCGGTCAGCGCCGTATCGGGCTGCAGCTTGCCTGCCTCGTAGAGCGCCCACATTTCCTTGGCATACTTGGTGTATTTCAGCTCGGGGGCGAACTGGCCGAAGTATTCGGACATGTTGCGCACGTCACGCTCGAGCATGCTGAAGGCGTGGTTGTTGGCGGCGGCGTCCACGGCCTGCGGCAGATCGATGATCACCGGGCCTTCGGGGCCAAGCAGCACGTTGAATTCCGACAGGTCGCCATGCACCAGGCCGGCGCAAAGCATCTTGACGATTTCCTGGATCATGAAGGCGTGAAATTCACGGGCATCGTCCGGGTGCAGATCGACGTCGTTGAGTCGTGGCGCCACGTCGCCCTCACCATCGGTGACCAGCTCCATCAGCAGCACGCCGTCAAGAAAGTCGTAGGGTTTGGGCACCCTCACCCCGGCACTGGCCAGATGAAAGAGGGCCGCCACTTCGGCGTTCTGCCAGGACTGTTCCTGTTCCTTGCGACCGTACTTGCTGCCTTTGGCCATGGCCCGCGCCTGACGGCTGCCACGTACCTTGCGCCCCTCCTGATACTCGGAAGCCTGGCGAAAACTGCGTTTGTTGGCTTCCTTGTAGACCTTGGCGCAGCGCAGCTCCTCGCCACAGCGCACCACATAAACCGCTGCTTCCTTACCGCTCATAAGCGGTCGCAGCACCTCGTCCACCAGGCCATCTTCGACCAGGGGTTCAATACGTTTGGGCGTCTTCATCGGTGTGGATCACGGGTCCTTTTTGGCCAGGGGCGAGACGTTCAGGGGCCATCCTCTCACAGCACGGGGCAGATGCCGACTCCCACTGCTCAGGCACTGACCAGATGACGCCTGAGCGTCTCGATGGCATAGCGCACTTTGGCCGGTTGAGCATCGCGCCGTGGCGTGACGATATGCAGACCGATAGGTTCGAGATGCCAATCCGGCAGCAATGGCAACAGCTCGCCGCGAGCCAGCAGTTCACGGACTTCCGGCTCCGGCTGCAACGACACGCCCATACCCGCCAGGGTGAACTGACGCGAGGCAAGGATGTTGTTGCAGCTGATGCGCATCTCCAGCCGCAGCCGCTGCTGCATTCCACCAGGGCCATGCAAGGTCAGGTGCTGGCTGCGCTCCAGATGCAGGCCGATCCAGTCGAGCTTGAGCAATTGCGCCGGCTCGACTGGTAAACCGGCGCGAGCCAGGTAGGCCGGAGCGGCACACAAGATCATGCGCCAATCGGTCACGTAACGGGCCACCAGGCTGGAGTCCTCCTGGCGGCCGACACGGATGGCGAGATCGATACGCGACTCGATCAGGTCGATCGGCTCATCGTGAAAGAACAGGCTCAGGCTCAACCCCGGATGAGCGCTGAGCAGCGGCGCCAGCGCTTCGCTCAGCAGCGGCCCGGAAAACCCGACCGGAGCGGCAACACGCAACTCGCCCACCGGCGCATCGCGCTGTTCGGCCAGGCGCTGCGCGGCTTGCTCAGCCAGTTCGACTATCTGTCGGCAGCTTTCATAGAACTGTGCCCCCGCCTCGGTCAGGGTCAGCTTGCGGGTGGTGCGGTGCAGCAGCGTGACGCCAGTGGCTTCCTCCAGCCGGCGAATCTGCTGGCTGACTGCCGATGCCGTCATGCCCATGGCTCCGGCAGCCGCCACCATCGATCCCCGCTCCACCACCATGGCGAAAAGCGCCATGCGTTTGAGCTGCTCCATTATAAAGCCCTGCTTAATTATCCAAGTTCATCAGGCCACTTTTTTCGGTGTTTATCCAGCAGTGATCATGTGTCCACCGTCACTCTTCGAGATTACCTCAATGAAAATCGCACTGATTGGTGCCACTGGTTATACCGGCACGCCATTGCTGCAAGAGGCACTTGGCCGTGGTCATCAGGTCACCGCGCTGGTACGCCACCCGCAAAAGCTGAACGCACACCCGCAACTCACCGCCGTTCAGGCGGACGTCCACGACAGCGCAGAGCTGGTCAAACAGTTACACGGCCACGACGCGGTGATCAGCGCCTTCAACCCTGGCTGGGGCGTGACAGACATCCGTGAGCAGTTCATCGCCGGTAGCCGCTCGATCATCGCGGCGAGCAAGCAGGCCGGTGTCAAACGCCTGCTGATGGTCGGCGGTGCCGGCAGTCTGTACATCGCCCCCGGCGTGCAACTGATCGACACCCCGAACTTTCCTGCCGAGTACAAGGAAAGCGCCGAAGGTGCACGCCGGGCACTGAACATGCTGCGTGAAGAGCCGGAGCTGGAGTGGACCTTTCTCTCGCCAGCCGCCCTGCTCGTTCCGGGGCCACGCACCGGCAAGTTCCGCCTGGGCCGTGACGAGTTGCTGATGAACGGCGATGAACTGGGCAGCATCTCGGTGGCCGACCTGGCCGTAGCAATGCTGGACGAAGTCGAGCAGCCGCAGCACGTTCGTCAACGCTTTACCCTGGCGTACTGAGCCGCACCGCACTGTCGCAACACTGTAACCACCGGAAATACACAGCCCAAGAGGATTTTGCATGACCCCCTTCAGCAGCAGCGCGTTCGTCACGACCGATACCCCGGCGCGCTACATCAGCCGTCTGTGCAAGCACTTCGCACACAAGATTCCAGTCAGCTTCGACGAGCAGCAGGGCCGCATCGAGTTTGACGCCGGTCTCGCGACCTTGAAGGCAGAAAACCAGGGCTTGCGCCTGCGGGTTGAAAGCGCCAGCAGTGAAGATCTGCAACGCCTGGAGGGCGTCGTCGGCAGCCACTTCGAGCGTTTTGCCTGGCAGGAAGAGCTGACCCTGGACTGGCAACCCAACTGATCCCTCACAGCGCATCCAGCCGAGCGCGCAAGCGGCGCAACACCGCCAGCGACTCAGGATTGTCGCCATGCACGCACAGGCTATCGGCCCGCAGCCGCAGCGGTTTGCCATCGATATCGGCGAAAGAATCGCCGCTGGCGATAGCCAACGCCTGGTCCAGGATTCGCTCGGGATCATGGTGCACCGCGCCGCTGAGCCGGCGTGGCGCCAGTTGCCCATCTGACAGATAGGCGCGGTCGGCGAACGCCTCGAACATCAGCGGCACATCGGCCTCGTCGGCCAAACGTAGCTCCCGATCATTGTCAGCCAGTGCCAGCACCATCAACGGTAAGCCCTTGCGGTAGCTGGCGCAGGCATCGAGCACCGCCGTCATCAGCGCGTCATCACGAACCAGATCGTTGTAAAGCGCGCCATGCGGTTTGACGTAAGCCAGCTGACAGCCGCCTGCTCGGCAAAAGGCATCCAGTGCCCCGACCTGATACAACACCAGTGCGCGGACCTCTTCCGGCGAGCACTGCAGATGACGTCGACCGAAGCCTTGCAGATCCGGATAGGAAGGATGCGCGCCAATGCTCACGTCATGCGCCAAGGCAAGCTCGACGCTACGCGCCATGATCAGCGGATCGCCGGCATGGAAGCCGCACGCCAGATTGGCCTGATCGATCAGCGGCATGGCCAGCGCGTCGTCGCCCATGCGCCAGGCGCCAAAGCCCTCGCCCATGTCGCAGTTCAGGAGAATACGGTTCATGCCGGCAGCTTAGAGCGCCAGGAACGCATGCGTAAAGCACGCGCCACACTCGAGAATTAATCGCATTTACAAAATTTACATCTGCCTGCAGGCCAATCATTACGGCCTCTCCAGCCGGATGCCCTGTCCGTCGGTATCATCCGCAATTGAACCTTATATGCAAATCACTATCATCCCGGCCGTCTGCAACCGTTCCGACTGCACCCTCTTACTGCCAGGAGTAGATCGATGTCCGCCCTCAATTCCCGCACCGCCTTGGCCAGCGCCATTGCCTTGGCCGCCAGTTTCGGCGCCCAGGCCAACGAGCCTATCGCCCTGGGCGATGTGGTCGTCAGTGCTTCCGGCTTCGAACAGAAGATCACCGAAGCCCCCGCCAGCATCAGCGTGATCAGCCGCGAGGAGTTGCAACAGAAGCGCTACAACAACCTTGCACAGGCACTGGGTGACGTCGAGGGTATCGACATCGGCCAGGGCACCGGAAAAACTGGCGGGCTGAACATCAGCATCCGTGGCATGCCCAGCCAATACACCCTGATCCTGATCGATGGCCGCCGACAGAACGCAGCCGGCAACGTCACCCCTAACGGTTTCAATGAGACGTCCACCAGCTTCATGCCGCCGCTGTCCGCCATCGAACGTATCGAAGTGATTCGTGGGCCCATGTCGACCCTTTATGGTTCCGATGCCATGGGCGGGGTGATCAACATCATCACCCGTAAAGTCGGCAAGGAGTGGACCGGCTCTTTGACCCAGGATTACACCTATCAGGAGAATCGCGATTTCGGCGATACCCGCAGCACCAGCATCTATGCCAGTGGCCCGCTGGTAGACGACCTGCTCGGCCTGCAGGTACGAGGCAGCCTGTTCAATCGTGAAGAGTCCGATCTGAGCTACGGCAATGGCGTTGAAGTCAGCAAGCGCGGCCCATCTCCAGTCGATGGCGGGACCAACAATCTGGGCGCACGCCTGACTCTCACCCCGCATGAGAATCACGACTTCGGCCTGGACATCGAGCGCAGCCGCCAGAAGTACAACAACGACGAGTGCCAGCTCGGCAGCCTGGATGGTTTGAACCGCGACTGCACTGCCAGCGCCACCACCGCCAACGGCTATGCCGACGAATTACGCTTCGAGCGTGAGCAGATTGCCCTGACCCACAGCGCACGATTGGGCTTCGGCACTCTGGATTCCAGCCTGATGCACAACCGTACCGAAACCATCGGCCGCACCATTCCGGGTAATGTGATCGGCAACAGCTCCGGAATCCCGGGCACACTCATCGGTGACGATCGAGATCTGGAAACCACCAATCTGGTTTTCGACACCAAACTCGTAGCGCCAATTGGCGAATCACACGTTGCGACGCTCGGCGGTCAGTGGTGGAAAGCCGAAATGACCGACGGCATCGCCCTGGACGATTTCGAGCAGAAAACCTGGGCACTCTTCGCCGAGGATGAATGGCGCCTGCGCGATGATTTGGCACTGACACTGGGCGCTCGCTATGACGACCACGAAGCCTTCGGCGGCCACGTCAGCCCGCGCGCTTATCTGGTATGGAATACAACCGACAACTGGACGCTCAAGGGTGGTGTCAGCCGTGGCTATCGCACGCCGGATCTGAATGATCTGCACAGCGGCATCAACGGCGTCACCGGCCAGGGCACCATTATCACCATCGGCAACCCGGACCTGGAACCCGAAACCACCACCAGCACCGAATTCGGCGTGTACTTCGACAGCCTGGCCGGTTTCAATGCCAACGCCACCCTGTTCCACAACAAATTCAAGGACAAGATCGCCACCGGTGACCCGGTTACCGACCCGCTGTGCGCTGGCAACACCGGTGGTACCTGCGCCCAGCAGATCAACATCGACGAAGCCGTGACCCAGGGCCTGGAACTCGCCGCGAGCTGGAACTTCGCTCCGGCCTGGACACTTTCAGGCAACTACACCTACACCGACAGCGAACAGAAAAGCGGCGACAACAAAGGCGAACCGCTGACCAATACTCCTGAGCACCTGGCCAATGCCAAGCTCGCCTGGCAGACCACTGATCGCCTCAACCTTTGGCTGAAGAGCGAGTACCGTGGTGAGCGTGCTCGCTTTACCTCGAAGTACGAAAATCTGGCCAACGCCAATGGCAGCTACTCCACCAACCAGTCGATCTACGACACCCTGGGCAAGAACACCAAGGCCTACACCCTGTTCCATCTGGGTGGCTCGTTCAAAGCCTCGGAAAACGTGACGCTCAACGCGGCAATCTACAACCTGCTCGACAAGGACTTCGTCAAAGGCAAGGCCTATACCACTTACGCCAACAGTGGTGCAGCCAATGGCACGGCCTACGGTACGGACTACATCCAGAGCACCCAGTCCACCACTGGCGTGATGGAAGAAGGTCGTCGCCTTTGGCTGTCGGCAGTAGTCGAATTCTGACTGTCACCCCACAACGCAAAACGCCAGCTCTGGAGCTAATGCCAGTCAGTTAAGCCGTTGCACTCGATCTTTGTAGGTGCCGGCTTGCCGGTGATACGCCATAAAAAGCATCGCCAGCAAGCTGGCTCCTACGAAAAACGCCCCCTCTGCTGCAAGTAGGAGGGGGTGGTAAAGAACTTATCTGATCAGCATTAGCCCTGAGGCTGGCGTTCTGCTTTCTAGCAATTGCCGACCCTTCAGGTGTGAAGCCACACCACTGCAGTCATCAGCGGCAGATCATCGAGTAGTAAGCCGTAGCCAACTCGACATGGCGCGAACATTGGCCATAGAAGCCATCTGCCAAAGAATGTCCGTCTAGCGAGTGGCAGGACGCCAGATCACATCCGGCCCGATGCTGGCCAGGTCGGCGCAACCGGTCAGGGCCATGGCCACCTCCAGCTCCGCGCGCAGCAGCTGCAGCACGTGCGCTACCCCGACCGCACCGGCCGCTGCCAAGCCAAAGACGTAGGGCCTGCCAACCAGCACGGCGTCCGCACCCAACGCCAGCGCCTTGAGGATATCGCTGCCACGGCGAATGCCTCCGTCGAGCAATAGCGGCACCCTGCCCTGCACAGCAGCGGCGATTTCGGGCAGCACGTCGATGGTAGCCGGCAGGCCGTCCAGCGTACGTCCGCCATGGTTGGAGACGATCAGGCCATCCACGCCCGCCGCCAGCGCCTGTTCGGCATCGACGCCGCTCATGATGCCCTTGAGCAGAATCGGCAAACGCGTCTGCTCGCGCAGCCAGGTGAGGTCGGCCCAGGTCGGCGCCGCGGCCAGCAACGGGCCGCCCAGGAGCAGGCTGCTGTTCTGCGAATCGGCCTGCGCCTGCAAGGGTCGCATCCCACGTAGATTGACCGCCTCGACACCCGCCGGCAGGGCGAAGCCGGCGCGCTGCTCGCGATTGCGCACGCCGTTGACCGGGGCATCCACCGTCAGCACCAGCGCCTGGTAGCCGGCGCTTTCTGCACGGCGGATCAAGGCCGCAGTGAACTCGCGATCAGGCTGGATATACAGCTGGAACCACAGCGGCGCTTGCGCCTGCGCCGCGATCGCTTCCAGCTCGACACTGGCCTGGGTACTGACCACCATGCCCGCGCCCAGTGCAGCTGCCGCGAGTACGCTGGCCAATTCGCCGTCGGGATGGGCAAGCTTCTGGTACGCCACCGGCGCAAGAAAGATCGGGTGGGCGAAATCCTGGCCGAACAGACGCAGCCGCGTATTGCCACCGCTCAGGTCTTGCAGCACTCGGCTACGCAGACGCAGGCGCTCGAACGCCGCCCGGTTGTCCGCCAGGGTCAGCTCATCCGCCGCGCCGCCGGCCAGGTAGGCCCAGGCCTGCTCGCTCATACGTTCGCGGGCATAGGGCTCGTAGTCGACGACAGCGGCGATGGTCTGGGGAATCTGCTGCAGCGTGGGCAATGGCATGCTGTTACTCGGCGGGTCGGTGCGTGGGATCAGGGTGATGGATCGAGCGCTCAGGTCTGCGTCCATTGCCGCAGCAGGTTGTGGTAAATCCCGGTCAAGCGCACTAGCTCTGGGCTGTCTGGCACCTGCTGGCGCAGCGCCTGGATGCTGTCATCGAGTTCCAGCAGCACGTTGCGCTGCTCGTCCTGGCGCACCAGGCTCTGCACCCAGAAGAACGAGGCCAGACGCGCGCCGCGGGTCACCGGTTCGACCCGATGCAGGCTGCCGCTGGAATAGAGGACCAGATGGCCGGCCGGCAGTTTGATGCGCTGGTCCTGCACCACCAGTTCACCGCCGTCGTACTCGTCCGGCTCGCTGAAGAACAGGGTGGCCGACAGGTCGGCACGAATACGATGCGGCGTGCCCGGCACGCTGAATACCGCATTGTCGATATGGTCGCCGTAGGTGCCGCCCTCGGCGTAACGATTGAAACGCGGCGGCACCACTTTCAGCGGCAACGCGGCAGCCATGAAACGCGGATGCTGGGCCAGGCAGGCCAGGATGAAATCGCCCAGCTGCTGCGTCAGCGGATCATCCTGAGCGAGCTGCTGGTTGGCCTTGACGTTCACCGCCTGGTGCCCAGCCGTCAGCCGGCCATCCTGCCAGTTGCCGCCGGCGAGCGCGGTGCGGCACTGCTGCAGCTGTTCGGCATTCAGCACGTCGGGAATGCTCAGCATCATGTTCGGGGTTCTCCAGGGCCAATCGCCGTTGCGAATGATTCTAAAGGGCTGCAGCACTCGGACAGAAGCCCGATCTGCTGTCGCCACCAAAATGAAAACGCCCCGACTGCGCTGCAATCGGGGCGTTGTACCACTCAAACGTGCTTAGAAGTGGAAGTTGGTGCTCAGGGTGAAGGTACGCGGATCACCCAGCAATGCACGGCGACCCTGCCAGTTGGCCGAGCTGACGTATTCCTCATTGGTGAGGTTGTCGATGTTCAGGCGCACGTCCACATTGGCATTGACCTCATAGCTGGCCATCGCGGCGAAGGTGGTGTAGCTCGGGACACGCCCGTAGCGACCATTGGCGACAATACGCTCGACGTCATCCGGACGCCCCAGGTAGGACGAACCGACGTGCTGGGCGCCCAGGCCCAGGGTCAGGCCGACGGGCAGGCGGTAGGTCGTCCACAGGTTGCCGGAGACCTTGGGCGTGAAGGCCAGTTCATCACCATCGGTGCGCAGCTCACTGCCGTAGTCGCCACTATTGGCACGACGACGCACGTCATCCAGATAGGCGCTGTGCTTGCGCTCGCTGTCCATGAACACGATGCCGCCGAAGACATCCCAGTTGTCGGTGATCTTGCCACTGGCGCCCAGCTCCAGGCCTTTGACCACCTGCTCGCCATAGCCCTTGAGCGTAGCGGCGCCTGTTTGCCCGACATCCAGACCGGTAATCGCGACCTTCTTTTTCTCGGTGTAGAACAGCGCAGCGGTGGTCGACAGACGGCTGTCGAAGAAGTCCCACTTGGTGCCAATCTCGTAGCTGTGCGCACGCACCGGATCGGCGCCCTTGATCAGCGCCGGCAACCCCTGGTCGCTACGGGAGATATCCGAGTTGGACAGGTAGGAACCCGGCGGCTGGGTAGACACACCGTAGGCCGCGTAGACACTGCCGTTCGGCAGTGGCTTGTAGACCACGCCCAGCTTGCCGCCGAGGCTCAGTTCGGTGTCGTCGAAATCATCACCCGGTGCGGCACTGCCATCCAGACGTTTGTTGCTGATGCTCGCCTGGTACTGCTCCAGGCGCAGACCACCGGTCAACTGCCACTGCGGGTTGATCTCGATGGTGTCGTAGACATAGAGCGCGGCGGTATCGACGTCGACCTTGGTGCGATCACGCGGGGCCAGAGCGGCCGGCACGCTGCGTTCCCAGTCCGGGTCGAATACGTTTACCAGTCCCGGCAGCGTCTGCGATTGATAACCCAATGATTCGGACTTCTCGCGGCTCAGTTCGAGCCCAGCCGACAGGTTGTGGCGCAACCCGGCGGTATCGAACTGAGTGGACAGGTTGGTCAGGTTGCTCAGCGACGTGTTGACGCGGTCATACTGCTGGCGCTGTACGTTGACCAGCGCAGCATTGGCGTTGTTGTCGTCATCCAGTACGTGGGTGTAACGCGCCTGGCGGTCAACGCGGGCCAGACGCGTCTGGTTGCTGATGGTGACGCCAGTGGACAAATCATGTTCGAGGCGGAACATCAGCGCATCGCTGGTGGTGTCGTCGAAGTCGGACTTGAGACCGAAGTACTTGTCGCGATCGGCCGACCACACCGAGGAATCTAGCGGGGTGTTGGCACCCTTGAGCTGGTCACGCAGGGTCACACCGGCCACGCCCAGATCCGGGCGGTCGTTCATCTCGACGTGCTCGTAAGCGACGATAGCGCGAGTGTCGGTGCCCAGACCGAAGGCCGCCGACGGGGCGATACCCCAGCTGTTCTTCTCGGCGTGCTCACGGCCCGCGACGCCGCTGTCCTCGACCAGCAGGTTGAGACGGAAAGCGCTGCTGTCGTTGATGATCTGGTTGGTGTCGAGCGTGGCACGGCGGCGCGGCTCGGAGTCGTATTGGTCGAAGCCGAAGCTGGCGCCGCCGGCGATGAAGCTTTCCAGGGTCGGCGTCTTGGTCACCTGGTTGACGTAACCACCGGCGCCACCGCGGCCGTTGTCGGCTGCCGGCCCTTTGAACACCTCGACCTGCTCGACGTTGAACACGTCGCGGGTGTAGCTGCCGTTGTCACGCGCACCGTCGATGAACAGGCTGCCGCTGGTGTTGAAACCACGCAGGCTGAAGTTGTTGGTGCCGGTGGCGAAACCGTTTTCACCCGCCTCGAAGCTGATGCCGGGGGTATTGCGCAGTACATCGGTCAGGGTGCGAGCGTTCTGCTGACGGAACAGGGTTTCCGGAATGACGTTGACCGTCTGCGGTGTATCGAGCAGTGCAGCGGTCTGTTTCGGCGAGGATGCCTTGTCGACCTTGAAGCCCTTGTCCTGCTGCCCCTGAACGGTTACGTCGCCCAGTTCGACTGCCGACTCCTGGGCCACGGCGAAACCGGATAGCAGGGCCAGGCTGACGGCCGAGGCCAGCAGACGACGCTGGGGGAAAGGTGCACGCTTGTTGTGTTTATCGCTCACGAGAGTCACTCCAGATGGAAACTGCGCGCGATAGTATTTGAGATTCAATCTTAATCAATCTTTACGAATGATTTACATGAGCCTCTTTTGTAACAAAAATGTCAGTGCCTTTTCTCCGTATCAAATGGAGCGCTCCAGGTTGGTGATTCAGCGCAGGTGAGAGACTCTGGGCAGAAATGAAAACGCCCACACGAGGTGGGCGTTCATCACGCAGCATCGCCGGCCTATCACCCGTAGGGTGCGCTGCGCGCACCAGCACTATCAGTGCGGTGCGCATGGCGAACCCTACACGGCATGGCCTCCAGGCTACGGTAGCAACCTAAGGTTTGCAGCGCCTTACAGGTAGTAGGACTTCAGCGGCGGGAAGCCATTGAACTCCACGGCGCTGTAGCTGGTGGTGTAGGCACCAGTGGACAGCCAGTACAGGCGGTCGCCGCTGGCCAGGTTGAGCGGCAGGCCGTACTTGTAGTTCTCGTACATGATGTCGGCGCTGTCGCAGGTCGGCCCGGCAATCACCACCTCTTCCATCTCGCCCTTCTTCTCGGTCCAGATCGGGAACTTGATGGCTTCGTCCATGGTTTCGATCAGGCCGCTGAACTTGCCCACGTCGGCATAGACCCAGCGCTCGACCGCAGTACGCGACTTGCGTGCCACCAGCACCACCTCGGAAACCAGTACGCCGGCGTTGGCGATCAGAGAGCGGCCCGGCTCGAGGATGATTTCCGGCAGTTCGTCGCCGAAGTCTTCCTTGAGGAAGCGGGTGATTTCCTCGGCGTAGGTTTCCAGGTCATTGGTGCGCTGGATGTAGTTGGCCGGGAAGCCGCCGCCCATGTTGATCATCTGCAGAGTGATGCCGTCTTCTTCCTTCAGACGCTCGAAGATCACCTTGACCTTGGCGATGGCGGCGTCCCAGACGTCGATATCACGCTGCTGGCTGCCGACGTGGAAGGAGATGCCGTAGGGCACCAGGCCCAGTTGCTTGGCCAGGATCAACAGGTCCAGGGCCATGTCCGGCTGGCAGCCGAATTTGCGCGAGAGCGGCCAGTCGGCGCTGGTGGAGCCTTCGGTGAGGATGCGCACGTAAATCTTCGAACCCGGCGCAGCCTTGGCGATGTTGCGCAGGTCGGCTTCGGAGTCGGTGGCGAACAGGCGCACACCCTTGTCGAAGAAGTAACGGATATCACGGGACTTCTTGATGGTGTTGCCGTAGCTGATGCGCTCCGGGCCGACGCCGGTGGCCATGACCTTGTCCAGCTCGTAGATCGAGGCGATGTCGAAGCTCGAGCCCTTGTCGCGCAGCAGCTCGATGATCTCGGTGGCCGGGTTGGCCTTGACCGCGTAGTAGATCTTGGCGAACGGGAAGCAGTTGCCCAGTTGATCGTAGGCATCGGCGATGATCTGTCGGTCGATCACCACGAACGGGGTTTCGTGTTGATCGGCGAACGCCTTCATGCGCTGGAAAGTGGCGGGTGCGTAATAGTCTTCGACCTTGATCGACATGCTGGGGACTCCAATGGCAAAACCGGGAACACATTGATTCGGGCAGCAGAACCGCTTACAGGTTCCGCTACGTGTCGGGGCTGGCCGCGCTAAACGCTGGCCTGAACGTCTGACAGTTTCCCCACTTTGGTTCGCCTACTTCCCAAGGCATGTCGCCGAGCATCACCGGTACCGACCATTCGCCGGCCGGCAACCTCTCGTCGTCAGTACTTGAGCCGGATGGATCGTTTCCAGCATGGACGTTCGGGCGCGGACTTTAAGACCATGCGCCCCTCAGATCAACCGGAAATTACCCCTAATTTCATCTCGTTCCGGATATCACACAAAACGTCCTGAAATGCTGAACAGGCGGGGCTTTCAGCCAGTTTGGCGCAGCTGTGTTTCAGTGCCATTGCAGCACCAGTTCGTCCACCTGGGCGAAGCCCTGCAAATGGCGCCGGATGACCTCCTGCAACTCATCCAGTTCGGCCGCACTCGGTGCTGTGCAGGTCAGCTGCAACGTCTGTTCATCGGCCTGCAGCATGCACTCGCCAATGGAGAAACGCAGCTGGCCTTCGCGCTCGCTCCAGCGCGCCTCGATCTTGTGCGAAAAATGCTTGCACAGGCGCCCAAGCAGGCGCGGCGCCTGGCTGCTGGGAAAACGGCTATGGCTATTGGGCATGAGGTGAGACTTCCTTGAGCAGAGGACTATCGGCCAGCACCAGCGGCTGGCCGAGCGAGCAGTGTTCGATACGTGCTTCGATGGCGTAGGCGCGGCGCAGCCATTGCGCATCCAGCACCTCGGCGGGAGCGCCGAAACGGTAAGCCCCGTCCGGCGCCAGCAACAGCAGGTGACTGCAGAACCGCAGCGCCAGGTTGAGGTCATGGCAAGCCACCAGAGCGATGGTGCGCTCCGTGCGGCAACGCTCGGCGACGCAGTCGAGCACGCGCAGTTGCCAGTGCAGATCGAGCGCGCTGGTGGGCTCGTCAAGCAACAACAGTTGCGGCTCGCCGACCAGCGCCTGCGCCAGGCCAAGCAGTTGCCGCTGCCCGCCGGACAGGCGATCCATGCGCTGCAAGGCCAGATGCTCGATGCCCAGGCGCTGCAGGATTGACTCCACCCGCGCAGTCAGCTCGTGCGAAGCAAGCTGCGGACAACGCGCCCGCGCCGCCGCCAGCAAACTCTCATACGCCAACAGCGACACCGCCTGTGGCAATTGTTGCGGCAGGTAGGCCACCTGCACCTGCTGACGCCAGGGCGGCACACCGCTCAGCGTCGAATTACCCAACCGCGCCTTTCCCTGGCACGCCTGCAAACCGGCAATGGCGCGCAACAGCGACGATTTGCCGACGCCGTTCGGGCCGAGCAGGCCAACCAGGCTGCCGGCTTCCATGGCAGGCAGGCTCAGATCCTGCAAGATGCTGCGCGCGCCATAGCTCAGCCCCAGCCCCTCGATCTGCAGGCTCATAAGCTGCGCCCCCGCGCCAGGATCAAACCAATGAACAGCGGCACGCCGATCACGGCAGTGACCAGCCCCACCGGCAGGATCACCCCGGGCAGCAGCGCACGGCTGGCCAGGGATGCCAGCGACAACAGCAAGGCACCGGCCAGCGCACTACCGGGCAGATAGAAGCGGTGATCCTCGCCCAGCAACAGGCGCGCCACATGCGGCCCGACCAGGCCGATAAAGCCGACCTCGCCGACGAAGGCCGTGGCCACGCCGGTCAGCAGGCTGACCCGCAACAGCACGAAAGTGCGCAGGCGGCCGACGCGAATGCCCAGGCTACGCGCCTGTTCCTCACCGCCGCGCAGGCTGGTCATCGCCCAGGCCTGACGCAGCGCCAGCGTCAGGCACACGGCAAGCACCGCAGTCACCAACCCCACACGCTGCAGATCGGCACGCGCCAGGCTGCCGAGGGTCCAGAACACGATCTGCTGCAGCGCATCGGCATCGGCGAGAAACTGCAGCAGCCCGACCAGCGCATTGAGCCCGAACAACAGGGCGATACCGAACAGCACCAGGGTGTGCAGCGCCTCCCCCAGCACCCGTGCTACCAGAAGCAGCAGTAGGCAGGAAATGAAAGCGCAGACGAAAGCCGCCAGCGGCAACAGCAGGTCGGCGCTGAGCCCGGCCAGGTTGGGCCGCAGCAGGATCACCAGCGCAGCACCGAGCGTCGCCGCCGCGCCGACGCCAAGCGTGAAGGGGCTGGCCAGGGGGTTGTTCAACGCCGTCTGCATCTCCGCGCCAGCCAGGCCCAGGCTGGCGCCCACCACCAGCGCCATCAGCGCGTAGGGCACGCGAATTTCTAAAATGATCACCGCCTGCGCGGCGTCCAGATGCTGCGGCTGCAACAAGCCACGCGCCACATCCCACCAGCTCAGGCCAGCCGGGCCGGTGGCCAGATCGGCGATGAAACTGGCCAGCAGCAACGCCGCCAGCACGCCCAGGCAAGCCCAGCGCCGCAACAAGGTTCGCCGGTAACCGATGCGCAACGCCTGCTGCGCACTCACGAGCTGATCCAGTACTGGCCTTCCAGCGTCACCGGCTGGAACTCACGGTAGAAGTGTTCCAGGGTGCTCTGCGGATCGAGATCGACAAAGGCTTCGGGATACAGCCACTTGGCGAACACCTGCACCGCCACCACGTTGAACGGGCTGTTGTAGAAGCCATGCCAGATGGCATGCGCCCTGCCCTCGCGTACGGCACCCAGATGCTGCAGGCCGCCGCGTCCGAGCAGGTGCCTGAGCGAGGCCTGCGCCGCATCCGCCGTCACGCCCGGCCCCAGGGCGATATAGGGCGCGTCGTCAGCCAGGCTGTCGGCCGAGCCCACGGCGCTGGCGATGTACAGTTCGGGCGGCTGGCTGAGCAGCAGCTCCAGACTGAGGGTGCCGGCATGGCCGGGCAGACGCTCGCGGGCGATATTGTCGCCGCCGGCCTCGGCCAATAGATCGGCGAACATGCCGCGCGCCATGCTTTCGCAGCAGCCCTCGCCAAGGCCAGCGCGGCTGTGCAGGAACACCTTGGGCGCGGCGCCTTGTGGCAAGCGTTCACGCACCGCAGCCAGCGCCTCGGCATGCGCCGCGTTGAAGGCTGCGGCACGCACCTCACGACCCAGCGCCTGGCCGAGCAGGGTCATGCTGCGCGGCGTGTTCAACAATGGCTGCTCGCGGAAATCAACGAACAGCACCGCCACTCCGGCGCGCTGCAGCTGCTCGATCAGCCGTCCCTGCGTGCTGTCCGGGCCATGCCCAGACAGGCTGAAAATGGCCAGATCAGGGCGCAGCGTCAGTACCTGCTCCAGGCTGAAAGTATCGGCCGCGCCCTGGCCAATGCGCGGCACCTTGGCCAACTCGGGAAAGGCCTGCTGGTATTGCCGCGCGCTGCCCGGATCGACCAGCGCCAGATCGGCAGGCATGCCCACCAGGCGCTCCAGCAACTGCTCGCCTTCAAGAATGGCCAGCACCGGCAACAGACGGCCCTCGCCCAACACGATGCGCTCGACGCGCTCGGGCACCTGGACCTCACGCCCGGCCAGATCGATCAGCACCTGCGCCTGTACCGGGGCCAGCAACGCCAACCCCAGCATCACTGCAACGATTGCTCGTCCCATCAGATTCGCCATGCCAGACCCAGACGCAGTTCACGACCTGGCTCGTAGGAGCCACGGATACCCTCGTAGTCCGGAATGTGCTCGAAGTCCTCGTTGCTGGCGTGATCCAGGTACTGCTTGTCCAGCAGGTTCTTCAGCGTCAGGGTCACCGTCAGGCTCTCAGGCACGGCCTGCCATTCGGCATACAGGTCGTGCACGCCGTAGCCTGGCTTGGAGACATCGCCGACGCCGGTGTGCAGGGTGTCGATGCCGCGCACGAAGCGCCCCTGCCAGCCGAGGTTGAGATTGTCGCTGGCACGGTAGTCGGCAAAGGCGGTCCAGGTGTCGCCGAGGCTGGTGCCCAGACCGTTGTATTCGTAGACGTTGAGACGCTCGCCATCCAGACGCGCCTCATTGCGGTGGTAGCTCAGCCCCAGGCTGAGCTGCTGCCAGTGGTAGGCGGTGCTGAGCAGCACACCCTTGCTCTTCAGATCACCGACGTTCTCATACAGATTGGGCCGGCCGATGGGGTCGGCGATGGCATCCTTGATCCGTGTGACGTAGGCCTTGCCGCTCAGCTCCCAACCACCGTCGCGGTAGTCGAAGCCGACTTCGTCGGTACGCGCCTTCTCGGCTTTCAGGTCCGGGTCGTTGCCAGACACATCGAGCTTGAAGGCATCACGCACCTGCGGCCCGCGCAGCGCCCGCGCCTGGCCGGCGAAAACAGCCAGTTCGGGCGTCAGCTGGTAGCGCAACCCCAGGTTGGGGCTGATGCCTTCCTCGATGAAGGTCTGCTTGTCGCGGTCGTCGAGCTTGTAGCGGTCGTAGCGCAGGCCGGCGTCGAGCTGCAGGCGCGAGGTGATCTGGTAGCGGTCCTGCAGGTAGACACCGAGCACTTCGCCGTCTTCGTGATCCAGCTCGCGGTCACCCTCTGGACCAAGGGTGGTGCGATCATCACGGTAGTCGACGCCATAGGTCAGCTGATGCGCGCCGATACGGCTGGTGTTGCGCAGGTCGAACCCCGTGCTGCGGGTATCGCCGAAGTACAGACCGAAGCGGCCGTCCTGCTCCAGCTCGTTGGTGGTGTGATAGGTGGTCAGCTCGACATCCAGCAGGTCGTTGTTCACGGGCTGCCAGGCGTAGTTGAGCGTCCAGGTCTCGCGTTCGGTGCTCAGCGGATACAGGCGATTGAAGCTGCTCGGGATCCACTGCGGGCGCTGGCTGCGCTCGCCTTCATCAATGCGCTTCTCGTAGCTCAGGCGCAGGGTCTGCTCCTCAGTCAGCTTGCCCACCAGCTTGGCGAAGCCGAGCTTCTGCCGTGCCGCCGTACCCAGCACGTCGTCGTTGTTGCCGTCTTCAAAGTCGTTCTGATCCTGATAGGTGGTCATGGCCAGCGCCGACCAGTTCTCGTTGAAACGGCCGAACACACTGGCGCTGCTCTTGTAGCCCTCGCCATTGCTGAAGTAGCCGGTCTTGAGCAGCGCACCGAGCTGCTCGCCATCGCGCAGCAGGTCGTCCGGGTCCTTGGTGACGAAGCGGATCGCGCCGCCCAGCGCGCCCGGCCCGGCAGTCGCATCGCCGGTGCCGGCCTGAACTTCGGCGCGCTTGAGCAGCTCCGGCTCGATGCCGATGCGGCCCGTATGGTGGAAGGTCTGCCCCGGCTGGCTGGCGCCGTCGATGCTGATGTTCAGCAGGGTGTCCTCCAGGCCGCGCAGGTAGAGCTTTTGCGCCACGCCGGGGCCGCCGGCCACGGACACCTCGGGATTGGACTCGAACACTTCCTGCAGGTCGCTGGCCTGGTAACGCTGCAGTTGCTCGGCCTCGACGCTCTCGTTGCGGTCGATGGCGGCGGCGGTGATCTCCTGCGCCTGCAACTCCAGCGCGGCATCGGCGCCGTGCGCCTGCGCGGCGAGCAGGCTGGCAAAGGTTATGGCGCCGAGCAGACTCAGGCGATAAGGGCAGTGCGGCATGATCGATCCTCCCCAGGAAAGATGTGAATATTTCGCATTTGCGAATTCTCATCACAAGCACCCAGGCAGGGAACCACTTTTACAACTGTTACACCGCCGTGCGCGGCAGGCGGATGTCCATGAGCAAACCGCCACCGGCGCGATTGCTCGCCCGAATGCTGCCACCAGTGGCGCTGACCTGGCGCTGTGCCAACGCCAGGCCGAGGCCGAAACCGGCGCGCTCGCTGCCGCCGCGAAAGAACGGCTGGAAGATGCGCTCCAGCCATTGCTCGGCAACGCCCGGGCCCTGATCGGCGACCCGCAGCAGCCAGGCGCCATCCTCCTCGGCCAGGCTGACCTCGATCTGGCCGCCCGCCGGGGTGTGGTCCAGCGCATTGCGCACCACGTTCTCGATGGCCTGGCCCAACGCCCGATTGCTGCTGCCATGCAGCGGCGCGCTGTCAGGCATCTGGCAGAGAATCTGCCGGTCCGGGTACTCGAAGCGAGCATCGTCGAGGATGCTGTCGAGCAGCTCGGACAGGTCCAGGCTCTCGTCGCGCAGCTCGGGTCGTTCGTTTTCCAGCCAGCTCAGGGTCAGGGCGTCCTCGACCAGGCGACGCATGCCGGCGCAGTCCTCGCGGATGCGTTCGAGCAGGCCGACCCGGTCGCTGCCTTGCTCGGCCAGGCTCACCGCCATCTCGATGCGTGTCAGCGGCGTGCGCAGCTCGTGGGACATGTCCGCCAGGCGCTGACGCTGATCGATGATCAGTTGCCCGGTGCGCGCGGCCATGGCGTCGAAGGTCTCCGCCAGGCGCGCCAGCTCGTCATTGCGCGAGCCCAGCAGCGAGCGCACGCGCACGTCCAGGCGGCCATCGCTGAACTGCCGGGTGGCCTGTTCCAGGCGACCGAGCGGCTGCATCAGGTGGCGGTAGAGCACCAGGCAGACGATCAGCATCAACACCAGTGGCACCACCAGTTGCAGCAACAGCTTGGCGTAATGCCAGTTGAGGCCGGGGCGCATGCGCTGCGGCAGGATGATCAGGAAATGGGTCCGGCCGTCGGCGAACGGCAGATCCATGATGGGGTTTTCCTGGAAGTACAGGTGAATTTTCCAGCTCACGTCGCGGCCCAGGCCGAAGCCCTCGTAGAAGCGCTCGTTGAGCACGCTGCCGGCCAACGGTCGCACCTCGGACTCGACCACTGCCGCCCAGGTCTGCTCCTGCTGCTGCAGGGTAGTGAGCCAGCGCGCCAGCGCTTCATGATCGCCAGCGCGGTACATCGCCTCGGCCTGCTCGCCGTAGTGGCGCAGGGTGCGCTGGTGCTCGGCATCGATGAAGCTCATGCGCTCCTCGGTCTGCCAGGCGACGCGGGCGATGATCCAGAACAGCAGCACGCTGCCCAGGCCGATGACCAGGCACAGCTTCCAGAACAGGCGCCGGTTCATGTGAAGGCGTAACCACGGCCGTGCAGGGTCTGCAGCCGGTCGGCGCCCAGGCCGGCCTCGCCCAGACGGCGACGGATACGGCTGACGTGCATGTCCAGGCTGCGGTCGTACTGGCTGTACTCGCGCTCCAGCGCCATGCGGTACAGGTAGGGTTTGCTCAGCGCCTCACCGCGATGGCTGACCAGCAACCAGAGCAGGCGGAACTGCAGTGGCGTCAGCGCCAGGTCGCAGCCTGCGACCCGCGCCTGCTGGGCGTGGCGGTCCAGTTGCAGTTCGTCGACCTGCAACTGTTGCGCCTGGCCGCCGCGCGCACTCTCCTGCGGGCGCGTGCGGCGCAACACGGCGTCGATGCGCAATTGCAGTTCGGTGATGTTGAAAGGCTTGGGCAGGTAATCGTCGGCACCATGGCGCAGGCCGCGAATGCGCTCCTCCTCAGCCCCGCATGCGGTGAGCATGATCACCGGAGTCTGCTGTTGCTCGCGCAGGCGCCGCAGCACGGAAAAGCCATTGACGTCCGGCAGCATCACGTCGAGCAACAGCAGATCCGGCGACTCACGCAGCGCCGTCTCCAGGCCAGACTCGCCCAGATGACAGGCGCTGGTGGCGTAACCCTGACCGCGCAGCAGCTCGCCGAGCTGGGCGGCCAGGGTGCGATCGTCCTCGACGATCAGGATGCGAGCCAGGCTGGCGGTCATGTGGGTCACTCAGGGCGATTAAAGCGAATGATTCTCATATATAAAAACCACTTCGGCAACCCTGGTCCACATGGCGCGTCTTGCTCGGGTCAATACACGTCACGACGATAGCGACCTTCCTCGATCAGCGCCTGCACGGCCTCGTCGCCGAGCAGGTCGCGCAACGCCGCATCCACACCGCCGGCCATGCCCTGCAGGCTGCCGCATATGTAAAGGGCAGCCCCTTCGTCCAGCCAGGCACGCAGGCGCTCGTGTTGCTCGCGCAACAGATCCTGCACGTAGCGCTTGTGCGCCTGATCGCGGGAGAACACCAGATCCAGATGCTGCAGCTCGCCTGCGGCCAGCGCCGTCTGCAGCTCGTCACCACAAAAGAAATCGCAGGCGCGGTTGCGCTCGCCGAACAGCAGCCAGTTGCGCCCCTGCCCCGCCAGCGCACGTGCCCGCAGCAGCGAACGCAGTCCGGCCAGGCCGGTGCCATTGCCGATCAGCACCAGCGGGCGATTGTCGTCCGGCAGGTGGAAGCCGCTGTTGCGCCGCACCCGCGCCAGTAGCTGCCCCCCTTCGGGCAGGTACTCGGTCAACCAGCCAGACCCCAGGCCGAGACTGCCATCAGCCTGCACCGCCTGGCGCACGATCAACTGCAGCACACCATCGGCCGCCACCGAGGCGATGGAGTATTCACGCGTACCCAGCGGCACCAGTGCATCGACCAGCGCCTGGGCATGCAGGCCAACCAGATGAGCGAAGCTGTCCGGCAACTGGCGTTCGGCCAGGGCTTCACCCAGCCTTGTCGTCTGCCCATCGAGCGTCACCGGCTCAAGGCCGTCGAAACCGGAGTGCTGCAGCCAGGCCTGCACCCGCGCAAGCGCATGCCGTGGGCGAATTTCCAGGATATCGCCGGCCTGCCAGGTGCTCTGCGCCGGCGGCGTCAGGCCAATGAAGAACACCGGTGCCCCCTGGCTGCACGGGTTGAGCAGGCGCCGTTCGGCCAGCGTCCAGTTCTGCCAGGGCAGTTGTTCGAAGCGAATCGGCGCGGCGCCGGTCAGCTCGCTCAACTGCTGTTGCCAGCGCTGCAGCGCGGCCGGGTCAGCGCCATCGACTTCGATGCTGTCGAACAGCCGCTGCGCGCCCTGCAAGCCCAGCCAGTCGTTGATACGCCGGGCAAAGCCGCAGAAGTGCTGATACTGCCGGTCACCGAGCGCCAGCACGGCATAACTCAGTTGTTCGAGTGGCAGCGAGCCGCCCAGCACCTTGCGCTCGAAGCCCTGCGCGGCATCCGGCGCCTCGCCGTCGCCAAAGGTGCTGACCACGAACAGCGCCTTCTGCGCCTGACGCAGGCTGTCGGCATCGACGCGCGACAGCGGCTCGACCCGCACCGCAATGCCGGCGGCCTGCAACTGCCCGGCGCTCTGCCAGGCCAACTGCTCGGCGAAGCCGCTCTGGCTGGCGAAGCCGACCAGCCAACCATCGCCGGCATCGTCGCCCTTCAACGCAGAGCGTGCCGCCAGCGCCGCGCGCTTCTTGCGCCGGCGATCCAGATACAGCAGCCAACCGGTAATGAAGAACAGCGGCATGGCCCCGGTGGCCAGCATCATCAGAATGCGCCCCGGCATGCCGAAGTACTCGCCGACGTGCAGCGCGTAGATGCTGGCCAGCAGCTGCGCCTTGAAGCTCTTGTCGGCGTAGCGTTCATGACGGCTGACTTCGCCGCTTTTCGGATCGATCTGGAACTGGTTGAAGGCACGCACATGCTCGGCGCCATCGAGCATGTAGAAAACCGTCGCCGGCTGCCCGGCCACCGGCGGCAGGCGCAGGTTCCAGGCAACCATCTTGGGCCCGGCAGTCTGCTGGATGCTCTGCCACACGGCATCGTAGTCGACTTCCGGCGCGGGGCCGCTGGGCGCCTGGCGGCCGCCACGGCCACGCTCGCCGCGTTGCTCGGCCGGGGTATCGGAAAGCATGCGCGTCAGCCCTTCGCGGTACCAGTCATAGGACCAGTAGAGACCGGTGAGCCCGGCGCAGAGGTAGAACAGCAGTGCCCAGGTGCCCGCAACGGCGTGCAGGTCCCAGTTGAAGCTGCGACCTTTCTTCCTCCAGTCCAGAGTCAGCCAGGTGCGCCAGCTCAAGGCCTTGCGCGGCCAGCGCAGGTACAGGCCTGACAGGCAGAAGAACATCAGCGCAATCGTACTGGCAGCGGTGATCTGCTTGCCCACTTCGCCCATGGACAGGAAGCGGTGCAGCATCAGCATCAGGTGGAAGAAGTCCTGGCCAACGGGCTCGGCCAGGACTTCACCAGTGTAGGGGTCGAACACGATGCGCGGCCCACGCCGCTCGCCCGGCGGAGGTACAAGAAAAGCGGTGCCAGGTCCGTCATGGCGACTATCGACCCACAACCCGGTGACGCGATCAGCGGTAGCGGCCTCGATCTTCGCCGCCAGCTCGCCGGGCGGGAGATGCCCCTGTGCGCTGGGCTCGATCTGCCAGCGCTCGGCGTTGAGCGCCCGGGTTATCTCGCCCTCGAAGCTATAGAGAGCACCGGTGATGCCCATGACGGCCAGCACCAGGCCGGCGCTGATGCCAAAGAACCAGTGCAACTGGAAGATGATTTTCTTGAACACGACGGAGCCACCCTTGCCCTGACCCACTGCGAAGGGCGGCCACTCTATATGGGAATAATTTTCATAACCATTCATTTACGCGTTATTTACGCATCTACGGCGCGGCCCGGCAGCATCAGCTACCGGCCCATCTGAAAACCGATAGCCGCTCTCCGCCAGAGCTCGCAGTTATCGGTATAATCGCGCGTTTTACGGGTGCCAGGTTCTGTACGAAAGGTCGTCGAGCGAAGGTCAGGCAAGGCAAAAACAGGCGAAGAAGCGGAGTTTACGTGCTGTAAATGAGCATTCTGAGGCTGTTTTTAACGCAGCCTCACCGAGCGCAGGCACCTTTCGTACAAAACCTGAGGCACCCTCAACGATTCCATCCAGGCACGTATTCATGACCACCCAGGCCGCAGAAGTCGCCAAGCGCCGCACCTTCGCCATCATTTCCCACCCGGACGCCGGTAAGACCACCATCACCGAGAAGCTGCTGCTGATGGGCAAGGCAATCGAGGTTGCCGGCACCGTGAAGTCGCGTAAATCCGACCGCCATGCCACTTCCGACTGGATGGAGATGGAGAAGCAGCGCGGCATCTCCATCACCACCTCGGTGATGCAGTTCCCCTACCGCGAGCACATGATCAACCTGCTCGACACACCCGGCCACGAAGACTTCTCCGAAGACACCTACCGCACCCTGACGGCGGTGGACAGCGCGCTGATGGTGCTCGACGGCGGTAAGGGCGTCGAGCCACGTACCATCGCCCTGATGGACGTGTGCCGCCTGCGCGATACGCCCATCGTCAGCTTCATCAACAAGCTCGACCGCGACATCCGCGACCCCATCGAACTGCTCGACGAGATCGAGGCGGTGCTCAACATCAAGGCAGCGCCGATCACCTGGCCGATCGGCTGCTACAAGGATTTCAAGGGCGTCTACCACCTGACCGGCGACTACATCATCGTCTACACCCCGGGTCATGGCCATGAGCGCACCGCAGTCAAGATCATCGAGAAGCTGGATTCCGACGAAGCTCGCAACCACCTCGGCGACATGTACGAGCGCTTCGTCGAAGAGCTGGAACTGGTGCAGGGCGCCTGCCATGAGTTCGAACCTGAAGCCTTCCTCAAAGGCACCATGACCCCGGTATTCTTCGGCACCGCGTTGGGCAACTTCGGCGTCGACCATGTGCTCGACGCCGTGGTCGATTGGGCGCCGCGCCCACTGCCACGCGCGGCCAACGAGCGCACGGTGGAGCCGACCGAGGAGAAGTTCTCCGGCTTCGTGTTCAAGATCCAGGCGAACATGGACCCGAAACACCGCGACCGCATCGCCTTCATGCGCATCTGCTCGGGCAAGTACACACAGGGTATGAAGATGCGCCACGCGCGCCTGGGCAAGGACGTGCGCGTCGGCGACGCCCTGACCTTCTTCTCCAGCGAGCGCGAGCACCTGGAAGAGGCCTACGCCGGCGACATCATCGGCCTGCACAACCACGGCACCATCCAGATCGGCGACACCTTCACCGAAGGCGAAAACCTGGGCTTCACCGGCATCCCACACTTCGCCCCGGAACTGTTCCGCCGCGTGCGCCTGAAGGACCCGCTGAAATCCAAGCAGCTGCGCCAGGGCCTGCAGGAGCTGGCCGAGGAAGGCGCCACCCAGGTGTTCTTCCCCGAGCGCAACAACGACATCATCCTCGGTGCGGTCGGTGTGCTGCAGTTCGACGTGGTCGCCAGCCGTCTGAAGGAGGAATACAAGGTCGAGTGCGCCTACGAGGCGATCAACGTCTGGTCGGCCCGCTGGATCGAGTGCAGCGACGAGAAGAAGCTCAAGGAATTCAAGGACAAGGCCCATGAGAACCTCGCCGTTGACGGCGGCGGCCACCTCACCTACCTGGCCCCGACCCGCGTCAACCTCAGCCTGATGGAAGAGCGCTGGCCGGAGGTCAAATTCCGCGCAACGCGCGAGCATCACTAAAGGCTCAAACGTGTAGGAGCCCGCTTGCGGGCGATCAGCTTCTGAACCACGCTTAACCCTGATCGCCGGCAAGCCGGCTCCTACGAAGAGCACTCGCTGACCTGCAAACTATCGTGCTCGCAGGTGCAAAGCAGTCGGGTCGTGGCGGGGTCATTCAGCAGGCATTCGGCGATTGCCGGCTCAAGTTCGGTGCGCAGCCGCCGGGCCAAGGCACGAGCACCGAAGCGGATATCGTGCTCGCGGCACAGCCAGGCGCGGGCGCTCTGTTCGACGTATAGCGCACGGCCCTGACGGCCCAGGCGCTGATTGAGCTTGTCCAACTCGATGTTCAGCAAAGCATCCAACCACTGCTCGTCGACACGTTCAAACACCAGAATGCGGTCGATACGATTGAGCCATTCCGGCTCAAAGCGCTCGTGCAGCATCTGTTCCAGCAATGCGGCCTCACCTCTCGGCGCCAGCCCCAACCAACGCCGCCAGCCACGGGCGAAACGCTCGCGGTAGCGTTGCGCCTGCTGCGCACCGATGTTGCTGGTCATGAAGATCAGGCTGTTGCGAAAGTCCAGGGTGCGGCTGCCGGCGGTCAGGGTCAGACAGCCATGTTCGAGAATGCCGAGCAGGCTACGCAGCACTTCGGGGCTGGCCTTCTCCAACTCGTCGAACAGCACGATGCCGGGCCGCCCGAAACTGCCGGCGATGGCCTCTGCATCGAACAACGTGGTGCCCTCCTTGCTGCCGACGTAACCAGGCGGCGCACCGGTCAGGGCGGCGGCGTAGTGTTCCTGGGCCAGGGTGTGCATGTCGATGCGGCACAGGGCATCGGCGCGCCCATGGATGGCCTGCGCCAGCAGGCGCACGATCTCGGTCTTGCCGACACCGGTCGGGCCCATGAACAGGGTGACCGCCAGTGGCCGTTCGCGCTCGCCGATATCGGCCTTGACCACCTTGAGCATGGCCTCGACCTGCGCCAGCACCGCGTCCTGGCCGACGATGCGCGAACGTAGCAGGGCCATGACTGCCATTGGCTCGAAGAGGAAGCGTGATTGCAGCCGAGTAACGCCTTGATCCTCCAGGCGCTCGCGGTTGCTGTCGATCAGGTCGTTGGCGAAGGGCATAGACCGCCTCGATTTGATGACGGGGTTGCTGAAATTACGTGGGAGGGGCTTTAGCCGCGAAAGAGACAGTCGCGGCTAAAGCCCCTCCCACGGTATTCATCCGGCAACGCGTTCCTTGCCCGGATGCGGCAGCTCACCGACCGGGCAGTCGGCCACGCCGATGCTCGAGCGGGTGAGTTTCTCCACGTTCTCCTGAGCCTTCTGCGCATCCAGTACCCAGGTGCGGTAGAACTCGAAGGGGCAATCGGCCACGCCCTTGTCGCCATCACCAGAGTTGTAGACGCCGGTGTAGCCACGGTGCAGCAGCTTGAACAGATGGTTCTGCGACTGGTCGTTGGCCCGCGCATCACGGATCTGCGACACCGACAGCTGAGCGTACTGGATGCCCATTTCCTCTTCACCGCATTCGCCCAACGTCCGGCCGTCGAAGCCGATCAGCGCCGAGTGGCCGAAGTAGCTGTACACGCCGTCGAAGCCGGTGGCGTTGGCTACCGCCACGTAGCAGTTGTTGGCCCAGGCCATGGTCTTGGCCATCAGCACCTGCTGGTCCTTGGCCGGGTACATGTAGCCCTGGCAGCGCACGATCAGCTCGGCACCCTTCATCGCGCAGTCACGCCAGATTTCCGGGTAGTTGCCGTCGTCGCAGATGATCAGGCTGATCTTCATGCCCTTGGGGCCTTCGGAGACGTAAGTGCGGTCGCCCGGATACCAGCCCTCGATGGGACACCAGGGAATGCATTTGCGGTAACGCTGGACGATCTCGCCCTGGTCGTTGATCAGGATGAGAGTGTTATACGGTGCCTTGTGCGGGTGCTCTTCGTGGCGCTCGCCGGTGAGCGAGAAGATGCCCCAGGTCTTGGCCTCGCGGCAGGCGGCGGAGAAGATCGCCGTTTCCTCACCGGGGATGGTCGCGGCGGTGGCCATCATCTCGTCCTTGTCGTACATGATGCCCATGGTGCTGTACTCGGGGAACACCACCAGATCCATGCCGGGCAGGCCGAGCTTCATGCCCTTGATCATTTCGGCGATCTTGCGCGCGTTGTCGAGCACCTCGACCTTGGTATGCAGGCGCGGCATCTTGTAATTGACGACGGCGACGCCGACGGTATCAGGGCTGCTGGAAATATCGCCGTGGCGCATGGCTGTATATCCTCCGGTTGACTGCGGTTTGTGGAAGCGGCTTCAGCCGCGAAATTCTCTCTGTGTCGCCGGTTATCGCGGCTGAAGCGCGATGCCGCCCAGCCGCTCCTACGGAACGTTCTGCGAACTGGATTCCCGCCTTCGCGGGAATGACGGTGAAAACCCACGTCATCCCCGCGCAGGCGGGGACCCAATAAACAGCCTCAGTGACTGATCATCCACGGCCGTGCCGAAGGACTGGCCTTGAGTCCGTGGGGGTTGGCCTTGGTCCGCTCCACCGGTTTGCTCGGGCCGCAGCAACTGCAGCCGGCCGGGTGCTTGCGGTTGGCCTTGTACTCTTCGAGGCTCTGCGGCGCATGGGCGCTGCGCTCGTTGGTTTCATGGGCGCGGCGCTGGCTGCCGGCCATGCTGGCCAGACCCGGGGCACTGAGGATCACCCGCTCGCTCGGCGCGTCGCAGTACGGGCAGGCGCAGGCGGCGTCGCGCTCGGCCATCGGCCGCAGCACGGTGAAATCGCCACAGCTCGGGCAGTCGTATTCGTAAATGGGCATCGGAGCGCTCCTCGGGGAAGATAGGACGACGGCGCATTGTGGGAGGCGCTTTAGCGGCGATTGTCGCGGCTGAAGCCCCTCCCACAGGCGGGTACGCTCACTTGTCGTAGGCGATGGGCAGGTCGATGCTGCCGTCGAGGAACCTGGTCGGGCCGCTGGCGCTGGGGTTGATGTCGAACTCGAAGATATCGGTCGGCAGCCACAGCGTGGCGCAGGCGTTGGGGATGTCGACCACGCCGCTGATATGCCCCTGTACCGGCGCCGAGCCGAGCAGCGAGTAGCCCTGGGCCGGCGAGTAGCCGAACTTGGTCAGGTAGTTGATGGCGTTGAGGCAGGCCTGCTTGTAGGCCAGGTTGACGTCCAGGTAGTGCTGCTTGCCGTCGTCGTCGACCGAGATACCCTCGAAGATCAGGTAGTTGTTGTAGGTGGGCACGATCGGGCTGGGCTTGAAGATCGGGTTCTTGATGCCGTACTTGGCCATGCCACCCTTGATCAGCTCGACCTTCATGTGCACCCAGCCGGCCATCTCGATAGCGCCGCAGAAGGTGATCTCGCCATCACCCTGGCTGAAGTGCAGGTCGCCCACCGACAGGCCGGCGCCGTCGACGTAAACCGGGAAGAATATCTTCGAGCCGCGCGACAGATCCTTGATATCGCAGTTGCCGCCATGCTCCCGCGGCGGCACGGTGCGTGCGCCGGTAGCGGCTGCCAGATCGCGCGCCTCGCCCTTCATCTTGCCCATGTGTGCGGTGCTGGCGAACGGCGGGTTGGCCAGCGGCGGTACGCGGGTCGGGTTGGTGTCGATCAGCGCCTGCTCGCGCTTGTTCCAGTCGGCGAGCATTTTGTGATCCGGCAGGCAGCCGATCAGCCCTGGGTGGATCAGGCCGGCGAAACGCACACCGGGAATATGCCGACTCTTGGTGAACATACCCTCGAAGTCCCAGATCGACTTCTGAGCGGACGGAAAATGGTCGGTAAGAAAGCCGCCGCCGTTGTTCTTCGAGAAGAAGCCGTTGAAGCCCCAGAGCATGTCCTGCTTGGCGCCGATATCGAGCAGCTCGACGATCAGCAGGTCACCTGGCTGAGCGCCTTTCACACCTACCGGGCCGGACAGGTAATGCACGGTGGACAGGTCGACGTCACGCACATCGCTGGCGTCGTCGTCGTTCTTGATCGCACCGCCGGTCCAGTCGTAGGTCTCGAGAATGAAGTCATCCCCCGGATTGACCCAGCAGGCCATGGGAATGTCCGGGTGCCAGCGGTTGTGCACCTGCTCGTTTTCGGTAGCAGCCTGGTTGAGGTCGACCTTGATCAGGGTATCGGTCATGACTGAGCTCCATAAGACCTGTGAGGAATGCCGGCCTGTGCCGGGATACGCAGCCAGTCTCGAACGCGCGGTGAAATCGGCCAATACGTTGGATGACGTATGCCCGCATTGCAGGACTCATGCGGCCTGCAGGCATTTTTCGCAGGCGCGAAAAAGCGGCCGGTGCATGGAGAACACACCGGCCGTAAAGCGGGAATTTGTACCTGTAGGAGCCGGCTTGCCGGCGATTGATTGCAAGCGACAGCATCGCCCGCAAGCGGGCTCCTACAGATTGCGTCACACCGACAGATAGCGACTGATGCTCGCCTCATCGACCTTGTCGCGGGTTTCCTCGACGACGAACTTGCCCTTCTCGATGACCAGGAAGCGGTCGGCGATTTCCATGGTGAACGACAGCACCTGCTCGGACACCACGATGGTCAGATCGCGCATGTTGCGGATCTCCTTCAGGCTGCGGGCGATATCCTTGATGATCGACGGCTGGATGCCCTCGGTCGGCTCGTCGAGCAGCAGCACCTTGGGGTTGGTGGCCAGCGCGCGGGCGATGGCCAGCTGTTGCTGCTGGCCACCGGAGAGGTTGCCGCCCTTGCGGTGGCGCATCTCGAGCAGTACCGGGAACAGCGCATAGAGATCGTCCGGCACCTTGCCACCGGCCGAAGCCGGCAGGCCGGTCTGGATGTTTTCCAGCACGGTCATGTGCGAGAAGATCATCCGCCCCTGCGGCACGTAGGCGATGCCGCTTTCCACCCGCTGATGGGTCTCCAGTTTCGACACGTCCTTGCCGTCCACGCGAATCTGCCCGCCCCACTGCGGCAGGATGCCCATCAGGCTCTTGAACAGAGTGGTCTTGCCCATGCCGTTGCGGCCCATCACCGCGACGATTTCCTTCTTCGCCACGTCGAGGTTGAGCTCGTGGAGTATCTGGCTCTGGCCGTAGCCGGAAGCGAGGTTGCTGATCTGGAACATAGATGACTCCTTGCTAAACACGTCCCGGATCTCATCCGGGCTACGCGGCTCGGTCGCATGGTGCGCACGGCGCACCCTACGGTCGGTGGAAGCCTCGGCATCCGGGATCAATGCCCCAGATACACCTCGATGACCTTGGGATTGCTCTGCACCGCCTCCATGCTGCCCTCGGCCAGCACCTTGCCCTGGTGCAGCACCGTGACGCGGTGGGCGATGCTCTTGACGAACTCCATGTCGTGCTCGATGACCAGCACCGAACGGCCCTGGCTGATGCGATTGAGCAGATCGGCCGTGGCCACTCGCTCACTGACACTCATGCCGGCCACGGGCTCGTCGAGCATCAATAACTGCGGGTCCTGCATCAGCAGCATGCCGATCTCCAGCCACTGTTTCTGCCCGTGCGAGAGCAGGTCGGCCTGACGGTGCAGGTGATCGCCGAGCATGATTTCCTGCGCCACCTGCTCGACGCGCTCGATCACCTCTTGCGTGCGCTTGAAGAACAACGCGCCGAACACCTTGCGCCCGGCCGGATAGGACATTTCCAGGTTCTCGAACACCGTCAGGTTTTCGTAGATCGACGGGTTCTGGAACTTGCGCCCGACGCCAGCGCGGACGATGTCGTACTCGCGCATCCTGGTCAGCTCACGGCCGTCGAAATCGATGCTGCCGGCGGTGGCGCGGGTCTTGCCGCAGATCAGGTCGAGCACCGTGGTCTTGCCGGCCCCGTTGGGGCCGATCACCACATGCACCTCGTTGCGGTCGACGTAGAGGTTGAGGTCATTGACCGCCTTGAAGCCGTCGAAGGACACGGTCAGCCCTTCGATGGCCAGTACCGGCTTGGCGGCCTGAAAGCCTGCGGGGCTGTTCATGGCGTGGTCTCCAGTTCAGGGGTTGGACGCTTGCGGGTGGCGATGACGGCAGGCGGTGGTGTAACGAGCACCTGCGGTTTGCGCCGCAGGCGTGCCAGCCAGCGTTTGCCGTGGCTGTCCCACAGGCCGGCCAGTCCATTGGGGAAGTACATGACCACGACGATGAACAGGCCGCCCATCAGGTACAGCCACAGCTCAGGGAAACTCTCGGAAAAGTAGGTCTTGCCGAAATTGACCAGCAACGCGCCGTACACCGCACCGAGCAGTGACAGGCGCCCACCGACCGCAGCGAAGATGACCATCTCGATCGACGGCACGATGCCGACGAAGCTCGGTGACATGAAGCCCACCTGCAGGGTGAACATCGCCCCGCCGATACCGGCGAACGCCGCACCGACGCAGAACACGAAGATCTTGAAGCTGGCCACGTCGTAACCGGAAAAACGCACCCGCTCTTCCTTGTCGCGCATCGCCAGGAGCAGACGGCCCAGCTTGGAGGCGATGATGAAACGCGCGATGAGAATGCAGCCGATCAACAGCGCCGCACTGACGAAGTAGAGGACCAGCTTGGCCTCGTCGCTGCGGATGTCCCAGCCCTTGAGCGTGCGCAGATCGGTGATGCCGTTGACCCCACCGGTCAGCCCTTGTTGGCCGATGATCAGCACGGTGAGAATCAGCGCGATGGCCTGGGTGACGATGGAAAAGTACACGTCGCCGACGCGGCGCTTGAACATCGCAATACCGATCACCAACGCCAGCAACACCGGCACCACTACCACGGCGATCAGGGTGAAGCTCAGGCTGTGGAAGGGTTCCCAGAACAGCGGCAGTTCGGTGATCTGGTTCCAGTCCATGAAGTCCGGGATGCCGGGTGTGGACTGGATCTTGGTGCTCTCCGGGTCGGAGGCCTCGAGCTTGAGGAACATCGCCATGCAGTAGCCACCCAGGCCGAAGAAGATGCCCTGGCCCAGGCTCAGGATGCCGCCATAGCCCCAGCACAGCACCAGGCCAACGGCAACGAAGGCATAGGTCAGGTATTTGCCCACCATGTTCAGACGGAAGGCATCCAGCGCCAGCGGGAATACCACCAGGATCAGCGCGGCGAGCAGCGCCAGGCCGATGGCGCCCTGCTTGCCGCCGAGCAGGCTTTCGTATGCGTTTTTCATCCGTTAATCCCCCTGCATACAAAAAGTCGCTTTGAACCGTAGCGAGCAGCTCCAGCTGCAAGAAGCCCGGAGCGCAGCGACGAAGGCGTACATGTAGTACGTCGAGGAAGCGAGCACCGCGCGACGCCGCAGATGGGGCGCGCAGTAGGTTGAAAGTGACTTTTCATTTGCGCACCTTGGCCGAGAAGAGCCCCTGCGGGCGCAGCATCAGGATCAGCACCACGGCGGAAAGGGTGAACACCTTGGCCATCGAACCGCTGGTGAAGAACTCCAGCAGCGATTGCGCCTGGGCGATGCTGAAGGCCGAGGCGATGGTGCCGAGCAAGCTGGAGGCGCCGCCGAACACCACCACCAGGAAGGTATCGACGATGTACAGCGAACCTGCCGTAGGCCCAGTCGAGCCGATGGTGGTGAAAGCAGCGCCTGCAACGCCTGCCACGCCACAGCCTAGGGCGAAGGTCATGCGGTCGACGCGCTTGGTATTGATGCCCACGGAGCGCGCCATCACCCGATTCTGCATGGTGGCGCGCACCTGCAGGCCCCAGCGCGAGCGGTAGATCATCAGAAACAGCAAGGCGGTGAGCAGCAGGGTCAGGCCCATGACGAACAGGCCATTGCGCGGAATGTCGATGGCCTCGGTCGGGTTCCAGGAGCCCATCAGCCAGTCCGGCAACGTGGCGCTGACTTCACGCGCGCCGAAGATCGAGCGAAAGCCCTGCTGCATCACCAGGGACAGGCCCCAGGTGGCCAGCAGGGTGTCCAGCGGACGCTGGTAGAGCTTGCTGATCATCGCCCATTCCACCAGCCAGCCGATGGCGCCGGCGATGAAGAACGAGAGGATGATCGCGAAGAAGAAATAGTAAGGCCCGAAGGCCGGTGCGTAGCTGGACGTCAGTGAAGACACCACGAAGGTGGTGTAGGCGCCGATGGTGAGAAACTCGCCATGCGCCATGTTGATCACGCCCATCTGCCCGAAGATGATCGCCAGCCCCAGAGCCATCAGCAGCAGCACGCAGAACACGGACAAGCCGTTGAACCCCTGCATGGCTGCGATGGCGCCGAATTCCGATAGCCATTCCATGTCGATGGTCTCCAGAAGAAAAGAGAAAAGCCGGTAGGAGCCGGCTTGCCGGCGATCGGCCCGTGAGGCGCCAAGGATCGCCCGCAAGCCGGCTCCTAAGAGGAGAGAAGTGTTACTGGTAGCCTTCCGGGAAGGGGTTCGGCTCGATCAGGTCGGACTCGAACACCACCTTGAATTGACCGTCTTTCTGCACTTCACCGATGCGGGTCTTGCTCCACAGGTGATGGTTGTCGTGCACCTTGACGTAGCCTTCCGGCGCGGTGTCCAGCTCGATGCCTGGGGAAGCGGCGACCACCTTGTCGATGTCGAAGCTGCCAGCCTTCTCCACGGCGGCTTTCCACAGCCACGGGCCGAGGTAGGCGGCCTGGGTCACGTCACCGATCACCGCATCCTTGCCGTACTTGGCCTTGAAGGCTTCGACGAAGGCGCTGTTGTTCGGGTTGTCCAGGCTCTGGAAGTACTTCATCGAGGCGTAGAAGCCGGCCATGTTCTCGCCGCCGATACCCAGCAGCTCGTCTTCGGTGACCGACAGGGTCAGCAGGGTCTGCTTGTCGGCGGTGACGCCAGCGGCCTTCATCTGCTTGTAGAAGGCGACGTTGGAGCCACCGACCACGGCGGCGAACACCACGTCTGGCTTGCGCAGCTTGATCTTGTTGATCAGCGAGCCGAACTGGGTGTTGCCCAGCGGGTAGTACTCCTCGCCGACGACCTTGCCGCCGAGCACGTTTTCGATGTGCTTGCGCGCGATCTTCATCGAGGTGCGCGGCCAGATGTAGTCCGAGCCCAGCAGGTAGAAAGTCTTCGCGCCCTTCTCCTTGGCGACCCAGTCCAGGCCCGCGAGGATCTGCTGAGTGGCTTCCTGGCCGGTGTAGATGACGTTCTTCGACTGTTCCAGGCCTTCGTAGAAGGTTGGGTAGTAGAGCAGGCCGTTTTCCTTTTCGAACACTGGCAGCACCGCCTTGCGCGAAGCCGAAGTCCAGCAGCCGAACACGGTAGCGACCTTGTCGCCGACCAGCAGCTTGCGCGCCTTCTCGGCGAAGGTTGGCCAGTCGGAAGCCCCATCTTCCTGAACGACCTTGATCTGCCGGCCGAGCACGCCGCCGCTGGCGTTGATCTGCTCGATGGCCAGACGCTCGGCCTGGATCGAACCGGTTTCGGAAATGGCCATGGTGCCGGTGGCCGAATGCAGAATGCCAACCGTGACCTCGCTGTCGGTCACCGCCAGGCCGGTGGTATTCACCTCGGCGCTGGCCACATGGCTGAACAGGCTGGCGGCCAGCAGCGAGAGCGCTGCCGCCCCCACCGCCAGCCGGCGTGGAAGAAGTCGAATCGGTTGAGAGTCCATGGTCGTGCTCCTGTGCTGGTTATTGGCTTCGCAGCAAGGATGCGTTTGCTCCACCGAGCGGGGTATACGCAGCATGACGTAAGGGCATACGTCATCTGACGTACAGCGCCCTGCTCCAGCCTGGTGCAAGCTCAGCGCAGAAAAACCAGGCAGACAGAAGCCCGCGCGCGCGGCAGAGGCCTCGCCGAGCCAGGGCATGGAAGTTGCAATTTCAACGCACCGTAGGAGCCCGCTTGCGGGCGATTCGCCCATTTCAGCCCTACACATCGCCGGCAAGCCGGCTCCTACAGGGACGCGCGACAGGGAAGGTCTTACCCGATAACGCCAGCAGGACTTCGCCCGTGCAGCCAACCGGCACCCAGCGCATCATCAAGATCCGTCGCGACTACAACGCCTGGGTCGCCGACGAGACCATGGAGGACTACGCCCTGCGCTTCACGCCCAGGTCGTTCCGCAAATGGTCGGAGCTGCGCATCGCCAACACCGCGCTCGGCGCCGTGTCGTTCCTCGCCCTGGAAGCCATCGGCGGCGCCCTGGCGCTGTCCTACGGCTTCACCAACACCCTGTGGGCGATTCTCGCGGTCAGCCTGGTGATCTTCTTCACCGGCCTACCGATCAGCTACTACGCCGCCCGCTCCGGCCTGGACATGGACCTGCTCACCCGTGGCGCCGGCTTCGGCTACATCGGCTCGACCATCACCTCGCTGATCTACGCCAGCTTCACCTTCCTCTTCTTCGCCCTCGAAGCGGCGATCATGGCCCTGGCCCTGGAGCTGTACTTCAACATCCCGCTGGCCCTGGCCTATGTGATCTGCTCGATCATCATCATTCCGCTGGTGGCCTACGGCATCACCCTGATCAACCGCCTGCAGATGTGGACGCAGCCCGTGTGGCTGTTCCTGCTGGTGCTGCCCTACGTGTTCGTCATCGCCAAGAACCCCGAGGCGCTATCGGACTGGACCAGCTTCGCCGGCCGTGAGGGCGACCCCGGCAGCTTCAACCTGCTGCACTTCGGCGCTGCCTGCACCGTCGCCCTGGCGCTGATCACGCAGATCGGCGAGCAGGTCGACTACCTGCGTTTTTTGCCGGAGAAAACCCGCGCCAACCGCGTACGCTGGTGGACGGCGCTGCTGCTGGCCGGCCCTGGCTGGATCATCCCCGGCGCGCTGAAGATGCTCGCCGGCGCCTTCCTCGCCTTTCTCGCCCTGCAGCATGAAATTCCCATGGAGCGCGCGGCCGAGCCGACGCAGATGTACCTGGTGGCATTCAACTACGTGTTCGCCTCGCCGCAATGGGCACTGGCGGCCATGGTGCTGTTCGTCATCGTCAGCCAGGTGAAGATCAACGTCACCAACGCCTACGCAGGCTCGCTGGCCTGGTCGAATTTCTTTGCCCGCATCACCCACAGCCACCCCGGTCGCGTGGTGTGGCTGGTATTCAACGTGGCCATCGCCCTGATGTTGATGGAGCTGGGCGTGTTCGAGGCGATCGAGGAAGTGCTCGGCCTCTACGCCAATATCGCCATCGCCTGGATCGGCGCGCTGGTGGCCGACCTGGTGATCAACAAGCCGCTGGGCCTGTCGCCGAAATACATCGAGTTCAAGCGCGCACACCTCTACGACATCAACCCGGTGGGCGTCGGCGCCATGCTGATCGCCTCGCTGCTCTCGGTGCTCGCCCACGGCGGCCTGTTCGGCGCCCTGGCGCAGGCGGCCTCACCGGCCGTGGCACTGGGCTCAGCGTTCCTGCTGGCGCCGCTGCTGGCCTGGCTCACGGGCGGGCGCTACTACATCGCTCGCGAGCGTCAGCCGCATCTGCTCTACCCCTACACCGAAGCCGGCCAGGTGCAATGCTGCCTGTGCAACAACCGTTTCGAGGAGCCGGACACGGCGCACTGCCCCGCCTACGGCGCACCGATCTGCTCACTGTGCTGCTCGCTCGACGCGCGCTGCGAGGATCGCTGCAAACCCAGAGCCCGCCTGAGCGATCAGCTCGACGACTTCATCGGCTGGCTCTTCCCGCGCGTCTCCATCCCGCGCCTGCACAGCCGTCTGGCGCAATACCTGGGCCTGCTATGCCTGCTGGTACTGATGCTGTTCGGCGCACTGGCGTTGATCTATAGCCAGGTGTCGCTAAGCCTGCTGACACAGGAGCCGGAAGTCCGCCAGACACTGTTCCAGGCTTTCCTCAAGGCCTTCCTGACGCTCTCGTTATTCGCCGCCATGCTCGCCTGGTGGCTGGTGCTGACCCGCGAAAGCCGACGTGTCGCGCAAGAGGAATCGGACCGTCAGACCCTGCTGCTGATGCAGGAAATCGAAGCCCACCGCAAGACCGACGAAGCCCTGCAGCAGGCCAAGGAAGCCGCCGAATCGGCCAATGCGGCGAAGAGCCGCTACGTCACCGGGCTGTCGCACGAGCTGCGTACACCACTCAACAGCATCCTTGGCTACACCCAGATCCTGCAGCGCGACGCCGCCATGCAGAACCAGCACAAGGATGCCCTGGCCACCATCCTGCGCAGTGGCTCGCACTTGCTGTCTTTGATCGATGGCCTGCTCGACGTGGCCAAGATCGAGGCCGGCAAACTGCACCTGGAACTGGCGGAAATACCCTTTCCGGAGTTCATCGACCAGATCGAGCGCATGTTCACCCCGCAGGCGGCGGAGAAAGGCCTGCACTTTCGCCTCGAATGCATCGGCCGCATGCCTACCGTGGTGCGCGGCGACGAGAAACGCGTGCGGCAGATCCTGATCAACCTGCTGGGCAACGCCGTGCGTTTCACCGAGCGCGGCGAGGTATGCCTGCGCGTCGGCTACATGCGCGAGACGGCCACTTTCGAGATCATCGACACTGGTATTGGCATCGCCCCGGAACAGATCGAACGGATCTTCCAGCCCTTCGAACGCGGCGACCTGATGCGCCAGGACAACGGCGTCGGCCTCGGTCTGACCATCACCCGCATGCTCACCTCGTTGATGGGCGGCGAGCTCTCGGTGCACAGCGAACACGGCCAGGGCACGCGTTTTCAGGTGCGTTTGTTCCTTTCCGAAGTGCGCGTACCGCAGGCGGTGGTGCATGTCGAACACGACATCACCGGCTACCAGGGCGAGCGCCGTCTGATTCTGGTGGTGGACGATCACCTCGAACATCGCCGCGTGCTCGCAGGCATGCTCGAGCCGCTGGGCTTCGAGGTGATCCAGGCAGCCAGTGGCCAGGAAGCGATCCGTCAGGTGGCGCTGCACAACCCGGCGTTGATCCTGATGGACTTGTCCATGCCACAGATGGACGGCTGGGAAACCAGTCGCCTGATTCGTCGCAACACCCAGTGCCTCGCGCCGATCATCGTGATCTCCGCCAATGCTTTCACCGACGACCGCGAACGCAGCATCGCCGCCGACTGCGACGACTACCTGGCCAAACCGGTGTACACCCCGCAGTTGCTGGAGCGCATTCAGCACCAGCTCGGCCTGACATGGCTGCGCCGCACTCAGGAGCAGTTGCCGCAGCCTGCAGCCATCACATTGCCGGGCAGCGACGACCTGCAGGCGCTGCGCGAACTGGGCGCGCTGGGTTACGTGCGTGGCATCCAGCAACGCCTGGACGATATCGACCAGCGCGACCCGAACTGCGCCGGCTTCACCGCCGCCTTGCGCCTGCTGGTGAAGAGCTTCCAGCTCGACGAATTCAACCGCAAACTGAAGGAGGCCGAACATGAATGCGCCGCTCCACCAGTCTGAGTCGTACTCGCCCGCCAGCCTGTCGGCCGAGCGCGGCATCATCCTGATCGTCGACGACACACCGGATAATCTCGCGCTGCTCTCCGACGCCCTCGACGACGCCGGCTACATGGTGCTGGTAGCGCTGGACGGCGCAAGCGCTTTGGGCCGGATCCAGCGGCGGCGCCCCGACCTGATCCTGCTCGACGCGATGATGCCGGGGCTGGATGGTTTCGAGACCTGCCGGCGAATCAAGGCCGAGCCGAGCAGCGCCGATATCCCGGTGCTGTTCATGACCGCCCTGACCGACAGCGAGCACGTGGTGCAGGGCTTCGAGGCCGGCGGCATCGACTACGTGACCAAGCCGATCAACCCCGAGGAGGTGCTCGCCCGCGTCGCCTCGCACCTGCGCACCGCACGCATCCTGCAAGCCGCACGTGCGGCGTCGAAACCGGTCAGCCTCAGCCTCGACGATGCTCCGGCGCATGCCAAGCTATCGGCGCGCTTCCAGCTCACCGAGCGTGAAGTACAGGTGCTACGTTGGGTAGCCTGTGGCAAGACCAACCGCGACATCGGCGACATCCTCGGCCTCAGCCCACGCACGGTGAACAAGCATCTGGAGCACGTGTACGTGAAGCTGGGCGTGGAAACCCGCACCGCCGCCGCCTCGGTGGCGCTGGCGGCAATGAGCGAACGGGGATGAGACCCAGAGCACGCCAACAATGATCGAACCGGCGGGTTATACCGCCCTATACACCTGAGCAAACCGGGCACTGATGCCAGTATCCGATAGCCGAAGCGTCCCCCAACCGCTACTCTCGTGCTTTCGACTACAGGAGTTCTCGATATGCGCGTAGCCCTTCTCTCACTGCTATTAGTCACAGGCCTTGCTCAAGCTGGAGTGCTGGTCAACTCGACGGTATGGGTCGTTGCACTCAAGTGCAGCGGCTACCAACAGTGCTACGCGTCCAGCAACGGCTCTTACACTGGCAACCTCAATGGTGCGCGACGCTTTGACGATGCCGCTTCAGCCGAACGTTTTATCAGCAGCTTCACCAGCAGCATTCGCGACAAGAGCCCCCAGATTCAATCCATCGTTGAGCAGGTGTGCGTACAGCCAGCTGACAACCGCACCAACGGCAAGCCCTGCTGAAGCGCCGCACCTAGTGGGATCTGCTTCGGAGCCAACATGCCCCATCCCAATATCGTCATCCTCACTGGCGCCGGCATCTCCGCCGAGAGCGGCATCCGCACCTTCCGCGCCGCCGACGGCCTCTGGGAAGACCACCGCATCGAAGAGGTGGCCACGCCCGAAGGCTTCGCTCGCAACCCGTCACTGGTGCAACGTTTCTACGACATGCGCCGCGCGCAGTTGCGCGACCCGGCCATAGCACCCAATGCCGGGCACCTGGCCCTGGCCGAGCTGGAGGCTGGTTGGCAGGGCGAGTTCCTGCTGGTCACGCAGAACGTCGACAACCTGCACGAACGCGCCGGTTCCAAACGCCTGCTGCACATGCACGGTGAGTTGCAATCGATGCTCTGCAGCAATAGCCAGCAGCGTTTTCCATTGCTGGAGGACATGCCTGTCACGCAGCCCTGCACATGCTGCGGGCTGGTCGGCACCTTGCGCCCGGATATCGTCTGGTTCGGCGAGATGCCCTATCACATGGAGCGCATCTACGACGCGCTGGAGCAGTGCGAGCTGTTCGTCAGCATCGGCACCTCGGGGCACGTCTACCCGGCGGCTGGTTTCGTCGAACAGGCGCGTCGCGCGGGCGCGCATACGCTGGAGATCAATCTGGAGCCGAGCCAGGGCCATTCGCTGTTCGCGGAAAAACGCTACGGCCCGGCTACCGAACAGCTGCCGCGCTGGGTGGCGGAGCTGTTGACGAGCTAAGAGCCACAGACCTTGTAGGAGCCAGCTTGCTGGCGATCAGCGTCATGCAGGATCGCCGGCAAGCCGGCTCCTACAACAACGCTAGGAGCCCGCGGGGCGCGGCCCCTACAGTTGTCCCTCAGCCAGCCGCGGCGTCGACAGGCGCAGCCGCTTCGGCCGGCACCTCTGGCTCCGGGCTGAACACGCCGTTGCTCCAGGCGTAGTAACCCAGGCCCAGCGCCAGCAGCAACGCCAGTATCCAGGGCCACACCAGCGGTTTGTTGGCATAGGGATCGCGCAGTGCGCGGTCGCTGCCCTTGGGCAGTTCCGCCATCTGCGTGAGCGCGGTGCCGAAGGGAATGCTGATACGCGCCTGGGCATTCACCGCCCAGCCGTTGCCATCGAGGATCGGCCCCAGGCTGCGCCGGCGCAGCTTGAACCAGGCCAGCAGCATGGCCGGCCCGGAGATAGCCAGCAGCACGCCGAGCAGCAGCAATGGAACCTGCCACAAGGCCAACGACAGAATCCCTGTGACCACCGCCGCCAGCGCCGTGCCCAGGGCGCCGACCGCCAGGCCGATGGCCGCGAAGATACCGGCGAACTTGGCGATATCGAAGGCCGGGGTCGGCATGGCGGCTGGAGCAGCCCCGGTTTCGCCGACCTTGGCTGCGGTCTTGCTGACCATGTCGGCGTCGCGACTGGCCGCAAGCTTCTGCACCTGATCGGATACCAGCTTGGAAACGCGTCGATACGGCGACCAGAACGCTTCGCGAATGCTGATCGCGTGCTGTACCACCTTGACCACGGTGGCATCCCAGTCGTTGCCCTCGCGGTCATAGAACAGGCCGTGGCGCCCCGCCTGCAGATCACCCTCGCTACCGGCAGTCACCGCCACCACGATATTCAGGCTTTCCTTGCCCCGCACCGGCTCGCCGCGACGGGTGCAGGCGCAGTAGAGCAGAAAGCAGTCGCTGGCCGCCGCCACCTTCGCGTGGGCCTCGACGTTGTCGACCTCGACCACCAGCTCGCAGCTCTTGCCGTCGATGTAGAGCACGCCCGCCTGGAACACGGCCTTTTCCTGACGCGAATAGAACGCCTGGAAGGAGACGAAGTTGCGCAGCAGCGTGACCAGGCCATGACGCAGGCGAATCAGCTTGTCCAGCTCGACCAGCCCGTCCGCTGCTTCGGCCACGGTCTTGTCCTCTTCCACCAGTGCCAGCAGGCGTGCTTCGACGCCCTGCTCCACCAGCTCGAGAATACGTCCGCGCTCCAGCACGTCGGCAATCGCCACGTTCGGCGTCTCGGCGCGCCAGGCCAGGTAGTTGCCGCACAGTGCGACCAGATGCTGCCACTGCTCGCGCGAGAGGCTGTCCTGCTCGCCATACACCGGCACCACCACACGCTGACGGAACGCGTCGATGGCGGTATGCCAGGCAGGGTTGAGGCCCTTGCTCAGCGGCAGCTCGTCGCCATGCTGCACAGTTGCCAGAGGCAGGTCGGCCACCTCACTGGCATCTGCCAGCGACAGCGATGCCAGACGCACCAGTTCCTCTTCCCTGGTGTTCATCAGGCCGGCGGCGCGCGGATCGAACTCGGCCATGGCCACGCGGGTGAAGTAATCGTCGATCTTGGCGCGCACGGCACTCAGTGCCTCGACAGCGGCCACGGTACCCTCACCGAACGCATCCAACCCCTGCTCGGCGGCACGCGCATGCCAGGCGTGCAACTGACGCGCCTGATCGAAGAAGGTGGTGATCTGTTCGGCACCGATGGCCGGCTCGCCACTGCGGTCGGTCTGCGCACCCAGGCTGGCGATGATGTCGGCGATGGCGACCTTGAGCTCGGCATCGTCGGTAAAGGTCGCCGGTACCAGGCCGTCGCCGTTGGCCTCATGCGCCGGGAACAGCTTCGCCAGATCAGCGGTATCGGCAGGCGTCAGGCTCTCGCCATCGGGCCGACCGAGCACGCCCAGCAGGCGCTGCGCAGCCAGACGTAGCCGCGCCCCCACGGCATCGTCGGTGAGCGACGACAACTGCAGCGGACCGTCATGGAACAGCACAGCGGGGTCGGCCAGACGCGCCAGCGTCCAATCGACAACATCGAGCATTTCCGGGGCGCGGATACGACCGTCATTGTTCAGGTCGATGTACTGCAGCATGCGCCGATCCAGCTCCAGGTTGTTCACCGGGCAGGCCAGGCTGGCCCAGAGTTTCTGGTCCAGGCTGCGCAAGGCAGCGAGGTCGGCGGGCGTTTCCAGTTGCACCTGATCGAAGCCGCCGGCACGGAAGAAGCGCCAGCGATGCGCGAGAGCTTGAGTCATCTACAGAAGGTCCTTTCTTTGTGAGGGCGACTGCGCCACGAAGCCTGCTGAGGACCGTCGCAGCGCATCGGCGCACCGCTCCCCTCAACAGACGCCTACTTGCCCGGCGCTGTTCGACTCAGTGTAACCGAGGCAACGGACCCTGCGTTTATTGCGCGCCGACCGCCATCGGCTGCGCCTCGGGCTGTTTGATCAGCGCATAGAGCACCCCGGTCACCAGGCTGCCGGCGACGATGGCGAGCAGGTACAGCAGCGCGTGATTGATGGCATTGGGGATCAGCAGCACGAACAGACCGCCGTGCGGCGCCATCAGCTTGCAGCCGAAGTACATCGACAGCGCGCCGGTCAGCGCACCACCGGCAATACTGGCCGGGATCACCCGCAGCGGGTCCTTGGCGGCGAAGGGAATCGCCCCTTCGGAGATGAAGCACAGCCCCAGCACCCCTGCTGCCTTGCCGGCCTGGCGCTCGCTCTGGGCGAACTTGCGCCGCGCCAGCACGGTGGCAATGGCCATGCCGATGGGCGGCACCATGCCGGCTGCCATGGTCGCCGCCATCGGTGCATAACTGCTCGACGCCAGCAGGCCGACGGAAAAGGCATAGGCCGCCTTGTTGATCGGCCCGCCGAGATCGACGCACATCATGCCGCCGAGCAGCACCCCCAGCAGGATCGCATTGGTGCTGCCCATGCCGTCGAGAAAGGCGGTGAGCCCCGCCAGCATGCCCGCCACCGGACTGCCGACCAGATAGATCATCACCAGCCCGGTGAACAGGCTGGCCACCAGCGGGATGATCAGAATCGGTTTGAGCGCCTCGACGCTGGCCGGCAGGCGCACCCAGTGGGCGATGGCCTTGGCCGAATAGCCGGCAAGGAAACCGGCGATGATGCCGCCGATGAAGCCGGCGCCCAGCGAACTGGCCAGCAGCCCGCCGATCATCCCCGGTGCCAGGCCCGGACGGTCGGCGATGGAATAGGCAATGTAGCCGGCCAGCAGTGGCACCATCAGTTGAAAGGCGCTCTCGCCGCCAATCTTCATCAGCGCGGCGGCCAGGGTGCCCTCCTCCTTGAATGCCTCGATACCGAAGACGAACGAGAGGGCGATCAACAGACCGCCCGCCACCACCATTGGCAGCATGTAGGACACGCCGGTGAGCAGGTGCTTGTAGGGGCCGGTTTTCTCGCCACTACTGGCGACGGCCTTGCCCTCGGCGGCTGCGGCTTCGCTCAGCGGCCGTGCCTCGTTCAAGGCCCGCTCCAGCGTCTGTTGCGGCTGTTTCAGTGCCACGCCGGTGCCGCAGCGGTAGACCTTCTTGCCGGCGAAACGGCTGGTATCCACCTCGATATCGGTGGCCAGCAGCACGGCATCGGCCGCAGCGATGGCGGCATCGTCGAGCAGGTTGCGCGCACCGACCGAGCCGCGGGTTTCCACCTGCAGCTCGATGCCCATACGCAGCGCCGCCTGCTGCAGCGCCTCGGCAGCCATGAAGGTATGCGCTACACCGGTCGGGCAGGCGGTCACAGCGACCAGTCGGCGACGACTGCCCGCAGCAGGCTCGCTGCTTTCGCCATAAGGCTGAGCGCGCTCGGCGGCGTCACGCAGAAAACGCTGCGGGTCGGCCAATGCCTCGGCCGGTGTGGCCTGCAGCAGGCGCTTGCCGGCAAAGCGCGCCAACGGCAGCTCACCAGTCTTGACCACCAGCACCCAGTCGGCAGCGGCGATTTCGGCCTCGCTCAGCGGGGAGCCAATGGCACGCGCGTCATGCACCTCGACACGGGTTTGCCAGCCCAGGCGCTCGGCCGCGGCCTGCAACAGGCGCGAACACAGCACGCTGGTGACCTGGCCATTGGGGCAGGCGGTGACGATCAGCAGATTCATGGTGGGTGCCTCTTATTGTTCTAAAGGCTGCAGTTGCACGGCCGCTTCGAGACGGGCCAACTGCTCGCGATCATGGATACCGAAGCCGATCTGGGTGACCGCCTGTGCCGCCACCGCCGTGGCCAGGCGCAAGGTGCGCTCAGCCGGCCAGCCTTCGAGCAGGCCATGCAGGCTGGCCGCCAGCAGCGAGTCGCCGGCACCGACCGTACTGGCGACTTCGACACGCGGCGGTATGGCTCGCAGGGCGATATCCGGCCCATGCCAGTCGACGCCATCTGCACCACGCGACAGCAGCACATGCTCGATGCCCTGCGCGCGCAGCGTCTGCACGGCAGCAGAAAGGTCGCTGCCGCACACCTCGGCCAGCTCTTGCTCGTTGGGTTTGATCAGCCAGGGCGCGACACCTAGGGCGGCTTGCAGGGCCGCACCACTGCTGTCTACCGCCAGCGGTACGCCGCTGGCCTTGATGCGCCGCAACAGACCGGCGAACCACTGCGGGGTGACGCCACGTGGCAGGCTGCCAGCGACCACCACGGCGTCATGCCCGGCGAGCAGCGGTTCCAGCTCAGCCTCCAGGCGTTGCAGGTGCTCGGCCTCGACCTGCGGGCCAGGGCCGTTGAGGTCGGTGATGCAGCCATCGGCCTCGGCCAGCTTGATGTTACTGCGCGTCTCGCCCGGCACGCGGACGAACAGGTCGTGAAAACCGCGCTTGTGTATCAGGTTCTCGAACGGCGCGGCATTGGCGCGGCCAAGAAAGCCACCCACGCTCAAGGTATGGCCAAGATCGGCCAGCACCTGGGCGACGTTCAGGCCCTTGCCGGCGGCGTGACTGCGCAGCTCATGGCAGCGGTTGATCGCGCCGGGCTGCAAGCGGTCGAGACGCAGGGTCAGGTCCAGCGCCGGGTTCAGGGTCAGGGTCAGGATTCGGGCCATCAGTGCATCTCCGCCACCAGCGCGCGAACGGCGCTGGCACTGTCCAGGGTCAGGGCGCGGTCGGCCAGGTTTCGCGCCTGCCGGCTGTCCAGCTCACGCACGCGCGCCTTGACCAGGGCAATCGAACGCGGCGTCACGCTCAGTTCGTCCACGCCGAGACCAACCAGCAGCGGTACGGCCAGACGGTCGCTGGCCAGTTCGCCGCAGATGCCGACCCACTTGCCTTGCGCATGAGCAGCGGTCACGGTCATCTCGATCAGGCGCAGCACGGCCGGGTGCAGGCCATCGGCCTGCGCCGACAGCTGCGGATGGCCACGGTCGATGGCCAGGCAGTACTGAGTCAGGTCATTGGTGCCGATGCTGAAGAAGTCCACCTCGCGCGCCAGCACCGGCGCCAGCAGAGCCGCCGAGGGCACTTCGATCATGATGCCGACTTGCAGGTCGCGCACCTCGATCTCTTCGCGCAGGCGCTGCACCATGTCACGCGCCGCACGCCACTCCTCCACCGAACCGACCATGGGGAACATGATCCGCAGCGGGCGGCCATCGGCCGAGGCAAGCAAGGCGCGCAACTGGGTTTCCAGAATGTCCGGGCGCTGCAGGCTCAGGCGAATGCCACGCACACCCAGGAAAGGATTTTCTTCGGCCGGCATCGGCCAGTACGGCAGGGGCTTGTCGCCGCCAACATCCAGCGTACGCACCACCAGCGGGCGCCCGTCCAGCGCATCGAGCACACGACGATACTCGCGCTCCTGCGCGGCGTGATCCGGCGCCTGGGCATGCTCCATGAACACCAGCTCGGTGCGCAGCAGGCCCACCGCTTCCGCGCCCAGTTCCACGGCGTCGGCGGTTTCGCCGCTGGCACCGATATTGGCTGCCACCTCCACACGCACACCGTCGCGAGTCTGCGCATCGTTGAAGCGCTCGGCATGCGCCTGCTCGCGACGCTGCTGCGCCGTCTCACGTTCATGCAGCGCCTGGTCGCGCTCTGCAGCATCCGGGGCGATACGCAGCAGGCCGCTGTCGCCATCGAGCAGCAGCGGCGTGCCTTGCGCCAGCGCCAGCACGCCATCGCCAGCACCAACCACAGCGGGAATCCCCAAGGCGCGGGCGATGATCGCACTGTGCGCGGTGGCGCCACCCTGGGCGGTCAGGATGCCGGCCACACGCTGACGGTCGAGACCGGCGACGTCCGACGGCACGACTTCAGCCATCACCAGGATGTAGGGCTCGTTCGGCTCGCTGGGCAGCTCGATGCCACACAGGTGCGCCAGTACACGGTTGCCGATATCACGCAGGTCAGCCGCCCGCTCGGCCAGCAATGGGTCATGCAGCGCTTCCTGACGCTTGGCAGCTGCCTCGACTTCGACCTGCCAGGCTGCTTCGGCGCTTGCACCCTTGCCCAGGCGCGCCTCGACGTCTTCGCGCAGCGCCGGATCGGCGAGCATGGCCAGGTGGGCACTGAAGATTTCCCGGATGCTCGCCACACCGGCGCCATCGACCATGCGCTGGATCTGCGCAGCGACAGCGGTCAGGGCTGCATCCAGGCGCGCGCGCTCCTGCTCGACACCCTGGCCTTGCTCGGCGAAATCAAACACTGGCGGTGTACGCACCAGCGCCGGGCCCATAGCGATGCCAGGCGAGGCACCGACCGCCTGCAGACGGCTACCGGCAACGGGAGCAACCGCTTCGACAGGTTCCAGCTGCGCAGCGACTTCAGGCAGCGCGTCGCTCAGCGGCTCGACCGTTTCACCCAGGCCACTTTCCAGCGCGGCGCGAATGGCCGGCAGTGCACTGTCGGCAATCGCCGGTTCGGCGCTGAATTCGAGCATCTGACCACGCCGCGCGCCCAGCGCCAGCAGGCGGCTGAGGCTCTTGGCCGAGACGCCGGCGCCCGTGTCACCGAGCAGGCGCACGCGGGTCTCACCGGCGAAGCCCTGTGCCAGCTCGCTCAGCGCCTTGGCCGGGCGCGCATGCAGACCATGGGCATTGAGCAGCGGCACGCTGAGGCTGGGCCAGTCCGGCGGCACCTCACCGCCCAGCGCCTCGATCACCTGCCGGCTGTCGCTGGCTTCGCTGAACGCGGCCGCGCGACCACCGATCAGCACATCGCACAACCGTTCCAGCGCCTGACGGTGCGCCTCGCCCTGGCTGGCCAGGCAGAACAGACCGCGCAGCGCCTCACCGCGAAAAGTCAGCGGCTGCGCTGGCGTGACGAACGCCAGGCCGGGCCGCTCGACGCTGGCCTCGCTGTGCAGCCACCACAGACCATCGCCCAACGGCAGCGGCTCGCCCCGCGCCAGCCCGAGAGCGAAGCCACTGCGGGCACAGCCGGCCTGGCGCAACAGGCGCGCGCCCTTCCAGAGCAATTCATCGAAGTCTTCAGCCGGCTGCGCCAGCGCCACCAGTTGACCGTCCAGCGCCAGCGCCTGCGGTGCGCCCTGCAGCAGTTCGAGTATCTGCGCCGGCTCGCGGGCTTCGCGCAGCGCCTGGCTCAGATCGCCTTCGCCCAGGGCGCGGGTCAGCAGTTGCAGCAGGTGCAGGTGTTCGTCGGATTGCGCGGCGATGGCGATGGCCAGGTAGACCTGCTGGCCGTTGCCCCAGTCCACGCCCGCGGGGAACTGGATCAGGCTGACGCCGGTACGCAGCACCTGATCGCGGGTCTGCGGTGTGCCATGGGGGATGGCGATGCCCTGGCCGAGAAAGGTCGAACCCTGAGCTTCGCGTGCCTGCAGGCCTTCGAGATAAGCCGCAGTGGCCAGGCCGGAGCTGGCCAGCGCATCGCCGAGCATGGCCAGGGCTTCGCCCTTGTTCGCCGCCGCCCGGCCCATCTGGATTTGGCTGGCATCGAGTTCGAGCATGGTGGTCTCCGGCTTATTGTTTTGGCTAAGACTAGTCGATGAATCACATTGCTGAAACGATTCATCAAGCGCTGGCACCTTATCCGATAATGAGTAATCCTTGAAGCCCGGTCGTCGTCGAGTCGGTGTAGACTCGCCGCGCTCGCACGTTCGAAAACTTTTCCCTGCATGGTGCTGTGCCCGTGAAACTCAGCGACATCGCCCGCCTGGCCCAGGTCTCGGTGACCACCGCCAGCTACGTGATCAACGGTCAGGCCGAGCGTCGGCGCATCAGCCCTGCCACCGTGGCCAGGGTACTGGCAGTGGTCGAGGAACATGGCTATCGCCCGGATCAGCAGGCCGCCAGCCTGCGCCGCGGGCAAAGCCGCTGCCTGGGTTTCATCCTGCCGGACCTGGAAAACCCCAGTTATGCGCGCCTGGCCAAGCTGCTCGAACAGAAGGCCCGCGCCGCCGGCTATCAGTTGCTGATCGCCAGTTCCGACGATGACCCGAGCAGCGAGCGCCAGTTGCTCGAGCTGTTCCGCTCACGCCGCTGCGAGGCGCTGATCGTCGCCAGTTGCCTGCCTGCGGACGATCCGCTGTATCCGGCCATCGTCGCCGCCGGCCTGCCGGTCGTGGCCGTGGACCGCGCGCTGTCGCCCACTCACATTCGCTCGGTGGTCAGCGATGACGAGCAGGCCGGGCACACCCTGACCGAAAGCCTGCTGACGCCCAAACCCCGGCATATCGCCCTGCTCGGCGCGCGCGCGGAGCTGGTCATCAGTCAGGCGCGCGAACGTGGCTTCCGTTCGGCACTGGCTGGCTTCGACGGGCGCATCAGCGTCTATCACGGCGAGCTGTTCAGTCGCGCTTGCGGCTACCGACAGATGCAAACACTGCTAGAGGAAGTCGGCTCGCCGGATGCGCTGCTGACCACCGCCTACGTGCTGCTCGAAGGGGTGTTCGATGCGCTACGCGAACAGGGCAGCGAACAATGGCCTTCAGTGCGCCTGGCCACCTTCGGCGATACCCAGTTGCTGGATTTTCTGCCGCTGCGAGTCAATGCCATGAGCCAGCAGCACGAATGCATCGCCGAACGCGTGCTGGCCTGGACACTGCGGGCGGTGGAACACAACGACTATCAGCCCGGCATCGAGGCCATCGGCCGCCGCTTCAAGGCCCGAGCCTGAATATTGGCCCTCGAGGCCGAGGCGGGTTGCACCCGCCCTACGCGCTGAGCGGATCACTGACCACCCTGAATTTTCTGCAGCAGTGGCGCGCACTGGCTCGGCTCGTCACCAGCGCTGGGTGCCACCAGCGCCAGCAACCCGGCCGCCGGCGCCACAGCGACGCCCAGCGCCACCAGGCCAACACCACGCAGTGCCAGCGGCGTGGCCTGCACCCCCGGCGACGGCTCCTTGAACGTACCGCGCACATAGAGCGGCGAGCGCAGGGAAAAGATGCGAAAACCCTTGGTCGATGGCGTGATGGTGAAATCCAGCCGCTCGTTGGCAAAGTTGGCGCTGCCGTCGACCTTGATCACCGCATTGTCGGTGTCGATGACGAACAGCTGCGTGCTCATCAACCCCTGCTTGATACCGAAATCAGCCGCCGCACAATGGATCTTCACATCCTCGTCGCCGAACAGCCTGCCGACCAGGTAATTGCCAACGTTCAACCCGGCGATCTCCATCAGCCCGCGACTCACCGCCCCATCATTGATCAGCATCTTCAGTTCGCCATCGGCGCTGCCGAGCAATGCGGCCACCGAGTTGCCGCGGCCGCTGATGCGCGCATCGCCGTTGAGCGCACCGAGGCTGGTCTGCATCGGCGCAAAGCTGGGAAACAACTGTTTGAGCTTGAGCTCGCGGGCACGCAGACGCATCTGCCCCTGCAACGGCGTGGTGGCGCCATTGAGGCGAATTTGCGAATCGAGCTCGCCACCGGCCATGCCGAAACGCAGCGGTTCCAGACTCAGCGTGCCGTCATTGAGCACCACATGAGTGTCGAGATCGGTGATCGGCAACTGCTCGCTGTGCACGATGCGCTTGCCAACGAAACGCACATCGGCGTCCATCGCACGCCAGCGGTCGGTACGAAACTCGGAGACAGGTAGCGCCTTGTTCGCCGGCTGCACGTCCTGCTCGCCACGCTCGCGCTTGTCTGCGCTGGAGTCGGCGCCGATCAGCGGTGCCAGATCACTGAACAGCAGTTGGTTGGAGGTCAGTCGGCCGGACAGCTTCGGTCGCGGCTCGCGAGCCACGAACGTCAGGTCGCCCTGGACATCGCTGTCGCCGATCTGGCCGTTGAAACCGAGGTAGCGAAAGATCGCCCCGTCGGCATCGTGCAAGTCGGCCTGCAGGCGACCATCGGTGCTGTACCGCGGGGTATCCGGCAAGGTCACGCCAGTCAGCGGATACAGCTGACCGAGGCTTGCGCCGGACAGTCGCAAGCGCAGATCCAGTGCGCCCAGATTCTGCGGATCGGTCAGGCTGCCAGCCAGCACGATGCGGGTCGCGCCAATGCGCACATCGGCCTGCAACGGGAACGGCTGCGACGCGTCATGCAACGCCAGCAGGCCACCGACCTTGCCGTTACCGGTCAACGGCTGCCCGCGAAAATTGCCCTTGGTCTGCCAGGCGAAGGCGTAATCCTGGGCGCTGGCATTGCTCTCGGCCAGGCGCTCGACCGCGCTCTTGCCAACGATCTCGGCGAATGGGATCGGTTCGCCAAGCGGCTGGATGAGTACCTCCAGGCGAGTATTGCTGACCTTGTCGTCGAGCTTCACCTGCCCCTTGTCGAAAGCTATGGTGCCGATATCCAGCGTCCAGGCGCCGGGCTGATCGGTGTCGTCCGCTGCCTCTTCGCCCAGGTCGAACACCCAGTTGGCGCGGCCATCGGCCAGGCGCTGCAGATCGGCGACCGGCGCGCCGAGCTCGATACTTGGGATGCTGACCGTCTTCCACAGCAGCGGCAGGGGCGACAGACGCAAACGCACGCTGTCGAGGCTGACGAAGGTATCGCCCGGCGCCCAGTCCGGGTTGCCCAGGCGCAACTGCTCGGCAGCAAAATGGGGCCAGGGTAGCCAGGCGCTCAACCCCTGCTGACCGGCTTCACGCTGCCAGACCACGCGCAGATCGCCCTCGATGGCGAACGGCCGATTCAGGGCCGCCGATACCTGTTCATTGATCAGCGGCCGCGCCCGATTCCAATCGAACAGCACCAGAAACAGCATCAACGCCGCCAGCAACAACAGGAAAACGGCGCACGATGCGCCTACAAACTTGCGCAAATGACGCACCCAGCGACCTCCTTATTTCACTGCCCGAGTGAAAATCGTCCATGTCCATACGACTGAAAAGATTCGCCAACGCTCCCTTGTTCTGGCGTGAAAGGGGAAAATAGCTGATTCTGAATGCCCGCTGGTGAGCAGACCCATGCGCCTGATCGACACCCATTCACACCTGGACTTCCCCGACTTCGACGCCGACCGCGACGAAGTACTCGCGCGCAGCCGCGCGCTGGGCGTGCAGCGCATGGTGGTGCTCGGCGTCTACCAGGCCAACTGGCAGCGACTGTGGCAGTTGGTCGAGGCCAACGAAAACCTGCATGCTGCGTTCGGCCTGCATCCGGTCTACCTGGAAGACCACCACCCGCAGCATCTCCCTGAGCTGCGCGACTGGCTGGGCAAACTGGCCGGGCATCGCCAGCTGTGCGCCGTCGGTGAGTTCGGTCTGGATTATTACCTGGAACACCTGGATCGGCAGCGCCAGCAGGCGCTGTTCGAAGCGCAGCTGCAACTGGCCGCCGAGTTCGAACTGCCGGCGCTGCTGCACGTGCGCCGTGCCCATGCAGCGACCATCGCCACACTCAAGCGCTTTCGCCTGGCGCGCGGCGGCATCATCCACGCCTTTGCCGGCAGCCATGAGGAAGCTCGTGAGTACATCAAGCTGGGCTTTCGCCTCGGCCTCGGCGGCGCCGCCACCTGGCCGCAGGCCAATCGCCTGCACAAGGTGGTCGCACAGCTACCACTGGAAGCCATCGTGCTTGAAACCGACGCCCCGGACATGGCCCCCGCTATGTATCCCAACCAGCGCAACAGCCCGGAGTATCTGGCTGAAATCTGCAGCGAGCTGGCAGCGCTACGTGGCGTTACAGCCGAGGAGCTGGCGGCGGCCAGCAGCCGTAATGCGGATGAGTTGTTCGGCTGGACATAGACCGCACAGAGCGTCGGCAAATCGCCCTACACGACCGTCCGTAGGAGCCCCGCCCCGGGGTGAATGTTTCCAGATCGAGCCGCCCAAATTCGCGGCGGTCGCAGGAATGCTGTGGGAGGGGCTTTAGCCGCGACGACTACAAAAGCATCGCCGCTGAAGCCCCTCCCACGGTGCGATCAGACCCTGAATGCGCCGATCAACTGCTTGAGACGCGAAACCAGCTCGCTCAGCTCGCGGCTGGCCTGTTCTGTCTGGCTGGCCCCAGCAGCAGTGCGCTCACCCGCATGGTTGATCTCGACGATGTTCTGGTCGATATCGTGCGCCACCGCCGTCTGCTGCTCGGCCGCCGCGGCGATCTGCTGGTTCTGGTCGACGATCATGCCCACCGCGCCGAGTATGTTTTCCAGGGCCTGCTGCACCTTGCCCGATTGGCTGACCGTGCCATCCGCCATCTGATGGCTGGCGTTCATCGCCTTCACCGCCGCCCCCACACCGCCCTGCAGCTTGGCGATCATCGCCTCGATCTCTTCGGTGGACTGCTGCGTGCGCTTGGCCAGGTTACGCACCTCGTCAGCCACCACGGCGAAACCGCGACCCTGTTCACCAGCCCGCGCCGCCTCGATGGCGGCATTGAGCGCCAGCAGATTGGTCTGCTCGGCGATCCCCTTGATCACGTCGAGCACCTGGCTGATCGCCGCACTGTCACTGGCCAACTGATTGATCACCGCCACCGACTGGTCGATTTCACCGGCAAGACGCTGGATCGCACCAACCTGCTGCTCGACCAACGCGCGGCCGCTGACTGTTTCCTGATTCACGCTCTGCGCGCTACCGACCGCTGCGGCAGCGCTGCGCGCCACCTCCTGGGCAGTGGCGGACATCTGGTTCATCGCCGTGGCCACCTGCTCGATCTGTGCACGCTGACCGGCCACCGCCTGGTTGCTCTCGCCTGAAACCAGCTCGACGCGATCCGCCTGGCCGCCGACCTCGCCCACCGTATGCCCGACGCGTTCGATCAGATCATGAATGCGCAACACAGTCTGGTTGAATACCTGCCCCAGCTCGCCCAGCTCGTCTCGGCTCTGCGCCTGGAAGTTGGCCGTCATATCGCCTGCGGCAACCCTGTCCATCACCTTGCCGAGGTTTTTCAGGGTCGAGCGGGTGGACACGTAGAAGCCGCTGTAGAGGTAGACGATCAGCAGGAACACCACCACCAGCGCCACCACCAGCAACACCATCTGCGCACGGTTCTCGGCCAGCCGCTCGCTCAACTGGCTGTCGAGGAACGCCAGCAGGCCGTCGTTGAAGGCGTAGGTCTTGGCCATTTCCTGGCTGACCTGATCGTAGAACTGCGCCCAGGGCGTATCCAGGCTGTCGGCGATGATCACCTGATCCTCGAACAGCACGCCGCTGTCCTTCAGACTCTGGCGACTGGCTTCGGCCAGACTGCCCAGCCCGTTCTGCGCAGCGACGTTACCGGCCAGTGCCTCCTGCAGATTCAGGCCGTACTCGGCGTGCAGCTTCTCCAGCTGCAGCAGCAGGTCATCGAACTGGGTGCTGGCTGCGGAATTGAGAAAACCCTGCCCCAGGGAATAGGCGCCGATGGCACGGCCTTGACTGAGCACATCGGTGATCTGCGGGGTGACGTTGGTGATCAGCTCGGTGATCTGCCGCACCTGGCGTTGCGGATCCTGGCTCAACCCCGCCTGACTGGCCACCAGTTTGATGAAGACCTGGGAAGACCCCAGCAGCTTCTCGACGATGACGGTCTTGCTCTGCAAAGAGGTCTCGGCCTGTGCGCCTTTCAGCTCGGCCAGCAATTCGTCGCGCTTGGCGACGAACTCCGCTGCCTGCTCGGCATCGCTGGTCACCGGCTGCAGCCCTTGCAGGCCGGCATTGAGCGACTCCTGCAGTTGATCTATACGCCCCTCCAGATCCCCCGCCTGACCGGACTGACCGATCATCGAGTTGATCTGCACCAGATCGTTGAGGCTTTCAAGATCACGACGCAGCTGCAGGCTGCTGCCGAGTAGCTCGAGGCTTTCCAGGGCAGTCTGGGTGCCGACGAACTGACGATAGGAGTCGCGCACCAGATAGAAGTTGGTGACGAGCATGGGCAGGAAGAATAAAACGCTGATCAGGCTGAACTTCATGCCGAAGCTGAGGCGATTCATCAGCGCGATGGCCGGATACAACACGGTCTTCACTAGACGTCTCCAGTTGCCATTATTGTTATAGGTATCGCTTGGATCGCCGCCGAGCCTCTCACGGGCTGATCACGGCGTCCTGTGTCGACCGACCTGCGGCGCGCCGATCCATACGGCGAATACAGGCAGATAAATGTGACGAAAATCACCAAACAGGGTCGACTACGGCCTCCTTATACCCCTTATCGACACGCGCCTCTGTAACTTAAGGTTAAACGCGCGCCGAGAGCGCTCAGCCAAGGCCATGCAGGTGTTCCAACTCGGGGCACGGCTTCCACAAAGCCAGCACGTAGGGCGGGAACAACCCGCCGCTGTGCGTGACAGCAGGCTGCATCCGCCCTGCATACCGCTCGGGCAGGATCTCTAGATGAACAGCACCCAGACCGCGTAACCGGCGTACCAGACTACCGCAGCACGGATCAGCAGTTGCCACAGCTGATCCAGGGTCTCGACGCCTTCCTCGCCCATCACCGGCGGCGGCATCTCACCGGCCGCACGCCCGGCCTTGATCACCAGTTGCGCGGCAGAAATGTCCCAGCTCAGCAGCTCATGCAGCAAAGCGCGGCTGACGGCGACGAAGTTGCCGACCAGCGCGAAACTGGAAGCCAGTACCCGCGCCGGCAGCCAATCGAAGGCGTGGCGCAGTTGCACGGCGCGCTCACGCAGGGCGGCTTGCTGCGCATGCTCGGCGCTCAAGGCCAACAGGCGATAAGCCAGCGCCGCCATGGGACCGAGCAGCAGATACCAGAAGATAACGGCGAAGAAGCTCTGATAGGCCTGCCATAGCAGATGCCCCTGAACCTGCTGCAGCAGCTCGGCACCCTCCTCCGCCTGCAACGAAAGGTCACGCTCAGCCACATGGTAAGCCGCCTGACCGTCACCACGGCGCCAGGCATCGCGAAACGGCCCCAACGCCGCAAGCAGATCGCCACGCCCCAGGCTGTAGATCAGCACCAGCAAATGCACGGGCAAAGCCAGCCAGCCGTAGGCCAGAGGCTTGAGGATCAGCAGCACCAGCCCCAACGCCAATACCGGCAACAGCACCAGAATGGCCAGGCACAGCCACGGAGCCTGCTGCAGACCGCCTTGTTGCAGGCGCTGCAGTTGCGCCAACCAGGGGCCGTCCTGCTGGATGCGCAGACGCCAGGCGGAAAATTTCTCGACCCACAGCACCAGCAGAATCACCAGAAAACTCATTGCTACCTCTCCTTCAATTCGGCGTGCAGACGCGACCAGTCGAACGCTGCCCCCGGGTCGGTCTTGCGCCCAGGTGCGATATCGCTGTGGCCACGGATACGTTGCGTCGATAGCGCCGGGTAGGCGTCCAGCAACTGTCGCGTCAGCTCGGCCAACCTGGCGTACTGAGCGTCGGTGTAGGGCAGATCATCCGTCCCTTCCAGCTCCACGCCCAGCGAAAAATCATTGCAGTTGTCGCGCCCCTCGAACCAGGAAATCCCGGCGTGCCAGGCACGATCCAGACAGGAGACGAATTGCGTCAGCCCGCCATCACGCTCGATGAAGAAATGCGCGGAAACCTGCAGGGACGCGATCTCGGCGAAGAAAGGATGCTCATGCACGGGCAAGCGGTTCTGAAAGAACGCCTGCACCTTGCCGGTACCGAACTGCCCAGGTGGCAGGCTGATGTTATGCACCACCAGCAGGGAGATTTCGCCACCGGGACGCGCGTTGAAATTCGGCGATGGGCAGTGAGGGATGCCCTGGAACCAGCCAGTGGAAGGGTCGAGCTGCATGCGGCACTCCTGAACGTGTCACCACTCTAGAGCAGGTGGCTACGGCGGCCAAGAGCGAGGCCGCAACAGGATGTGCAAAGACGGGAAAATCTCACGCTAAAACGAAGAGTGGCAAACGTCAGCGGGTGGGCGATACCAATCAACCAAACGCAGACGAGAGTTTGTAGGAGCCAGCTTGCTGGCGATCATACGCTCGCCTGACAAGGACCATCGCCAGCAAGCCGGCTCCTACAGATATCAGCAGCGGAGTTGCTCTCAGGCGTTCTTCAACTTGCGCAAGTTGCCGATGACCGACTCCAGAGCGCGGTCGAACAGCAGCGCATCGTCAAGCAGGCGCACAGCGTTGCGGCGGAACTCCACCGCCAGCGCGTTGCGTGTCTTCTCCAGCACCTTCATGCCGGTGCGATTGACGAACACATACTTGCCAGTGGGTTTGATGATGGCCGCCAGCTTGCAGCGCAGCTTGTGCTCCTCATCTTCCTGGATTTCCACCCAGCTACCCACGCGCAGGCTGTCCACCTGCAGCAACGCTTCGTCGTCGTCCGGGAGCACCACGTCCGGTTCCTGCGGACGGGTCTGGCCCGGCGCGAGCAGAATGATCTCTTCGACCACCTCGACCATCGCCGGAGCGTCCTCGACCTCTTCGGCCGCCGGCAGCTCCAGCATTGGCAGCTCGATGCCGGCTTCACTCGGATCGGTGTGCACAGCTTCCTCGGCAACGACCGTCTCGGCTTCAGGCACCGCGCGCTTGAAGCGCTGGAAGGCCTGCACATGCAGCACTTCCAATTGGCTGAAGAATTCGCTGGTAGAGAACGGATCGAACGCAGCACTGGCCATGCCTTCACGCAGTGCCTTGAGCAAGCCCGGCACCAGCTCCAGCAAACGCAGACGCGCCTCGGGATCCTCGTGCGGGGCGACGCTCCAGACCAGGTCGTCCATGGTTTGCAGCGCAGCCTGCCATTCGTCCGAATCCACGCCATGCTTGAGGCAGGTAAGCATCAACACCTTGCTCCAGGCCTCCTGCAGCAGGCGCACTACCACTTCCGGCAGGGTCTTGCCCAGCAGCCGCTCGTTCAGTGCATGTTCGACCTGGCGGCGGGCCAGTTCGGCTTTGGCGCTGCCTTCCTCGGCGTCGCGGGTACGCTGCTCGAGCAGTTCGCTGCGACGACGCTCATCGCCCGTGAACGCCATGAACTCGGCCAGCAGCTCGGAGAAGATCGCAGGATCATCGACGAAATCGTTCAGCAGGCGCTGAACCACCTGTTCGATCTTCTGATAGAGGCTGTCACGCTGCGCATCGTCCTGATCGACCCACCCCAGCGCGGCAGAGGCGATTTCGTTGAGCAAGCGGCGCGCCGGATGGCTGCCACGGCTGAAGAAGGTCTTGTCCAGCACCGCCACCTTGAGCATCGGGATCTGCAGGCGCCCAATCAGTGCCTTGAGCGAATCCGGCAAGGTGCGGTCATCGAGAATGAACTCGAACAGCATCGACACCAGATTGATCACATCTTCGTCGACCTCGCCCACCACCCGCGCCTTGCCACTCTTGGCACTGGCACGTTCGAGCAATCGCTCCAGCTGGTCGCGAAGATCGAAATCCTCGACGCTGACCTGCGCCGGAGCCCGCTGCTGCATGTGCGACAACAGGCGCATCAGGTCGCTGCTGGTGATCGGCATTGCATCGGCGGCCTGAGCCCGGCGTGGCATCGCCGTGCCGCGCACTTGCGAGAGCAGATCCTGCAGCGCACCGAACACTTCCTGCACACCCTGATCGGCGCCTTCGAGCAAGGGAATGCCTTCCTCACCGGACGACTGGACATAAGCGGAAGCTGCCGGGCGCTGCTGACGGCGCGGCGGTGCGGATTTCAGTTCAGGCAGCACACCCGCGCTGACCAGCGCCTGATTGGCCTCGGCATAAAGACTGTCGCAACTGCCGAGCACGTACTTTTCGAACAGCTTGAGGATGATCAGCTTGACCTTGATCTCCACACCCAGGCTGCTGCAGGCGTCGAGGAAGTATTCACTGAGCAGGGTCGGGCCGAGCGGGTTGCTCTTGTCGTCCAGCTTCTTGCTGATCACCGCATTGAGGCGCGTGGTGAGATGACCCAAGGCAACAGCGTCTCGGCTCATCACCTTGGCCACCATGGCGTCCAGCGCCACGGTTTCTTCCAGCTCGTCGTTCTGCACCAGGCTCAGGCTGTCGAACGACACGGCATCCAGGGCTGGCTGAGGCTTGCCGATTTCGTACTGATTGAGATTGGCGAAGGACTCGAACACCTTCTGCAGAAAACCGCGCTCGATGTTCTTGCGCTTCAGACGCAGGTCGCGCATGGCCTCGAAGAACGCATTCTGCTCGGCATTGCTGGTCGCCCGATCCGCCATCTCGAAGAGGGTATCGTCCGCGTTGTCGAACAGGCTCTGCAGGTTCTGCTTGAGCTGTTGCGCCGCTTTGTCACGCACCTGAATCAGCGCCACGGGCAGTCTTCCTACCGGCGAAGTTGGCGATTGCTCTGCGGTGGCCTTGTTCAGGTGCACCACGTTCGCGTCGGTCTTCATTCTAGTCTCCCGCAGACTGCCCGAACTCGAGCTTCCTGGTCTGCACAGCGTCAACCGAGCGTCGTCCGTAACGTCAAAGGCCTGGCGTCAATAATGAAAAAAGTAAAGCCATTATAGGGAGGCCGCGCGCCATACCAAGCCAATTTTTCCTACAGACATGACCCAGATCACAGATAGCCACACGCCACCTCCAGACGGTAGCCCATACACGACAGCCGTATCTTTACAGCGTAACGCTGACAGCCCTGTGACGCTGCCCCGCTGGTCGGGCCGCGCCCGCCTTTTCAGGCGCTGCGACCCGCAGCGAATCCTTTTGCCCCGCGGTGGTTCCGAGCACACTCCAACCCATTGCCCTCCCCCTGCCTGCCTCTATAATCGCCGCTCGCCTACACCGGAGCCGATCATGCCCAACCTGACCCTCGCCGACCTCAGCAGCGAAATCGAAGCCAACGTCCGCCGCGCCCTGGCAGAAGACATTGGCAGCGGCGACATCACGGCCCAGCTGATTCCGGCCGAGCGCCTGGCCAGCGCCCGCGTGATCACGCGTGAAGAGGCCGTGATTTGCGGCACAGCGTGGGTCGATGCGGTATTTCGCCAGCTCGACCCGCGCGTCGCAGTGCATTGGCAGGTGCAGGATGGTGACAAGGTCAGCGCCGACCAGACCCTGTTCCGCCTCGAAGGCCCAGCCCGTGCCCTGCTCAGTGGCGAGCGCAGCGCCCTGAACTTCCTGCAGAGCCTGTCTGCCGTCGCCACCCGCTGCCGCCACTATGCAGACCTGGTAGAAGGCACCCAGGTAAAGCTGCTGGACACCCGCAAAACCCTGCCGGGCCTGCGTCTGGCACAGAAATACGCCGTGACCTGCGGCGGCTGCCATAACCACCGCATCGGTTTGTACGATGCCTTCCTTATAAAGGAAAACCACATCGCCGCCTGCGGCGGCATCGCCCAGGCCATCAACGCCGCCCACCAGATCGCCCCGGGCAAGCCGGTGGAAGTCGAAGTGGAAAGCCTGGAAGAACTGCGCGAAGCGCTGGAAGCGGGCGCCGATATCGTCATGCTCGACGAACTGTCACTGGAGGATATGCGCGAAGCCGTAAGACTCACCGCCGGCCGCGCCAAGCTCGAAGCTTCGGGCGGCATCAATGACAGCACCTTGCGCGTGATCGCCGAGACGGGCGTGGACTACATCTCGCTGGGGACACTGACCAAGGATGTGAAGGCGGTGGATTTGTCGATGAGATTGGCGTTGTAGAACAACGCCAGTCCCAAGAGCGGCTGCTACAGGGGCGGGAGAGATCGCAGCAAGCAGTCGGTGCGCACGGCGCACCCTACGTCAGGCACTCGTCTTTCGAGCAGCGCCATCAAGGATATTGAAGAACACCGTCTCCAACGAAACGGCTGGCTTGACCGTCAGAAGATGACCGCCCACCTGGTTCAGCTGTGCAATGAAGGCAGGCAGCTCGGCCTGCTGCACTTCACACTCGAACTCACCCTCACGCAGCACACGTAGCGGCTCACCTATCGGCTGCGCAGCGTGATAACGCACCAGCATATCGTCAGCACGCTCGGCAGCCAGTTCGCGCGGCGAGCGCACGGTCAGCAACTCACCCTTGTTGATAAAGCCGAAGCGGTCGGCAATACGCTCCACGTCATGCAGCACATGTGAGGTGAAGAAGATCGCCCCACCCTGTTGCTTGAACTCGGTGAGGATCTCCACCACATCCTTGCGCCCGACTGGATCAAGACCGGAAAGCGGCTCGTCCAGCACCAGCAACTTGGGCTGCACGACCATCGCATGGGCCAGCGCCACACGCTGAACATTACCCTTGGACAGCTCACGAATTCGCCGCTTGGCATTCATATCGACGGAGAAGCGCTCCAGCCAGTGCATGCATCTGGCATCGGCATCGGCCCCCTTGATCCCGTACATGGAAAGCCCCATGCGCAGGATTTCCAGCGGCGTGAACTGCTCGTACAGAGCCGGCGTTTCGGGCACGTAGGCCAGGGGCGCACGGGCCGAAGCATTGCGCGCATCCACACCATAGATGCTCACCTGGCCCTGATAGTCGTTGATGATGTCGAGCATCACCTTGATCGTCGTGGACTTGCCGGCGCCATTGGGCCCGACAAAACCAAAGACTTCGCCCTCGGCGAGCGCGAAGCTGATGTCTTTCAGCGCCCGAACCTCTTTGCCCTTGACGCGAAACGTCTGGCTGACGTTCTTGAACTCCAGCACAGCACTCACTGCTGATTCTCCATACCAGGAATTTTCAGTTCTCTGAATTCGATACGCCCGTCACGCAACTCGTAACCCAGTCTCAACGGGTCTTGCGGGAGCATAGCCATCTCCCCTGAGTCGACCAACTGCTGAAAATTCTGCAAAGGGCCATGAGCCTCCTCGTAGCGACGCTGGGCAGCCCGCAGATCGATCAACCCCTGCAGTCGTATCACCCGTTTGTCGAGCATCTCACGCAGTTTGGGATCATGAGTCGTATCACGCTGCTGCATCAGGTAATTGACTGCCAAACGCTCATCTGCCAGCGCCTCGGCTCGCAACATGATTGCCATGCGTCGCAAGGTGACAGCGTTCTCCGGCCAGCGCTCTGCAGACAACTCCAGGGCCTGCACCGCCTGCGTCTTGTCCTTCTCGAAAAAGGCCAGATTGACCCCATAGAAGAAGGGCGGGATACCGTCCCAGAAACGGCAATCCATGGCCCTGCGCAATACCTCGTTACCCTCGGCAACCGCGCCACCCCAGGTCAGCAAACCGTTGGCCAGGTAATAGTTGTCTTCGTGGCAGGCATTGAGCTGGGCGACGACCACCTGCGCCCGCACCAGGTAATGAATGTCGGCCTGCCCCTGGTCCACAGCCGTGGCAGAAAGGCGTATGGCCTCCATGTTCGCAGCGAGAAAGCGATCACCCGCATAAAGCGCGGTCAGGACCGGGGCTGACACCACAACACGGTCCTTGACCGTAGCATTGTGAAAGACGATCGGCTGACCACTGCGCCACAGCACCGCAGCCGCGAACGCCGCGAAACCGGCGAGAGCGAATAGAAGACTCAAGGAGCGCTTGAACATGATCAGGCGAAACGCTTGCGCTGCAATACCCACACCGCCAACCAGAGGAAGGCGAAGGCGTAGGCCAGGCAGCTGAGCACCAGCACACCCAGATCACTGGGCAGGAACTCCATGCGGCCATAAAGGGCCGTCATGCGGATGTCGAGGGAGCCCAGGTCGGGCAGCAGGTAGCCAAGCACACCGACGCCGGCTCGGTAGCTTTCCGCGCCCTCGACGACCCAGGTTTCGCGCGTCAGCAGTTCGATGATGGCCGCGAAGGAGCGCGCCATCAGCATGAAGCCCAGCGTACCGATCAGCACGAAACTGGGCGTGGAGGCGACCATGGCCAGGAAGACAGCCAGCGCCGTCAGCACCAGCAGATCCAGCCCGATCAGCGCCACGGTCGCGATGTAAGGCCAGCCCAGCGAAACGCCGGTGGCCTGGGCGTAGTCTTCACCGATCCAGGCAACCAGCAGGCCGAGTGCAACCGCCATCACGATCAGCACGCACGACATCAATACGACAACCGACGCGAAGCGGCCAAGCAGCAACCCCTGCCGGGCACGCGGATACGTCAGGGAAGAAAGAAAATAACGCCTGTCGAACTCGCGCGAGAGCAGCTCCTGCACCACCAGCACCATGATCAACGGCAGGATCAGGCGCATCACCGACAGCCCAACGTCCAGCCCTACGGTTGCAGGTTGGCGGCCGCTGAACTCGGAGGCCATCCAGACGATAAGAAATAATACAAAACCAGATATACCAACCAACCATAAGAAGCCCGCCCTGACAGATAAGCGAACCCCCACACACAGCTCAGAAAGTATTTGCATTGAAAACGCTTAATCAAATAAAAATCAGAAAAAAATATCAACGCCGTATATCAACCGAAAAAACTTTAATTGCGTTACTCACATCAGCCTGCGCACTTGAATCATTACTACGAGCTCGATACTCATTGAATTGAGGTATCGCAATCGCAGCAAGCACAGCAATAATAGCAACCACAATCATTAATTCAATAAGAGTAAAGCCGCCCGCGGTGCTCTTCATAAAAAATGATACCCGCACATTGAAAACCACAAAAAAGAAAGGGGAGAGCAGAACCCTCCCCTAGCCAACACATCTAATTATTGCTGCTGATTAACCAATTCTTGCACAGTGGCATCAGTGCATGCTGCGCTGAGCGACTGAGTTGCAACCGAGCCACCGGTAGTGCTGGCTCGATACCCACGATAACTCAGGCCAGCACTAAGCGTAATGGTGTCACCAACGTTATCGTCGTTACAGGCAGCGTTGTTGTATGTGGCAGCACCCTGACCATTAATACCAGTCTGAGCACAAACCAGCTGATTGCTACGACTACCGGCCTCATGGCAAGCGCCGATATTAATAGAGTTAGTTCCCTCGAAGCAGTCATAAGACCCCTTGACACCCTTCGACAGATTAACCTTCACATCTTCGCCAAGAACAGTACACGCACCAGTAGTACCACCGGTAATCACGGCGCCAGTGATTGCAGTTGGAGCCGCAACAGTGGAAACCGAAAAACCGAATGCAACAGCTGCAATCAAACCCAGCAGATTGTTCTTCATATCAAATTCCTCTATTAATTAGCGCTGAGCAGCGGTCATTACGCTGATACCATTCTTGGTGTCAGCCTGAGCAGTGGAGTCGTTCGCCTTGGCGCGATACTCGTTGAACTGCGGAATGGCGATGGCAGCCAGAATACCGATGATCGCAACGACGATCATCAGCTCGATCAGGGTAAAACCTTTTTGCTTCTTCAGAGACTTCATGGATTAACTCCTATGTGGTTAAGGTCAGCGACCTGCGGAGTACATAGCAGGTCGCGTGCCAACTCTGAAATACCGCTTTTTCAAGGATATCCAGCGTACCGGCCCAATTCACCTCACAGGAATTCGGCAGCATGTGACGCATTTGGTCACATCAGATAACTGCGCTTGGGCCGAGACGTAATATGGGCTATATAAGCAGGATCAATCCTCGGACCAAGCGCCTGCATCATGAGCGATACCGCCCAACTCACCGGCCTCGCCCGCCAACTGGTCAATGCCAGCCTTATCGACGAACGCACCGCCAGCCAGGCCTTTGCCCAGGCACTGCGCAACAAGATTCCGCTGGTGTCCTATCTGGTACAGAACAAGCTGGCCTCGAGCCGTGCCGTGGCCGAGATCGCCGCCGAACAGTTCGGCGTGCCCTACTTCGACCTCAGCGCGGTAGACAAGGAGCACCAGCCGAAGGATCTCGTCAGCGAGAAACTGTGCCGCCAGCACCGCGTATTGCCGCTCTACCGTCGCGGCAACAAGCTGTTCATCGCCCTGTCCGACCCGACCAATCACCAGGCCCTTACCGATGTTCAGTTCAGCACCGGCATCAGCACCGAAGCGCTACTGGTCGAAGACGACAAGCTGGGCGATGCACTGGACAAGTTTTTCGACGCCGGAACAAGCGGCATGGAAGAACTGGCCGACGTTGACCTGGACGGGCTTGATGTCGAAGCCGTCAGCGACGAAGCGGACGATGCTGGCGCCGGTAACGATTCTGACGATGCGCCAGTGGTGCGTTTCATCAACAAGATGCTACTGGACGCCATCAAGGGCGGCTCGTCCGACCTGCACTTCGAGCCCTACGAAAAAGCCTACCGCGTACGTTTTCGTACCGACGGCATGCTGCATGAGGTAGCCCGGCCGCCCATCCAGCTGGCCAGCCGTCTTTCCGCCCGCCTCAAGGTCATGGCGCAACTGGATATCTCCGAGCGGCGCAAGCCGCAGGACGGCCGGATCAAGATGAAGGTCTCCAAGACCAAGGCCATCGACTTTCGCGTCAACACCCTGCCCACCCTCTGGGGCGAGAAGATCGTGATGCGGATTCTCGACCCCACCAGCGCGCAGATGGGCATCGATGCGCTGGGCTATGAAGAGGAACAGAAAGAGCTGTACATGACAGCCCTGAAGCAGCCGCAAGGCATGATTCTGGTGACAGGCCCAACAGGCTCGGGCAAAACGGTATCGCTTTATACCGGCCTGAATATCCTCAACACCACGGACATCAATATTTCCACCGCGGAAGATCCGGTGGAAATCAACCTGGAAGGCATCAACCAGGTCAACGTCAACCCGAAACACGGCATGGATTTCGCCCAGGCCCTGCGCGCCTTCCTGCGCCAGGACCCGGATGTGATCATGGTCGGTGAGATTCGCGACCTGGAAACGGCCGAAATCGCCATCAAGGCCGCGCAGACCGGGCATATGGTGATGTCCACCCTGCACACCAACAGCGCCGCGGAAACCCTGACCCGCCTGCGCAACATGGGCGTGCCGGCATTCAACATCGCCACCTCGGTGAACCTGATCATCGCCCAGCGGCTGGCGCGCAAACTCTGCAACTGCAAGAAGGAAGTAACACTACCGCGCGAGGCCTTGCTCAAAGAAGGCTTCCCTGAAAGCAAGATTGGCAGCTTCAAGCTGTTCGCCCCCAATGGCTGTGACAATTGCAAAGGCGGCTATAAAGGAAGGGTGGGGATTTATGAAGTAGTTAAAATCACGCCCTCCCTGCAACGCATTATCATGGAGGAAGGCAACTCCATCGAAATCGCCGCGCAGGCGAAAGCCGACGGCTTCAATGACCTCCGAACTTCCGGGCTGTTCAAGGCGATGCAGGGCATCACCAGCCTGGAAGAAGTCAACCGTGTGACCAAGGACTAATCCATGGCGGAAAAAGCACTGAAAACCAGCGTATTCGCCTGGGAAGGTACCGACAGAAAAGGCGGCAAGATCAAGGGGGAGATCTCCGGCCAATCTCCCGCACTGGTCAAGGCCCAGCTGCGCAAGCAGGGCATCAACCCGCTCAAGGTGCGTAAAAAGGCGGTTTCCCTTTTCAGCGCGGGCAAGAAGATCAAGCCGATGGATATCGCCTTGTTCACCCGCCAGATGGCCACAATGATGAAAGCTGGTGTGCCATTGCTGCAGTCGTTCGACATCATTGCCGAAGGCTTCGACAATCCGAACATGCGCAAGCTGATCGATGAGATCAAGCAGGAAGTAGCTGCGGGCAACAGCTTCGCCGCCTCGCTACGCAAGAAGCCGATGTACTTCGATGACCTGTACTGCAACCTGGTCGACTCGGGCGAACAGTCCGGCGCCCTGGAAACCCTGCTCGACCGGGTCGCCACCTACAAGGAAAAAACCGAAGCGCTGAAGGCCAAGATCAAGAAGGCCATGACCTACCCTATTGCGGTAGTCGTGGTTGCCGTGATCGTCACGGCGATTCTGTTGATCAAGGTCGTACCGCAGTTCGAGAGCGTATTCGAAGGTTTCGGTGCGCAGTTGCCGGCCTTTACGATGGTGGTGGTGAATCTTTCCAGGTGGCTGCAGGAGTGGTGGTTCCTGGTAGTTTTCGCGTTATTTATTTCGTTCTACAGCTTCGGCCAGGCATACAAACGCTCGGAGAAGTTCCGCGATTCGCTAGACCGAGCGCTGCTCAAAGCCCCCATCGTTGGCCCCATTCTGTACAAGGCTGTAGTCGCGCGTTTTGCTCGAACCCTGGCAACCACGTTTGCTGCTGGCGTACCACTGGTTGACGCGCTGGACTCTGTGGCGGGCGCTACCGGCAATGTGGTGTTTCGCAATGCGGTCAACCGAATCAAGAATGATGTCTCATCAGGCTCGCAGCTCAACTTCTCCATGCGCAACACCGGGATTTTCCCAACCATGGCGGTACAGATGACCGCCATCGGTGAAGAGGCCGGTTCTCTGGATGAAATGCTGGATAAAACCGCCGGTTACTATGAAGAAGAAGTGGACAACGCGGTAGATAACCTCACCACGTTGATGGAGCCACTGATCATGTCTGTGCTCGGTGTGCTGGTCGGCGGCCTGATCATCGCCATGTATCTCCCCATCTTCCAACTCGGTTCGGTGGTTGGCTAAAACATGGCGTTCGACTTTATGGCCGACAATCTGTCGGCCTTTGTTTTTGTCTGTGCGATTTTCGGTCTACTGATCGGCAGCTTCCTCAACGTCGTGGTCTACCGTCTGCCGCTGATGCTGCAGCGCGATTGGCAAGGCCAGGCGCGGGAGGTACTGGAGTTACCGCCCGCCGCACCAGCAGAAACCTTCAACCTGCTTCTGCCCAACTCTTCATGCCCTGATTGTGGCCATGAGATAAAGCCCTGGGAGAACATCCCGGTCATCAGCTATCTGTTCCTGCGCGGCAAGTGTTCGAACTGCAAGACTCCGATCAGCAAGCGCTACCCCATCGTCGAGCTGGCCTGCGGGCTGCTTTCTGCTTATGTTGCCTGGCATTTCGGGTTCACCTGGCAGGCCGGCGCCATGCTGGTGCTGGCCTGGGGGCTGCTGGCGATGAGCCTGATCGATGCCGATCACCAGATTCTGCCGGACGTGCTGGTGCTGCCATTGCTGTGGCTGGGCCTGATCGTCAATTACTTCGGGCTATTCACCAGCCTGGAGGACGCGCTGTGGGGGGCGATTGCCGGTTACCTGAGCCTGTGGTCGGTGTACTGGCTATTCAAGCTGATCACCGGCAAGGAAGGCATGGGTTACGGTGATTTCAAGCTACTGGCGATGCTCGGCGCCTGGGGTGGCTGGCAGATTCTGCCGCTGACCATTCTGCTGTCGTCACTGGTCGGGGCGGTGCTCGGAGTAATCATGCTGCGCATGCGCGGCAGCGATTCCGGCACACCGATTCCCTTCGGCCCTTATCTGGCGATTGCCGGGTGGATCGCCCTGCTGTGGGGTGATGTGATTACCGGCAGTTATCTGAAGTTCGCCGGTTTTTGAGCTAATCCAGCAACACTCGTCACTCCCGCGAAGGCGGGAGTCCAGGAGTCATCCTGACTCCACAAGCTGGGTCCCCGCCTTCGCGGGGATGACGGATCGCGGTACACGCGGTTCGCATCGCATCCAATTCCCCCCTACAATCGCGGCCTTGAGCAGTAACGAGGCCGCATTGGCGTTATGAAACCCTGGATACTCGGCCTGACTGGCGGCATTGGCAGCGGCAAGAGCGCGGTAGCGCAAGGCTTTATCGAGCGTGGCGTGCACGTGGTGGACGCCGATCATGCGGCGCGCTGGGTGGTCGAACCGGGACGTCCGGCGCTGGCCAGGATCGTCGAGCATTTCGGCGCGGGCGTACTGCAAGCCAATGGCGAGCTGGACCGCGCCGCACTGCGCAAGCTGATATTTGCCGCCCCTGAGCAGCGCCGCTGGCTGGAAGGCCTGCTGCATCCGCTGATCGGCCAGGAGATCGTTCAGGTGCTGGCGCGCGCAGAATCGCCCTATGCCATTCTGGTGTCGCCACTGCTGGTCGAGTCCGGCCAGCGGCAGATGACCCAACGCATATTGGTCGTCGACACGCCTGCCGAGCTGCAGGTGCAACGCACCATCGCGCGCGACCAGAGTTCGGAAGAACAGGTTCGCGCCATCATGCAGGCCCAGGCCAGCCGCGAAGAGCGCCTGCGCCATGCTCACGACGTGCTGATCAATGATCGTGATATGGCCTGGCTGGACGCGGAGGTCGAGCGCCTGCACAACTTCTATCTGACCCTGCGTGGAGGCCAGCCATGACCATTACCGTTCAATGCCCAACCTGTAGCGCCCCCGTCGAGTGGAAAGCCGAAAACACCTACCGCCCCTTCTGCTGCGAGCGCTGCAAGCTGATCGATCTGGGCGCCTGGGCTGCCGAAGAGCATGCGATTCCCGGCAACGACCTGGAAGACGAGATGTTCAGCGGCGAGCTGCCAACAAGACCGCATTGACGAGCAATCGCGGCTGAAGCCAGTCCTGCGGTAGCGCCTACGGAAGACCATCAGCATCATGCGCGCAGGCGGTGCGCATGGCGCACCCTACGGCTCAGGGGCGCATGAAGGCGTAATCGCGATCATCGTCGAGGTTGTCGGCGAGAAACTGCAGTTCGCCGGCCAGTTCCTGAGCGTCGCGCAGCGCCTTGTTCTGCTGCACGATTTCCGCCAGCAGCGCACGCAATACCATCAAGCGCTCGAAACCCTGGGCTTCGCCGTCGCGCAAATCATCGTGCAGGGCGCTTCTGGCCCAGCTGTGAATACTCATGTTCAAGTCCCTCGGAAGCGGTTTTCACAGCATGGCGGCAGACCCGCCCTGAGCTTTGATCAGGATCAATCCCGGCAGCGCCATTCAATCGGCCAATACAGCGCCATTCACTCGCCGTGATCACCCTCCTTCCAGGGCGCCTGCAGATAGCGGCTGCGATTGAAGGTTTCCAGCCAGTCCGGGTAGAACACCACGAGCGCGGTGACGATGGTGCCGTTGATAAAGGCTTCAGGGAACGCCACCAGCCACAGGTAGCCGGCAAAGTCGTCCAGCCAGGGTGGCATGGGGAACAGCCCGTCCATCCACAACAGGGCAAGGCCGCCGAGCAGCGTCATCAGCGTAGCCAGCGCTGCCGGAAAGAAACCGCAGAAGAAGATATAGACGAACAGGTTACGCGGCTGCGCGCGCTCGACACGGATCGCGCACAGCTCGGTGATCAGCACCGGAATCAGCACCAGCAGCACGCCGTTGATGCCGAGCGAGGCCAGGTCCATGCGACCGATAGCCAGCAGGCCAAGCTGCGCCGCCAGGCCCGCCAGCACGGCAAGTGGCCAGTCGAGCAGCAGGGTTACGGCGGTCATGCCGATGAAGTGATAGGAAAGCCCGGAGTCGAAATCGCGGCGCACCAGCCATAGCAGAAACAGCGCGAGCATGGTGCCGAACAGCAGATGCTGGCGGCGCAGGTCACTGAACAGCTCGACCCAGGGCGCCCGTGCTATCGCCCAGAGCAGCGCCAGCCCATAGACCAGCCAGCCGCCCAACAAGGTGGAGAAAGCCAGTAGATTGGAAGCGATCATGCGCACACCCTTCTCTTCATTCATCGCCGTGCCAGGGAGTCTACACCGGCACTCGGATTTGATTTTGCCGGCAGAGCAACTGCAATGGCGACTGCCCTGCCATTGATCGACAACAGCCAACAAAGCCCAGCTGGATTTCCACGCTCACTGGAACGACTGGAGTTGCCGGCACTGGCAAGCCAGCCTGCGCTGCAGCTAAGCTTCGGACATGGACGATTCCGACTATCTGCGCCTGCTGACGCACCAGGCCGAACAAGCCAATGCCTTCCTCTCCAACGCCAAGAAATGGGAGCGTGAGCGTTGGGTTTGTCAGCGCCTGCTGCAAGCGCTGAACGTGCGTCACCACAGCGATGACTTCACGCCCAGCGGCCAGGAGCCGCCGGACGTGCTGTTTCGCGATGCCAATTTCGAAGTGTTTTTCGTGCTCGATGAGGGCCGGCGCCTGAATGACGAGTGGCGCGCCGAGCTGGAGCGGCGACGCAGCGCCTTTTCCCTGAGCCAGCTGGTACGCCGCGAAGCACGCCCCAAGCGCATTCCGGCCAGCGAGATGCAGGCGAGGCTGGCGCCGACCTTGCGCAAGAAGGCGCATAACTACCGCGAGCGCGGCATCGACCTCGGCGAACTCGACCTGGTCGCCTTCGTCAGCCTCAAGCGCGCCGTGCTCGATTGCAACAGTCATTTCCCGCCACCCACCGAATACCTGCGCCAGGGCTGGCGCTCGCTGTCGCTGGTCGGTCCGCGCTTCGCCCGTGTGCTGTTCGCTCACCCGGACGCGCCGGACTTTCTGCGGCAAAATCTCGGACGCAGCCTGCTGTTCGACATCGGTATCGGCCTATGAGCCCCTTGCAGGAATTGCTGGCCGATGTACCGCAGGTCGGCCAGGTGCGCTGGATAGGCGTACGCCCCAGGGCACGTGAGGCAATGCTCGAAGTCGAAGTCGTGGAAGCGCGGCGTGAAGCCGGGCTGACCGGCGATCACAGCCGCCCCGGGCCACGCAATGCGCGGCAGGTCACGCTGATCCAGTGGGAGCATCTGGCCGTCGTCGCAGGCCTGCTCGGTCGCGATGCGCCCATGCAGCCCAGCGAGCTGCGCCGTAATATCGCGGTCGCCGGCATCAATCTGTTCAGTCTCAAGGGCCGGCGTTTTCGCATTGGCCAGGCGCTGCTGGAAACCACCGGCTGGTGCCAACCCTGTGCCCGCCTGGAGGAACGCCTTGGTCGCGGCACCTTCCAGGCCATGCGTGGCCATGGCGGTATCACCGCTCGCGTGATCGAGGGCGGCATCATTCGCCTGGAGGACGCCGTAAGCGTTGAAATCCTTGACCCATTATCTGACCCGCAGGACAACGACGCTCGCCAAGGCTGGCGGGCACGCCTAGAATAGCGGCATTCAAGCAGAGGCCCCCATGACCAGTCGTCTGAGCCCCGAAGACCAGCAGAAAGTCGACCACTACCTGAGCGCACCGCAGCATCAGGTTGAACGTCAGCCATTTCGCGTCTGGCGTCTGCTGGCGGTGGTCATGGTCGTGACCATTGGCCTGGGCCTGCTGAGCCGCCTTCTGAGTCGACTGGTGCTATGAGCTGCCTTGCGCTCGCCCTCTCGCACTCACACCGCATTTTTCAAAGCCTTGTGAGCAATATCCATGTCCCATCGCATCGTGATTGTCGGCGGAGGCGCCGGCGGTTTGGAGCTGGCCACCCGTCTGGGTAGAAAACTGGGCAAAAGCGGCGCCGCCCGAATCATTCTGGTCGACGCCAACCTCACCCATATCTGGAAGCCCCTGCTGCACGAAGTGGCCGCCGGCTCGCTGAACTCCTCAGAAGACGAACTGAACTACGTGGCCCAGGCCAAGTGGAATCATTTCGAGTTCCAGCTCGGGCGCATGTCCGACCTCGACCGTGCCGGCAAGAGCATCACCCTGGCACCGACTCTGGATGACGACGGCCAGGTGCTGATGCCTGAGCGTCGGATCACCTACGACAGCCTGGTCATTGCCGTTGGCAGCACCACCAATGACTTCGGCACGCCTGGCGCCGCCGAGCACTGCATTTTCCTCGACACTCGCGCGCAGGCTGAGCGCTTCCATCGCCGTATGCTCAGCCACTACCTGCGCGCGCACGCCAACGAGAGCGAAGACGGCTCGAAAATCGACATTGCCATCGTCGGCGCTGGTGCCACAGGGGTCGAGCTGGCAGCAGAACTGCACCACGCCGCCAAGCAACTGGCTGCCTATGGCCTGAATCGCATTCGCCCCGAAGATATGCGCATCACCCTGATCGAAGCGGGGCCGCGTGTGCTGCCTGCCCTGCCCGAGCGCATCGCGCGTCCGGTGCATAAGACCCTGGAGAAGCTCGGCGTCACCGTATTGACCGGCGCCGTCGTCAGTGAAGTGACTGCCGATGGCCTGAAAACCGCCGACGGCAACTTCATCCCGGCCAGCCTGAAAGTCTGGGCTGCCGGCATCCGCGCCCCCGGTTTTCTCAAGGATCTCGATGGTCTGGAGAGCAACCGTATCAACCAGTTGCAGGTTCGTCCGACCCTGCAAACGACGCTCGATGACGACGTGTTCGCCTTTGGCGACTGCGCAGCCTGTCCACAGCCCGGCACCGAAGGCCGCAACGTGCCGCCACGCGCCCAGGCAGCGCATCAGCAGGCATCGCTGCTGTCCAAGTCGCTACGCTTGAAGATCAGCGCCCAGCCGCTGCCGGAATACCACTATCGCGACTACGGCTCGCTGATCTCGCTGTCGAGCTTCTCAGCGGTCGGTAACCTGATGGGTAATCTGACCGGCAGCGTCATGCTCGAAGGCTGGCTGGCACGGGTGTTCTACGTGTCGCTGTACCGCATGCACCAGATGGCCCTGTATGGCGTGCCACGCACCCTGCTGCTGATGCTCAGTGATCGCATCGGGCGCAGCACCGAGCCGCGTCTGAAACTGCACTGAAGCAGCGGAAACAAGCGTTGTAGGGTGGGCCGGGCGGCGATCCGCTTCAGCCCACCTCTCACCCCCGCTAGTGGGCTAAAGCCCACCCTACGAGCTAGATGCGGACGCAGGGCGGGACAGGGGGAGACGAGCAGATGCGTAGCCCGGATGAAATCCGGGACGCTCTCGATACAGAACAGCCGCCCCGGGCCGCATTCGAGCCACGCCGCAAAACCCAAACGCAAAAACGAAAAAGCCCGCACTAGGCGGGCTTGTTCGTTGTGGTGGTGGGTCGTGTAGGATTCGAACCTACGACCAATTGGTTAAAAGCCAACTGCTCTACCAACTGAGCTAACGACCCAAAAATGGTCGGGGTAGGGGGATTCGAACTCCCGACATCTTGCTCCCAAAGCAAGCGCGCTACCGGACTGCGCTATACCCCGATAGGAAGTTGGCTCCGCGACCTGGACTCGAACCAGGGACCCAATGATTAACAGTCATTTGCTCTACCGACTGAGCTATCGCGGAACTTCGGTCTTCCAGCTCTGCTGCGCTTCGGCTTTCGCTTTACCGCTTCAGAGGCGCGCCATTTTACGTAGCAAAATTTCCCTGTCAACCCCTGCAAACTGCTTTTATGACAATGCTTTGCAGGCAAGCCATGGACTACTATATGTTTCATCGAACTGCGGCACGACGCAGGACGCGCCAGCCGACGACGCCAGTCAGGACAGTCCATGAGCAACCAGGACAAGCCCCCCATTCACCCCAAGGTGGTCAGCCTCGCCAGCCGCGGTATACAGCCGCGCTTCAGCGATCTGGTACAAGCCTGCCGCAAACTGGTGATGAATCGACTGGCGGAGCATCTGAGCGGTGTATTCGGCCAAGTCGATGACACCCTGTTCGAGTGCGCCGAGAAAGCCGAGAACAACAAGGTGCAGACGTTGTTCTTCGACAACATGCGCGAGATCCGCCGCCAGCGTCCACAGATCGAGCGCAGCTACCACCAGGCCATCGCCAACAATTTTTCCGATTTCCTCGACGGCAAGCTGCAGGATCAGACGCCGGCCGAAGTGGACCCCGAGCAGTTGGCGCTGGTGCAAAACGAGGATTACGAAGAAACCCTGCAAGTCACCAATATGGTCAGCCGGGTCAAGGCACGCTGCACCCAGCCGCTATTCGCTCTGGAGCAGCGCCTGGCACTGCTCAACAACGGCCAGAAGCTCGGCGAGGACAGCAACCCTTTCGGCCCACAGGCCATTGCCCAGGCGTTTCGCGATGCGCTGGCGCCCTGCCCCTTCCCACTGCAGATCAAGACCATCCTGTACATGCTCTTCGATCGCCATGTGATGCAGAGCCTCGATTCACTCTACGGCGCACTCAACCAGCGCCTGATCGATGCCGGCGTGCTGCCCAACCTCAAGTACAGCGCGCAGATCAATCAAAGCGTCAGCCGCCCCGATGCGCCTCAGGCAGAAGCCCCGACACCCCAACAGCAAGCACCGGGCAGACCGGGCGCGACGTCTGCCCCCGAGGAACCGGCGCTGTTCGACCTCGATCTCAGCGCACCGCCGCCGAGCGATCCGGCCGCGCTGTTCAGCGGCCTGTCCAGCCTGCTAGGCGAGCATCGCCAGAGCCACCCGGACGCCCCGCTGCTGGGCGGCACACGGAGCATCATCAGCTTCTCACCGCGCGAGGCCAGTCGTACCTACAGCGCCAGCGAATTGCTTGCTGCGCTCAATCGCATGCAACAGCAGTCGGCCCACGAACTGGCCCAACGCCTGCACCAACCGCAAGCCGTTGAAGGCCTCAAGGCCGACCTGCAGCAACAATTGGAATCGCACAGCAGCCTGCCGGGCGACAGCAAGGTGTCCGATCAGGAAGCCGACGTGATCGACCTGGTTGGCATGCTGTTCGACTTCATCCTCGATGACGAGAACCTGCCAGACGCCTGCAAGACCGCACTTTCGCACCTGCATACGCCCTACCTGAAAATTGCGCTGCAGGACAAGGCGCTGTTCACCCAGCACCACCATCCGGCGCGACGCCTGCTCAACACCATGGCCCAGGCTGGCGTGCTTTATGGCAGCGAAGGTGACGAACGCAGCCTGCTGGCCAAGATGCAATGGGTGGTCGAACGGGTGATTCACGGTTTCAGCGGTGACCTGGCGCTGTTCGACAGTCTGATCGAGGAGTTCAACGAATATGTCGAGACCCTGCGCCACAAGGTCGAACTGCGCGAACGCCGCGCGATAGAGGCTGCCAAGGGCCGTGACCGCCTGCTTGGGGCTCGCGAGCAGGCACTTGAGGTGGTTCAGCGATGCGTCGGGCAACGCAACCTGCCGACAATCATCCGCAATTTCCTCGAGCTGACCTGGGCCGACGTCCTGGTTTTCGTCTTGCTGCGCCATGGCGAGCAGAGCACGGAGTGGAAGCGCTCCTGCGAAGTGGCCGAACAGCTGGCCTGGAGCGGCACACCGCTCGGCGAGGCCGAGGTGCTGCAATTGCAGGAACAGCGCGTGCCCATGCTCAGCGACCTGCGCAAGGGCCTGGAATTGCTCGGCGGCTACCATGAGGATGGCATCCGCCGCCTGCTGCAGGACCTGGTGGCATGCCAGCATGCGGTGCAAGCCAAACAACCGCAGTTGGCCGACCAGCTCAAACCCACCCTGCCAGAAAGCCCTCTGGGCGCCATGCTCGGAGAGGATGCCGATCTGGCTCGCCAGGCACCTTCGCGCAGCAAGCTCTCGGCACATGCACAAGCCCTGGCCAACGAATTGGCCAGCGTCGAATTCGGCACCTGGTTCGAGTTCGTCGAGGGCGGCAAGAGCCGCGTACTCAAGCTTTCCTGGTTCAGCCCGACCACGCACAACTACATGTTCGTCGACCACAGCGGCCAACGCGTGGCGATCAAGCCGCTGACCCTGCTGGCCAGCGAGATGGAAAAGGGCCTGGCCCGCATCGTGACACCCGAACGCGCGACGCCACTGGTGGATCGCGCGCTGACTGCCATTTACCGTGTGCTGCAGCGCTTCACTGGGCGCACGGCCGAACCCCGCTGAGGAATTCCCATGGAAGAGCGTCGTCAACACAGCCGCCATGGTACCGAAATGCAGCTGGAGGTCTTCGACCTGAACAGCGGACAGCGCCTGGGCCGTATAGTCGACCTGTCTGCCGATGGTTTCATGCTGTTCAGCGACACCCCCCACACCGCCGACGCGGTGCTGGAATGCCGTCTGGTGTGCACCTCAGGTAGCGATTCGGTACAAGAAGTGCGCCTGGGCGCCGACTGCCTGTGGAGCCGCCCCGGCGCCGACGGCCAGCATTGCTGGGCCGGCTTTCATATCATCGATCTGGCCGAGGATCAGGCCAAGGCGCTGGAAAGCCTGCTGGCCAGGCTCTGAAGTAGGGTGCGCTGTGCGCACCGATATTCCAGCGTAACCGGTGCGCACAGCGCACCCTACGAAACCAAAGCAGCCTTTGGTGGGGCCCCGCCCCGGTTAGCGACGGGGCGCCGTGCGCCCATAACGAAAAACGGAGCCCGCAGGCTCCGTTTTTTCATCTCAGCATAACACCGGGATATCGCATAGCGGGTTACGCGGCGCACTCTGCTCGTGAAACCAGCCGATTACGTGCTTGGCGCCACTAACCCGTCCTACGCCAGCTTCTTGTAGCGCACGCGGTGCGGCTGCGCGGCGGCATCGCCCAGGCGTTTCTTGCGGTCGGCTTCGAACTCGGTGTAGTTGCCTTCGAAGAAGTTGACCTTGCCATCGTCCTCGTAGGAGAGGATATGCGTGGCGATACGGTCGAGGAACCAGCGATCGTGGGAAATCACCACGGCGGCGCCCGGGAAGTCCAGCAGCGCCTCTTCCAACGCGCGCAGGGTTTCCACGTCGAGGTCGTTGGACGGTTCGTCGAGCAGCAGCACGTTGCCGCCCTGCTTCAGGGTCAGCGCCATGTGCAGGCGACCGCGCTCACCACCGGAGAGGTCCTTGACGAACTTCTGCTGGTCGGCGCCCTTGAAGTTGAAGCGCCCGACGTAACCGCGCGACGGCACCTCGTAGTTGCCCACCTTGATCATGTCGAAGCCGTCGGAAATCTGCTCCCACACGGTCTTGTTGCCCTCGAGCATCTCGCGGCTCTGCTCGACGCTGGCGATCTGTACGGTTTCACCGATCTCGATATGGCCGGAATCCGGCTGCTCCTTGCCGGTGATCATGCGCAGCAGGGTCGACTTACCGGCACCGTTACCGCCGATCACGCCGACGATGGCGCCTTTGGGAATGCTGAAGGACAGGTCGTCGATCAGCACGCGGTCGCCGAAGGACTTCGACACGTTGTGGAAATCGATGACCTTATCGCCCAGACGCGGGCCAGCCGGGATGTAGATCTCGTTGGTCTCGCTGCGCTTCTGGAATTCCTGCGATTGCATTTCCTCGAAGCGTTGCAGACGCGCCTTGGATTTGGACTGACGCGCCTTGGCACCCTGGCGCACCCACTCCAGTTCGGCCTTCATCGCCTTGGCGTGTGACGCCTCGGCCTTGGCTTCCTGGGCCAGACGGTTGGCCTTCGATTCCAGCCAGCCGGAATAGTTACCCTCGTAAGGGATACCGTGACCGCGGTCGAGTTCGAGAATCCAGCCGGCGACGTTATCGAGGAAGTAACGGTCGTGGGTGATGGCCACCACAGTGCCGGGGAAATCGTGCAGGAAGCGCTCCAGCCAGGCGACCGAGTCGGCGTCCAGGTGGTTGGTCGGCTCGTCGAGCAGCAACATGTCTGGCGCCGACAGCAGCAGGCGACACAGCGCCACGCGGCGTTTCTCACCACCGGACAGGTGCTCGATCTTGGCGTCCCAGGCCGGCAGACGCAGGGCGTCGGCGGCGACTTCCAGCTGACGCTCCAGGTTGTGACCATCGGAAGCCTGCAGAATGGCTTCGAGCTTGGCCTGCTCGGCAGCCAGGGCGTCGAAGTCGGCGTCCGGCTCGGCGTAAGCGGCGTAGACCTCGTCAAGACGGGCCTGGGCCTGCTTGATCTCGCCTACCGCCTCTTCGACGATGTCGCGCACCGTCTTGCTCGGGTCGAGCTGTGGCTCCTGTGGCAGATAGCCGACCTTGATCCCCGGCATCGGACGGGCCTCACCGTCGATCTCGGTGTCGACGCCGGCCATGATGCGCAGCAGCGTGGACTTACCGGCGCCGTTGAGGCCCAACACGCCGATCTTGGCGCCTGGGAAGAATGACAGGGAGATGTCCTTGAGAATTTCACGCTTCGGCGGGACGACCTTGCTGACCCGATGCATGCTGTAGACGTACTGAGCCATGGAGAACCTGACTGGTGAGAATGAGGGCTGAAAATGGCGGGCCTTGCAGGCACTGCGAAAGCGTTGCGAGTGACGAAACCAGCAACGCCTGCAGTCTGACCATCTGGCGCATGCCGGCTTGGCCGCCGTATTACCGGCTGCAGGCAGTTTTCACGAAGCCTGCAGCGGGGCGTTTGCAGAGACCTTAGCCCCTGCTGGAGCGAACGCCAAGTACCGCGCGGACAGTTCACGCGCGCGGCGCAAAACTACCGGAATGTGCGTGGCAGGGCAAACCTACGTTCGTCGGCGCAGCTGGCACTTGGCCACGTTTGCAGGCATTCTAGCCGGCTCGCGCGAGCGCAGGCATGCCCGCGCGTCTCACAAAGCTCAAAATAGCCCAGCACCGGCTACAGGTTCACAGAACGTGTCGACTCCCTCATCCCTGCCTTCCTCCTCCCCGGGCGAGTCGCGCGCCGCATTGCGCCGTGCACTGGTGGTGCTGGTGCTGGCGATACTGGGATTGCTGGCGTGGCAACTGACCCAGGAATATCGCCAGTTGCTCGATAGCCAGAAGCAACTGAGCCAGGGTTACAGCACCCAATTGGCCAAGCATCTGAGTCTGAACATGCGCCTCAAGGCGCAGGCGGGCCAGGCGATGCTGCAGAGCAGCCCGGCGCGCGCTGGCGACGGCAGCGAATTGGTCACGGCATTGCGCAGTATCTTCCCGACCGTCAACAGCGTGGCCTGGCTCGATGCCAACGGGCAGTTGCTGGCCGACAGCGCCAGCGAGTCGCGCGACCTGAGTTTCGTTCGCAACCAGCAACAACGCAGTGGCGCGGCGCCCTATCACTTCGCCTTCAGCTCACTGGACGGCGGTGTGCTCTACCTGCTGCTGCGTCAGCCCGACAACAGCCACCGGATATTGCGCATGCGCACCAGTGCGCTGCGCGGCTGGCTGCGCGAGCAGCACCAGAGCGAGCACAAATGGTTGCTCGAAGACCTGCTCAGTCACCGCGTGATAGCGCGCGCCGATGACCTGCAACAGGCTGGCGGCATCATCGCTCCGGTTACTGCGGCAGAGCAGGCACAAAGCCTCGACCTGATCGCCCTGCCCGGCAGCGACTGGCAACTGCGCGCCCTGTTCGATGCAGAGCGCGCCGGCAACGAGCTGATGCCGACCCTGGCCGGCAAGTTCCTGCTGTTCGCGCTGTGCAGCCTGCTTACCCTGTTGGCCCTGTACGGCCTGCAACGCGAGCAGCGCAGCCTGCAGCGCCTGAATACCGAAACACGCCGCTCGCTGCGCCAGGCCGCCAGTGCGCTCGGCGCCGTCGAAGAACGCATTCTGGTGACCCAGGCCGATGGCAAGGTGCGCTACCTGAACCCGCAGGCCGAAGCGCTGTTCGGGGTTCCCAGCGACGTGGCCGGGGAACTCCATCTGCTTGATCTGCTGCCCGATCTCGACCCGTTGCTGCTCAACAGCCCACAACTGAGCAGCGATCTGGGGCCGGAGCTGATCAGAGTCGAAAGCGAGGGGCGCGAGCGACTGTTCGCCGTGACCCGTAGCGATATCAGCGAAGTCGGGCGTCATGCCGGTTACGTCTGGGTGCTGCGCGATGTGACCGATGAGCAGCAGGCCATGCGCGTACTGCAGGAAACCCGCAGACGCTATCAGGACATCTTCGACGGCACCGGCGTAGCCCTCTGCGTGCTCGACCTCTCCGGCCTGCGCTGCCTGTTGCTGCAGCACAAATTACGCGATGCGGCGGGTCTGCAGCGCTGGTTGCAGGCCGATGCCGAGCATCAGCAACTACTGGTCGAGCAACTGCGCATTACCGAGGCCAATCAGGTGGCGCTCAATCTGCTCGGGGTCAAGTCCACCGAACAGGCCTGGCAGCAACTGATCGACAACGGCCCGGTACAGCCCGACGACCTGTGTTACCGCCTGGCCGTGGCCGTGCTCGAAGGCCCCAACCTGATGGAGCTGGAAACCCAGCTGGTCACCGCACAAGGCTTGCAGCGTCACGTCTGGCTGGTGCTGCGCCTGCCGGAAATGCTCCAGGACTATCAGGCCGTCACCCTGAGCATAAGCGACATCACCAGCCGCAAGCGCATCGAGCTGTCGCTGATCGAACGTGAGCGCTTCTGGTCCGAAGTGGTGCGCTCGGTACCCGACCTGCTCTACGTGCATGACATGCAGAACCGGCAGGTGCTGTTCAGCAACCACAGCCTCGGATTGCAACTGGGCTATAGCGTCAGCGAGCTCAAGGCGATGGGCGGAGACTTCTGGGAGCAGGTACTGCACCCGGACGACAGCGAATACTACTGGCGCATTCGCAACCTGCAGAAAGTGGTCGGCAACGGTCTGCTGCTCGAATCGGTGCTGCGCTGGCGTCACCGCAATGGCCAATGGCACTGGTTCAGCATCCGCGAGCAGGCTCTGGCGCGCGATGAGCGCGGTCGCGTCAGCCGCCTGATCGGCGTGGCCAAGGACATCACCGAGCAGATCGAGCGCAACCAGTCGCTGCGTGACAGCGAGCAACGCTACCGCCTGCTGGCGGAAAGCATCAGCGACGTGATCGTCTCCACCGACGACAGCCTGACCCTGAACTACGTCAGCCCGTCGGTGGAGGCCATGCTCGGCTACAACGCCGAATGGGTGACGACCAACGGCCTGCAGGGCCTGGCGGCCAACCCGCAGCAGCTCGCCAGCCTCTACGTGCTGCTCGAGCGGATTCGCGATTCGCTCGGCGAGCGTGACCGCCTCGAGCGTCTGCGCGAGGAGCTGCCGGATCAGCTGTTCGTCTTCGACTGCCTGCGCGCCGACGGCCACAAGATCCCGGTGGAACTGCGCCTGGTGCTGATGTGGGACGAGAACGGTCGCTTCGAAGGCATCCTCGGCGTTGGCCGCGACATCAGCCAGCAACGCCGCGCGGAAAAAGACCTGCGCATGGCCGCCACGGTATTCGAGCACTCCACCGCGGCGATTCTGGTGACCGACCCGGCCGGTTACATCGTTCAGGTCAACAAGGCCTTCAGCCGCGTCAGTGGTTATTCCGCCGGTCAGGTGCTCGACCAGCTTCCCGGCATGCTCACCGCCGACCGTCAGCAGGCGGCGCACCTGCAGTACATCCTCGGCCAACTCAACCAGCGCGGCAGTTGGGAAGGCGAGGTGTGGCTCAAGCGCAAGGGTGGGGAGAATTTCCCGGCCTGGGTCGGCATTACCGCGGTGCATGACGAGGAAGGCGATCTGGTCAGCTACGTGTGCTTCTTCAGCGACATCAGCGAGCGCAAGGCCAGCGAACAGCGTATCCATCGTCTGGCCTACTACGACGCCCTGACCCACCTGCCCAACCGCACCCTGTTCCAGGATCGCCTGCACAGCGCACTGCAGCATGCGGATCGGCATGATGAATGGGTGGTGCTGATGTTCCTCGACCTCGACCGTTTCAAGCCGATAAACGATTCGCTCGGCCACGCCGCCGGCGACCGCATGCTCAAGGACGTGGCCGTGCGCCTGTCCGCCTGCGTCGACGGCGACGACACCGTGGCGCGTATGGGCGGCGACGAGTTCACCCTGCTGCTGCAGCCGCGCGCCACCCGCGAGGGAGCGCTCAATCGCGCCATTCATGTCGCCGAGCAGATTCTCTCCAGCCTGGCGCGCCCTTTCGTTCTCGAAGGCCGCGAATTCTTCGTCACCGCCAGCATTGGCATCGCCCTTGCCCCACAGGACGGTAGCGAGCTGAGCCAACTGATGAAGAACGCCGACACCGCGATGTATCACGCCAAGGAACGCGGCAAGAACAACTTCCAGTTCTACCAGGCCGACATGAACGCCAGTGCCCTGGAACGCCTGGAGCTGGAAAGCGACCTGCGCCACGCTCAGGAACAGGGCCAGTTCGTCCTGCATTATCAGCCGCAGTTCTCCGGCGATGGCAATCGCCTGACCGGGGTCGAGGCGCTGCTGCGCTGGAGTCACCCGACACGCGGCCTGGTGCCGCCGGATGAGTTCATCCCGGTACTCGAAGAACTCGGCCTGGTGGTGCAAGTCGGTGAATGGGTGCTGGAAGAAGCCTGCCGTCAGCTCAAGGCGTGGCACGAGGAAAAGATCCGCATCCCCAAGATTTCGGTCAACCTGTCGGCCCGTCAGTTCGCCGAAGGCGACCTGAGCGCACGCATCGCCGCCATTCTGGACAGAACCGGAGTAGCCCCAGCCTGCCTGGAGCTGGAGCTGACCGAAAGCATACTGATGCGTGATGTCGCCAGCGCAATGCAGACTCTTGGTAACCTCAAGCGCTTGGGCCTGTGCATTGCAGTGGATGACTTCGGCACCGGCTACTCGTCGCTGAACTACCTCAAGCAGTTCCCCATCGACGTGTTGAAGATCGACCGCAGCTTCGTCGACGGCCTGCCTGATGGTGAGCAAGATGCGCAGATCGCCCGCGCCATCATCGCCATGGCGCACAGCCTGAACATGATGGTGATCGCCGAGGGGGTGGAGAGCCAGGCACAACTGGACTTCCTGCGTGAACACGACTGCGACGAAGTACAGGGCTTCCTGCTGGGCAGACCCATGCCTGCACGTCAGCTCACAGCCCAATTCAGCGGCGCAGCGCTGTTCATCCTCAGTTGACGGGCGGGACGCCGGCAAGCTCTAGGCCCCAACTCAGCATGAAGGCCACTTGTCAGGCTCATGACCGACCTTCATATGCCTGAATGCGACCTTTGCGGTAGAATCCGCCCCCTCTTTCTACCGCCCAGCTGATTTCAGGGGACCGCCATGTTCAGCCGTGATTTGACCCTCGCTCGTTATGACGCCGAACTCTTTGCCGCGATGGAGCAGGAAGCCCAGCGCCAGGAAGAGCACATCGAGCTGATCGCCTCGGAAAACTACACCAGCCCGGCGGTGATGGAAGCCCAGGGCAGCGTGCTGACCAACAAGTACGCCGAAGGCTATCCGGGCAAGCGTTACTACGGTGGTTGCGAGTACGTCGACGTGGTCGAGCAACTCGCCATCGACCGCGCCAAGGAGCTGTTCGGCGCCGACTACGCCAACGTCCAGCCGCACTCCGGCAGCCAGGCCAACAGCGCCGTGTACATGGCCCTGCTCAACGCTGGCGACACCGTGCTGGGCATGAGCCTGGCCCACGGCGGCCACCTGACCCACGGTGCCAGCGTCAGCTTCTCCGGCAAGATCTATAACGCCGTACAGTACGGCATCAACGACCAGGGCCTGATCGACTACGACGAAGTCGAGCGCCTGGCCGTCGAACACAAGCCGAAGATGATCATCGCCGGCTTCAGCGCCTACTCGCAGGTTCTGGATTTCCCGCGTTTCCGCGCCATCGCCGACAAGGTTGGTGCCTACCTGTTCGTCGACATGGCCCATGTGGCCGGTCTGGTCGCGGCCGGTCTGTACCCGAACCCGGTGCCGTTCGCCGACGTGGTTACCACCACCACTCACAAGACCCTGCGCGGCCCGCGCGGCGGCCTGATCCTGGCGCGCAAGAACGAAGAGCTGGAGAAGAAGTTCAACTCCGCCGTCTTCCCGGGCGGCCAGGGCGGCCCGCTGGAGCACGTCATCGCCGCCAAGGCAGTGTGCTTCAAGGAAGCGCTGCAGCCTGAGTTCAAGGCTTACCAGGCACAGGTGATCAAGAACGCCCAGACCATGGCCCAGGTGTTCATCGACAACGGCTACGACGTGGTCTCCGGCGGCACCGAGAACCACCTGTTCCTGCTCTCGCTGATCAAGCAGGACATCACCGGCAAGGATGCTGACGCAGCCCTGGGACGCGCCTTCATCACCGTCAACAAGAACAGCGTACCGAACGATCCGCGCTCGCCGTTCGTCACCTCCGGCCTGCGTATCGGCACCCCGGCCGTCACCACTCGCGGCTTCAAGGAAGACGAGTGCCGTCAACTGGCAGGCTGGATCTGCGACGTGCTGGCCAACATCGGCAACGATGAAGTCGAAGGCCGCGTGCGTGAGCAGGTCAAGGCGCTGTGCGCGAAGTTCCCGGTCTACGGCAACTAAGGCCGCTGGCCTGAAATAAAGAAGCCCGCCGATTGGCGGGCTTCTTTTTGCCTTGTCGATTTCCTTGTCGTGCACGGTATACGGCTGGTGCGCACGGCGCACCCTACTGAACTCTGCGAATCGTGCGCACCGACAACGAAACGGACATTACCGCCTACGCGGGCTGTTTCACATAGCGCGCCAGTTGCGCGTCACGACTCATCACCTGAAGCGTGGCTGCCAGCACCTGCTCACTGGTGGCGTCGGCTTTGCTGAAGATGCTGCCGAAATTGTCGTGAGTAACCTTGGCGAAGCGCGCACGATCCTGAGCTTCGACGCCCAGCAGGGTGGCGTAGGCGTCCAGCGCTTCGCCCTGGCCCATGGCCATGTCTTCAGCGATGGAGTCGAGCATGCCGTTCATCGCCAACATGGAGCGACCGTTGTAGCCCAGCGCGCCGCTGGTATCGCAACCGTTGGTACCCGACGTCATGCCGAAGGTGGCATTACCGAATGTGCCGTTGGTGGTGGTGGCCAGGAAATGCGGGGCCATGCCACGCTGACCCTCGAACAGCATGTTGCCCCAGCCGCAGCCATTGCCACCCGCAGCGTCGGCAAATGCCCCGACACTGGCCATGCTCAACAGGCCGAAGACCAAACCTTTGCCTAGCAGTCGTTTGCTCATGTCTATCGCTCCGCAATATCGAGTAATAAAAACTACACACGGAGCTTTGGCGAGACTTGGCCACCTGTCAAACTGGTATGCCTCTGCTGTGCCCTGCGACACAGGGGCAAAGTACGGAGCCGTCAGCCTTGGCTATAGTGATGTAAATCCTTCAGGAGTATGGGCATGAGTGAATCAGCCAACGAGCGTCGGCGCTTTCAGCGCATCGCCTTCGACGCCCCCACCGTACTCGTTCAAGACGAGCGGCAATGGGCGGCGGTGTTGCATGACCTTTCGCTCAAGGGTCTGATGGTCGAGACTCCGGCAGACTGGAACGCTGACCCGGATCAGCCGTTCGAAGCGCAGATCCAGCTCGGCGACGAAGCGAGGGTAAAGATGGAAGTGTTGCTGACCCGTACCCAGGCGGGTTATCTCGGCTTCGTCTGCCGCCATATCGACCTGGAATCAATCAGCCATCTGCGGCGGCTGGTCGAACTCAATCTGGGCGACGAGAGTCTGCTTGAACGAGAGCTCGCCGCCCTGGGCGACCAACCCTGATCAAGGCCGACTGAGCGCTTTGGCGAATCCCTGGCGGATTTCATCCTCAGGCAGGTCGCCACCAATGAACACCAGCACGCGTTCGCGCGGCTCGTTCACCACCTCAACTACACCCTTGTAGCGCAGCAGCGCATCGCCGAAGCGCGCCAGCAAGCCCTCCACGAACGCACAGAGGCGCTCCAGAGCCACCGGTTCAAGGCTCTCCAGCACCAGTGTGCGGATACAGTCCCGAAGCCGGCTCTGCGAAAGAAGCCGTGACGCTGGTAGAACGCGAACGACCCGACATCGCGCTGATGGATATTGGCCTGAGGGACGTCAGCGGACTGTAGCTGACAGCACTGCTCGCTCGCGGTCATCCGAGGTTCAAGGTAGTGAGACTGAGCATGTACAGTGGCCGGCAATGTGTCCGCCAATCCCTGCAGGCTGGTGCCGCTGGCCATGTACTCAAAGGTGCAAGATCACGAGAAATCATCGCCGCGATCAAGGCGCTGGCCGGGGCGCTGACTGGCTACATGTCAACGCCGGAGGCAGCACTGTCCCCGCTCAAGAGTCAGATACCGCAAATGATGGCGCAAGGCTTGAACAACAGATCCACGGCACGTGAACTGGCAATCAGTGCGCGAACAGTGGAACCATCGCCTGAACATCCGCCGCAGGACGGATATCGAAAAACCTGCCGACCTGATGCGTCAGGACAAGCAACACGGTTGCCAACGCTGCCACTGACGCCTGTGTATCCCGCGCATATCAGTGGGCGCGGCACACAACCTCGGCAGCCTTGCGACGCTGACGCCGCGCTTCGATACGTTTGGCCTCGCGCTTTGCTTCACGGGATTGCGTGACCTGAACATCCGGATTGAACGCACGGGAAAAAAAGTCGAAGAACAGAAACATGATGTGGCCTCCTTTTTGGACACATCACCATGCTGCACGCCGATAGCCGGCTATCTATTGATCTGCGTCAAGAGTCGCCGATGCTTCAATTGCGGCAGGACGCCGCAATTGAAGCACTCTGTCTGCGAACGAAAAAGCCCTTCGCACACCGAATGAGCGATGCTCATACCGGTTCGGAAGGGCTTCGAATGGTTGCTGCCTTGCCTGGCACTTACCAGGCGGAGCTCACGCTGATCGTTCCCTTGAACGCATGATTGTGCGAACGGCCAGCACCTATAGCCTCGGCGCAGCTAATCTCACCAGATGCACTCCAGTTGTCTTTTCGGACAACGCTGCCACCCGCTCCCAACTCCCCCCAAAGGCGCCGGTTGTTCTGGTCGAGACGAACCTTGGCGACATCGACCTCACTGCCGGAAAGGATGTCGTAGCTAAGGTTGGCAATGCCGTACAGCTTCACCGGATTGTTCTGACTGTTGTCGCTGTACCAGCTCACAGGTGGTTCAAACTGGACACCGACACGACCTTTGAGGCTATCGTTCTTGGCCTGAACGATACGTGCACCATGTTCGTCGCTGAAACTGTCGAAGTCGACGTGAGTCCATGCCAATTGAGCTTGCGGAACCACCGTCCAATCCGAACCGGCATCAAGGCGCTGACCGACCTCCAGGCTCATCACGGACGACCAGCCTTTGTTGCCCCCCCCCGTTTTGCTCGATAGCTTGCTGTCATACCAGGTCAACTGCCCCACGGCATCGGCATAGAGGCCATTCTCCTCCAGCCAGGTGGCACTGGCGCCTACACCGTAGCCGGTCGTTGTGATCTTGCCACTGCGCTTCTCGCCACTTGCCGAATCACGGGTAACGTCGACATTGACGTGCGACGTGCCCATGGTTGCGTAGAGACCGGCGTTAAGCACCCCGTGCTCATTCTGCAAAGCAGTATTTTCATAACCAAGCTGCATGAAACCGATGTGCTGGGTGTACGGCGAACCCTTCTTGGGGTCATAAGAGCCGTACTCGCCAGCCACACGCCCCCAGGAACCGGCTGGGCTTGCCTCACTGCGGCTACCTTTCTCAGCGCCGTCAGCACTACCGTTCAGCCAGATGCTATGACCTTTACGCTGCTGCAAAGAACCAAGGGTCGACAGCGCATAAGTGCCGAGCTGACTGGAATAGGCACGGACAGTCTGCGCCGAAGCACTCAGCGCTTGATTACCAGGCCCTCCAGCGGACGATGTATCGATAGAGCGCAAGAACCAGTCCTGATCGTTCATGCCCGCATTGAGACCGCCTCGATACAGGCTGTACTCGAAAGCACCGGCCACCACCGGCGCATTGAGACGAAACGCATCAGCAGAGGTCGTCGCGCCATTGATGGCTTCGACAATCTGTATTCCATTGGCTGTCGTGAGTGCTCCGGGACCACCCACATTAGTGATCGAAAGCGTTGTGCTACCCGTAGCGGTACCGCCATCGATAACGATGCGATCAGACGCTGATCCATCTGCGCCCAGGTAGGTGCTGAGGGCAATGACACCGCCGTTACCCACGTAGTTGTTCGTCGTGAAAGTAGCATTGGCGCTATCACCGATGCGGATTTCGCCAGCATTCGTCACGCTGTTCAGCGCGTGACTGAAACCGTTCAGGTCCAGCACACCGCCAGCATCGATCGCATAGGTGGAACTGGAACTGAATGCACCCGCATTGCCAGCAGCCAGTCGCCCAGCAGATACACGCGTCTCCCCGCTATAGACATTGGCGCCTGTAAGCGTCGTGGTGCCCAAGCCGATCTGCGAAAGCCCACCAGTACCGGATATAACACCCGAGTAGGTGATGTCATCGAAACGGTTGAAGGCCAGCGTACCGTTATTGATTACATCCCCTGTGATGGAGCCGGTGGTGCCGCCTGTACCGATCTGCAACGTCCCGGAGCTTATGCTCAGCGAACCGGATGTTGTCGAGACATCCCCGCCGACCTGCCAGAGAGATCCGGACACGTCCAGGCTGGAGAATCCTGAAAGATCACCTGAAACGAAACCCGAGCCCTGCAACTGCAGGCTATTGCCCGTACCCGTGCTGACAGCTCCCCCATTGAGTACGGAGCCATCGGTGAGGGTCACGGCATTGTTGTTACCCGCAACAGCAACGGCCGTACCGCCGGTTCCGGTAATGGTTCCACTGTTGGTCAGACTGTTGTTATCCGTCTGCAGAGTCACACCCGTGTTACCCGAGATGAGTCCGGCATTGGTGATATTGGCTACACCGCTACCAACCAGCAGGCCGCTGGACGTGGCATCCGTACCGATGATCGAGCCCGTGTTGGTCGCCGTCATCGTTCCCTGCCCCTGGGAAAAACTGACCCCCGTCCCCCCCGTGATCGTCCCGGTGTTCACGAATGTGCCGGTACTCGCGGCCGTAGTACCCAGACGAACTTCCACACCGATGCCGCCGGCACCCGCAGACACCGTACCGTTCTGAATGACCGACGCCGAACCCGCAGCGCCCGTGGCAACAGCGCGAATACCGGTCGAGCCATCAGCGGTCAGATTGATTTCGCCGTCGTTGACGACGGAGACTGCATGGTCGACGCCGGCATCCTGGGCAAAGATACCGAAGGCAGCGCTCCCTGAGAGAACGCCACTCGCGCCATTGGTGACAGAGGCATCGCCATTGGTGAATACGTAGATTGCCCGGCCGCCTGTTCCCTGCATCGAAACCGAGCCATTGTTGACCAGCGTACCGGTCGAATCACCCGACGAGCCGCGAATGACAAGACCATAGGTGTTGTCCTGCGCGATGATGACTCTGGCACCCGCCTCGACCGTGAGAGAGGCATTACCTGCGGTCGTGACTGAGGGAACGCCCAGGCCGATACCTACGGTGGTATCCGAGTGAGCACCAAGCGGATTGCCGCCGGTTGTGTCGACTACCGTGCCTGCGGCCAGCGTCACATTGTTATTCGCGCCGGTATAGTTAATGCCATCTGCATAAGGGTTCCCGGTGCCGTTACACACGACCGTGGGACCGACACCACACTCATTGCCACCCAGAGCCAGCGTTGGGAGGCAGGCAATGGCGGCCATTGCCGAACCCAGAAGACTGGCCGGCCGCTTTTTCAAGGGGTTTACACCATGCTGCTTTATCTTATTCATAATGAACCCACACCATTCCAGTTAATGTAGTTTTTCACTTCAGGCGTTCCTTGCCTAACCGGAAACTAATGCGCATACATGCTTGCCTGCAATCTCCGACTCACTCCACGCACCGCATACAACAGACACTGATCAAAACTTAAAAAATCAAACCAACGAAGTAGCTCAGCGCAACAAAGACGCCATGCTAAAAAAGTAATCTGCCTTTCAAGAAGACACGCCGACACAAAGCGTCTAATGTCACCAATTCAAGTAACGCAAAGCCCTACGGAGCATGTCTAAGCACTACCCGCGTCATGATCACTGCATTAAAAAATCTTGTGCGCGACACCGACCGTCTTTCGCCTTCTCTCGGAACAGCAATCAGCATTGCGCTGACCGCCTCACCCATATTTCAGAGTCGCCCTTATTTCACCCACACACGAAGGTGCCCGGAGGACGGCCAACAGAGGCTACCGGACATCACCCAAGATAACTTTTCTGACAAAAACAATGGCTAAGACAGGCCGATTAAAGAGCAAACTTTACGCGCGCAAAGTTCCCATCGGACATCACGCCACTACGCCGCACGCGCTTATAACGACATCAAAGCCACACAAACAACTGAACACTTTCAAGCATTAACAGCTTGGCGACCCAACCATCACAGGACACGCAATTACATGCACTGACTTGGTAGTGACGCGCACATCTACAGCAGGCAATCCGCCCACACAGAAATACACTGCAGGCTTCAAGATATAGGAAGCGCGCAGCATGCCAGTCGAATTCAAGGTGAGCATTGGCTCGGACCAGATAACCAGGAAAACTCTAACGCACAACTCCTGACCAAAAGCTGAACAAACCAGAGCCGGCACTAAGAATATTCTTAAAAAACCAGAGCAGGCACTAAGAAAATTCTTAAAAACCAGAGCCAGAACCAAGAATATTCTTAAAAAGCCATTTATCGTCACTCCGCGACTACGCGAACCCAGGAAATCCATAGGCTCTGGATGCCCACCTACACAGGAATGACGGCTTTTTCAGAGCATCCTCAAGGAAGTTCGCATATCGCGCTCAGCCAGCAGGCTCGCCTATCACATGGCAAACGGGCCTACATCACAGAGACTCAGTCAAACAGCGCATCCAACGCCTGCTCCAGGCGCGTGACGGCGATAACGTGCAAGCCCGGCGGAGCTTCCTTGGGCGCATTGCCCTTGGGCACGATGGCGCGCTTGAAGCCGTGTTTGGCCGCCTCCTTGAGGCGCTCCTGACCACTCGGCACCGGACGAATCTCGCCGGACAGGCCGATCTCGCCGAACACCAGCAGGTCGTGCTGCAGCGGCCGGTTGCGCAGACTGGAGATGACCGCCGCCATCAACGCCAGGTCGGACGCCGTTTCCAGTACCTTGACCCCACCGACCACGTTGAGGAACACGTCCTGGTCATAGGTCGGAATCCCGCCGTGGCGGTGCAGCACCGCCAGGAGCATGGCCAGGCGGTTCTGATCCAGGCCCAGGGTGACGCGGCGCGGATTGCCCAGATGACTGGTGTCGACCAGCGCCTGCACCTCCACCAGCATCGGTCGCGAGCCTTCCCAGGTGGCCATCACCACACTGCCGGGCACCGCCTCCTGCGCGCGGGTGAGGAAGATCGCCGAGGGGTTGGAGACTTCCTTGAGGCCCTTGTCGGTCATGCCGAATACGCCCAGTTCGTTGACCGCGCCGAAACGGTTCTTCACCGCCCGTAGCAGGCGCAAGCGACCGTCGGACTCACCCTCGAAATACAGCACAGTGTCGACCATGTGCTCCAGCACGCGCGGGCCGGCCAACGCGCCTTCCTTGGTGACGTGGCCGACGAGAAAGATCGCCGTGCCGCTCTGCTTGGCGAAGCGCACCAGCAGCGCCGCACTCTCGCGTACCTGGGCTACACCGCCAGGCGCCGACTGCAGTTGCTCAGTGAAAATGGTCTGGATCGAGTCGATCACCATGACCTTGGGCTTTTCCTGGCGCACGGTGGCGATGATCGATTCGATGCAGGTTTCGGTCATTACCTTGAGCTTGTCCTGCGGCAGGTCCAACCGCCGCGCACGCATGGCCACCTGCTGCTGCGACTCCTCACCAGTGACGTAGAGGGCGGGAAAACGCGTAGCGATATTGCACAGGGTCTGCAGCAGGATGGTCGACTTGCCGATGCCTGGGTCGCCACCGATCAGCACCACCGAGCCATCCACCAGACCGCCACCGAGCACCCGGTCGAGCTCGCCGGAAGCGGTGGAAAAGCGCGGAATTTCCTCGACACTGACTTCAGCCAGGGTTTTGATATTGGCTTTGTCGCCAGCCCAACCTGTGCGCCCGCTGGGCGTGGCACCCTCCACCACGGTTTCGACCAAGGTATTCCAGGCGCCGCACTCACCACACTGCCCTGCCCATTTGGGAAAGGTGGCGCCGCACTCGGTGCAGCCGTACATGCGTTTTGCCTTGGCCATTGCGATCAATCCTGCCGCTGAACGAAGGCTGGAACGATACCGAACAACTGGATAAATTTACAGACCACTGCCACTCTGCCCGGAATGCACATATGCAGATCCAACTGTTACCCACCAGCGCCGAACAGCTGCCGCTACTGGCCAACCTCTACCAGTTCTACGCCTACGAAAGCTCGGACTGGGAGCAGGAAGACGTGGAGACGGACGGTCGCTTCTACATCCACCAACCCCACCTGCAGCGCTATTGGCAGGAGCCGGGCTGGAGTGCGCAATTGATACTGGTCGACGGCTTCATTGCCGGCTTCCTGCTGATCGAACAGAGCGAGTTACCTGGTCTTGATGTGCCGGAATTCGCCGACCTGTTCATCCTCAAAAAGTATCGTCGCCAGGGCATCGGTCGCGCCCTGGTACAGCAGGTAATGGGCGATGGCAGCCCCTGGCTGCTGCGTTTCTACCGTCAGGATGAGCTGGCCTGTGCCTTCTGGCAGCAGCTGTTGAACGAATGGCCCAGGCCGGCGCGCCCGGTGTGGACAGAAGAAGAGGCGGACGGGCTGCTCACTTATCTGATCAACCCGCCCGTGCATTGAGGCCTTTCGGCTCCGATGGCGAAGTCAAGACGAGATCCGGGAAGGCCGGTGCGCACGACGCACCCTACCGGTAGCGATCTCGTAGGGGGCGCCGTGTCTGCCGCATTTTCCGGGCATCAACCCCGACAGCCATTGCCACAACCGCAGCACTGACCTGCAGCGCGTTTGAGCTGGCGCGCCAGTTCGTCCTTGATCGCTACACGATGGAGTTTCAGTGCGCTGAGGGTAACGTCATCGAGCAACTCGATACCGTCCTCTATACGGCAGATGCGCTTGTCCAGCGCTTCGTACTCTTCGGCCTGGCGAGAGAACTGTTCATCGCTCTGCCGCAGGCGCTGCAGTTCGTTGCGCAGTTCGGGGAAATCATGAACCAGCGGATGGTGGTCGACGTGCATGATGAAGCCTCTGACAGGGAAGATGGCTCCAGCCTAGCGCTGCACGTCGACCGTTCATTTGATCCGGATCAAGCACTGCCCGCCTTGCGCAGCAGATCGGCGATCTCGTCCTTGAGACCCACACGCTGCAGTTTGAGCCCCTGCAAGGTCAGGTCGTCGACAGCTTCGCGACCGTCCTCTATTTCGTAGATGCGCTTGTCCAGCGCTTCATATTCGCCAGCCAGGCGAGGGAAGTGCGGATGACTTTGCATCAGCTTGCGCATGACGTCGCCTTGCTGAGGAAATTCGCGGGTCAACGGGTGATGTTCAAGCGGCATGGAGGACCTCCCCAGATAGTGTCCCTTTAGCCTAGTCGAAGCCTGGCTACGTGCAGGCAGTGAAACATCGGCAGAAGAGACGCCGGGCAGCAAACGCCAACCGCGCCAGCATGACGAAATGAAATGTTGCAGCTTTTCTGCTGTTTTCCACTGCGCTTGCGCTAAATTGGCCGGCCATTGGCCACTTATCCCCCTACATGACACTCCTGATAGCGTTCGCTGTCCTCTCCATTCTGGTTTCGTTCATCTGTTCCATCCTCGAAGCCGCCCTGCTCTCCCTCACGCCCAGTTACATCGCTCAGCAGAAGGTCGCAAAACCGCAGCTGTACGAAAGGCTGAAAGAGCTCAAAGACAAGATCGACCAGCCGCTGGCGGCCATCCTGACCCTCAATACCGTGGCGCATACCGTTGGTGCGACCGGTGTCGGTGCACAGGTGGCGATCGTCTTCGGCGACGGTTACCTGGGCATTGCCTCGGCGGTCATGACCCTGTTGATCCTGGTGCTTTCGGAGATTCTGCCGAAGACCATCGGTGCCCGTTACTGGCGTGCCCTGGCGCCCTTCCTGCCCAGCCTGCTGCGAGCGATGATCCTGCTGCTCAAGCCGTTCATCGTCATGTCGGACCTGATCATGCGCCTGTTCGGCGGCAAGGAGCCGGAGCACGACATTCGCCAGGAGATCAAGGCGCTGACCCTGCTTGGCCGCGAAGTGGGCAAGCTCGACGAAGACGAGCAGCGGGTGATCAGCAACATCCTCGATCTGCACGAGATCCGTCTGCGCGACATCATGACGCCACGCATCGTCTGCGAATCCGCCGCACCGGATGAATCGATCGCCGCGTTCAAGGCACGTGCCCGCGAGAGCCAGTTCTCCCGTTACCCGGTGATCGGCGAGGACGAGTCGCCGCTGGGCGTGGTGTTCCGTTATGACGCTCTGGCGGCCGAGAACGATGGCGAACCGATCACCCAGATCATGAAGCCGATCAAGGTCGTGCCGGACAGCATGAACGTGGAAAACCTGATGACCCTGCTCATGCAGGAGCGCCAGCACATGTGCCTGGTGTACGACGAGTTCGGTAGCTGGCACGGCCTGGTGACACTGGAAGACATCATGGAAACCATCATCGGCAAGCCGATTCTCGACGAGACCGACGATATCCCCAACATGCGCCGCTTCGCCAAGCGCCGTTGGGAACATCGACTCAAAGCGATCCGCGAAGACTGATCACCAGTAGTTTTCCACCGCCACCTGACCCGGCCGCCGGGTCAGGCTCAGATTCAGGCCGCGCACCTTCAGGCGCTGACGAATGTCGTCGATCATCTGCGGGTTGCCGCAGATCATCACTCGCGAACGCTCGGGCGCCAGCTGCAGGCCCGCTGCACGCTCCAACTCACCGTTGTCGAGCAGATCGGTGATACGCGCATTCAGGCAATTCTGCGCCTGCTCGCGGGTGACCACCGGCAGGTAGGTGAGCTTGTGAGCGAATTCGGCCAGGTGTTCCAGCTCGGCGAAGCTTCGGATCAGCGGCTGATAGGCCAGCTCGGCGAAGCTGCGCGCGCTGTACACCAGCACGATACGCTCGAAGCGCTGCCACACCTCGAAGTCCTGCAGGATCGACAAAAACGGCGCGATGCCAGTGCCGCTACCCAGCAGCCAGAGGTCTCGGCCGTCGACGAAGCGGTCAAGGGTCAGGTAGCCGGTGGCCATCTTCTCCACCAGCAGGCTGTCGCCCACGCGCAGTCGACTCAACTCGCTGGTGAATTCGCCGCCCGGTACCACGATGGAGAAGAACTCGAGAAACTCGTCATGTGGCGCGGACACCAGCGAATAGGCGCGCCAGACCACGCTGCCATCGGCTTTCTCCACGCCCAGGCGCACGAACTGCCCGGCGCGGAAACGAAAGCTCGCATCGCGGGAGGTGCGCAGGGTGAACAGACTCGGCGTCAGGCTGTGTACCTCGAGCAGCGTCTGACGGGTGAACTTGTCTTCGCTGACGGTCATAATCACCCCTTCAGGCACCTCCAAACACTATCTGCGTTGTCATCACTGCGTTAAAAACAAGCTCAAAATGCTCATTTACAGCTCGTAAACTCCGCTTTTTTGCTTGTTTTTGCCTTGTGCTGACTGCCTCGCCTACGTGTTTAGAGGCACCTCTTCATTGAATACCTGTCCAGTCTGGCGCAATCGGCCAGCGACAAACACCGAAGGTTTGCATGCCTACTCTCGAAACTCCCTTCGCCAGCCTCGAACTGCAGCGTCAGCCGCACCAGGCGAACGAGCCGCTACAAGCCTTCGATGCCGCCGACGAATACCTGCTGGGTCATCTTCATGAGCAAGGCATCGAGGCAGGCAGCCGCGTGCTGGTGCTCAACGACAGCTTCGGCGCCCTCACGTGCTCGCTGGCCGGGCACTGCCAGGTGAGCAGCAGCGGCGATTCGCACCTGGGCTTTCTCGCCCTGCAGAAGAATCTCGCCAGTAACGGCCTGGGTGGCGAGACGGTGACCTTTCTGCCGAGCTGCGAAACTCCGCAAGGGCCATTCGACTGGGTGCTGATTCGCGTGCCCAAGACCCTGGCGCTGCTGGAGGAGCAACTGATCCGTCTGCACGGCCAGTTGGCGCCGGGCGCACGCGTGGTCGCAGGGGCGATGATCAAGCACCTGCCGCGCGCAGCGGGAGATCTGCTGGAGCAATACATCGGCCCGGTACAGGCCTCGCTGGCAGTGAAAAAAGCCCGCCTGCTGGTCGCCACGCCTGAAACCAAGGCAATGCCGCACTCGCCCTACCCGACCCGCTACCGCCTGGATAAACCGGCGCTGGAGCTGGTCAACCACGCCAACGTGTTCTGTCGCGACGGCCTGGATATCGGCACCCGCGCCTTTCTTCCGCATCTGCCGCGCCACCTCGGGCGCGTGCGAGTCGCCGATCTCGGTTGTGGCAACGGCGTGCTCGGCATCGCCTACGCCCTGGGTAGCCCGCAGGCGGAGCTGACGCTGGTGGACGAGTCCTATATGGCCGTGCAATCGGCGCAGGAAAACTGGCGCGCGGCACTCGGTGAACGACCAGTGACCATACGCGCTGGCGACGGTCTGGCCGAACAGCCCGCCGACTCGCTGGATATGGTGCTGTGCAACCCGCCCTTCCACCAGCAGCAGGTGGTCGGCGACTTCCTTGCCTGGCGCATGTTCCAGCAAGCCCGCGCGGCGCTGGTCACCGGTGGTGAACTGTGGATCGTCGGCAACCGCCACCTGGGCTACCACGCCAAGCTGGCGCGCCTGTTCCGTGGCGTCGAGCAGGTGGCGGCCAATCCGAAATTCGTGGTGCTCAAGGCGAGAAAGTGACCCGTTGATTGTAACGGCCGAAAAGTATCACTAAAGTGGCACTTTCATCTGCGCAGCGGGCATCGTCCATGAAAGTCGAGTTGGTCACCAACCTGAAGCGACAGGCCACCAAGATTCTGGCCGACCTTCACGAGTCCAAAGAACCTGTACTGATCACCGAACATGGAATGCCTTCGGCTTATCTGGTGGATGTCGATGACTACCAGTTCATGCAGAAGCGTCTTGCCCTTCTGGATGCTCTGGCTCGCGGAGAACGTGCCGTAATCGAGGGCAACACCCTGAACCATGAGCAGGCCAAGGAAAGGCTGAGCAAATGGCTGAAATAGTCTGGACGAACACCGCCCTCGAACAGCTCGACGATCTCGCGCAATACATCGCCCTCGACAAACCGGATGCCGCGCGAGCACTAGTCAGAAGAGTCGTTGAAACAGTCTCACGGTTAGTGGATTTCCCCCTCTCGGGCCGCGTTCCTGATGAGCTTCCACACTCGGTGTACCGCGAAATCGTCGTCCCACCTTGCCGAATTTTCTACCGCTATACAGACACAACCGTTTTCATCATCCACATCATGCGAGAGGAGCGCGTGCTGCGCGCCCAGATGCTCGAGTGATCGTCATAACGTCAGGGTAAAGCGCGACAACAACGCGCCCGGCAAGGCCATCGAGCCCGTCTGCCTGGCGCCGTAAGTGCCGCCTGGCAGCAGCAGCTCAGGTTCGCGGGTCAACGCCTCCAGTTGCGGGCCGAGGAAGTCGAACAGCGAATCATCGAAACGCATGGTGTCCACCGGCGCCTGGATCTGCCCATCCTCGACCCAGAAGGTGGCGAAGCGGGTCATGCCGGTCAGGCGCGCGGCGGGCAGGTCGGAGAAATTGCCGTACCACAGGTTGCCGATATACAGCCCGGTGCCGAGCCGTTGCAGCACGTCGTGCTCGTCCAACTCACCGCCTCGCATGTGCAAGGACAGCGGATATTCGCCACTGCACGCACCATTTGCGATCAACCCATACTCGGCGGCACTGCGCGAGCTGATCAGGCGTTCGCCAGGTCGCCCCTGGCTGATCAGGCGCAGCGGCTGGCGTGGCCCTTCGGACGTGAAAGCCGGCGCCAAGCCACCCTCGATGCGTTCGTCCATCGTCAGCAACGGGCTGAGCTCGGCCTTACCGTTGAACAGACGCTGCAACGGGCTGCCACCTGACGCCAGCGCCTGGGCGCCGAAGCCCCAGCAGCACAGGCTGACCAACTCTTCCAGCGCAGCCGGCGCCAGATAGGCGCGATAGGCCCCTGGCTGCAGCACCTTGGCCGGTCGACCGAGAAACTCCAGCTGTTGCCGTGCACGCTCCAGCTTGTGAGCGAACGCCTGGGCGTCCCACTGCTCGCCGGCATAAGCGCTTTTCACTGCCTGGCCGTTGCCGTGAAAGAGGCTGAACTCCAAGTTGAAACTGCTCGCGGCGTACCAGCCGAACGCGCCCCAGGAACTAGCGAAGCCCTGGTACTGCGGCCCGACGGCAAGAAAGCCGACCAGATCCAGGCCAGCCGCCGCCGCGACGATCTGCTGCGCCATGGCCGCGCTATCGAGCCGCACCGCTTCGCCCGCCAACTCGCTGCGCCAGGCCTCACGATTCAAGCGCAAATAAGGGTCGTCACTCAAGGTTGGCAGCACGCCACGCAGACGCTGCACTATCTGCTGCAGGCGCTGCAAATCCTCGTCGAGCACGCCACTGAGCGCCAGCTTGCTTTCGGCATGGCGCTGCCCCTGGTACAGCGACAGGGTGACGTACACCTGCTGCACCTGCCCGGCCTGACGCACCTGACCTTGGTTGAAACGGATGAAGCTGGACACCTCGGCGCCGTAGGCCAGGGTAAAACCCTCCTCGCCCACGACCTGCTCCTGCAGGTGCTCCAGCAACGTACTGAAATGCTGACGTGCATCCATCAGGCAGCCCCTCCGAAAACGTCGATATCGGCGAAGACGCTGGCCGGCGAGGCATGCCCGACACGGATCACCTGGTTGGGTTCGCCCTTGCCGCAATAGGGCGTGCCCATCACCTCGAAGGTGCTGGCGTCGCCTACCGCGCGCAGGTTGCGCCAGAACCGCGAGCTGATGCCGCGGTAATTGGGATTCTTCACCACGCCCTTGAGTTCGCCGTTTTCGATCAACTGGCCCCATTCGCAGCCGAACTGGAATTTGTTGCGCGCATCGTCGATCGACCAGGAGCGGTTGTTGCTCATCAGGATGCCGCGCTCGATACCGCCGATCAGCTCAGCCTGAGTCTTGTCACCCGGCTCCAGATTGAGATTGGCCATGCGGTCGATGGGCGGCCGGTTCCAGTTGCACGCACGGCTGTTGGCCACACCCGGCAGGCCACTGCGCCACTGCGACAGCGCACCGCCGAGCGGGCGCTGGAGGATGCCATCGCGGATCAGGTAATGGCGCTGCGCCGGAGTGCCGTCGTCATCATGGCTGTAGCTGGCCAGCTCGCCTGGCACGCCCGGATCGAAGGTCACGTTGAGCAGCGACGAGCCATATGGGTAATGACCGAAATCTTCCTGGCGAATGAAACTGGTGCCGGCGAAGTTGCGTTCGTCACCGAGGATGCGGTCCAACTCCAGTGGATGGCCGATGGACTCGTGGATCTGCAGGATCATCTGGTCCGGCATCAGCAGCAGGTCACGCGAACCGTTCGGGGTGTTGGGCGCCAGCAGCAGTTGCAATGCCTCGTCGGCAATGCGCTCAGCACTGCCGATCACGCCCAACTGCTGCAGCACCTCGGCACCGCCCTGCCGCGCCAGATGAGTGCCGCCGAAACTGCGGCTCTGGCTGTCATGCTCGTCGCTGGCGGTGACGCCCACCTGCGGGAAGACGTAGCGCTGGGCACGGCGCAGGCAGGCGCCCGCGCTGTTGAGGTAGATCTGCTCATGGCAGGTGAAGGTCAGACCAACGTGACTGTCGACCAGGCGCGTATCCAGTGGAATCCGCGCCGACTCGGCCATCAGCGACTCGAACCAGTGGCCGGCGCCTGCCAGCGGCTGCGCGTAACCCGGCATCACATCGTCGCTTTGCTCGGTGGGGTACGGCAGGCTGACGAGGTCGAGCAGGTTGTGCCCGGCCAATGTGCGGGCCATCTGCTCGGCGCGCTCCAGCGCGGCCTGCAAGCCGGTCTGGCTGAGATCGCTGGTGGCCGCATAGGCTTCGACACCGGCGATACGCACGGTAAGCATGGCGCCGGCATCGTCGACGAAGGACGGCGCCTGCGCCACATGCCGCCGCACCCAGTAGGACTCCCGGCTCTCGCGCACATGGCGCAGCGACCAGTAGTCGGCAGTGGATTTCAGCGCGGCGAAGCGGCGTTTGAGCGTATCGCTGAGGGCGAACATCGGGCCTCCTTGGCGGACGAAGAAAGGAGGCCAGTATGGGAACAAGCACACGCCGGGATCAACCGCCGACCGGCAAGCAAAAGCCAGACGCCGCCCCGCCCCCGATCAGAAATCGACCGTGGCCGAGACCTTGAAGGTACGCGGCGCGCCCTGGGTCAGGTAGCCACCATTGGCCGAGGCCCAGTAGTTCTCGTCGGCAACGTTCTCCACTATCGCGTTGAAGGTCACGGCGCGCTGGTCCAGACGAGTCTTGTAGCGCGCGCCCAGATCGACGCGGGTCCAGGCCGGGATGCTGTAGTCATTGGCGGTATCGACATACTGACCACCGGTGCGCAACAGCAGGCCATTGAGGCTCAGCCCCGGCACGCCCGGCACATCCCAGTCGGCGCCGACATTGAACTGGAATTCGGGCACCCCGACGGCCTGGTTGCCATCGTTGGCACCACCGACCGTGCCGCGCAGCTCGGCTTCGGTCCAGGTCGCCCCGCCCAACAGGCGTAACCCGCTGAGCGGCTCGCCGAACAGGCTCAGCTCGACACCGCGGTTACGCTGCTCGGCATCCACGCCGTAGTTGCCACTGCCGTCGAGCACACCTTGCGGCTGCTCGATACGGAAGACACTCAGGTTGCCCCCGAAGCGCCCCCAGTCGAGCTTCACCCCCAGCTCGGTCTGTTTGGAGCGGTACGGCGCGAACATCGTCCCGCGGTTGTTCGCGGCATTGGGCGCCGTCGGCCCCTGCTGCAGCGACTCCACGCGGTTGGCATAGAGCGAGAGGTATTCGGTGGGCTTGATCACCAGACCATAGGCGGGCGTGGTGATGCTGTCCTGGTAGTTGGAGGTACGGGCGCCACTGGCCGCGCTCCAGGCGTCGGCGCCAATGGTCTGCCGGCGCAAACCAAGCGTCAGCAGCACACGATCATCGACAAAACCCAGGGTGTCGGAGACGGCCAGGCTTTTGTTCTGCACCTTGGCGGTGGTATCCGGGTCATGCAGATCGCCGGAGACGCTGGTGGCGGGCGGCTCTGCAATCGGCAGCGCTTCGTACAAGTTGCCATTGCCACGGCTACCAGCGGCGGTGGACTCGAAGGCGTTGCGCTTTTCCTGCCAGATGCCGTTGGCCGCCAGATTGACCTTGTGGCTGACCGGGCCGGTCTGCAATTCGCCACGCAGCCCCGTGGCCAGGCTCAAGGTTTCCTGATCGAGCGGCGAATACAGGCGGCCGATGCGGGCCGCGCCATCGGCGCCATAGACGTAGTTGGAGGCGTACACACCGTTTTCCCGCGTGTACTTGCCGCCGCCAATGAGGTAGGCGGTCCAGGACGGCGACAGATCATACTCGGCGCTGAGCATGCCATAGCTGTCTTCCAGCTGCGACCAGCTCCAGGGCTGGGCGTAGTTATGCGTAGAGTCAGGCGCCGAAGGCACCTTGCCACTCAAGGTTGAGGTGACCCCCGTCGTGGTCAGGTAGACAACTGAACGCCCCTCGTTGACGCGCTGCTTCTGGTAGCCAAGATCGGCTGCCAGGCGCAGGCGCTCGCCGCGGTAATCCAGGGCAACGGTGGCCAGGCTGAAACGCGAATGCTCGTCGTCGATGCCCGTCTCGCCTTCACGCTGCGCCAGGTTGACCCGCACACCGAAGCGGTTGTCCTCGCCGAAGCGACGCCCCAGATCGAGATGCCCGCCCACGCGACTGTCGTTGGCGTAGTCCAGGGTGAAGCTGCGGGTCGGGGTGTCCTCGGCGCGTTTGGAGACCACGTTGATCGCCCCGCCGACGCCGCTGCCGCCAGGCGCCACGCCATTGATGAAGGCGTTGGCGCCCTTGAATACCTCGACGCGCTCGACCGACTCGGTGGAGATGATCTGCCGCGGCAGTATCCCGTACAGGCCATTGAAGGCGATGTCGTCGCTGTACAGCTGGAAGCCGCGTACGACGAAGACCTGCGAGAAGTTGCCGAAGCCATAGGACTGGCGCACGCCCGGATCGCTGGCCAGCACGTCGGCCAGGGTCTGCGCCTGGCGCGTTTCGATCAGCTCGGAGGTGTAGCTGGAAAAGGCGAAGGGCACGTCCTGCATGTCCTGATTGCCCAGCAGGCCGATGTTCGCGCCGCGCGCCACCTGACCGCCGGCATAGCTGGCCGGCAGGTCGCGGCGACCATCGAGCTGGCCGCTGACGGTGGTAGCACCCAGCTCCAGCACATCGCTGTTATCAGGACGCGGGATCAGCGTGACGGTGCCGTCGGCGCCGATACTGAAAGTCAGGCCACTGCCCTGCAACAACTGCTGCAGCCCTTCGCCGACGGAATAATCCCCCTTGAGTGCCTGGCGACCACTGATCCCGCGAGTCAGGCTGGCATCGTAGAGCAGGCGGATGCCGGCCTGCTCGGCGAAATCGGTGAGCGCCGAATCCAGAGGCTGGGCCGGGATGTCGAGCTCGACGGCCTGCACCTGCGCTGCAGCGAGGCCGAGGGAAAGCGCGATCAACGTCGGGAAGAAGGGAATCGAACGCATACGGATATCCTGTGTTCTGCTGGCCATTCATGCGAAAAAGTCGCATTTGCAGAAACAGAAGACGAAGGTAATTCGCATTCCTGAACCGGCGCTGCAAATATTTTTGAAAAATGATTCGCGCCATCACCCAGTCGTAGCCCGGATGCAATCCGGGAGAGGCGAACAAAGCCCCGGATTGCATCCGGGCTACAGCGTTTGTACGACCTGCCGAAGGCTTGTCCACCATCGGGCGGGTAGCGAAATCGGCCAACGACGGTGGACAAAAAGAGCGTTGTCCACCCTACGTAGTGCACGTCCGGCAGTTGTCAGGTTGGAAGATCAGTCGTCGGACGACACCAGCAGCACGCCCGGCAAGTGGGTCAGCTTGACCGGCAGAGCGGTCTCGATGGCGCGCAGTAAGGCCTGTGGATCATCCAGAGCGAATACGCCGGTGACCTTCAGCTCACGCGCCGCTGCATCGAGAAACAGCACCTGCTGTGCCTGCTGGCGCTGCAGCTCCTCGAACACTTCGGGCAACGGGCGATCACGGAATACCAGCCGCCCCCGTTGCCAGGCCAAAGCCCGCGCGGCATCCAGTGGCTGCAGTGATTGCAGACGACCACCACGCCAGGCGATCTGCTCGCCAGCCTGCACGGCTCGCTCGGTACCCTCGCTGTCACTGACCTGCACATGCCCTTCGCTGACCGCCAGCAACACCTGATCCCCCAGCAGGTTGACGTCGAACCGAGTACCGGTGACGCGAATGCGCGCCTCACCGGCCTCGATCACGAAGGGGTGGTTGGTATCGGCCGCTACCTGAAAATCGACCTGACCGCGATACAGACGCACTCGGCGCTGACCGTCTGCATCGGCGTACCAGTCAAGAGCGGTGGTGCCATTGAGCTGCAACCGCGAGCCATCCTCCAGCGTCACCTCGCGGATTTCTCCGGCCTGAGTACGTACATCGGCATGCCAGCCTGGCGGCGCCAGCCACAGCGCCAGCAGCAGGCAGGCCGCGCTGGCCAGTGGCAGCGGCCAGTGCCGCTTACGCCTGGGCATGGCCTGCACCACGGCAGCCGGCCGCTCGACCTGGCCGAGCAGCGCCCACAGACGCTCCGCCTCGGCCAGAGCACTGGCGTGCTCGGCACTGGCCTGGCGCCAGCGCTCGACCGCCGCGCGATCGGCGGCACTGGCTCGCCCGGAATTCAGCAGCACCAGCCACTCCCGGGCCTGGCTGCGCAGATCTGCCTCAGCGGTCATCCATGCGTTCCTGGCAATATTCGAGGGCCTTGAGGATATAACGTCCGGCCATGCTTTCCGAGACGCCCAGACGCTCGCCGATCTCACGCTGAGTCAGCCCGTCCAGGCGATTCCACAACAGCGCCTGGCGCAGGTGTTCGGGCAACTCATGCATCAGGATCTGCAGGCGAGCCAGACGGCGGCTGTCCTCGATGGCGCGTTCGGGTTCGGGGAGTTCGCTTTCCAGCGCTTCGTCGAGCGGTGCCGACTGCGGACGAGCTTGCTGTTGACGATGGTGGTCGATAAGCAGGTTGCGAGCGATGCGGTAGAGAAAGGCGCGCACGTTGCCGATCTCCTCGGTCCGGCGCCCTTGCAAGCGCAGCCAGGTTTCCTGGCGCAGGTCGGCGGCGAGCTCGCTGCAGCGTGTCTGCCGGGTGAAGAAGCGCAGCAGCTCCGAGGAATGGCGCCGGAACAGTTCTTCAGGAGGCAGTGGATCGACAGGCAGGGACACGCAGAGTTCTCGGTGCCGGGAAAGCCCGAGAAAATATTACAAACGCAAATGATTTTCAAATATATCCACTCGACCCAATCGGCCGAATGGAAGTTGGCTGGATCGCCGGGCTCAGCCCGGCGTCCCCAACCCCGCCGCGCTCATGAATTGGCGCAACAGCCAGGCCACGATACCCAGGGCGGTGACGCTGCAGGCCCAGATCAGCACCAGCCAACCCAGACGCTGCCACAGCGGTTTTTTATCCTGCTCGACCTTGGTCATTTCACAGCCCTCAGTGATAGCCATCATCCACCGTCACCTTGCCGCGGAACACGTAATAGCTCCAGGCGGTGTACATGAGGATGAAGGGGATGATGAACAGCGCGCCCACCAGCATGAAGCCCTGGCTCTGCGGCGGTGCGGCGGCTTCCCAGATACTGATCGACGGCGGGATCACGTTCGGCCACAGGCTGATGCCCAGACCGCTGTAGCCAAGGAAGATCAGCGCCAGGGTGAGCAGGAACGGCGAGTAGTTGGCGTTGCTGGCCACGGCCCGCAGCAGCGCCCAGGTGCACAGCAGCACCAGCACCGGTACCGGCATGAACCAGAACAGGTTGGGTAGGCTGAACCAGCGCTCGGCAATATCCGGGTGGGCAAATGGCGTCCACAGGCTGACGATGCCGGTCACTCCCAGTACCACGAATACCAGCGGGCGCCCCAGATCATGCATCTGCTGTTGCAGGCGACCTTCGGTCTTCATGATCAGCCAGGTGCAACCGAGCAACGCGTAGGCGGCGATAAGCGCCAGGCCGCAGAACACCGAGAATGGCGTCAGCCAGTCGAACGCACCGCCGGCGAAGCTGCGATTGACCACCTCGAAACCATCGATATAGGCACCCAGTGCCACGCCCTGGAAGAAGGTGGCAGTCAGCGAGCCGCCAATGAAGGCCTTGTCCCACAGATGGCGCTTGGCGGCCTTGGCCTTGAAGCGAAACTCGAAGGCCACACCACGGAAAATCAGCCCCAGCAACATCAGGATCAGCGGCAAATAAAGCGCGTCGAGTACAACCGCATAGGCCAGCGGGAAGGCGCCGAATAGGCCTGCCCCGCCGAGTACCAGCCAGGTCTCGTTGCCGTCCCAGACCGGCGCGACGGTGTTCATCATCACGTCGCGCTCGCCGTCGTCACGAACGAAGGGAAAGAGGATGCCGATGCCCAGATCGAAGCCATCCATCACCACATACATCATCACACCGAAGGCGATGATCACCGCCCAGATCAGCGGAAGGTCGATACCCATGTTCAGCTCCTCTCCGGCAAGGTGTCGGTTTCGCCATCTTCCAGGCCTTCTTCGGCAGCCGAGAGCGGACGCGCTGGCGTACGCGGTTGGCCAGGCCCACCCTCTGAGGTTTCCTTGCCCTCATCGATCTTCGGCCCCTTGCGCACCAGGCGCAGCATGTAGCCGATACCCGCACCGAACAGCACGAAATAGACCACCACGAACAGCGCCAGAGTGAAGCCCAGCTGCGCCGCACTATGCCCTGATGAAGCATCGGCGGTACGCATCAGACCATGGACGATCCACGGTTGGCGGCCGATCTCTGTGGTGTACCAGCCCGCGAGGATGGCGATGATCCCGCTCGGGCCCATCCACACGGCCAGGTGCAGGAACGGACGGCAGGTATACAGCCGCTCGCCCCGACGCAACCAGGTACCCCAGAGTCCGACGAAGATCATCATCAGGCCCATGGCGACCATGATGCGGAAGGTCCAGAAGACGATAGTGGAATTGGCCCGGTCCTCCGGCGGGAAGTCCTTCAGCGCGGGCACCTGCTTGTCCAGGCTATGAGTGAGGATCAGGCTGCCTAGCGCGGGGATCTCCACCTTGAAGCGGGTTTCCTCGCGCTCCATGTCCGGCCAGCCGAACAGAATCAGCGGCGTCGGCTCGTCGCCGACATTTTCCCAGTGGCCTTCGATGGCAGCGATCTTCGCCGGCTGGTACTTGAGCGTATTGAGGCCGTGCAGGTCGCCGATGAAGGCCTGCACCGGCGCCACCAGCAGGGCCATCCACAGCGCCATCGACAGCATCTTGCGGATTGCCGGGTTGTCACGCCCGCGCAGCAGGTGCCAGGCCGCCGAAGCGCCGACGAAGAAAGCGGTGGCGAGGAACGCCGCCGTGGCCATGTGCGCCAGGCGATAGGGGAACGACGGGTTGAACACCACGGCGAACCAGTCCACCGGAATTACCCGTCCGTCGATGATCTCGAAGCCCTGCGGCGTATGCATCCAGCTGTTGGAAGCGAGGATCCAGAAGGTCGAGATCAGCGTGCCGATGGCCACCATCACCGTGGAGAAGAAGTGCAGGCCCGGCCCGACGCGATTCCAGCCGAACAACATGACGCCGAGGAAGCCCGCTTCGAGGAAGAACGCGGTGAGCACCTCGTAGGTCAGCAGCGGCCCGGTGACCGCCCCGGCAAAGTCGGAGAAGGCGCTCCAGTTGGTGCCGAACTGATAGGCCATGACCAGGCCGGAGACCACGCCCATGCCGAAGTTGACCGCGAAGATCTTCGACCAGAAGTGGTAAAGGTCGCGGTACAGCGTATTGCCGGTCTTCAACCACAGCCCCTCGAGCACCGCCAGGTAGCTGGCCAGACCGATGGTGATGGCCGGAAAGACGATGTGGAAGGAAATGGTGAAGGCAAACTGGATTCGGGCGAGATCAAGCGCCTCTAGGCCGAACATGTCACATCCTCATTCAGGGTTATTTCGGCCCCAGCACGCAAAGCCGATCCATAGACTCCAGGTCTTGGAGTCAAACGAGCTGAAATTGTTCTTATGGAAGTGGTATGCAGCCGAGAAGCTGCTGAGTAAAGCGCGAAAAGGCGTATTGATCTGGATCAATGCGCACTAAAAGACTAGCCGCTAAAGGCCCAACTGGCGCTGTGGTGATTTGCCGCGCGACAGGCCACCGCAGCGTTCACCGAAAACAGCACGCTGCGAGCGCTTGTCGCGGCTGAAGCCCCTCCCACAGCCAGGCGGCGCGCAAAAAAAGGGCGGCCACGCGCTATGCGGGCCGCCCGAATCACGGAGTTGCTTACATCGAATGATCGCGATGACTTGCGACCACCCGTATTGGATTACCGCTCGAGGATTGCAGTCACACCCTGACCACCGGCCGCGCAGATGGAAATCAGGCCGCGCCCCTCGCCGGCCACAGCCAGCAGCTTGGCCAGGTTGGCGACGATGCGTCCGCCAGTGGCTGCGAATGGGTGGCCGGCAGCCAGCGAGCTGCCCTTGACGTTCATCTTGCTGCGGTCGATGGAGCCCAGCGCGGCGTCCAGGCCCAGGCGCTCCTTGCAGTACTCGGCATCCTCCCAGGCCTTGAGCGTACACAGCACCTGGGCGGCGAAGGCCTCGTGGATCTCGTAGTAGTCAAAATCCTGCAGGGTCAGGCCATTGCGCGCCAGCAGACGCGGTACCGCGTACACCGGCGCCATCAGCAGGCCCTCCTTGCCCTGGACGAAATCCACTGCCGCCGCCTCGCCATCGCGCAGATAGGCCAGCACCGGCAGACCACGGGCCTTGGCCCATTCCTCGCTGGCCAGCAGCACCAGCGAGGCGCCATCGGTCAGCGGCGTGGAGTTGGCCGGGGTCAGCGTGCCACGCGGACCACGTTCGAAGCAGGGCTTGAGGGTCGCAAGCTTCTCCGCGCTGATGTCCGGGCGCAGGTTCTGGTCGCGGGTCAGGCCGAGAAACGGCGTCATCAGGTCATCGTGCCAACCTTCGGCGTAGGACGCCGCGAGCTTCTGGTGACTGGCCAGTGCCAGCTGATCCTGCTCGTCACGCGGGATGGCCCAGCGCTGCGCCATCAACTCGCAGTGCTCGCCCATCGACAATCCGGTACGCGGCTCGCCGTTGCGCGGAATGTGCGGTGCCAAGTGGCGCGGGCGAATCTTCAGCAGGCTCTTGATCTTGTCACCGGTGCTCTTGCCGCGGTTGGCCTCCAGCAGAATCTGCCGCAGCCCCTCGTTGACGCCGATAGGTGCGTCGGAGGTGGTGTCAACGCCGCCGGCGATGCCGCAGTCGATCTGCCCGAGGGCGATCTTGTTGGCCACCAGAATCGCTGCTTCCAGACCAGTACCGCAGGCCTGCTGCAGGTCGTAGGCCGGGGTCTCCGGCGCCAGGCGCGAGCCCAACACGCACTCACGGGTCAGGTTGAAGTCCCGCGAGTGCTTGAGCACGGCACCGGCCACTACCTCGCCGAGGCGCTCACCATGCAGATTGAAACGCTCCACCAGCCCTTCGAGGGCGCTGGTCAGCATCTCCTGATTGCTTGCCCTGGCGTAGACGGTGTTGGAACGGGCGAACGGGATACGGTTGCCGCCTACGATGGCGACCCGGCGCAACTGGGTCATGGGGACTCCTTGCTGGTCGAGAAATCGAAGAAACCTGTGGCGAACTATTGCCCGTCCGCCAGTTCCCAGAAACATGAGAGTGACACTGTAGCCTTCTGGCCGCACAGGCTAAACCTCAAACAGGTGCGAACATTGGCCGCCTTGCCGGCATGTGAGGCAACAGAGTCAATTGCGCTTTGCCAACTGCCGCGTACAGTGACACGACTTTCGATTCGCCCGCAGGAGCCCTTCATGTCCGATCGTTACCTCGCTTTCGCCAACTCCTCCACCGGCCGCCGCCTGGTTAGCGCCCTCGGCCTGCCGGCGCCTGTGCGCCTGGAACGCTGGATGGCTGGCCGCGTGCGACCGGTGGACGGCGCCCTGCTGCTCGGTGGTGAAGGCGAACTGCTCCAGGCCGTGGTGCCCTTCGCCAACAAGCTCACCGATCAAGTGTTCTCAGCTCGCGACGGCCAGCTCGATCTGCCCCGCTGGACCGCCGAGCACAGCCCCAAACTCAAGGCACTGGTATTCGACGCCAGCCACCTGACCCGTTTCGAGCAACTGATCGAGCTGCGCGACTTCTTCCAGCCCACCTTCAAGGGGTTGGCCAATAGCCCTCGAGTGGTGGTGCTGGGGCGTGCGCCCGAATCACTCAAAGACCCGGTCGCCGCCAGCGTGCAGCGTTCACTGGAAGGTTTTACCCGCTCGCTGGGCAAGGAAATCCGTCGCGGTGGCAGCGTGCAATTGCTCTATATCGGCAAGGGTGGCGAGCAGCAACTGGAAGGCGCGCTGCGCTTCTTCCTCTCGCCCAAGAGTGCCTATGTCTCCGGCCAGGTGCTGCATCTCGGCGCCTGCGGCGAACAGGTCAAGGACTGGACACGCCCATTGGCTGGCAAGAAGGCGCTGGTCACCGGCGCCTCACGTGGTATCGGTGCTTCCATTGCCGAAGTGCTCGCCCGTGACGGCGCCGAGGTCGTGCTGCTCGATGTGCCACAGGCTGCCGATGCGCTGCAGGCGCTGGCGGCACGCCTGGGCGGGCGCGCGGTGACTCTGGATATCTGCGCCGACGATGCGCCGCAGTGCCTGGTCGAGGCGTTGCCCGACGGCCTCGACATCGTCGTGCACAACGCCGGCATCACCCGCGACAAGACCCTGGCGAAGATGAGCGACGCGTTCTGGAACTCGGTAATCGACGTCAACCTCAAGGCGCCGCAGGTGCTGACCCAGGCGCTGCTGGACGCCGACAAACTGCATGACAACGGCCGCGTGGTGCTGATTGCCTCGATCAGCGGCATTGCCGGCAATATGGGCCAGACCAACTACGCGGTGAGCAAGGCTGGCGTGATCGGCCTGGCTCAGGCCTGGGCACCGGCCCTGGCGAAGAAAGGCATCAGCATCAACGCGGTGGCCCCCGGTTTCATCGAAACCCAGATGACCGCCGCCATTCCGCTGGGCATCCGCGAAGCCGGCCGACGGATGAATTCGATGAGCCAGGGCGGCCTGCCGCAGGACGTCGCCGAAGCCGTGGCCTGGTTCGCCCAGCCGGGCTCGGGCGCGGTGAGCGCGCAGGTACTGCGCGTGTGCGGGCAGAGTCTGCTCGGTGCCTGAGACCGTTGGGCTGGTGGGCTGAAGCGGATCGCCGCCCGGCCCACACCACGGTTACAGTCGAGTGACTATCTGTGAGAGGCGCTTCAGCGGCGACGGTCGCGGCTAAAGCCCCTCCCACAGGATGGCATCAACCTTTGCCGCGCTTGCGAAACTCCACCGGTGTTTCCCCGACCCAGCGTTTGAACGCGCGGTAGAAGGTGCTCGGCTCGGAGAAGCCGGTACGCTCGACTATCACTTCGATGCGCTCGTCGGTCTTCAGCAACAGCTCCTTGGCCAGGCGGCAGCGGTAATCTGTGATCAGATCGTTGAAGCGCACACCGGCCATGGCCAGGCGCTCGCGCAGGCGCCGCGCCGGCATGTTCAAGCGCGCCGCTACCTGCTCCAGGGTGGCGCCACCATCGACCAACAACTCGGCGATCAGCTCTCGCACCTGGCGCACCAGGTCCAGCCTCTCCACTTCCGCCAATTGCCGCCGCGCCAGCGACTCGTGCATACGCAACAATTCCGGCGCGGCGTGGCGCGAGGCCTTGTCCAGCACCGCGGCGTCGAACAGCAATGCGCAGTCCTCGGCGCCGAGGCGCACCGGGCAACCATAAACCGCCAGGTAGCGCTCTGCAGGTGCACCCTCGAGATGCATGAAACGCACTTCACGCGGGCGAAAATCGTTTTCGGTCAAGGCAGTGAACAGACGGATCACCGCTCCCGCCAACATCTCCGGAAAATGGCGCGGCGTATCGGCTTGCAGGCCCAGCGTCAGCACGGCCATATCGCCGTCAACATGCAAACGCGCGTTGAGGGTGTCGGAGAGCAGGCGTACGTAGCGCAGCGCATGGCGCAGGCCCGCACCAAAGGTTTCGCTGGAGAGAAACAGGTATTCCAGAAGCAGGCCATGGAAGGCGGGTAGGTGCTGGGCCAGGTACAGCCCCACATGCTCCTCGCCGCACTCTTCGCTGGCGGCTTTCCAGAACGCTGCCTGGGCCGCATGGGGAAAACGGCCAGCCGGCAGCCCGCCAGGAGGCAGGCCAACACGCACCAGCACACGGTCAGGATCGGTTCCGCTGGCGCGCAGGGCATCGATTACCGGGCGCATCAACGCCACATCGTCGGTCAGATCACGCATGATTCCTGCTGTTCTTTTTATTCGTGAGCGGCGCCATCTTAGGGGCAGCGAGCTGCCACGCGCAAACCGCGCAACAGACGGATTGGCTAGCCTGCGCACGCTGCGGGCAGAACAGCCAATGTCAGCGTGGGTCTGAGAGTTAAGCTGCAGACATTCATTCGCCAAGGAGTTCGCCAATGGCCATCGACTGGCTCGATCTCGATGCACCACCGGCCTTGCCTGGTCTGTTCCTGCGCGCAGCCCTGCGCCGCAAGGTGACTGGCCGCCAACTGCCCAACATCGGTCTGCGCTGCCGCGTGGAGGTGGACCCGAAGCACCTGGCGCGCTATCGCCAGGTCTGCGCCATCGCAGACAGCCCATACCTGCCACCTGTCTATCCGCACGTGCTCGCTTTCGGCCTGCAGATGAAGTTGCTCACCGACCGCCGCTTTCCCTTCCCGCTCCTGGGCCTTGTGCATCTGCAGAATCGTATCCGCGTGTTGCGTCCGCTGGGTGGGCTGGGGCCGTTCCAGATCAGCGTGCAGGTCGCCGATTTGCAACCCCACGACAAGGGCGCCACATTCAGCCTGATCACCCGCCTGGAAGACCAACTCGGCCTGCTCTGGGAAGGTGATAGCCGCATCCTCTGCCGCGCCCTGCGCCTCGAAGGGCAAGCGCAGCCAGGTGCCGAACAACAGACGCTGGAGCTGTCGCCACTGGCCGATTGGGCCGCACCCGCCGACACTGGCCGGCGCTATGCGCGCGTGGCCGGCGACTACAACCCGATCCACCTGTTCGCCGTGACGGCACGCCTGTTCGGCTTCCCTCGCGCAATCGCCCATGGCCTGTGGAACAAGGCGCGCAGCCTCTCAGCCCTGCACGCGCACCTGCCGCAGACCGGCTACGAGGTGGAGGTACGCTTCCAGAAACCCGTGCTGCTGCCCACCCACGTTGCCCTGCAGGCCAGCGAGTCTGCCGCCAGCGGCCAGTTCCGCCTGATCGGCGAGGGCGACATAGCGCATATGGCAGGGAGTTGGCAGCCTCTGGAGGCCTGATTTGCACATTCTACCCCCTCTCCCATTCATGGGAGAGGGCTGGGGAGAGGGCGGTTCAGGCGGCACCGTTGTTATCGGACAGCCCTCTCCCCCGGCCCCTCGGCTTTAGCGTCCTGCGTCGCCCTACCTCCTGCATCCATGCAGTCGTCTCCCGCAAGCGGGAGAGGGGAGACAATCCGAAGTAAAGCGCAGCTTGCAGCCCGGGTCGTTCGAGCCGAAGCTATGCGGCTGGAACGGAGCCGCACCATGAACCTCGCCGAACTCACCGCCCGCATGCACGCCATTCGCGATCACAACGACTGGCGTCGTTACCAAAGCCCGAAGAACCTGGTCATGGCCGCTAGCGTGGAGATGGCCGAGCTGGTGGAAATCTTCCAGTGGCTGAGCGAGGAGCAGTCCCGCCAGTTACCTCCCGATCAGCTCGTCCATGCCGGCCAGGAGGTGGCCGACGTACTGCTCTATCTCCTGCAACTGTGCAGTGAGCTGGGCCTCGACATGAACCAGGCGGTGCTAGACAAGCTCGCCGACAACGAACGGCGCTTCCTCAAATGAGCGACCGCCACTTCGACGAACTCGCCACCCGCTTCGCCGAGAAGATCTACGGCGGCTCCAAGGGTGCCATTCGCCTCGCGGTGCTGCAGGCCGACCTGGCCGAGGCGCTGCCGGATCGCCCGCTGCGGGTGCTGGACGTCGGCGCCGGCCTGGGTCACATGAGTCTGTGGCTGGCCCAGCGTGGTCACCAGGTCACTCTGGCCGAACCCGCCGAACCCATGCTCGAAGGTGCACGCCAGCGCTTCGCCGAAGCCGGACAGAACGCCACGTTCATTCAAGCGCCCTGGCAGGAACTGCTCGGCCAGCTGCAAGAGCCCTTCGATCTGGTGCTATGTCACGCCGTTCTGGAGTGGCTGTCCGAACCGGCGGCCATCCTGCCGGTGTTGCACCAGCTGACTGTAAGTAATGGCTGGCTGTCGCTGGCCTTCTATAACAAGGACGCGCTGATCTACCGCAACCTGCTCAAGGGTCATTTTCGCAAGCTGCGCAAGGAGCACTTCGCCGGTGAGAAACAGAGCCTGACACCACAACAACCGGTAGACCCACGCGAACTGGCCACGCAACTCGTCGCCCACTGGCAGGTCGAAAGCCGCAGCGGCGTGCGCGTGTTCCACGATTACATGCCGCAGCAATTCCAGGCCAAGGCCGAGCTGATCGACTTGCTGGAAATGGAACTGGCGCACCGCCGCCACCCCAGCTTCGAGGGACTCGGCCGCTACCTGCACTGGATCTGCCGACCACGCTGAAACCGTGGTGCACGCGTTGGACGAAGCCGACAGTCCGGCGTAGCCTGAAGCCATCGGGGATGTCGCGCGCGACTACGGAGACGACCATGCGCACCGCCATAGCCATACTCATCCTGCCGCTGCTGGCCGCCTGCCAGAGCCAGAACCCTTACCAGGCCGAATCGCTGCCGATGCCGCCGGCACCGCCTGGCGCAGCCACGACCTTCGACCGCAGCGCCTATCCAGCAGCACCACGCGACTACGGCCGCTACCGCAGCTGGAGCTGGCTGGATGGCCGTGCGCCTGGTGGTGATCAGCTGGCCGACAGCGTCAGCGCCGGCCTCGACCAGTACGGCCTGCGCCCGGCACTCAACGGTCCTGGCGACGTGCTGGTCAACGCACGTATCAGCCAGGAAACCCGCCTGCGCCAGTATCAGGACAACGTCGGTGGCTACTATGGCACCGGCAGCCACTGGGACCGTCACTACGGTGCTTACGGCGGCGTACCCATCGTGCGTACTTACGAGCAGAAAGTGGCCGTGGTACGCATCGAACTGATCGACCCACGCGACCGCCAGGTGGTCTGGTCCGGTAGCGGCGAAGCCGTGGCCGGCAAGGACCAGGCTGCGCAGGCCGATGCCATGCGCGCGGCCATCCGCAGCGCGCTGGACGGCTATCCCCCTTATTGATCGACTGCCCAGGAGAGCATCATGCGTAACCTGTCCTACCTGATCGTGGCCCTGCTGCTGAGTGGCTGTGCCAGTGTCAGCCTGGAGCGCGACTTCGACCCCAGCCGCGACTTCGGCGCCTACCGCAGTTGGAGCTGGATGGATGAGAAACTCACTTATCAGCCCGACGACGTTCGCCTGAAGAGCGATATCACCGAGGCACGCATCAGCCAGGCCGTCGCCGAACAGCTCGACCAGCGCGGCCTGCGCCAGGCGGCCGATGGCCAGGGTGATCTGAAAGTACAGAGCGTGCTGATCGTCGACGAGCGCCAGGATCAGATCACCACCCAGTACGGTGGTGGATGGGGTGGTTATTGGGGGGGCTACTGGGGCGGTCCGGCCTTCACCGAAACGCGCCGCGTGGACTACAAGGTCGCGACCCTGCAGATCGACCTGTACGACGCCAAGGACGGCAAACTGGTGTGGCGCGGTAGCGGTGAGCAGTTAATGCGCAGCCAGCCGCCAACGCCTGCCGAGCGCGAACGCGCGATCCGCGAAACCGTCACCCAGGTGCTCTCGCAATATCCACCGCGCTGAACAAGGACCACCGCGTTTGAACGCACACCTGCAACACCGCCCGGCCACGGCCACCGACCTCGGTGACGTGGTCGGCTTCCCGCAGAACATCGATGAACTGTTCTTCTGCTACCCCAAGGCCATCTGGCCGCTGAACGTCGGCCAGCTCGCTGCAGCCATCGCCGAGCGGCGTGAAAGCACGGTGGTGGAACTGGATGAAAAAGTCGCCGGCTTCGCCAATTTCTATCAATGGCAGCACAACGAGTTCTGCGCCCTGGGCAACCTGATGGTGGCGCCCTGGGCGCGCAGCCAGGGGGTGGCTCAGCACCTGGTAGAAGTGATGGAACAGATCGCCCGCGAGCGCTACAAGGCACCGCTGATGAAGGTGTCCTGCTTCAACGCCAACGCTGGCGGCCTGCTGCTTTACACCCGACTCGGCTACCAGACCGTCGGCATCGTCGAACGCCGCGCCCCGGACGGCGGCCGCGTGGCCCTGGTGCAACTGCAAAAACGACTTTAGAGCGTGCAGAGGAACCCGCCAGCGGAGCGCCGTGCTGGCGGTTCGCTAGCGAGCCTCGACAGCCACCGGCATGGATTTGAGCCATCCGCGCAGACTGAGAAAAACCGAGCGGGAGTTTCCCAGCGGTAGTAAACGACCGCGTTCGACATGACGAGTCGCGCCAAGCTGATAGCGCAGCGTCTGCTCCTGACTGGCGACACCGGAAAATCTGCTCGTGCGCCAGTCGCTTGCCAACAATGCGGCGCTGTCATCCACACCAGCATCGGCAGCGGCATGCAAGTGGGCCGCATCCTGCGCCAGCCAGAGGCTAAGGCAATCTTCACATTGCATCGGCTCGGCAAACGACTCGATGCGCCCGGCGTAAAGAGTTTTCCTGCCCTGGGTCACCCGAGCTTCGGTCACCAGACGCAACACCTGCATGCCTTCACTGAAACGCACGCGTGGGACGATTCGCAGGCTGATATCTGCAGTCAGAGACGGCGCGTAGCCTTGCTTACTCAACTCTCGGCTGTACGCAAGGTGGTAATAGTCGGCCCAGTCGTGACCGCTCAGGGCCTGGTCAACAGGATCGATCTGGTCCTTGGCAGCCCGATGAGCATCCCGCTCGATCGCCGACTGCGACAGGTTGGCCAGCAGCATCGAGCCAATGACTGTCCCTACGACGGCCGCACCACCACCTGCTCCGGCACCGGAATTCGCCACGCCCTGCATCGTACCGCTGAGGTGTCTGGAGGTTTGCTCACCAGCCTCGGAAAGCTGGGAACCATCGACCACCACATCCGCATTCAGCCATCCGTCTTCAGGGGCTTCGATGACCAGCTGAAAGCCCTGTGCCAGCTGGGCTTCCAGCATATCGCTGTGAGCAGGAGCGAGGTTTGGATCGGTCGCACAACCTGACAGTGCAAGCCCCAAAAGACCTGCACCGACCCGCCCAAACCGCACGATTACTTACTGGACAGCTGCTGCGCGTCAAAAGGCAGCAGTATCTTTTGCTCGGCTTCGTCCAACGCCTTGTAGAAAGCATTGGTCAGATTGGGATACTCGGGCGACTCATCCCATTCGCCTTCTGCCGCACGACTCACGGCCGAGGGTTGGAAGTAGATCAGGCGATTGTCATCCAGGTCGACAATGGTGGTGACCATTGTGACCTGAGACACCGGGTCGCTGGTCGGGATCATGCCGTAGTAGCTGCGCGTCGTACCGTTAACGCCAAGCATGAGCAACACCACTTTATCGATCCCTTCCTGAGCCTTGAGCGGCGTCATGTCGAGGTCGGCGTACCCCAGCTTGCGCTCGGCCTTCTTGAAGTCCTTAAAGTCGTAGGGCTTGTCCAGCAGCTTGACGGTATACCCCTGAGCCTGAAGGCGCTCGGCAACTTTCTGCTGCAAACCGCGCAGGCTGGTGGAGTCCCAGCTTTCGACCTTCTTGGTCAGTCCCGAGGCCATGCCTTTGTTGACGGCGACGTCCAGCAGGCCCTGCTGTCCGGTCATCTGCACAGAAGGTGCTGGAATCTCGGTGATGGCGATGCCGATGCGATCCTGCTTTTCAGCCCAGAAAGCTTGATCCATGGCAACCGGCGGCTGAGGAGTAGCACAACCGGTCAATGCCGCCAACGCAATGAATACAGTAACCAGACCGCTACGAATTCCTTTCATATCTGTTCATCCATGTTTGTGTAAGTGAGCCTGGCACGAAGGACCAAAGACAGGCGCGCAAGAGTAATACTGTTTAGCCACCATGCAAAGCAGACACATCATGCAAAGCCAAAACGGTTTTCACATTCGTGCTGCAGTAGTCAATTCTGAATGCTGGGGATCAGGGTCACTGGATGGGCATACCCAACGTCATGGAATGAGTCGTCAGCTGCGCCCTGCATCAGAGGGCCGCATAATTGCGCTTTTTTGTAGTCTTCGGAGCTCATCATGAACCACATCAGTGGCTGGCTGCTGGCCCTGCCCTTCCTCGCCGGTGCGGTGCTGCCTCTGCAGGCCGGCATCAACGGCCAACTCGCCCGCCAGCTGTCCAGCGTCTTCGCCGCAGCGCTGATCTCCTTCGCCGTCGGCAGCCTGGCGCTGCTGCTGATGACACTGAGCCAGCGTGAGATGCCTGGCTTCGGCGCACTCAAGGAATTGACCTGGTGGCACTGGAGTGGCGGTCTGCTCGGCGCCTTCTTCATCGCCACGGCGGCCTTCGCCGGGCCACGGGTTGGGGCACTGCTGTTCATGGTGCTGGTGATCGCCGGGCAATTGGCCATGGCCATTACCCTCGATCACTTCGGCTGGGCAGGTTTTCGTGAAGCGCCCATCACCTTTGGCAAGGTGGCGGGCTTGCTGCTGATCGTTGCCGGCATCTGGCTGATCCGCCGGGTGTGAACCTCATTGGCGTTGCAGCCGGTAGAACAGATTGGGTTCGCTGGCCAGGTAAAGATTTCCCTGTGCATCGAAGGTGACACCTTCGGCCTGCGGCACACTGCCATGCAAGCCTGCGAAACCCCGAAGCAGGGAACGGAAGCTGATCAGTCGCCCATCTTTGCCCAGCTCGATGAGCAAGCGCGATTCATCGCTAAGCAACACCAGATGGCCGGTGCGCTCATCGAAATGTACGGACGACAGATCGCTCGCGAATATCCGGTGGTCTATCCAGTCCTGACGATCTATCACTTCAAGGCCGAACTCGCCCTCCAGACTGCGTTTGAGACCGCGAATCTCGTAGAGCTTGCGCGGTGAATGTTCCTTGACGACGAACAAACGGTCGCCAGCCCGATCGTAGCCGAGCCCTTCAAAACCCTGGTTGCCACCCAGATCGATACCAAGGGTCAGTGCACGATAATCGGCACGCTGCAAGGTCCCCTCACCGTGCGGCACAGGCACCGCGACCAATGCTTGCTTGCGCTCCTCAGCCAGAAGCAGCAGGTCATCACCGAGGTAGGTCACCCCCTCGATATCCTGAAAGCCATGCAGCGGATAGCGGCCTAGGACCTCGCCATCGAGGCTCAGCCTCAACAGTTGCTCCGGGTTGTTGAGCACGGCCCAGATCTGATGGCGGTCGTCGTCGTAGCTGAGACCAGAGAAATTATCGGCAACGCCAACGACCGGTTTGGCATCGATCTCGACCCGATACTCCGGTAGCCACAGACTACGGTGAGCCCAGTCATCCTGATGCCAGGACGTCGTGATCCAGAAATAGAGACGGTCGTCCAGGTGCATCGCTTTCATCTGATAGGCAGCCAGCACGGCCCCCAACAGCAACGCCCATTTCCATGGGCTCAGAACAGGAAGCTTTCCAAGCATCCCCTTGGCAGCGGACATCATCGCGTAGCGCTCGCTTGAAGGTGGATGGTGCAGTGTGCGGCGGATTTGTTGCAGTCGTTCGAGACAACGAAGCCTGGGCTCTGACTGCCTGCAGAGCGGCGGGTTCGCTGCAGGCAGGCGGCAAAGGTAACAAGGTGTTGAGGACTGAACGGCGCAGGATGCTGGCCAATCGACACCCTTGCTGCAAGCAAAAAGCGCTATGCTCACGCGAGAGCATTCTGTGATCACAAAAATGACCGACGCCGAAGTACCGCGCCAACCCAATACCTTCGCCCTGTGGCGTGAAGTGGATGACACCCGCATCCGCACGCGTCTGGGAGGATTCTTCTACCTGCTTGCCTGGCTGCTGACCTGGGTGTTCAGTGCCGATCCTGGCAGCCTGATTCCAAGCGGTGTGCTGGGCTGCACGGTGTTCGCCGTACTACTGGCTGCACGCCTGCTGCACCGTCCTGATGGAATCCACCACCCTGAGCAACTGCAACGCTGGCTCGATCATCACTGGGGGCTGATCCTTCTCACCGCCTTGTGCTGGGGGCAGGCTCACGCGCTGGCGCTATACAGCGACGCCTACAACGACTCGGAAATGATCGCCACCCTCGCCACGGTGGCCTTCGGTACGGCGATGACCTTCAACTTCGCCATGCGCCGTGGCCGCGCCCTGCTGGCCCTGGCCCTGCTCTACCTGCCGGGCCTGGCGGTGATGGCGCTAAATTGGCAGCACCAGCACGCGATGCTGATCACCCTGACCTTCTACCTCGGCTATCTGATTCTGGTGTTGGGCCGCAATCACCGTGAATACCGAGCGACCCTCGACCTGGAGCTGAAGCTGCTGGAGCAGCAGAGTCAGCTCGATCTGCTCAGCCGCACCGACAGCCTGACACAGCTGGGCAACCGCTATCAGTTCAACAACCTGTTTCCCAGCCTGGTAGCCAATGCGGTGCGCCAGGGCGAGCCGCTGTCGCTGGTGCTGATGGATATCGACTTTTTCAAGAAGGTCAACGATGAACACGGCCACGCCGGTGGCGATGCTTGCCTGAGCGCATTCGCCGAACGCATGCGCAAGGTGTTTCGCCGTGATGCCGATGCCCTGCTGCGCCTGGGTGGCGAAGAATTCGGCGTGCTGCTGCCGGGCACCACCCTGGCCCAGGCGTGGGATCTGGCCGAGCAATTTCGTCAGGAACTGGCAACGGAAGGCCTGCTGCTGGCCGGTCAGCGCCTGGAGCTGACCACCAGTCTGGGCGTCGGCTGCTTCAGCAGCAGTCATGACGGCGACGCCGACGCCTTCTTCAGACGCGTCGACGGTGCGCTCTACCGCGCCAAACGCGAGGGCCGCAACCGCCTGGTTACGGCCGATCACTGAGGCTCCGCTGGATCGTGCGGGGTTTGGGTAGGGTGCGCAGCGCGCACCAGCAAATCTGCGGCGATAAGCGCTGCACACGGCGCACCCTAACAAGACAGCACCCCGACTAGAGGCGGAACTTGCCCATCTGCCCGGCCAGGTCATCGGCCAGGCGGCTCAGGGTCTGACAATCCTCGCGGCAGGCGCGCACCTCACCAGTGGTGGCGTGCGCCAGATCGGCGATGCCCTGCACGTTGCGGTTGATCTCCTCGGTCACCGAGCTCTGCTCTTCGGTCGCCGCAGCCACCTGGGTGTTCATGTCGCTGATGCGCTCGACCTGCTCGGTGATGGCGCCGAGCGACTGCCCGGTGCGCTGACTCGCCTCAACGCCGGTGCCGGTGGCCGATTGCCCCGCGTGCATGGAACTGACGGCCGTTTCCGCGCCCTGCTTGAGGCGTTGAATCATCTGCTGGATCTCGTCGGTCGACGCCTGAGTACGGCTGGCCAGCGTGCGTACCTCGTCAGCCACCACAGCGAAGCCGCGCCCCATCTCCCCGGCACGTGCCGCCTCGATGGCGGCGTTGAGCGCCAGCAGGTTGGTCTGTTCGGAGATACCGCGAATCACCGCCAGCACCTGATCGATGGAAGCGACCTGCTCGGCCAGCTCAGCGACCGCACCCGCCGCGCTGCCAATATCGGCGGACATTCGCTCGATATGGGCGATGGACTGGCCTACCACCTGACGCGCGCTCTGCGCCTCGTCGCGTGCGCTGTGCGAGGACTGCGCAGCGTTACTGGCGTTGCGCGCGATCTCCTGCACGGTCAGGCCCATCTCGTGTACGGCGGTGGCCACCATGTCGGTCATTTCCTGCTGCTGGCCGGCGCGCCCTGCGGTGTTCTCCACCACCCGCGCCACCTGGCCGACTGCGGTACGCAACCGCTCACTGGTGGCCAGCACATCGCCGATCAGGTCGCGCTGACTGGCGAGAAAGCGGTTGAAGCCACGGGCCAGATCGCCCAGCTCATCGGCCCGCGATTCATCCAGGCGGCGCGTCAGGTCACCACCGCCACCACCGATTTCCACCAGTGCCTGGGTCACCTGACGGATCGGCCGCACCAGACCGCGAGCCAGCACCACCACCAGCCCCAGGAACAACAGCGCAACGGCCACACCAATCAGGCTGGTCATCAGCAGCGCCTGCCGAGCCTCGGCGTAGACTTCGGCCTCAGGCACCTCGCTGACCAGCAGCCAGTCGATACTGGCGAACTTCTGCGCCACGGCGAGAAAGATCTCGCCATCGCGCTCGAACCGTACCGCCCGGCTGTCGCCTGCAAGCACCTGACGGCTGGCGTCGGCGCCGAAGAGTTCGGCGAGCTTGCCACTGCCGCTCAGTTGCGAACGCGGGTGGACCTTGACGCTGCCCTGGCTGTCGATGAGAAACACCTGGCCGCGCTCGCCGAAACGGAACTCGCTGATCATCTTCGACATGTCCGCCAGGTTGTAGCCCAACCCCGAGACGCCGAGCGTCTTGCCGCCACGCTTGATGCGCTGATTGATGAACAGCGTGGGCAGCCGCGTGGTCTTGTCGATGTCGATTTCCAGCACCCGGTCACGGTCGCTGTCGACCAGGCGATAGAACCACTGGTTCTCCGCCTGACTGCGGTCCAGGGTGCGCATCAGCCCTTCACCGGTGGTGTAGTTGCCACTGGCCAGGGCGACGATGGAGGTGGTCATGGCGTTCTGCTGGGCGCGCACACCCTCCAGATAGCGCGCGAATTCGTCACGCCGAGTGGCATCCTCGCCAGCAGCCAGCCAATCCTGCACCAGGCTGTTCTCGGCAATCGAGGCGTTGGCGGTAATGGGCGCAGTCAGCACCCGCTCCAGGTCGTTGCGGATCGCCAGCACCCGCGCTGGCAGCGCTTCTTCGATCAGGTAGCGTTCAGTCAGGCGATCGACCACCGCCGAGTAGATGCCGACGACGATCAGAATGCTGGCCAGCAGGGCAGCGCCCATGCTGAGGATCAACTGCCACTGAATACTGCGTTGCCAGAGGCGCATGGAGGCTTCTCCCGGTTATTATTTTTGAGCTCGCCCGAGCAATTGGATACAAAAATGTACACAAATTGCAAATCGATTACCGCCAGGTTTCATATCGGCGGCTCACGACAGAGCTTTATTCGCTCCAGGCGAGATCATGTGCAGTGATGATCAGGGCGCAGGCCAGAGCGGTCGGCGCCAGCGGCGCGCTTTACGGCCCTACGTTGAATTCCAGACGAGCGGTCTGGCCACCCTCGTCGAGCACGCTCAGTTGATGCCTGCCGCTGTCGAAGGCGTGATTGAAAGGTGCATCCAGCGCAGTGTCACCCAGCGGCCGGCCATCGAGGAACCACCAGCGCCGGCCACTTCCCCCCAGCGCTGAAAGGCTGAGCCGCAGCGGCTCATGCATGCCCTGCGGGCGACGCAGACGATCACCATCGCGCACGCCGACGATGGACAGCGGCGCCACCTGGCTACTGCGCGGTGGCGGGCAGCTCGGATCGACGCTAGGCAAACGTGCCGTGCGTTGTTCACGACGCGGTAGCCAGGGCTCCAATGGCGCCGGCCACAAGGCCAGTTCGCGCACCGCGGCCCCCGGGCAGCCCGGACCAACGCGACGCCCACCGGCATTCAACCAATAGCGCTCGCGCAGGCCGCTGCCCAACGGCTGATCAGCGGCCAGCAGCGTCGGTGGCGTGGTGCCTTCGAGCGTCCAGGCAAAGCGCAGGCGCCGACAGTTGGGATCATCCTTGCTCATCGGCTGCCCCAGCGGCCAGCAGATGGCGGCCACGCCAACCTCGGCCGGCTGTGGATCGGCCGGCGCAGCGATGCCGCGCTGGCTGTCACGATTGACCAGCAGATCATGCACCTGCAGCAGCAGCGGGGCAGCGGAAGCCAGGCCGAACTGGCCGGGCACCGGGGTGCCGTCCGGGCGACCGATCCAGATACCGATCAGATGACGCGGACCGACGCCGATGGCCCAGGCATCGCGAAAGCCGTAGCTGGTGCCGGTCTTCCAGGCCAGGGTCGGCCGCTGCGCCAGGTAGGCGCGCGGGTCGCGATCCGGGCGTGCCTGGCCGCTGAGAATGCGCCGGATGATCCAGGCCGAGCCGGGCGAAAGCAGGCGCCGCTCGCGCAGTTGATCATCTGGTTGCAGGCGAGGTCTGGCCGCCATGCCGCCGCGCGCGAAGGCGCTGTAACCCGCCACCAGCGACTCCAGGCGCGAACCGCCGCCACCGAGGATCAGCGCCAGGTTCGGCTCGGCCAGCGCCGGCAGGCGAATCGGCACACCGGCACTGCGCAATTCGCCGGCAAAGCGCTTCGGCCCGTAGGCTTCGAGCAACTGCACGGCCGGCAGATTGAGCGAGGTGGCCAGCGCCTCGCTGGCCGACACCGGGCCGATGAAGCCGGTAGCGAAGTTGCCTGGCCGGTAGTCACCGTAGTGCCGCGGCACGTCCTGCAGCAGCGACTCGGAGTGGATCAGCCCGGCATCCAGGGCCATGCCGTAGAGGAAGGGTTTGAGCGTCGAGCCGGGCGAACGCAGGGCGCGCACCATGTCGACATGACCGAAGCGCGAGGTGTCGGCGATATCCACCGAGCCAAGGTAGGCGCGCACGGCCATGCTCTCGTGCTCCACGACCAGGATCGCCGCCGAGGTGCGCTCCGGCAGACGTGCCCGCCAGCCCAGCAGCAGATCCTCCAGACGCAACTGCAGGCCGGCATCGAGGGTGGTATGGATCAATGGCGGGCTGCCGGCACGGTTCAGTCGCCGCGCCAGCAAGGGCGCCAGGCTCGGCTCACGGCGCGGCGCGAGAAACACCGGCTCCTCCAGCGCCTCATCCACCTGGGCCTGTGGCCACACCTGAAATTCGCCCAGACGCCGCAGCACCTTGTCGCGCGCTGCCTGGGCGCGTTCGGGATGGCGGTCCGGGCGCAAGCGGCTGGGCGCCTGCGGCAGCACCGCGAGCAGCGCGGCATCGGCACGCGTGAGCTGGCTTGGTGGTTTGCCCAGGTAACTCCAGCTCGCCGCCGCGACGCCCTCGAGGGTGCCACCGAAGGGCGCGCGGTTCAGATACAGGGTAAGGATTTCATCCTTGGACAGATGCCATTCCAGCTGCGCCGTGCGCCAGAGTTGCTTGAGTTTGCCGGGCAGGTCACGGCCATGCGGATCGAGCAGACGCGCCACCTGCATCGACAGCGTACTGCCGCCGGACACCACGCGCCCGCCGGTGAGGTTCTGCCAGGCCGCACGGCCCAGCGCCAGTGGGTTGATGCCGGGGTGCTGGCGGAACCAGCGGTCCTCGTAGGTCAGCAGCGCTTCCAGGTAATAGGGCGAAACTTCATCCGGCGTCACCGGATAACGCCATACACCGTCACGATCGGCGAAGCGCCACAACGGCGTGCCGTCCTCGGCCAGCACCACCCGCGCCAGATCGTCCTCGGGCAGGGGCAGCGGGAACAGGCGGTCGGCTAGCCAGAGCAGGGCCAGGGGAACGCAAGCGAGTATGAGCCAGCGACGCAAGTGGTTGAGTCGCATGGTCAGCACAAGCTCCCGGATTGCATCCGGGATACAGGGTCGGCGTAGCCCGGATGCAATCCGGGGATCACCTTACTCACCAGCATTTTCGATCTCAACGCCTGTGCCACCCGCCCAATCGCTGGGTAGCAAACCTTGCCGTACATAGTGATGAAAACTGGAAAACGGCCAATCCTGTACACGAGCGACCAGACCATGCTTGAGCGGATTGATGTGAATGTAATCCACATGGTTGCGGTAGTCCTGCTCGTCACGGATCAGATGCTCCCAGAAACGTCGCTGCCAGATATTGGCTTCGCCCTTGGCGTTGGTCTGCACTCTGATCCCGACCTGTTGGCGTAACGCAACAATGAATTCTCTCTTGAGCTTGCGAACCCGTGCAGAGAAGTCGGCGTCATCGGTCGGCAACACCATCAGCATATGCAGATGGTCGGGTAGCACGACCAGAGCAGGAAGGCGAAAAGGCATCTGCGCTTGAACGCTCCGTAGGCACTGACGAAGCCGAGTTGAATATCTGACCAGCAAGTCGCTAGATCTGTCTTGCAGTGCCAGGGTCAGGAAATAACAACCACCTGCCACCCGGGCTCTTCGATAAGCGACCATGATCGGGCCTCCGTGCCCACTCAACAAAGCTCCCGGATTGCATCCGGACTACGCGACTCCTGTAGCCCAGATGCAATCCGGGGCCGCTTTTAGCGCCCCCTCACCACCAGACTATCCGGCGCACTGCCCAGCGCCTGCCAGCTCGGCCGGTACATGGACTCCACCTGCGGTGGCGGCACGCGGTAGCTGCCAGGCGTCACCGCGCGGGCCAGGTAGAGCAGATGGGTGGTGCCGTAGCCTTCCACATCCACCGCTGCCACGTAGCGATCACCGCGATACTCCTGATGCTTGATCCGCGCATTCTGCATGGAACGACGCCATTCCTTGACGTTGCTGCCGGCGTCATCGAGGCTCGCTGCGCTTTGTGCCAGGTTCTGGTTCTCCAGCTCCAGGCCGGCCGGCAGCAGGTCGACGACCAGCGCATCCGGCACGCGCTGCGTGGCCCTCACAGCCAGGTGCACCAGCACCAGCTCGCCGCTGTCCAGACGCTGTAGATCGAGCGGGCGGCCATCCATGCCGAGGTATTCGCGCTCGATGCTGAGGTTCTCGCCACCGGCACGCGGCGCCTGGCTCGGGTAACCGGACAGGGTCAGTTGCTGATACAACGTGGCGCTGCCGCCGTTGCTCACGCTCAGCGGTTCGGCCAGTTCGCCACGCTCCAGCTTGATACCGGGCTGCTGGTTGCTCAGGTCGAACTGGAAAGCGCCGCTGGCGAGTTTGGCGCTCCAGGCCTGCTCGGGTTTGCCGAGAATGCCGCGGCCGGCGAGGAACAGCGAGTTGCGCTCCTGGGTCGACAGCCAGCGCTGGCCAGCCAGCTCATCCGCCAGGTTGAACAAGCGCTGCTCGCGCTGGCCGGCAGCCAGGTCGTGCTCTTCCAGCAGAGCGAGGATCAGTGCCTGGTCACGCAGCGGACTACCATAGTCGGCCATCCAGCGTTCGCCATCGCGCTGCTGGATCAACCCCTGATTCAACGCCTGCTCGGCACGCGGCGCATCGCCCATCAGTTTCAGCGCAGCCGCCAGTTGCACCAGCGGCAGGCCGGAACGCGCTTCGTTGCGACGGTCGAACAGGCTGCGCAGCGCACCCAGAGGCGCTTGCTGGCTGCGCGCCAGAACATAGCCGGCATAAGCCTGCACGGCGAAGCGGGTGTGAGCGAAGTCCTGGCTGTAACTGGCCTCGATCAGGCTGCTCTGCTGCAGGTAGCGCAGCAGGCGATCACTGGCCTTCTTCAGTGCCTCTGGCGGCACGCCGAAGCCTTGCTCACGGGCACGCAGGAGGAAATCGGTGACATAGGCGGTCAGCCAGTATTCCTCTTCGCTCTCGGCGCTCCACAAGCCAAAGCCACCGTTGTGACGCTGCATACCGAGCAGGCGCTCGATACCCAGCTCGATGCTCTTGCGTCGCTGCTCGTCCGGCTCGCCTTCCAGCCCCAGGCGTTTGAGGCTGGCGGCATCGGCGTAGAGCGACGGGTACAGGCCACTGGTGGTCTGCTCAAGGCAACCATAGGGATAGGCCTTGAGCGCACGAATCTGCTCACCGAGATTCAGCGGCGGCCGGCTCGACAGCGCCAGCACGGCCTCCAGCCCGGCAGGCTCGAACTGGTTGAGGGTGCCAGCCGGCATGCTCCAGGGCTCGCCTTCGCCGAGAACCGCACGGAAGTGCTGCAGCTGCGCCGGATAAGCTGGGCGAATCCCCAGCGTCCACTCACGGCTGAAGTCGCCGAGCGTCTCGTCCGGCAGCGCCAGGCCCTGCACCTCGACATGAATACGACCTTGCCCCAGACCGCCCTCGGCGCGCACCGGAATGCGCAAGGTGGTGCGTTCGCCATCTTTCAGGCTGATCGGTGATTCCCCCTTGCCGAGCAGGCGCAGCTGACCTTCAACGCCGAGTTGCACGTCGAGCTTCTGCTCACTGCCGGACAGGTTGGTCAGATCCAGCGCCAGGGTGGTTTCGTCGCCACCGGCGAGGAAGCGCGGCATCGACAGCTCGGCGATCAGCGGCGCTGCGACCACTGTCTTGGCCTCGGCCATGCCGAAGCGCTCGTCGGTCCAGGCCTGCGCCATCAGACGCAGCTCACCGTTGAAGTCGGGGATATCCAGGCTGACTTCGCCTTCACCTTTGTCGTTCAGCTTCAGTGCATCGCTCTGCAGCGCGACGATCAGCACGCTGGTATCCGGACGTTTGCCACCGGCGGCGAGGCCGGCGTCACCGCCGAAGGCCAGGCTTGCAACACGCCCCTGGGCCTCGATCAGTTGACCGTAGATATCCAGCTGGTCGGCACCATAGGCCTTGCGCCCGAAGAAATTGGCGAACGGATCGGGCGTGGCGTAGCTGGTGATGTTGAGAATGCCCACATCGACCGCAGCGACCAGTACATGCACCTTCTCGGGAATGCTGCCGTCGGCGTTGCGCGCGCTGACCTTGACCGTCAGCGGCTGCTTCGGACGCATTTTTTCCGGCGCTTCCAGGCTCAGCGCCAGCTTGCGCGGGGCGCGCTCCAGGGGCAGGTGCAGCAGGCCAACGGCACGTTTCGGCGTGACCTGCGCCTTGCGCTCGCCGGGGCGAATCACCAGGGCACTGAGATAGAGGTCATGGCGCGCCCATTTCTGGTCGATGGGCAGCTCGAAGGTCTTGCCGCCTGCCGGCACGCTGATCTCCTGCCACCACAGCGGCCCCTCGCTGGACTCGACCAGCAGGTAGCCGTTGCCGGCAGCCGGCGGGGTAACGGTGATCTTGGCCACATCGCCTGCGGCGTAGGCCGGCTTGTCCAGCGCCAGCTTGACCTGGTCGGGGCGCACCGCGCCGCCGTCGGCGTTGTCCTGCCAGCGGTAGCCGGCCCAGAAACGCAGGCTGCTGACCAGGCCGGTCTGGTTGTCCACCACCTCGACCCGGTACGGGCCCCACTCCACCGGGAAACTGACCTTGGCGGTGCCGCCAGCGGCGATCTTCAGCGGCTCGTCGCTGAGGGTGAGGAATTTCTCGTTGTAGTTGTGACGCCAGCCTTCACCGTCGGAGAAGCTCCAGAAGTAGTCGCGGCGCTCGCGCACCAGGCGCACGTTGAGGTTGTCGGCGGCCAGCTTGTTGCCGGCGGCATCGGCCACCAGGATTTCGAACTCGGCCAGGCTGTCGGCATCGACCTCTTCGCCCTCGAACAGCCCGCGCAGACCTGGCAGACGCTCGGCCGGCCATACCGGCTGGATGATACGCCGAGTGATCGGACGGCCACCGGACTCCTGCAGGCTGGCCTGAAGGATCAGGCGCAGCGGCGACCTGGCGTCGCTCCAGCGATTTTCCGGGCGCAACACGGCGCGGCCCTGGTCGTCGAGATTGACCTCGTCGAGTTCCTGGTCCTGACTCAGGTCGGCCTCGGTGATGTCGCCGAACTGATAGCCCGGCAGGTCGGCCACCGCTTCACGCAGCGGGCGCACGTAGAGCTGCCCGGTCAGACGATTGCCGGCAGCCGGCGCACCGTAGAGGTAACGCCCGGTCACCGCGAACTCGGCACTGTCGCCCGGCGCGTAGGGCTGCTCCTGGCCCTTGAGTTCCAGGGCCATGCGCTCGGGGAGGAAGTCCTCGACGAGAAATTCGTAGAGCTGCGGGTTGCCGTCGCCGAGGTCCAGCAGCAACTGCCAGCGGCCGGTCGGCGCCTCTTCGGCAAGCGGCAGCTGATACTGATAGAGACCGTCATCACCGGCATTCCAGACGAACTTGCGGCTGATCTGCTCATCCGGGCGACGCACCTCGACACTGACCGGCTGAGTCTTGACCGGGCTGCCGTCGGCATCACGCAACAGGCCGTTGAGCAGCACGGTCTCGCCGGGGCGATACAGATCGCGTGGGCCGAACACGAAGAACTGCAGGGCATGCGCTTTCGGGCCGGTGATGTCGAATTCGGCCAGATCCAGCGCCGGCGTGTTCAGGCGCAGCAGGCTGGTCTGCTCGTCCTGCTTGGCCAGCAGCACCTGGGCCTTGGCTGGCAACGGCAGTTGCGCATGGCCAGCCGAATCGGTCTTGCCTTCGGCGAGCAGGGCACCTTCACCGTCGAGCAGCTCAAGCTGCACGCCGGACTGCGCCTTGCCACCTTCCAGCGCCTGGGTGAACACGTCGAGACGATCGCGATAGCGATGCGCGGACAGGCCGATATCGCTCAGAGAAAACAGCGTCGCCGGTTGCGAGTAGCTGTAGCTGCCAGCCTCACGCATCACCGCCAGATACACGCCCGGCTGCTTGAACGGTTCCAGGCCGGCGATCGGCAGCAGCAGGGTTTCGCGGGTGTTGCGCGCCGGATTGAGGTCGAAGCGCCCGCCATAGACCAGATCGGCCATCGGCAGCAGTTCGCGCGCCTCCCAGGTATCCAGGTTGCTGGAACGCCCCCAGCGGGACAGGAAGCGCGGCAACGCCTCGGGCTTGATGCGGAAGAACTCGACGTTGACCTTGTCGACGTTCAGCGCGATCACTGGCAGGCCTTCGGCCAGGCGTGTCGGCAGCAGCGAACCACGGCTGGCGAAACCGACGCTGGCCTGCAGGTCGCGGGTTTCGAAGCGACTGACATGTTCGGCAGCGAGCTTGCCACCATTGATCGACTTCAGGCCGGCATCGATGGTCAGCACCAGTTTGCGCTGCGGCTCCAGATGGCGCAGGCGCAACTCGCTGATGTTGTCGGTCAGTTCCCAGGCGCCATCGACCTTGCCGGTCTTGCTATCAACCAGGTGCAGGCGCTCGGCGAAGGACTGGTCGGGGTCCAGCGGGATGGAGAAGGTCACCGACAGCGCGCTGGCGCCGTCGAGTTGCACCTCGGAAACGTCCACCACCTCCAGCTCGCGGCCGGCATAGCGCTTGGCCAGCGCGTCGCGGTCGACCGCAGGCGCAGGCACTTGCGGCTGTTGTGCGGCAGGCGCGGCGGGGGTCACCGTGGCAGGGGGTTCAGAAGAATCGCAGGCACCGAGCAGGGTCAGGGGCAGTGTGAGTGCGAGGGCCAGAAGCAGTCCTTTGTTCGGCATTGCGGGCTCCGGAATCAGGGGGCGCAGAAGCCGACAACTATAGCCGAGGCGCCCTGCCAACGACGAGCCTTGCAGAAGAATTCGCCAAGCCACTCACACTCCTGAGGCGACGTGCGACCACGCCAGCGCTGTGCCTATAATCGGTGCTTTGCCGGAGCCGCCCATGTCCGCCCTGCTCGATGCCTGGCGCCACGCCCCGACCCAGCGCAAGGTCTGGGCCCTTGCCGCACCGATGATTCTCTCCAACCTGTCGGTGCCCATGGTGGCGCTGGTCGACACTGCCGTAGTTGGCCATCTGCCGCATGCCCACCAATTGGCTGCCGTGGCGGTGGGCGGCAGCCTCTACACCCTGCTGACCTGGGCCATGGGCTTTCTGCGCATGGGCAGTACCGGCTTCGCCGCTCAGGCAGCAGGACGCGAGGACGGCGGCGCACTGCGCCAGGTATTGGTGCAAGGGCTCGGGCTGGGCGTGTTCATGGCCTTGCTTCTGGGCCTGCTGGCTTTGCCCTTCAGTAACGCCGCGCTGAGCCTGATGCAGCCCTCGGCCGAGCTGGATCAACTGGCGCGCCAGTATTTCCAGATCCGCCTGCTCGGCCTGCCCGCCAGCCTGGCGACCTACGCCCTGATCGGCTGGCTGCTGGGCACGCAGAGCGCCCGTGGCCCGCTGGCGATCCTGCTGACGGCCAACCTGATCAACGTGGCGCTCGACCTGCTGTTCGTGCTCGGTCTCGAATGGGGCGTGGCCGGTGCGGCCTGGGCATCGGTGATCGCCGAATGGAGTGGCGCCCTGCTCGGCCTGTGGCTGGCCCGCGGCGCGCTTGGGCGCTATCCGGGCCGCCTCGACAGCAGCGCGTTGAAACGCTGGAGCAACTGGCGCCCGCTGCTGGCGGTCAACCGTGACATCTTCATCCGTACCCTGGCGCTGCAACTGGTGTTCTTCCTGATCACCGTGAAAGGCACACGCCTTGGCGATGCCACAGTGGCTGCCAATGCACTGCTGCTCAACGGTCTGACGCTGACCGCCTATGCCCTCGACGGCCTGGCGCACGCCGTTGAAGCCCTGTGCGGCCACGCCTTGGGCGCGCGTGATCGCGCTGCGCTGCGCCGTTCGCTACTGGTAGCCGGTGCCTGGTCGCTGCTGGCCAGCGCCGGCTTCGCCCTGTTCTTCCTGCTCGGCGGGCACTGGTTCGTCGGCATGCTCACAGATATCGCCGAAGTGCGCGAACTGGCCCTGAACTTCTTGCCGTATCTGGCGATGCTGCCGCTGCTGGCAGTGTGGAGTTACCTGCTCGACGGTCTGTTCATCGGCGCTACCCGCGCCCGGGAAATGCGCGACGCCATGCTCATCGCCCTGGCCTTGGTGTTGCCGCTGGCCTGGTGGCTGCAAAGCCTGGGCAATCACGGATTGTGGTTGGCATTCCTGGCCTTCATGGGGCTGCGCAGTCTGGTACTGGCTGGCTATGCTTGGCAACTGAGCCGTCGCGACCTGTGGTTCCCTTCCCCAGCAACAGGAGAGATCGCCCATGCTCAGCGCCCCGCTACCCGCCAATGAAACCGAACGCCAGCGGGCGCTCGATCGCCTGGAGCACGGTGGCCACAACCGCAGTGAAATCATCCCAAGCTCGCACTGAAAGGAAGCAATCATGGCTGCCGCGTTCGTCGCTTACCTGCACTATCTGTCAATCTTCGCGCTGTTCGCTCTGCTCAGCGTCGAACACGTGCAGTTCAAGGCACCGCTGGATCTGCGCCGTGCGCGCAGCCTGATGATCACCGACATGGCCTACGGCATCTGCGCCGGCCTGGTGCTGGCCACCGGTGTCGCCCGCGTGCTGTGGTTCGGCAAGGGGGCCGCCTACTACATGGGCAACAGCCTGTTTCATGCCAAGGTGGGGCTTTTCGTCCTGGTTGGCCTGCTGTCGATCCTGCCAACGGTGGTGTTCATCAAGTGGCGCAAAACCGTGAAGGCCGGCCAGGTGCCCGAGCCGAGCGCTCGGCAGGTCGCCCTGGTGACCTGGAGCATCCGTATCGAGCTGCTGCTGTTGCTGGCGATCCCGCTGCTGGCGGCGCTGATGGCGCGTGGCTACGGGATGATCGGCTGAATCCTTGGCGCGGTGCGCACGGCGCCCCCTACAGCAGGGCGGCCGTGCGCACCAAGGGTCTCAGGACGCACCGTAGCCCGGATGCAATCCGGGGCCGCAGGCGGCTTACGAGGCCAGGTAGGACGAGCGGGTCAGCCCCAGACGCAAGGCATCGAGGAACTGCGTACGCTCACGGGCGCTGATCTTGGCGCTGGCCACCTTGTCGCGGTAGTGGGTCATAAGCTCTTCCGGCGACAGGTGCACGTAGCGCAGCATGTCTTCGATGGTGTCGTGCGTCTCGATACCGGCGTGCACCACGCTGCCATCGGCGCCCTGGTAGATGTTCACCGAGTCGGTATCGCCGAACAGGTTGTGCATGTCGCCGAGGATTTCCTGATAGGCGCCGACCAGGAAGATGCCCAGCACATAATCCTCACCTTCACGAATCTCGTGCACCGGCAGACTGGTCTCGATGGACTGCTCGTCGACGTACTGGCGGATCTTGCCGTCGGAGTCGCAGGTCAGGTCCTGCAGCACCGCGCGGCGCAACGGCTCCTCATCCAGACGCGACAGCGGCAGGATCGGCAGGATCTGGCCGATGGCCCAGGTGTCCGGCAGGCTCTGGAACACCGAGAAGTTGCAGATGTACTTGTCGGCGAGCTTGTCGTTGAGTTCGTCCAGCACCGCACGATGCGAACGCTGACGCGCCTTGAGCTGGTTGTGCAGACGACGGCAGATGGCGAAGTAGCACTGCTCGGCCAGTGCCTTCTGCGCCAGGCTCAGCTTGCCGGCCGAATACTGCGCAGCCACTTCCTCGATGTAGTGGGTGGCGCGCCAGTAGGTTTCGGCGACCATTTCCGGGTCGCTGTCTTCCAGCAGCTCGATCAGCACTTGCAGCACTTCCGGCTGTTCGGCGCTGGCATCGATCTCCGGCACCTTGTCGTTGTGCCGCTCGACGTCGGTGACCTGCACCAGCAGCACGGCATGGTGCGCGGTCATCGCCCGGCCACTCTCGGAGAAGATGTGCGGATGGGGGATTTCCTGGCGGTCGCAGAATTCCTTGAGCATGTCGACCACGGCATCGGCGTAGTCCTGCATGTCGTAGTTGATCGAGCTGGCGTTACGCGAGTGAGTACCGTCGTAGTCCACGCCGAGGCCACCGCCGACGTCGATGTGATCGACCGGCAGACCCATGGCACGCAGCTCTCCGTAGTAGCGGATGGCCTCGCGGAAGCCCTTGCGGTAGTCGGCGATGTTGGCGATCTGCGAGCCCATGTGAAAGTGCAGCAGGCGAATGCCCTGATCCAGCCCGGCCGCGCGGAAGCGCTCGACCACCTGAAGGATCTGCGCAGCGGACAGACCGAACTTGGACTTCTCTCCGCCGGTGTCGGCCCACTTGCTCGACGCCAGCGAGGACAGACGCACGCGCAGGCCGATCTGCGGCGCGACCTTGAGTTCAGCCGCCTCCTCGATCACCAGGGCGACTTCCGACTCCTTCTCGATGACGATGAATACGTTGTGGCCGAGCTTCTGCCCCATCAGCGCCAGACGAATGAATTCGCGGTCCTTGTAACCGTTGCAGACGATGGTGCCGCCCTTCGGTGCCAGCGCCAGCACGGCCAGCAGCTCGGGCTTGGAACCAGCCTCGAGGCCGATGGAGACGTTCTGCGTGGCGATGATGTTCTCGATCACCGCCTCCTGCTGGTTGACCTTGATCGGGTACAGCGCGGTGTAGCGGCTCTGGTATTCCAGGCGCTCGATGCTGGCATCGAAGGCCCCGGTCAAGCGGCGCACGCGGTCTTGCAGGATGTCCGGGAAACGCACCAGCAGCGGCAGCGACAGGCCGCTCTGACGCAGCTCGTCGACTTGCTGATAGAGGTCGATCGGCTGGCTGTCCGGGCCGTTGGGACGCACCTCGATACGCCCGGCATCGTTGATCGAAAAGTAACCGGCGCCCCAGTGGCGAATGCCATAGACACTACGGCTATCGGCTACGGTCCATTGGCTGCCGTCGTCTTTGCGGGTGCGTCGTGCGGACATCGGGTTCTCCCATGAGAAAAGCCTGACCTTGCTGGCGGCCAGTTTAGAAATGATGAAAGCAAGATGACGTTTGCTCGGTGGTTGACCGTATGAGCGTCATCCAAGTTTAGAAAAGGACTTATCAGCCGCCGGACTTCTTCGCGGTAAAGCCGCGCTTGGTCAGTTCGGCCAACAGCAGATCGACGTGATCACCCTGGATCTCGATCACCCCATCCTTGAGCGCGCCGCCGGTGCCGCAGCGTTTCTTCAACGCACTGGCCAGTTCCTTGAGCGGTTCCTCGGCCAGTGGCACGCCGCTGACGGTGGTAACGGTCTTGCCGCCACGGCCCTTGGTTTCACGACGCACACGGGCAATGCCGTCGCCTTCAGGAATGCGCGTCTGCTTGCAGATGCAGGCATCCACCGCCTGGTTGCAATCCGGGCAATGACGACCGCCATCGGTGGAATAGACGAGACCGCTCAGGGCGGAGAATGAAGAGGCTTTCTTGACCACCGGCTTGTCCTCGTAGGGGTCAGGATAGCGACTGGCTGAACGGGTTCAGCCGCGAAGCCCCACTCAGGCAGGGGCAGCGCAGACGGACAGACGTCCGCCGAAAAGGCCGGGCAGTGTAACGGCAAAGGCGGCGCTTGCTAAGTATGGATTTGCGTCATTGTGCGGCACGATGGCGACGCCGTTCGTCATCGTGCACGGAGCGCTCGGAATCCGCGACGCCGTAGGGTGGGCGGTACGCGCCAAGGGCCCCTATTCGAGGTGAAGGCGCACCCAACGAGCTAAGCTCGACGAAATACAGGTGCCGACACAAACACCCTCTCCCGCCCTTCGGGCACATCAGCTAGCCGCAAGCGGCCTGTTTATGGCCTTTTTATGTAGCGCTCCAGCGCCGCCAGCGAATCCGGGCAATACGGCAAGCGATGGGTTTCCTCCAACGCCTGCTCGACGCTGATGAAGCGCGCCTCCAGCACCTCCTCCGGCTGCAACACCAGCGGCGCATCGGATACAGCCGAGTAGGCCATGCACCACAGGCGACTTTCCGGAGCGTCATAGAGAAAGTGCGCATGCTCGGTCAGCTGGGCATCGACGATACCCAGCTCCTCGGCCAGCTCACGCTCGGCGGAGAGTCGGTAGTCCTCGCCTTCGAGCACCATGCCGCCGGCCGCCACGTCCCAGTAACCGGGATACAACGCCTTGCTCAAGGTTCGCCGATGCACGCACAACAGCCCGGCCGTGTTGAACAGGAGAATGTAGGTGCCACGCCCGATCAGCCGGCGCTCGCGCAGCTCGACACGAGAAACACCGCCCAGCGGCCGGTCGTGCTCATCGACCCAGGCCACGCGCTCGCGGTCAGAGGCAGCACGATGCGCCGCCTCCGCTGCCGAAATCGCGACCATCAACCCTGGCTCAGCAACTGACGCAGGTCGATCAGCCCCGCGTTGGCGCGGGAGATGTAGTTGGCCATCACCAGCGAGTGATTGGCCAGAACGCCGTAACCGCTGCCGTTGAGGATCATCGGGCTCCACAGGGTGGCCTGCGCGGCTTCCAGCTCACGAATGATCTGGCGCACGCTGACGGTGGCGTTCTTTTTCGCCAGCACGTCGGCGAAGTCCACCTCCACAGCGCGCAGCAGGTGAGCCAGTGCCCAGGCCTGACCGCGAGCCTCGTAGAACACGTTGTCGATCTGCAGCCAGGGCGTCTCGTAAACGCCGCCCTCACCCACCTGCCCGGACTCTTCGGCATCGCTGCCCACCTGCAGTTTCTCGTTCAGGCGCACCTGGCCCACGCTGGCGGACAGGCGCTGAGACAGCGAGCCAAGACGTGTGCCGGCATCACCCAGCCAGTTGTTCAGGTTGTCGGCACGCGCGTAAAACTGCGCGTTTCTCTGCGCCGGGTCGGCCAGACGAGCCAGGTAGCGATCCAGCGACTTGATGCCCTCTCGGTACTCGGACTCGGACGCCGGTAACGCCCAGCTCTTGTTGTCGAAGTGAAAACGCGGCTCGGCCTTGGCCAGGTCCGGGTCCTCGGTGGACTGCGACTGCGAGCGGGCGAAGTCCTTGCGCAGGGCACGCGAGAAGTCGCGTACCTGCACCAGCACGCCATATTCCCAGCTCGGCATGTTGTCCAGCCACAGACCGGGCGGCGCAAGATCGTTGGACAGATAGCCGCCCGGTTTGTCGAGCAGCGTGCCAGCGACCTGCTTGAGGGTTTCCACCGAGGTGTAACCGGTGACCATCTGCCGTTGCGCCTGCTGCGCCGAACTCTGGGCATGCTGCTGGACCTGGAAGACAGACGGCTCCTGGCTCCAGTACCAGCCGACCACCAGGGCGATGAGCAGATAGACACCAATCAGACCGCCCAGAGCTCGAGCGATCAGGCTGCCGCCACTGCGACTGCCTCCTGAGGTCTTGGCGGCGCCGCCCTGCGAGTTCGTCGCGCGATTCTTCCAGTCCAGCATGGCAGTGTCCTTTTCAAGCGAATTCGAGTGTTCGACCACAACCCGAGCAACGGGTTGCGACCTGCTACGCACTATAAGGCAAGCCCACAGCAAAACGCAGGGCAGAGGGGCAAACTTAACGCGGGTAGGGGAAAACTAAAATTCTGTCGCTTATTCGACAGAAATACCGACGCCAATTGATCGACGGCAATGTCAGCGCCTCCAGCAAGTGATAGCATCGAGCCACCACTGACTTAACCACTTATAGAAGTCGGCCCATGACCGAGCACCCGGATCCCAGTCGAGATCGCCTCAAGCACCATTTCGCCCAGCGCGTCATTCACCAGGCACGCCAGGTGCTGGAAGTCTGGCAGCGCCTGCAACGCAGCGAATGGAACGATGCCGGCATGGCTGAGCTGACCGAAGCCAACCTGCGACTGCTGCGTTACGCCGAGCGTTTCGAACAGACCGAGCACGCGCAACTGGCGCAAAGCATTGGCGTCAGCCTGGATGACGTAGTCGAAAATCGCGGTCGCCTCAACAGCACGCTGATCGCCCGCCTCAATCAGGCCATGCAGCGCTTGTCGAGAACCGGCCTGCGTCATAGTGATGCCTTCGAACAGACCTTCCTGCCCCCCCTGCGCAAACCGGTTTATCTAGCCCTGCAGGATGCCCAGCGCGCCGAGCGTCTGGCCCAGCAACTGGATTTCTTCGGCCTGGCGGCGCAGGCCCTGGGCGATGAGTTCGCCTTCCGCGCCGCCATCAGCGAGCGCCACCCGGCCGCCATTGTCATGGACGTCGACTTCGCCGGGGCAGGCCTGGAACTTGCCGACTCGGTGCAAGAAGGTCTGGAGCAGAAAATTCCGCTGCTGTTCTTCAGCCACTGCGATACCGACACCCCGACGCGCCTGGCTGCCGTACGCGCCGGCGGCCAGGAGTTCTTCACCGGCTCACTGGATGCATCGAGCCTGCTCGAACGCATCGAGGTACTGACCCACGTCTCGCAGTACGACCCGTACAAGGTGCTGATCGTCGACGATTCCAAGGCCCAGGCGACCCACACCGAGCGCGTACTCAACAGTGCCGGCATCCTCACCCACACCCTCACCGAGCCGATCCAGGCGATGGACGCGCTGGCCGAATTCCAGCCGGACCTGATCATCCTCGACATGTACATGCCCGAGTGCAACGGCACCGAACTGGCCAAGGTGATCCGCCACAATGACCGCTACGTCAGCGTGCCGATCATCTACCTGTCGGCCGAGGACGACCTGGACAAGCAGCTCGACGCCATGAGCGAGGGCGGCGACGACTTCCTCACCAAACCGATCAAGCCACGCCACCTGATCGCCACCGTGCGCAACCGCGCAGCACGTGCGCGCAACCTCAAGGCGCGCATGGTGCGTGACAGCCTGACCGGCCTGTACAACCACACCCATACCCTGCAGCTGCTCGATGACGCCTGCTTTCGCGCACGCCGCGAAGAGCAGCCACTGGCCTTCGCCATGCTCGACATCGACCACTTCAAGAAGGTCAACGACACCTATGGTCACCCCATGGGCGACCGGGTGATCAAGAGCCTGGCGCTGTTCCTCAAGCAGCGCCTGCGCAAGACCGACCATATCGGTCGTTACGGCGGCGAGGAATTCGCCGTGGTGCTGCCCGATACCGACGAGCAATCGGCGCTCAAGGTGCTGGAAGAGATTCGCCAGCGCTTCGCCGAAATCCACTACCCGGCCCAGCCGCAGGACCTGTCCTGCACCTTCAGCTGTGGTATCGCCATGCTGCAACCGGGCCTGGATGGCAACACACTGTCCAAGCGCGCAGACGAAGCGCTGTACAAGGCCAAGCACGGTGGTCGTAACCGGGTGGAGCTGTACAGCAGCGAGTGACTCGCCGTAGAACGTGACACAGCTCACAGCGTCATCAGCCTGTAACCAAACCGCAATAAGCTCGCGGGCATCGTTCAGTCGTCGATCGAGCCCGCCATGCGCCTCAAGCTGCTCACCAACCTAAACACCCTGCTGCTGGTCACCGTTTGCGTTGCGCTGGCGGCGACGCTCTGGTGGTCGCAGCGCGCGTTGCAGCAACCGGTGCAACTGATGGAGCGCTACCTGACGCTGTCCCAGCAGTTCCAGCGCGAGGTGGCCGACAACATTCAGGCCTACCTGGCCAGTGGCAACGCCGTGCAACACAGCAGCGCGACCCAGGCCATCGACGCCTTCGACGACTCCCTCGAACAACTGCCGCAACAATTGACCACCGAGCTGCGCCCAAGCCTTGAGCAACTGCGCGACTTCAGCGCCAATCAACTGCTGGCGGCCGGCAAACTGGCCGGTGATCCGCAAGGCCTGCTGTTGCAAGCCGAACGCGAGATGCTCGCTGCGCTGGAACAACTGACCCAGTACGTCGCAGATGCCAGCAGCCCTGCCGCCGGTGAGTATCGCAAACCGCTGCAGGAAGCCGGTTCGCGCCTGCTCAAGCTGGCCCACGCCCGCGAACGTTTCACCAGTCAGGGTCGTAGCGAACTGCTCGGCGATGTCGAACGCGAACTCAAGGCACTTGCCCAGCAGGCAGAGGCACTGGATAAATTGCCGCTACTCGGCGTGCAGCAGGCCGACAGCTCTGCCAGCGTCGGCTTCGCCGCGCTGCTCGGGCTGGATGACACACAACAGGAGCAACAGGCGGAGGATCGCGGCATCGAGCTGAAACGCGAACTTGGCTCCCTGGTGCGTCGCTACCCCAGTGAACTGCAACGCACTCGCGAGCTGGTCGAGCAACGCCAGCAACTGGCCTTGACCACCACCGAACGAGTGACCCAGGTGCAACAGGCACTGGCTGCGCTGGAGCCCCTGGTAAAAGGCGAATACGCACGCATTCAGGGCGAGGTACGACTGATTCAGGGCCTGATGATCGGCCTGATCCTGCTCATCGCCCTGCTCATCGATCGCATCCAGCGGCGCCTCTCGCAGGTGCTCGAGCGCCTGGTACCGGCGCTGTCACAGTGGGCCAAAGGTGATTTCGCAACGCCGATCAGCATCCACTCCCGCACCCGCGAGCTGCGCGATATCGAAGACTCGCTCAATCACCTGCGCCGCTATCTGGTGGAGCTGGTCGCCAGCATCCGCGGCCATGCCGAGCATGTCGCCGGCTCCAGCCGTACCCTGGCCGATCTCAGCGGCGGCCTGCACGGCGGTGCCGAACGCCAGGCCGGCGATACCGCTCTGATCCGCGACGCGCTGGGCGAGCTGGAAGCGACCATCGGCCAGGTCGCCCAGGACGCCAGCCAGACCGCCGACGCCAGCCGCGACGCAGACCGCGCCCTGGTCCAGGGCCAGCAGGTCATCGGCCAGAGCCTTCAGGGGCTGCACGCGCTGGTCAGCGAGGTGCAGGACAATGCCCAGGCCATCGAGCGCCTGGCCGACGAGACCGCCACCATCGGCAGCGTACTCACGGTGATTCGCGGCATCGCCGAACAGACCAACCTGCTCGCCCTCAACGCCGCCATCGAGGCCGCTCGCGCCGGCGAGGCCGGCCGTGGCTTTGCCGTGGTCGCCGACGAAGTACGCTCATTGTCGCAGCGTACCGGCAGCGCCACTGCAGAAATCCAGGATGTCATCGGCCGCCTGCAACAGGCTGCGCACCAGTCGGTACAAGCGATGCGCGCCCAGGTCGAACACGCCGAAGCTACTGCCGGCAAAGCCGAGGCCGCCGATGGCGCGCTGGACGAGATCGTCAGCGCCATCCGCACCATCGCCAGCATGGCAGAGCGCATTGCCGAGGCCACCGCCCAGCAGAGCGACGCAGTCAGCGAGATTCGCGAACACGGCGAACGCATCCACCAACTGGGCGACGACAACCTCGGCCTGATCGCCAACGGACGCAGCGAGAGTGAACGCCTGCTACACCTTGGCGGCCAGTTGCACAGCGCCGTGCAGGCGTTTCGCGTCTAACCGCCTGCGACACGGCAGCGCAGGCGCGATCTGCGCGGGAACTCTACAAGGCCGGCCTCCTCCAAGGTGCCGCTCATCCCCGGCAATCGACGTCCCGGCGCGGCGGCGACGATACGGGCGGGCGCTTTCCGGTATCATGCCGCCACCTTCCGCCGAGATATTCGCCCGATGTCACTGCGTCGACTGCTACTTCCCCTGTTTCTGCTCTGCCTGAGCCTGCCCGCCAGCGCCAATCTGTTCGACCAGCGCCCAGCCGCCTCGCCGATTGGCGCGCCGCTGAACAACAGCAGTGACTTCCTGCCGGTGCGCGAAGCCTTCAAGCTGAGCCTGGTGAGCAGCGACGCACAGGCAGTGACGTTGCGCTTCGTCGCGACCGAGGGCTACTACCTCTATCGCCATCGTTTCAATTTCAGCGTCGAACCAGCGGATCTGGTGCTCGGCGACGCCGAATTGCCGGCAGGAGAGGCCAAGCACGACGAGTTTTTCGGCGATGTCGAGGTGTACTACGGCGTGCTGGATATCCGCGTGCCACTGGACAACCCGGACAACCGCCCGCTGCGCCTGCAGGTCGGCTACCAGGGTTGTGCCGACAAGGGCCTGTGCTATCCGCCCGAGACCGAATACATCGAGATCGGTGATATGCCGGCGACGAGCTCGGCAAGCGCCCTGTCGACCGTGACTAACGTGGCTGCAGCCTGGAACTGGAAAGAACTGACGTTGTTCTTCCTTGGCGGTCTGGCGCTGACCTTCACCCCCTGCGTGCTGCCGATGCTGCCGATCCTGTCCGGCGTGGTGCTGCGCGGGCAACTGGGGGGCTTTCGCAGCCTGACTCTGTCGCTGGCCTACGTGTTGCCGATGGCGATCTGTTTCGCCGTCCTCGGCACACTTATGGGGCTGTTCGGCGCCGGCCTCAATCTACAGGCGCGCCTGCAATCAGCCTGGGTGTTGGTGCCTTTCGCCGCCTTCTTCACCCTCTTCGCCCTGGCCATGTTCGGCCTGTTCGAGCTGCGCCTGCCGCGTTTCATCAGTGAACCGCTGGATCGCCTGGCCGGCAAAACCCATGGCGGCTCGCATCTGAATGCAGCCCTGCTCGGCGTACTCTCCAGCCTGCTGGTCAGCCCTTGCGTCTCGGCGCCACTGGCCGGAGCCCTGCTCTATATCAGCGCCAGTGGCGATGCCCTGGGCGGCGGCCTGAAGCTGCTCGCGCTCGGCCTCGGCATGGGTACGCCGCTGGTGCTGTTCGCCGTAGGCGGTGGTGCGCTGCTACCGAAAACCGGTACCTGGATGGTGAGCGTACGCAATGCCTTCGGCGTGCTGCTGCTGGCCGTTTCGATCTGGCTGCTCGAGCGCGTGCTGCCTGGCAGTCTGAGTCTGGCCCTGTGGGGCCTGCTGGCGGGTGGCGTGGCAGTATTCCTCGGTGCGCTGGAGTTCGGCCCCAAAACGCATCGACAGAAGCTCGGCCAGATCGCCGGCCTGGCGTTGCTGGTCTATGCCCTGGCCGCCTGGGTCGGCGCCCTGCAGGGTGCGAGCGATCCGCTCAAGCCACTCGGCCAGCTACAGGCTGGTGCCAGCCAGAGCAGCGCCAAGAGCGGTGCCTGGCAAACCCTGAGCAGCCCCGCCGAGTTGGACGCCGCACTGGCCGCGGCCAAATCCACCGGTCAGCCGCTGCTGCTGGACTGGTACGCCGACTGGTGCATCAGCTGCAAGGTCATCGAGCGCGAGGTATTCGGCAATGCCGAAGTCGGCAGCAAGCTCGCTGACTGGCGCCTGATCCGCTTCGATATCACCGAAAGCAACGCCGCCCAGCGCGCCCTGCTGGACCGTTACAAGTTGTTCGGCCCGCCTGCCATCCAGTTGTTTGCCGGCAATGGTGACGAACTGCTCGATCTGCGTGTCGTAGGTGAAGTCGATGCCGCCACCTTCGCTGGCCGCCTGGATCAGGCCAGCAGCCGCCTGGCAGGTCGTTGAACGCTGTCGACGCGATCATCGCCCGCACGCTGCAAATGTCCTAGCAACGACCAAAACCAACGCTATAGTCATATTTCTGCCGTAAACAGCAGGCATCGTGTCGACTATTGCTGACATCGCGCAGCTGCGGCATAGTCCTGCGCAGCCTGAACAACAAGGAACGCGACCATGGCCACCCTACTGGTGCTGCACGGCCCCAATCTGAATCTGCTGGGTACCCGCGAGCCCGACAAATACGGTGCCACCACCCTCGCCGAGATCAATCAGGATCTGGAACGCCGCGCACGCGAGGCGGGCCATCATCTGCTGTACCTGCAAAGCAATGCCGAGTACGAACTGATCGACCGCATTCACGCCGCAAAGGGTGAAGGTGTCGACTTCATCCTGATCAATCCTGCCGCTTTTACCCATACAAGCGTCGCATTACGTGACGCATTGCTGGCAGTGAGCATCCCATTCATCGAAGTGCACCTGTCCAACGTGCACAAGCGTGAACCTTTCCGCCATCACTCCTACTTTTCCGACGTTGCAGTAGGGGTGATCTGCGGCCTTGGCGCCAGCGGTTATCGGCTGGCCCTGGAAGCGGCACTCGAACAACTGACCGGGCGCGCCTGACGCGTAGCCTGGTAGACAAGTCCTACCTCACCTCTGGGAGTTGACCATTCATGGATATCCGTAAAGTCAAGAAACTGATCGAGCTGCTGGAAGAGTCCGGTATCGACGAGCTGGAGATCAAAGAGGGCGAAGAGTCCGTACGCATCAGCCGTCACAGCAAACAACCGGCCTATGCTCCGCAGCCGATGTACGCACCGGCACCGGCTCCGATCGCGGCGCCTGTCGCCGCAGTCGCTCCGGGCGCTGAAGCCGCCCCGGCCGCCGCCCCGAAACTGAACGGCACCGTGGCGCGTTCGCCGATGGTTGGCACCTTCTATCGCGCCGCCTCGCCGACCTCGGGCAACTTCGTCGAAGTCGGTCAGACCGTGAAGAAAGGCGACATCCTCTGCATCGTCGAAGCGATGAAGATGATGAACCACATCGAAGCCGAAGCCAGCGGTGTGATCGAATCCATCCTGGTGGAAAACGGCCAGCCGGTTGAGTACGACCAACCCCTGTTCACCATCGTTTGATGCACGGGGAGCCTGCAATGCAGAAGCTGGAAAAAGTCCTTATCGCCAACCGTGGCGAAATCGCCCTGCGTATCCTGCGCGCCTGCAAAGAGCTGGGTATCAAGACGGTTGCCGTGCACTCCACCGCCGACCGCGAACTGATGCACCTGGGCCTGGCCGACGAGTCCGTCTGCATTGGTCCGGCAGCCGGCGCTCAGTCTTACCTGAACATCCCGGCCATCATCAGCGCAGCTGAACTGACCGGTGCCACGGGCATCCACCCGGGCTACGGCTTCCTCGCCGAGAACGCCGACTTCGCCGAACAGGTGGAGAACTCCGGTTTTGCCTTCATTGGCCCGAAAGCCGACACCATCCGCCTGATGGGCGACAAGGTATCGGCCAAGGAGGCCATGATCAAAACCGGCGTCCCGGTGGTTCCCGGTTCCGACGGCCCGCTGCCGGAAGACGAGGAAGAAGCTCTGCGCATCGCCCGTGAAGTGGGCTACCCGGTGATCATCAAGGCCGCTGGCGGCGGCGGTGGTCGCGGCATGCGCGTGGTGCACAAGGAAGAAGACCTGATCAAGTCGGCCAAGCTGACCCGCACCGAAGCCGGTGCTGCGTTCGGCAACCCGATGGTCTATCTGGAAAAATTCCTCGGCAACCCGCGTCACGTCGAAGTCCAGGTACTGTCCGACGGCCAGGGCAACGCGATTCACCTGTACGACCGTGACTGCTCGCTGCAGCGTCGCCACCAGAAGGTGATCGAAGAGGCTCCAGCCCCGCTGATCGACGAGAAGGCCCGCGCCGAAGTGCTCAAGCGCTGCGTCGATGCCTGTATCGAGATCGGCTACCGTGGCGCCGGCACCTTCGAGTTCCTCTATGAAGACGGTCGTTTCTACTTCATCGAGATGAACACCCGCGTTCAGGTGGAGCACCCCGTCACCGAGATGGTCACGGGTATCGACATCGTCAAGGAGATGCTCAGCATCGCCGCTGGCAACAAGCTGTCGATCAAGCAGGAAGACGTGAAGATCCTCGGTCACTCGGTCGAGTGCCGGATCAACGCCGAAGACCCGGACAACTTCATGCCCAGCCCAGGCAAGGTCAAGCATTTCCATGCTCCGGGCGGCAATGGTGTTCGCGTCGACTCTCACCTGTACAGCGGCTACAGCGTTCCGCCGCACTACGACTCGCTGATCGGCAAGCTGATCACCTTCGGCAAGGACCGTGACGAGGCCATGGCCCGTATGCGCAATGCCCTGGACGAGATCGTGGTCGATGGCATCAAGACCAACGTGCCGCTGCACCGCGACCTGACCCGCGACAAGGGTTTCGTCAAAGGCGGCGTGAACATCCATTACCTGGAAAAGAAACTGGGTATGGACAAGCACTGAGCCCAATGACCAGCTGCGCGTCGGCGATACGGCGTTAAAAACGACCTCGGAATGCTCACTTACAAATGTAAGCTCCGCTCCCTCGATCGTTTTTGCCTTGTCTCGCTCTAGCTCGCGAGGTCATGACTGAAGTGCTAAACAAGGGCTGCCCTCGGGCAGCCCTTGTCGTTTCCGGCCGATAGCCGAACTGGCCGGCCGGCCATCCGTTCAAGTAAGCTGCGCGGCCAAACCGTTCCACATGCTTTCGAGGTTTCTCATGCCCTGGTTACAAGTCCGTCTCGCCATCACTCCTGAGCAGGCAGAAACCTACGAGGATGCCCTGCTGGAAGTCGGCGCCGTATCGGTAACCTTCATGGACGCCGAAGATCAGCCGATCTTCGAGCCGGATCTGGGCACCACGCCGCTGTGGTCGAATACTCACCTGCTGGCCCTGTTCGAGGCCGACACCGACGAAACCGCCCTGCTCGCCCACCTGCAGCTGCTGTGTGGCGGCGCGCTGCCGGAGCATCATGTCGAACGCATCGAGGATCAGGACTGGGAGCGCAGCTGGATGGATGGCTTCCAGCCCATGCGCTTCGGCCAACGCCTGTGGATCGTGCCAAGCTGGCACGCCGCGCCGGAGCCGGACGCGGTCAACCTGCTGCTCGATCCGGGCCTGGCCTTTGGCACCGGCACCCATCCGACCACCGCACTGTGCCTGGAATGGCTCGATGGCCAGAACCTGGACAACTGCAGCGTGCTCGACTTCGGTTGCGGCTCGGGCATCCTCGCCATCGCCGCACTGTTGCTCGGCGCCCAGCAGGCAGCGGGTACCGATATCGATCCGCAAGCCCTGGAGGCCTCGCGCGACAATGCCTCGCGCAACGGTATCGATCCGGCGCGCTTCCCGGTGTATCTGCCTGCCGACCTGCCGCAGCAGCCTGCCGACGTGGTCGTCGCCAACATCCTCGCCGGCCCGCTGGTTTCCCTGGCACCTCAGATCACCACACTGGTCAAAGGCGGTGGACGCCTGGCGCTGTCGGGTATCCTCGCCGAGCAGGCCGAGGAAGTCCGCGCCGCCTACGCAGGCGCCTTCGACCTCGACCCGACGGCCATCAAGGACGGCTGGGTGCGCATCAGCGGCGTCAAGCGCTGAACCGCGCGCAATCGTTGCGTTAGACTAGCTGCTTGGATTTTCCGGACCCGCGCATGAGCGAAAGCCACGTCACCCAGTGCCCCAATTGCCGTACCAGCTTCCGCGTCAGTCAGGCGCAGCTGGCTGCTGCCCATGGCGCAGTACGCTGCGGTGCCTGCCTGCACGTGTTCAACGCCGCCGAGCAACTGTTCGGCCCCCGTGCAGCCGCACCTGCGCCAGCGATAGCCAAAACGGTAAGCACTGCGGTCAAGGCCCAACCCGACACCCGCACCAAGTCGCCAGCGTCCAATTCCGCCGACGATACCCTGTGGATTCATGACGACCTCGACCTCGACAACCTCGATCTCGATGAGGAACTGGCCAGGCTGGAAGAGCAGGAACAGCAGCTGTCGCAGCAGTTCCTCGCACTGGAACAGGCGCCGCGCTATGCCGAGAATTTCGCCAGCCGCGCAACGGACGAGCACGACGACACGCATGACGAAGCCTGGGCCGAAGCCCTGCTGCGCGACGAGCCAGTCAAGCGCGAGCGCGACAGCTTCGAGCTGCAACCAACCGAAGAGCAGCCGGAGCCCACCGCTGCACCTGAGCCGAAAGCTGCCATTGAGTTCGTTCCTCCCGCCACATCCCACAAGCAGCCCATCGCCGATGACCTCGACGAATCCGCTGAGCCGCGCCTGGGTGATATCGATGACGAGCAACAGGACGAAGATCTGCGCACAGAGCGTGAAGAGCCCAAGGCAGTGCGCAACGAGCCGGGCCTGCGCGAGGAGCGCCTGTTCGAACTGGATGACGAACCCTTGCAGCTCGACTGGCGCCAGCCACAGGGCACGTCATGGGGGCGTCTGCTCGGCTGGGGAGTGCTCAATCTCCTGGCGGCTGGCGGCCTGCTGGCACAATACGCCGCCTACAACTTCGATGAACTGGCACGCCAGGACCGCTATCGCCCCTGGTTCGAACAACTGTGCCCGAACATCGGCTGCACCCTGCCATCGAAAGTGGACATCAGCCAGATTCGCAGCAGCAACCTGGTAGTACGCAGCCACCCGGAGTTCTCCGGCGCCCTGATCGTCGACGCCATCCTTTATAACCGCGCCTCCTTCGCCCAGCCCTTCCCACTGCTGGAGATGCGCTTCGCTGACCTGGGTGGCCAACTGGTCGCCAGTCGTCGCTTCAAACCCAGCGAGTACCTGGCCGGCGAGCTGGCCGGACAGAGCGAGATGCCACCGCAGACGCCCATCCACATCTCCCTGGACATCCTTGATCCGGGCACCCGCGCGGTGAACTACAGCCTGAGCTTCCACTCGCCCGAGTAGCCTGGAGACGGCGCGACACGTGGTCGCAGGCCTTCCATCTAACTACTGGCGATAAGCCCATAGCTGTTCAGAATTTGTTCAAAACGACCTTTATCCGGTCATCCAGAGCGGGTATCATGCCCACCCTTTCGCGAGCACCGACCCACCGCCGTTTCCCCTGAGGACACAGTGGAGGGCGGGTGTTGATCGCCCTTTGTCTCAACTGCGCACCAACAAGCAGGGACGCCCCATGTCGGCCCCACGTATTGGCCCTTACACATTGCCCAATCGGTTGATCCTGGCCCCCATGGCCGGCGTAACCGATCGCCCGTTCCGCCAGCTGTGTCGCCGTCTCGGCGCCGGCCTGGTGGTGTCGGAGATGGTCACCAGCGATGTGCGCCTGTGGAATAGCCGCAAGTCCAGCCTGCGCTTGCTGCACGCTGGTGATCCCGAGCCGCGCTCGGTACAGATCGCCGGTGGTGATCCGCAGATGATGGCCGACGCGGCGCGCAAGAACGTCGAGTTGGGCGCGCAGATCATCGACATCAACATGGGCTGCCCGGCCAAGAAGGTCTGCAACAAGGCCGCCGGCTCCGCCCTGCTGCGCGACGAGCCGCTGGTACGGGAAATCCTCGCTGCCGTGGTCGGTGCGGTGGACGTGCCGGTGACGCTGAAGATTCGCACCGGCTGGGACCGCCAGAACAAGAACGGCATTACCGTGGCGAAAATCGCCGAAGATGCCGGCATTGCTGCGCTGTCCGTACACGGCCGCACCCGCGCCGACCTTTATACCGGCGAAGCCGAGTACGACACCATCGCCGCCATCAAGCAGGCGATATCGATTCCGGTGTTCGCCAATGGCGACATCGACTCTCCACAGAAGGCCAAGGCCGTGCTCGACGCCACTGGCGCCGACGCGCTGCTCATTGGTCGCGCCGCCCAAGGGCGGCCGTGGATCTTCCGTGAAATCGAGCACTACCTGAGTACCGGCGAAACCCTGCCGGCACCGAGCCTGCTCGAAGTGGAACGCATTCTGCTAGAACACCTGGCCGCACTGCACGCCTTCTACGGCGAATTGATGGGCACGCGTATCGCCCGCAAGCATGTCGGCTGGTATCTGGCAACCCTGCCGGGCGCCAGGGAGTTTCGCGCCCAATTCAACCGTCTGGACAGTACGGACGCACAGTGCGCCCACGTTCGCGCGTTCTTCCGCGAACGGCACAACGATGGAAACGAGGTGGCCGCATGACGTTGATGACAGAGACCCTAGTGAGTGGAATTGCACCCGTGAGTGACAACACCAGCCTTAAACAGCACCTGAACACGCCGAGCGAAGAGGGCCAGACCCTGCGCGGCGCCGTGGAGAAGGCGCTGCACAATTACTTCGCCCATCTCGAGGGCGCGGACGTCACCGACGTGTACAACCTGGTGCTCACCGAAGTCGAAGCGCCACTGCTGGAAACCGTCATGAATTACGTGAAAGGTAACCAGACCAAGGCCTCCGAACTGCTCGGCCTGAACCGCGGTACGCTGCGCAAGAAGCTCAAGCAGTACGACCTGCTGTAACCCTGAACTCCCGAAAAGGGCGGCCCGCATGAGCCGCCTTTTTTGCTGATATCCCCGCTCTGATGGATAGTGAAATGACCGACCAGACCACCCTTCTGCCCGCCCGCCGCGCGCTGATCAGCGTTTCCGACAAGACCGGTGTCCTCGAATTCGCTCGCGAACTGGCCGCCCTCGGTGTCGAGATTCTCTCCACCGGCGGCACCTACAAGCTGCTCAAGGACAACGGCGTAGCCGCAGTGGAAGTAGCCGACTACACCGGCTTCCCGGAGATGATGGACGGCCGCGTCAAGACCCTGCACCCGAAGATTCACGGCGGCATCCTCGGCCGTCGTGCGCTGGACGGTGCGGTGATGGACGAGCACGGCATCAAGCCGATCGACCTGGTGGCGGTCAACCTCTATCCCTTCGAAGCCACCGTGGCCAAGCCTGATTGCGACCTGGCCGACGCCATCGAGAATATCGACATCGGCGGCCCGACCATGGTCCGCAGCGCGGCGAAGAACCACAAGGACGTCGCCATCGTGGTCAACACCGGCGATTACGCCGGCATCGTCGCCTCGCTCAAGGCCGGCGGCCTGAGCTACGCCCAGCGCTTCGACCTGGCACTCAAGGCCTTCGAGCACACCGCGGCCTACGACGGCATGATCGCCAACTACCTGGGCACCATCGACCAGGCGCGTGACACCCTGTCCACCGAAGGTCGCGGCGCCTTCCCGCGCACCTTCAACAGCCAGTTCGTCAAGGCGCAGGAAATGCGCTACGGCGAGAACCCGCACCAGAGTGCGGCGTTCTATGTCGAAGCGAAGAAGGGCGAAGCCAGCGTTTCCACCGCAATCCAGTTGCAGGGCAAGGAACTGTCGTTCAACAACGTGGCCGACACCGACGCCGCGCTGGAATGCGTGAAGAGCTTCGTCAAGCCGGCCTGCGTCATCGTCAAGCACGCCAACCCCTGCGGCGTGGCCGTGGTACCGGAAGACGAAGGCGGCATCCGCAAGGCCTACGACCTGGCCTACGCCACCGATACCGAATCGGCGTTCGGCGGCATCATCGCCTTCAACCGCGAGCTCGATGGCGAAACCGCCAAGGCCATCGTCGAGCGTCAGTTCGTCGAAGTGATCATCGCCCCGAAAATCAGCGCCGCCGCCCGTGAGGTGGTCGCTGCCAAGGCCAACGTGCGCCTGCTCGAATGCGGCGAGTGGCCGGCCGAGCGTGCTGCGGGTTGGGACTTCAAACGCGTCAACGGTGGTCTGCTGGTGCAGAGCCGCGACATCGGCATGATCGCAGCGTCCGACCTGAAGATCGTCACCCAGCGCGCGCCGAGCGAGCAGGAAATCCACGACCTGATCTTCGCCTGGAAAGTGGCCAAGTTCGTCAAATCCAACGCCATCGTCTACGCCAAGAACCGTCAGACCGTGGGTGTCGGCGCCGGCCAGATGAGCCGCGTCAACTCCGCGCGCATCGCCGGCATCAAGGCCGAGCACGCTGGCCTGCCAGTGCCGGGCGCGGTCATGGCGTCGGACGCCTTCTTCCCCTTCCGCGACGGCATCGACAACGCCGCCAAGGCCGGTATCACCGCTGTGATCCAGCCGGGCGGGTCGATGCGCGACAACGAAGTGATCGCCGCCGCCGACGAAGCCGGGATTGCCATGGTGTTTACCGGCATGCGCCACTTCAGGCACTAAAATCGGCCGCACTGAAACCGGCATCTGCGTTGTTGCCCCGGGTTCCGCCAATGCTCATTGCCAGTAGGCAACTCCGCTTGTCGAAACCCGGGGCGCCTAGCATCTAACGGCTTCATCGCGACCTCGGAATTCGTAGGGTGGATAGCGCTTTTTCTATCCACCAACCGGGCCACCGGCCCGCCTCCACAAGGAGACAAATATGAACGTATTGATCATCGGCAGCGGCGGTCGCGAACACGCCCTGGCCTGGAAAGTGGCGCAGGACAAGCGCGTCGAGAAAATCTTCGTCGCCCCGGGTAACGCCGGCACAGCCGTCGAGCCCAAGTGCGAGAACGTCGCCATCGACGTGCTGGCTATCGAGCAGTTGGCTGACTTTGCCGAGAAGAACGTGCAACTGACCATCGTCGGCCCGGAAGCGCCGCTGGTCAAAGGCGTGGTCGACCTGTTCCGCAGCCGCAAGCTGGATATCTTCGGCCCCACCGCCGCAGCCGCCCAACTGGAGGGCTCCAAGGCGTTCACCAAGGATTTCCTTGCGCGCCACAAGATCCCCACCGCCGACTACCAGAACTTCACCGAGATCGAGCCGGCGCTGGCTTACCTCCGTGAGAAAGGCGCACCGATCGTGATCAAGGCCGACGGCCTGGCCGCAGGCAAGGGCGTGATCGTCGCCATGAGCCTGCAGGAAGCCGAAGACGCGGTGCGCGACATGCTCGCCGGCAACGCCTTCGGTGAGGCCGGTTCGCGCGTGGTGATCGAGGAGTTCCTCGACGGCGAAGAAGCCAGCTTCATCGTCATGGTCGACGGCGAGAACGTCCTGCCGATGGCCACCAGCCAGGATCACAAGCGCGTCGGCGACGGTGACAGCGGCCCGAATACCGGCGGCATGGGCGCCTACTCGCCAGCCCCGGTGGTCACCGCCGAAGTACACAAGCGCGTGATGGACGAGGTGATCTACCCGACCGTGCGCGGCATGGCCAGCGAAGGCCACGTCTACACCGGGTTTCTCTATGCCGGCCTGATGATCGACAAGGCTGGCAAGCCCAAGGTCATCGAATTCAACTGCCGCTTCGGCGACCCGGAAACCCAACCGATCATGTGCCGCCTGGAAAGCTCCCTGGTGCTGCTGGTCGAGGCCGCACTGGCCAAGGCGCTGGACAAGGTCGAAGCGACCTGGGACCCGCGTCCGACCGTGGGCGTGGTACTGGCCGCTGGCGGCTACCCGGGCGATTACACCAGGGGCGATGTGATCGAAGGCCTCGATGAAGCCGCCAAGCTCGACGGCAAGGTGTTCCACGCCGGTACCGCGCTGAAGGATGGCCAGATCGTTACCGCTGGTGGTCGCGTACTCTGCGCCACCGCCATCGGCGCCAGCGTTGCCGATGCCCAGCAGCAGGCCTACCGTCTGGCCGAGAAGATTCGCTGGAACGGCATGTTCCACCGTAACGATATTGGCTATCGAGCTATCGCCCGCGAGCGCGGCGAAGACTAGAACCTGTTCACGATCTGGCGCGCGTCGGCGCTACTGCGTTAAAAACATGCTGGAACGCCAGCCCGGTCGGAAGCCGCTTGCGGCTAACGGCCCGGAGGGCGAGCGAAGCGAGTACTGCTCATTTACAACGTGTAAAGTCGAGCGCGACTCCGACCGGTCCTCGCTTGTTTTTGCGGGGCCGCCGTCGGTGTTGTATCGCTCTAGCTCGCGAAATCGTGAAGCAGGTTCTGAGGTATCGAGAAACAGGGTGCAGTCCGGTAAAAAGGCGGCTTTTTCCAACAAAAAGCCTTAAAAATGCCTGGCTGCACCATGTTCCCGCGAGCAGATGCTTGGCTATAATCCGGCCACTCATTTAGAAGGATTTTGCCCGTGCGCCGGCTCAGGATTGCCATCGGACTACTCGCCAGCATGCTGTTTCTCAGCCTTGCGCTGACAGCCAGTGCGAACTCAGCCCCGACAGGCCCGCACAGCTGGTCCTATCTGGTCGACGCCAGCGCCCGTCTGGGTCTCGAAGAAGTCCGCGCCCAGCGCCAGCAGTTCAAGCCCCTCAGCAAGCAGTCTTTCACCTTCCCGCCCAGTGACCACGCCGTCTGGCTTCGTGCCGAGTTCGCACCGCAGCAGCAGCCCGCCTGGCTGTGGATCTTCTCACCACGGGTGCAGTACCTCGATTACTACCTGCTGAGAGACGGCCAGCTGGAGCAAAACCTGCACACCGGCGAGGCCATGCCGCTGGATTCGCGACCGCTGCCGTCGCGTTTCTATCTGATGCCGTTGCCAAATGACGGCCAGGCCCGTGTCGCCTATGTGCGCCTGACCTCCAACCACCCGTTGATGACCTGGTTCAAGGTGATGGATCAGGCCGAACTGGTCAGCCTGGAAAAGCCCGCCTACCTCTACGGCATGCTGTTCGGCGCTCTGCTGCTGCTGACCCTGTACAACCTCATCCGCTTCATCTACAGCCGCAGCGCCAGCGGTCTATGGCTGGCCGGGGTGAACATCGGCCTGGCCGTATGCTCGGCGGCCAATCTCGGAATCTTCGCCCAGTGGCTGCCCAGCCTGGGCTATAACCAGTCACTGGTCGCCGACCTCTCCGCACTGTTCGCCGCCTTCAGCGTCCTGGCCTTTGGCCTGGGCTTCATGCACGGCACGCCCGTGCAGCACAGCCCACTCAATCGCCTGCTGCAGGGCAATGCCCTGCTGGTACTGGCCTACGCCCTGTGGATCGTCGTCACCGGGCTGTTCTGGTACAGCTCGCTGGTCTACCTGCTGGTGGCCCTGAGCGCAATCAATCTGCTGCTGGTGAGCAGCCGGCACTGGCGCTCCGGTTATCAGCCGGCACGCCTGATCACCGTGGGCATGCTGGTCTTCAACATGGGATTCGGTTTCTTCGTGCCGGTGCTGCTGGGCTTCGATCAGCTCAATCCTGGCTGGCTGGTGCTGGGCGTGTTCAGTGTCGCCACCCTGGCCGGACTGATCCTCAGCGTTTCGCTGACCGAGCGGCAGCGGCAGATCCAGCACAATACCCTGCAGGAAAGCACCGCCCTGGCCGCCAGCAGCGCCGAGCTGAAGGCCAAGGCCGAGTTCCTGGCCAAGATCAGCCACGAGATCCGCACGCCGATGAACGGAGTGCTGGGCATGACCGAACTGCTGTTGGGCACGCCGCTGTCGGCCAAGCAGCGTGACTATGTGCAGACCATCCACAGCTCGGGCAACGAGCTGCTCACCCTGATCAACGAAATCCTCGACATTTCCAAGCTCGAATCCGGGCAGATCGAGCTGGACGATGTGCAGTTCGACCTCGGCGCGCTGATCGAGGACTGCCTCGACATCTTCCGCGCCAAGGCCGAACAACAGCGCGTGGAGTTGATCAGCTTCATCCAGCCACAGGTACCGCGTGTGATCAGCGGTGACCCAACGCGCCTGCGCCAGGCCCTGCTGAGTCTGCTGGACAATGCCTTCAAGCAGACCGACGAGGGCGAAATCCTGCTGGTCGCCGCCCTGGACAGCAGCGATGGCCAACATCGTCTGCGCGTTGCCGTACAGGACAGCGGTCGTCCGCTGCTGCCGGAAGAGCGCGACGCCCTGCTCAATGCCGAACTGCAGAGCCGCGACTTCCTCTCCGCCACCCGCCTGGGTGGGCGCCTCGGCCTGATCATCGCGCGCCAGTTGGTGCGCCTGATGGGCGGCGAGTTCGGCATCCAGGGCAGCGGCAACCAGGGCACCACACTATGGCTGACCCTGCCGCTGGACGCCGCCCGTCTGGAACAACCGGAAGCCGACCTGGATAGCCCGCTGCAGGGCGCGCGTCTGCTGGTGGTGGACGACAACGACACCTGCCGCAAGGTGCTGATGCAGCAATGCAACGCCTGGGGCATGCAGGTCAGCGCCGTGCCCTCCGGCAAGGAGGCCCTGGCCCTGCTGCGCACCAAGGCGCACATGCGCGAATACTTCGACGCGGTGCTGCTCGATCAGGACATGCCCGGCATGACCGGCATGCAACTGGCCGCCAAGATCAAGGAAGACCCGAGCCTCAACCACGACATTCTGATCATCATGCTCACCGGCATCAGCAACGCGCCGAGCAAGGTGATCGCACGTAACGCCGGGATCAAGCGCATCCTGGCCAAACCGGTGGCCGGCTATACGCTCAAGACCACCCTGGCCGACGAGCTGGCCCAGCGCCCCAACGACACTCCGGCGCAGGCCGCACCGACACCGGTGAGCACACCGCTGAACGTGCCGGCCGACTTCCGCATTCTGGTCGCCGAAGACAACAGCATCTCGACCAAGGTGATTCGCGGCATGCTCGGCAAGCTCAACCTCAAGCCGGACACTGCCAGCAACGGCGAGGAAGCCCTCAGCGCGATGAAAGCGCAGCCCTACGACCTGGTGCTGATGGACTGTGAAATGCCGGTGCTCGACGGCTTCTCTGCCACCGAACAATTGCGCGCCTGGGAGAAGAGCGAGAAGCGCCCGCGCACGCCGGTGGTGGCGCTGACTGCGCATATCTTGAGCGAGCACAAGGAGCGCGCACGCGCTGTGGGCATGGATGGCCATATGTCCAAGCCGGTGGAACTGTCGCAACTGCGTGAGCTGATCGAGCACTGGATCGCCGAGCGCGAACTGCGTCGCCAGCGCGAGGTATCGTAGGGCGTACTCGCGAAGCAGTACGCCGCTGGATTTGCGCTGTGACGAAGAGCGACGGACTGTTCGCATAGCTACGAGCGGTCGGCGCTCCGATCCGCCCTACCTCAGTCCACCCATCTCAAACGAGCGCCCCATGTCCGAGTTGTTCAGCCTGTACCTGAAGATGCTGGTGCTCTACAGCCCCTTCTTCGTCCTCTCCTGCTTTATCGGCCTCAGCCGCGGCTACACCCTCAAGGAACGCAAGCGCCTGGCCTGGAAGGTGGCGCTAGCCACGCTGATCGCAAGCGTGCTGCTGTACCTGTTCGGCAAGCACATCTTCACTCTGTTCGGCATCACCATCGACGCCTTCCGTATCGGCGCGGGCTCGGTGCTGTTCATCTCCGCCCTCGGCATGGCCCAGGGCAAGTCGGCGGTGCAGACAGACAACGTGCAGCAGGACGTCACCATCGTACCGTTGACCATTCCGCTGACGGTCGGCCCCGGCACCATCGGCGCCCTGCTGCTGATGGGCGCCAGCCAGCCGCACTGGGACGACAAGCTGGTGGCCGTGGCGGCGATCTTTCTCGCCAGCCTCACCGTGGGCGTGGTGCTGTACCTGTCCAACCAGTTCGAGCGCCTGCTCGGCGACCAGGGCCTGCAGATCGTCAGCCGCCTGATGGGTCTGTTCGTCTGCGCCCTGGCCGCGCAGATCATCTTCACCGGGGTGAAGAATTACCTGGTGCCTTAAGACACCGAGCTTCGAGCCCTCGGTGCGCACGGCGCACCCTACCCCTCTCGATACCGTAGGGTGCGCTGTGCGCACCGCCAGCGCCGAAGAGCCTGCACCATTCGCTTGCAGGCCAGCCCCACCTCGGTGCAACGCCTCTCGCCAAAGCCCCTGCCGTCGCCCTGACCCCCCCGAAAATAAAGGCCTGCGCAAAACTGGCACCGTCATTGCTCTAGCGATTCCAACTTGGATACAAGATGGAATCTCGAAGCATGTCCAACGCACCGATCGCTTTCACCCTCGCGCAATGGCAACAGGCCTACCGTGACGGCCAATCCCCTGCCGAACTGCTACACGCCCTGCGCCTGGAACTGCGCACCGCCGATACCGCCTGGATCGCCCTGGCCAGCGAAGCGCAGCTAAACGCTCAACTCGACACCCTGACCAGCGCACTGCAAGGTGCAGCCGGTGACCTGAGCAAGCTGCCGCTGTACGGCGTGCCCTTCGCCATCAAGGACAATATCGACGCCGCTGGCTGGCCCACCACCGCCGCCTGCCCCGAATTCGCCTACCAGGCCAAGGCCGATGCCACCGTGGTCGCGCGCCTGCGCGCCGCCGGCGCCATCCTGATCGGCAAGACCAACCTCGACCAATTCGCCACCGGCCTGGTCGGCACCCGTTCGCCTCACGGCGCAGTGCCTAACAGCTTCAACCCGGATTACGTCAGCGGCGGTTCCAGCTCCGGTTCGGCCAATGTGGTCGCGCGCGGCCTCGTGCCCTTCTCGCTGGGCACCGACACTGCAGGCTCGGGCCGCGTGCCGGCCGGTTTCAACAATATCGTCGGGCTCAAGCCGACCAAGGGCTGGCTGCCCAACACCGGCCTGGTGCCGGCCTGCCGCACCGTCGACTGCATCTCGGTGTTCGCCCTGACCGTCAGCGATGCCCTGGCCGTGGCCAACATCGCTGGCGGCTATGACGCCGCCGATGCCTACAGCCGCAAGAACCCGAATAGCGCCAAGATCGGCATGCCGGCCAAGCCGCGCCTGGCCGTACCGGCCAACCCCGAGTTCTTCGACGACAGCCAGAACCAGGCCGTCTATGAGGCCGCCCTGGGCACACTGCGCGAACTGGGCGCCGAACTGGTGGAGATCGATTTCGCGCCCTTCCAGCAACTGGCCGAGCAGCTTTACTACGGCCCCTGGGTCGCCGAACGCACCGTTGCGGTTGAAGGCGTGAACCCCGAATACATCAACCCGGTGGTGCGCGGCATCGTCGAGAACGGCCACAGGTACAGCGCCTGCGACGCCTACAAGGCCGAATACATTCGCGCCGAACTGAGCCGCGTGATCAACGACGCCCTGGCCGGCTTCGACGCCATGGTGGTGCCGACCTCGCCCACCCTCCGCACCCTGGCCGAGATGGCAGCCGAACCGGTGCTGTTCAACAGCCAGTTCGGCACCTACACCAACTTCACCAACCTCGCCGACCTGTCCGCCCTGGCCGTGCCGGCGGGCCTGCGCGCCGATGGCCTGCCGGCCGGCATCACCCTGCTCGCCCCGGCCTGGCATGACCAGGCGCTGGCCGCCTTCGGCCAGCGCTGGCAGCAGGCGCTCGATCTGCCGCTGGGCGCCACCGGCAAACCGCTGCCTGCACAAACCGCCAACGACAAACCGGCGCCCGGTTGCATCCGTGTTGCTGTGGTCGGCGCGCACCTGACCGGCATGCCGCTGAACTTCCAGCTCACCACGCGCGATGCCGTGCTGGTCGAGCAGACCACCAGCGCCGCGCATTACCGCCTCTACGCCCTGCCCGGCACCGTGCCGCCCAAGCCGGGCCTGGCACGTGTGGCCGAGGACGGCGCGGCGATCATCGTCGAGCTGTGGGACGTGCCGCAGGCGCGCTTCGGTGAGTTCGTCGCCGAGATCCCGCCACCGCTGGGCATCGGCAACCTGGAGCTGGCCGACGGCCGCTGGGTCAAGGGCTTCATCTGCGAGCCCTATGCGCTTGATGGCGCGCGTGACATCACCAGTTTCGGTGGCTGGCGCGCGTTCATCGCCAGCACCAAGGCCTGAGCCCGCTCATGCCACGTGCCACTGAGCGCCCGCAGAGCCTGGCTGAGCGTATCTACGCAAGGCTCAAGGACGATATTTTCGAATTCCGCCTGATGCCCGGTGACCGTTTCTCCGAAGGCGAGGTCGCCGCGCGCATGGCGGCCAGCCGCACGCCGGTACGCCAGGCGCTGCACCGCCTGCAGCGCGAGGGTTTTCTCGATGTGCACTTTCGCAGCGGCTGGCAGGTGCGCCCGCTCGACTTCGTGCAATTCGACGAATTGTACGAGCTGCGCATCGTTCTCGAACTGGACGCCGTGCGCCGCCTTTGCCAGCGCCCCACGGACGAACAGCCGCCTGCACTGCAGGCCCTTGCGCGCACCTGGTTGGTGCAAGAAGAGGCGCGACTGCGAGACGGCGCCGCCGTTTCACGCCTCGATGAGGCGTTCCATTGCCAACTGCTGGAGGCCGCCGGTAACCAGGAGATGGCCCGCGTTCACCGCGAGGTCAGTGAAAAGATCCGCATTCTAAGGCGGCTGGATTTCACTCAGGCACAACGCATCGACCTGACCTACGCCGAACACGGACAGATTCTGCAGGCAATCCTGACTCGTCGCTCAGAAGAGGCACAGCAATTGCTCAAGAGCCATATAGAGGTCAGCAAGGCAGAGGTGCATTCGATCACCTTGCACAAGCTATACGGCGCTCGCCAGCACGTAGAGCCAATGCCGGAACAACCGGGCCATGACCTTCACGCATGACCAATAACAACGCTGTCCACTTAATCACACTTGTGAATGGAGATCGCACCATGCAACGTCGCAGCCTGATCAAGGCCTTTACCCTTTCCGCTTCCATCGCCGCCATGGGCCTGAGCTGGTCCATCCAGGCCGCCGAGACCATCAAGGTCGGCGTCCTGCACTCGCTGTCCGGCACCATGGCCATTTCCGAAACCTCGCTGAAAGACATGGCGCTGATGACCATCGACGAGATCAACGCCAAGGGTGGTGTACTCGGCAAGCAACTGGAAGCGGTGGTGGTCGACCCGGCGTCGAACTGGCCGCTGTTCGCCGAGCGTGGTCGCCAGCTGCTGACCCAGGACAAGGTCGCGGTGACCTTCGGCTGCTGGACCTCGGTATCGCGCAAGTCCGTGCTGCCGGTCTATGAAGAGCTCAACGGCCTGCTGTTCTACCCGGTGCAGTACGAAGGCGAAGAAATGTCGCCGAACGTGTTCTACACCGGTGCGGCGCCAAACCAGCAGGCCATCCCGGCGGTGGAATACCTGCTCAGCGAAGACGGCGGCGGCGCCAAGCGCTTCTTCCTGCTCGGCACCGACTACGTCTACCCGCGCACCACCAACAAGATCCTGCGCGCCTTCCTCAACAGCAAGGGCATCGCCGACAAGGACATCGAAGAGGTCTACACCCCCTTCGGTCATAGCGACTATCAAACCATCGTCGCCAACATCAAGAAGTTCTCCGCTGGCGGCAAGACTGCAGTGGTTTCCACCGTGAACGGCGACTCCAACGTGCCGTTCTACAAGGAACTGGCCAACCAGGGCCTGGAAGCCACCGAAGTGCCGGTGGTGGCCTTCTCCGTGGGTGAAGAAGAACTGCGCGGCATCGACACCAAGCCGCTGGTCGGCCACCTGGCGGCCTGGAACTACTTCCAGTCCGTGGAGAACCCGGTCAACGAGAAGTTCGTCGCTGACTGGAAGGCCTACGCCAAGGCCAAGAAGCTGCCGAACGCCGACACCGTGGTGACCAACGACCCGATGGAAGCCACCTATGTGGGCATCCACATGTGGGCACAAGCCGTCGAGAAAGCCGGCACGACCGACGTCGACAAGGTCCGTGAAGCCATGGCTGGCCAGGAGTTCGCGGCACCGAGCGGCTTCACCCTGAAGATGGACGAGAAGAACCACCACCTGCACAAGCCGGTGATGATCGGCGAGATCCAGGAAGACGGTCAGTTCTCCGTGGTCTGGGAAACCGACGGCCCGGTTCGCGCTCAGCCGTGGAGCCCCTTCATCGAAGGCAACGACAAGAAAGCCGATACCCCGGTGAAATCGAACTAAGGCAAAAGCCTCTCCCTGCGCTGGCCGCGCAGGGAGGGGACAACCGTAGCCCGGATGCAATCCGGGGAGAGCTGTCCCGGATTGCATCCGGGCTACGCCAAGGACCCCCTCATGCTCACTGCCCTTACCCGAACTCTCCTGAGCCTGCTGCTGTTGCTGCCACTGGCGGCGCATGCCGGCGAGGCCGACGATTTCGTCGCCGCCAACGCCAGCAAGCAGGCCAAACTGCTGCAGGACTGGGCCGCCGCGCCCAGAACCGAACGCATGCCACTGCTGCAAGCCCTGCAGCAGGGCCGCGTCGGCAGCGATGCCGACAAACGCGCCTTCATCGAACAGGACGGCACCTGGCAGGCCGCCGATGGCGCAGCCGAGGCCAATGGCACGCCACGCAAACTGCGCCTTAACAATCGCCTGCGCGGCCTGATCGCCTTCGCCGTGGCCAGCCATCAGTTGCTCGATGACGATGCAGCCGTGCGCCTCGCTGCTGCCCAGCAACTGCAACGCAACACGCCGCCGGCACTGCTGCCCTTGCTGGAAAACCGCCTGAGTATGGAAGCCGACGAGAACGTGCGAGACGCCATCACCCTGGCCCTGGCCAACCTGCAGCTGGAGGCCAGCGACCCGGCCGTGCGCCTGGCCGCCGTGGAGCGCCTGGGCGAAACCGGCGACCCGCAGGCCCGCACGCGCCTGCAAAGCCTGCTCGATGGTGAAGAAAGCGATGCCACCGTGCGCGCCGCTGCCGAGCAGAGCCTGGCCCAGGTGAAGAACAAACTGCTGATCGGCGAACTGCTCGGCCAGGCCTTCAGTGGCCTGTCGCTGGGTTCGATCCTGCTGCTCGCCGCCCTCGGCCTGGCCATCACCTTCGGCCTGCTCGGGGTGATCAACATGGCCCATGGCGAAATGCTGATGCTCGGTGCCTACACCACCTACGTGGTGCAACTGAGCTTCCAGCGCCTGGCTCCCGAATACCTGACGCTCTACCCGCTGGCCGCGTTGCCCATCGCTTTTCTGGTCACCGCCTGCATCGGCATGGCCCTGGAGCGCACGGTGATCCGCCACCTCTATGGCCGCCCGCTGGAAACCCTGCTGGCCACCTGGGGCATCAGCCTGATCCTGATTCAGCTGGTGCGCGTCACCTTCGGCGCACAGAACGTCGAAGTGGCCAACCCGGCCTGGCTGTCCGGCGGCATGCAAGTGCTGCCCAACCTGGTGCTGCCCTACAACCGCATCGTCATCATCGGCTTCGCGCTGTTCGTCGTGGTCCTGACCTGGCTGCTGCTGAACAAGACGCGCCTGGGCCTGAACGTGCGCGCAGTGACGCAGAACCGCAACATGGCCGCCTGCTGCGGCGTGCCCACCGGCCGCGTGGACATGCTGGCCTTCGGACTCGGTTCGGGCATCGCCGGCCTTGGCGGCGTGGCCCTGAGCCAGATCGGCAACGTCGGCCCGGACCTCGGCCAGAGCTACATCATCGACTCCTTCCTGGTGGTGGTGCTCGGCGGCGTCGGCCAACTGGCCGGTAGCGTACTGGCCGCCTTCGGCCTGGGCGTGGTGAACAAGTTCCTCGAACCGCAGATCGGTGCCGTGCTCGGCAAGATCCTCATCCTCGCGCTGATCATCCTGTTCATCCAGAAACGCCCGCAAGGCCTCTTCGCGCTCAAAGGCCGGGTGATCGATTGATGAGTGCGCCATCGACCGTAGGGCGGGTGAAACCCGCCACATCTACCGAACGCCATCACTGCAGCGGCGGGTTGTACCCGCCCTACGGGCTTATAGGACGAGTGATCGACTGATGAATGCGATAAATCAAACGCTGCTGGCCCGCGCCAGCGCCAAGCTCGGCCCGCAGGTATCCATCGCCATCGGCCTGGTGGTGCTGGCGATCCTGCTGGCCATGCCGTTGCTGCACCTGTTGCCGGCCGACCATGCCCTGCACGTCTCGGCCTATTCGCTGACGCTGGTGGGCAAGATCCTCTGCTACGCCATCGTCGCCCTGGCGCTGGATCTGGTCTGGGGCTACGCCGGCATGCTGTCGCTGGGCCACGGCCTGTTCTTCGCCCTCGGCGGCTACGCCATGGGCATGTATTTGATGCGCCAGAGCGCCGGTGACGGCCTGCCGGCGTTCATGAGTTTTCTGGCCTGGAACGAGCTGCCCTGGTACTGGTACGGCACCTCCAGCTTCCTCTGGGCAATGTGCCTGGTGGTGCTGGCGCCCGGCCTGCTGGCGCTGGTGTTCGGCTTCTTCGCCTTCCGCTCGCGGATCAAGGGCGTGTACTTCTCGATCATGACCCAGGCGCTGACCTTCGCCGGCATGCTCTTGTTCTTCCGCAACGAAACCGGTTTCGGCGGCAACAATGGCTTTACCGGCTTCACCCGCATCCTCGGTTTCGACATCACGGCGCAGAGCACCCGCGCCGTGCTGTTCTTCGCCACCGTGGTGCTGCTGATGGGCAGCCTGTACCTGGGCTTTCGCCTGGCACGCAGCAAGTTCGGCCGGGTGCTCACCGCCCTGCGTGACGCCGAGAACCGCCTGATGTTCTGCGGCTACGATCCGCGCGGTTACAAGCTGTTCATCTGGGTGCTGAGCGCGGTGTTGTGTGGCCTGGCCGGCGCGCTGTACGTGCCGCAGGTGGGCATCATCAACCCCAGTGAGATGGCGCCGACGCAGTCCATCGAGGCCGCCGTCTGGGTCGCCCTCGGCGGCCGCGGCACGCTGATCGGCCCGCTGCTCGGCGCCGGTCTGGTCAACGGCATGAAGAGCTGGTTCACCGTGGCCTTCCCCGAATACTGGCTGTTCGCACTGGGCGCGCTGTTCATCGTCGTCACGCTGTTTCTGCCCAGAGGCGTCGTCGGCCTATTGCGCAAGGAGAAGGATCAATGAGAGCCACTCCGGTACCTGAAACCATGCTCGAAGCCGCCTTCGACCCCACCGGCCTGGCGCTGGACACCGGCAAGAACGTCGGCAAGGGCGTCAACGTCCGCCACGGCACCATCCTCACACTGGAAGACATCAACGTCAGCTTCGACGGCTTCAAGGCGCTGACCAACCTGACGCTGTACATCGGCGTCGGTGAGCTGCGCTGCATCATCGGCCCCAACGGCGCCGGCAAGACCACCATGATGGACGTGATCACCGGCAAGACCCGACCCGACAACGGCGTCGCCTACTTCGGCGAGCAGTACGACCTGACCGCCATGAGCGAGGTGGAAATCGCCCAGGCCGGCATCGGCCGCAAGTTCCAGAAGCCGACGGTGTTCGAGGCGCTGACGGTGTTCGAGAACCTGGAGCTGGCGCAGAAGACCAACAAGTCGGTATGGGCCAGCCTGCGCGCCAAACTCAGTGGCGAGCAGAAGGATCGTATCGAGGAAGTGCTGGGCACCATCCGCCTGGAAGCTTCGCGCAACCGCCCGGCCGGGCTGCTCTCTCACGGTCAGAAGCAGTTCCTCGAGATCGGCATGTTGCTGATGCAGGAGCCGCACCTGCTGCTGCTCGACGAACCGGTGGCCGGCATGACCGATGCCGAGACCGAGTTCACCGCCGAGCTGTTCAAGTCCCTGGCGCGCAAGCACTCGCTGATGGTGGTGGAGCATGACATGGGTTTCGTCGGCTCCATCGCCGACCACGTCACCGTGCTGCACCAAGGTAGCGTGCTGGCCGAAGGCTCGCTGGAGCAGGTACAGAACGACGAGCGGGTGATCGAGGTTTATCTGGGTCGCTGACGCCAGCCAGTGGGAGGGGCTTTAGCCGCAATGACTGCGTACTTCAAAAGCTCGCGGCTGATCGGTTCGCCGCCCGGCTCCTCCCACACTACGAATGAAGGACATTTCTATGCTGCAAGTCCAACAACTCCACCAGTATTACGGCGGCAGCCACATCCTCCGTGGCCTGTCGTTCGACGTGAAGGTCGGCGAGGTCACCTGCCTGCTCGGCCGCAACGGCGTGGGCAAGACTACCCTGCTCAAATGCCTGATGGGCCTGATTCCGGCCAAGGACGGTAACGTGCAATGGGAAGGCAAGGCCATCACTGGCTTCAAACCGCACCAGCGCGTACATGCCGGTATCGCCTACGTGCCACAGGGCCGCGAGATCTTCGGGCGCCTGACGGTAGAGGAAAACCTGCTGATGGGTCTGTCGCGTTTTCCCGGCAGCCAGGCCAAGGCCGTGCCGGAATTCATCTACGAGCTGTTCCCTGTGCTGCGCGAAATGAAGCATCGCCGTGGCGGCGACCTCTCCGGCGGCCAGCAACAACAGCTGGCCATCGGTCGCGCCCTGGCCAGCCAGCCGCGCCTATTGATCCTCGACGAACCCACCGAAGGCATCCAGCCCTCGGTGATCAAGGAGATCGGCGCGGTGATCAAGAAGCTCGCCGCCCGTGGCGACATGGCCATCCTGCTGGTCGAGCAGTTCTACGATTTCGCCGCCGAACTGGCCGACCAGTACCTGGTGATGAGCCGCGGCGAGATCGTCCAGCAGGGTCGTGGCGAGAACATGGAAACCGAGGGCGTGCGCGGGTTGGTGGCGATCTGACGGGCGCCATTCTGTGGGAGGGGCTTTAGCCGCGACAGCCTCAGTCGCCGCTACTCCCCTCACACGGGATTGGAAGATCGTTCCTCACGCTCCGCGTGGGAATGAAGTCAGGGATGCTCCGCGTCCCCGTACGCCTGCACTAGCGGGCGCAGAGCGCCCTGGACTGAGCTCCCACGCTGGAGCGTGGGAGCCATCAAAGATCGTTCCTCACGCTCCGCGTGGGAATGAAGTCAGGGATGCTCCGCGTCCCCGTGTTGGTGGGCTAAAGCCCACCCTACGGCAGGCGAACGATCTGTAGGGTGGGCGACGCCCCACCCGCCCACCAACCAGTTACTCGGCGAAATCCGAGCCCTCGCGCAGCAACTGGCGCTTCACGCTCTCAAGATGCAGGTGCGCACTTTCGGCATTGCCCTGCAGCATCTGCCGGCACGCCGCGCTGGCAATTGCCGGCGCCACTGCCTTCAACGGCCGACCACTGGCCATGGCTTTGAGCTGCACCTCGGCGGCACGCTCCAGGTAGTAGAGGTCGTCCCAGGCCTCGGCAATGCTCGGCCCCAGCACCAGCGGGCCATGGTTTTTCAGCATCACCACATCGGCATCACCTGCCGCACGGGCGATACGCTCGCCTTCGGCGTAGTCCAGCGCCAGGCCCTGGTAATCCTCGTCCACTGCCAGTCGCTCGTAGAATTTCAGCGCCGTCTGCCCGGCCCAGACGAAGGGCTCACCTTCGAGCATGCACAGCGCTGTGGCATGGGGCATGTGCGTGTGGAAGGCCGCCGTGGCGCGTGGATTGAGGCGGTGCAACTGAGCATGGATAAAGAACGCCGTGGCCTCCGGGCGGCCATCGCCCAGCACCACGCGCCCGTCGAAATCGCAGATCAGCAGCGACGACGCAGTGACCTCGGCGAAGGCCAGCCCATAAGGGTTGACCAGAAACAGCTCCGGCCGCCCCGGCACCACCACGGAAAAATGATTGCAGATGCCTTCACCCATGCCGAGGCGCGCCGCCATGCGAAAACAGGCGGCCAGGTCGATACGCGCCTGGGCGATCGCGGGGCTATCAAGGCCATCAGTGGGCGCCAAGGGGGCGGTGTTGATCTCGAATGCGTGGGCCATGGTTTCACTCCTGAAAACGTATGCCTCCAGCCTAGCCTGTGCACGCAGGGCGCCTAGGGACAGTTGCCCGCCGTCGGCGAGCCAGACGCTCTGACTCAGCCACTTCCGGCATCTGGCCCTACGGCACACGGCCGCTTTATTCCTATGGTGCAGCCATCCGCAACGACCAGCCCGAGGTCATCATGAGCACACCGATCAGCAACCAGTACGTCCACGATCTGGATCGCCAGCACGTCTTCCATTCCTGGTCGACCCAGGGCGCCCTCAACCCGCTGGTAGTCGCCGGCGGCGAGGGCTGCACGCTGTGGGACTACGACGGCAAACGCTACCTCGACTTCAGCAGCCAACTGGTCAACACCAACATCGGCCACCAGCACCCGAAGGTCATCGCCGCCATCCAGGAACAGGCCGGCAGCCTGGTGACCATCGCCCCGGCCACCGCCAACCTGATGCGTGGCGAAGCGGCCAAGCGCATCCTCGCCCGCGCGCCGGCCGGTTTCTCCAAGGTGTTCTTCACCAACGCAGGGGCCGATGCCAACGAGAACGCCATGCGCATGGCGCGCCTGTACACCGGTCGCGACAAGATCCTCTCCGCCTACCGTTCCTACCATGGCAGCACCGGCGCGGCCATCGTCGCCACCGGCGACCCACGCCGCGTGCCCAACGAATACGCCCGTGGCCATGTGCACTTCTTCAATCCCTACCTGTACCGCACCGAGTTCAACGCCGCGAACGAGGAAGAAGAATGCCAGCGCTCCCTGCAGCATCTTCGCCGGGTCATCGAATGCGAAGGGCCGGGCGCAATCGCCGCGATACTGCTGGAAAGCATTCCCGGTACCGCCGGCATCCTGGTGCCACCCAAGGGCTATATGCAGGGTGTGCGCAAGCTGGCCGACGAGTTCGGCATCCTGCTCATCCTCGATGAAGTGATGGCCGGCTTCGGTCGCACCGGCAGTTGGCTGGCGCTGGAGCACTTCGACGTGGTGCCAGATCTGATCGTCTTCGCCAAGGGCGTCAACTCCGGCTACGTGCCGGCCGGTGGAGTGATGATTTCCAAGCCGATCTGCGAGCACTTCGACACGAACTTCTTCCCCGGCGGCCTGACCTACTCCGGGCACCCGCTGGCCATGGCCGCCATCGTCGCCACGCTGGATGCGATGAGCGAAGAAGGCATGGTGGAGAACGCCCGTGATATCGGCGCTCAGGTGCTCGGCCCGGGCCTGAAAAAACTCGCCGAGCGCTACCCGATGATCGGCGAGGCACGCGGCGTCGGCCTGTTCTGGGCGCTGGAATTCGTTAGTGACGTGCAGCAGAGAACGCCGATGCCGGCGCCGGTGATGCAGGAGATGAAGGCGGCGCTGACCGCCCGTGGGCTGCTCAGCTTCGTGGTGGAGAACCGCATCCATGTGGTGCCGCCGTGCATCGTCAGCGCGGCCCAGGTGAACGAGGCGCTGGCGGTCTTCGATGAAGTATTCGCTCTGTTCGCGCCGCGCTTTGGCTGACATCGCGCCATATGCGTAGGAGCACGCTTGCGGGCGATTCGGGCAAACGTATCGCCAGCAAGCCGGCTCCTACAGCACCGTCCAGCACCCGTAGCCCGGATGAAATCCGGGACTTCACGGTCGGTTATGGTTTCCCGGATTTCATCCGGGCTACGAACTTGCCTGATAACCGTCGCGGCTGAAGCCCCTCCCACAGAGTCACGGGGCATTTGTGGGAGGGGCTTTAGAACCTGTTCACGATCTCGCGAGCTAGAGCCATACAAGGCAAAAACAGGCGAGGACGCGGAGTTTACGAGCTGTAAATGAGCAGTCCGAGCCTGTTTTTAACGCAGTAGGGCCGACGCGCAGCAGATCGTGAACAGGTTCTTAGCCGCGACCGCCCTTTACAACCCCGCCAACACCTCACCCAGTTTCCGCACACCCGGCCGAATGAGCTCGGCATCGATGGCGTGGAAACCCAGGCGCATGAAGTTTGTTGGCGCCGCGCCGTCGCCAAGGAAGAACTGCGCCCCGGACTCGATCAGCACGCTCTGCTGCGCCGCCGCCCAGGCCAGGCGCTGGGTATCGACGCCGCTGGGCGCCGCCAGCCAGCAGGCGCTGGCACCGGGGCTGCCCATCGGCTGGCAATCGCTCAGGTCGCTGCGCAGCGCCTGGTAGAGCAACTCGCGGCGACGGCAATGCTCCTCGCGAAAACGCCGCAGGTGCGCGTCGTAGTGCCCCTGGGCGAGGAAGTCCGCGAGCATTCGCTGGTTGTTCAGCGGCGGGTGACGGTACATCAGCCGGCGCAGTGCGCGGAGTTCATCGATCAGCTCGGCGTCGGCGACCATGTAGCCGATCCGCAGCCCGGGCGAGAAGGCCTTGGACAGGCTGCTCAGGTAGATCACCCGGCCAGTACTGTCGCTGGCCTTGAGCGCCGGCAGCGGGTGGTTGTCGAGATTGAATTCGGCGTCGTAGTCATCCTCGATCAGCACCTGGTCGTGCTCACGAATTTGCCGCAGCAGTTGCTCGCGCCGTGCCGCGCTCATCGCCACACCGGTGGGCACCTGGTGCCCCGGCGTCACGTAGAGGTACTGGCAGTCATCCAGGCGCCGATCCACCACCAGGCCCTGGTCGTCGACATCCTGCAGATGCACCTTGGCGCCGTGCAGGTCGAAGATGCTCGCCGCATCGCGAAAGCCCGGGTTCTCCACACCGACGCGCACCCCGCGCGCCATCAGCAGGCTGGCCAGCAGATACAGTGCGTTCTGCGAACCCAGGGTGACCAGGATCTCGTCGGCACGCGCCCAGATACCGCGCTTGGGCAACACGCGGGTGCGCAACTGCTCGATCAGTTGCTCATCGTCACGGTCGAAGCGGTCGCCCAGCCAGCCCTGATCGCGTTCCCCGCTGAGGTTCTTGCGCGACACCTCACGCCAGCGCTCCAGCGGGAACAGCTCGCTGATCGGCTGGCCGTAGATGAACGGGTAGGTGAAGCGGCTCCAGTTGCTCGGGCGCAGCACGCCGTGCTTCAAACTGGGCTGCATGCGAAAGCGCGTGGCCCAATCCGGGGCAGTGGCGGCGCTGCTGTCGTCGGACTGCTCAGGCTTGCGCAGCGGCGTCATACGCAGCACCGCCTCGCCCGCCTGTCCGCAATAGTCCGGGTGCAGGTAGTAGCCGCTACGCGGGCGGCTGACCAGATAACCGTTGTCGAGCAAGCTCTCATAGACCAGCGCCACGGTGTTGCGCGAGACCGACAGCTGCTGGGACAGCTTACGGCACGACGGCAGCGGCTCGTCGGCTGGGAAGCCGCCACCGAGAATAGCCGACACCAGCGACTCGCGAAGCTGCTCCTGAAGGCCGCGCTGACGGTCGAAATCAAGATGGTAAAAGTGATCGATCATGGCGCCCTCCAACATCCAAACAACCCTGTGATGTAGCAAGTAGCGCGCCATTGTCACTGGCCAGAACAAAGGCCGGAACTGCCCCTATCGCCGGCTCGCCAGGCCTCTCTAAGGTGAAAACGAAAGCGCCGCCGAGCGGCCTGGACAACCCTTGTCGACACCTCTGGAGCACGCCCATGAAGCCATCGAACACCGATTCCAAATCCTTCGGTCTGCTGCGCAAGCTGGCCCTGGCCAGTTGCCTGGTCGGCGCCTCGCTGAGCGCTCATGCCGACCTCGACGACATCAAGTCCAAGGGCGTGATGACCGTCGCCACCGAGGATGATTACGCGCCGTTCAACTTCATCGTCGACGGCAAGCCCGAGGGTTTTCACAAGGAGCTGCTCGAAGACCTGAAGACCTACGCCAAGGCACAGGGCTTCGACGTGAAGCAGGAAATCCTGCCCTGGACCGGCCTGCTCGCCTCGGTCTCGTCTGGCCAGTACGACATGGCTTTCACCGGTGCCCTGGTCACCGACGACCGCCTGCGCGTGTTCAACTTCGCCCCGCCCTTCGCCTCGGCGCAACACTTCTACGTCAAGCGCGCCGGTGACGACAGCCTCAGCGACATCGCCAGCCTGTGCGGCAAGACCGTCGGCCTGCAGGCCGGCAGCGCCCTGCTCGCGCGCCTGCCGGAGCTGAAGAAAATGATGGCTGCCGAAGGCTGCGAGATCGGCACCGTGACCGAATACCCGTCCTACCCGGAGGCCTACGCCGACCTGGCCAACGGTCGCCTGGACTACGTGATCAACGCACTGATTTCGGTCAATGACCTGGTCAAGACCCGTGGCGACACCTTCGCCAAGGGCATCGCCGTTTCCGGCGACGGTTTCGCCGCCTGGCCAGTGCCCAAGAGCAGCCCCGAGTTGCTGGAGCTCCTCACCGGTTTCATGAACGAAGTGCGCGACAGCGGTCGCCTGGCCGAGTTGCAGAACAAGTGGTTCGGCGAAGCCTTCCCGGCCATGCCCAAGGAGCCGATCACCAAGGTAGAGCAGTTCCACAAGCTGGCCGGCATGGAGTGAAAACAGACTGATGCCAGATGCCTGGCATGGTTCCCGTAGGGTGCGCCGTGCGCACCAGCGTCAACGGCGCCAGCGTTTCGGTGCGCACGGCGCACCCTACTGCTCATTTGCAGTGCACTGCCGCCTATCAGGGCCAGCCGCCTGGCCCTGACCTTGCTTGCAACACCCCACCTTTTTTCTAGGAGCCCGACATGAACGGACAAGCCTGGTTATTGCTGCTCGAAGGCGCCTGGACGACTCTGTGGATCTCCTTGATCGCCATCGCCCTGGGCGTCGTCATCGGCCTGGGTATCGCCCTGCTGCGCATGGCGCGCATTCCCTTCGTGGAACAGGCACTGGTGCTCTACGTGAGCCTGGCGCGCGCCACGCCGCTGGTCACCCTGGTGCTGTTCATCTTCCTCTCGGCACCCACCTTCGGCCTGGCCATGGATCGCAACACGGCGGCGATCCTTGCCCTCACCCTGAACACCGCAGCCTTCAATGCCGAGGTCTGGCGCACGGCCTTCATCAGTTTCTCCCGCGAGCAGAAGGAGGCGGCGCTGGCCTGCGGCATGACCAACGGCGTGTTCTTCCGCCGCATCATGCTGCCGCAGATGATCACCAGCAGCCTGCCCGGCCTGGTCAACGAGATGTCCTTCCTGATCAAGAGCAGCCCGGCCATCGCGGTGATCGGCATCGTCGACCTGACCCGCGTGACCAATCGCATCAGCGCCGTGACCTACGAGCCGCTGCCACCGATTCTCGCCGCCGCCCTGCTGTACATGCTGATCATCGGCGTGCTGCTCAAGGTGCAGGCCATCGCCGAGAAGAAAGCCAACCGACTGGCCATGTGAGGACGCGACCATGAGCGAATGGAACATCATCTGGGAGGCCCGCGGCGCCTTCCTCAACGGCGCACTCAACACCCTGATCCTGTTCGTCCTGTCGGTGTTGGCGGCCTTCGTCATCGGCTGCTTCACCGTCTACCTGCTGGAGGGCCGCAACTGGCTGTCGACACTGCTGCGTGGGGCGATCAACCTGATGCGCATGCTGCCCTTCCTGGTGCTGGCCTACCTGCTCTACTACGGCCTGCCGGCCCTGGGGGTGAAGCCCAGCGCCTGGGGCGCGGGCCTGGTGGCGCTGGCCATTTATCACGCTGCCTACTTCGCCGAGATCCTGCGTGGTGCCCGCCTGGTGCTGCCGCTCGGCCAGGTCGAGGCGGCCAAGGCCCACGGCTTTCGCCCAGGCCGTCTGTACTGGCGGATCATCCTGCCGCAACTGGTGATCCGTACTCGCCCGCTGCTCGGCAACCAGCTGATCTACGCGCTGAAGGACACCGCCTTTCTCACCATCATCACCGTGCAGGAACTGACCGCTGCGGCCAACTCGGTGCAGGCCACCTACTTCATCCCCAGCGAGGCGTTCATCGTGGTCATCGCCCTGTACTGGATCATCAGCATCTGCCTGGAACTGGCGCTCAAGTGGGCGAGCCGGTTCGGCGCCAAACGAGGTTTCGAACATGCCTGACATCCCTGCGGTCCAGATCGACAATCTTTCCAAGAGCTTCGACGGCGTCGAGGTGCTGCGCGACATCTCGCTGACCGTGAACAAGGGCGAGGTGGTCAGCGTGCTGGGCTCCTCCGGGTCGGGCAAATCCACCTTGCTGCGCTGCATCAACTGGCTCGAAGAGCCGGATCGCGGCAGCATTCACATTGCCGGCCAGCGCATTGGCGTCGACGCCCAGGGCAAGCGCATGAACAACCGCGACCTCGCGGCGATTCGCGCACGTACCGGCATGGTGTTCCAGAGCTTCAACCTGTGGCCGCACCTGAACGTGCTGCAGAACGTCATGGAAGCACCGATGCAGGTGAAGAAGATGCGCAAGGACGAGGCCCGTGCCATCGCCCAGACGCTGCTGGAAAAGGTCGGCATGGAACAGAAGGCCGAGGCCTTTCCCTACACCCTCTCCGGCGGGCAGAAGCAGCGTGTGGCAATTGCCCGCGCCCTGGCCATGAGCCCGGAGGTGATCCTGTTCGACGAGCCGACCTCGGCACTCGACCCGGAGCGGGTCGGCGAAGTATTGACCGTGATGAAGAACCTCTCCAGCGAGGGCTACACCATGATCGTGGTCACCCATGAGATGGAATTCGCCCGCGCGGTGTCGGACCAGGTGGTGTTCCTGGAAAAGGGCCTGCTGATCGAAAAATCCGCGCCGGAGAAGTTCTTCACCAACCCGGAAACAGAACGCGTGCGCAAGTTCCTCGAACTGTCCGCGTGAATCCGCAGCCAGCTGTGGAGCGCAGCCTTGCGGCCAAGGCCTTAGACTTGCGCACCGCCCCACTGGGACTGCTCTTCGTGCGCTCGACAGCGGACGCAGGAGCAAGCCATGACCCCTAACAGCAAAATGAGGTTATCCATGAGCAAGGTGGCATTCATCACAGGCGCGACATCCGGCTTCGGCCGCGCCACGGCACGACGCTTCGCCGAGGCCGGCTGGGCTCTGGTACTCAGCGGCCGACGCCTGGAACGCCTGGAAGAACTGAAGGCAGAACTGCAGGACAAGGTGCCGGTGCATGTCGCCACGCTCGACGTGCGTGATGCTGCTGCGGTGAAGGCGCTGGTCGACGGCCTGCCGGCGCCCTTCGAGCGCATCGATGTGCTGGTCAACAACGCAGGCCTGGCGCTGGCCCCGGAGGCCGCGCAGAAGGTCGCCCTGGAAGACTGGCACACCATGATCGACACCAACGTCACCGGCCTGGTCAACGTCACCCACGCGGTGCTGCCCAAGCTGCTGGCCATCGGCAAAGGCACCAGCATCATCAACATCGGCTCGGTGGCCGGCGAATGGCCCTACCCGGGCGGCCACGTGTACGGTGCCACCAAGGCCTTCGTCAAACAGTTCAGCTTCAACCTGCGTTGCGACCTGGTATCCACCGGCGTGCGCGTCACCGACATCGCCCCCGGCATGGCCGAAACCGAGTTCACCCTGGTGCGCACCAAGGGCAACCAGGCTGCCTCCGACGCGCTGTACGGCACTACCACACCGCTGACCGCCGAGGACATCGCCGAGCAGATCTTCTACGTCGCCACCCTGCCGGATCACATCAACATCAACCGCCTGGAAATCATGCCGAGCCGCCAGGCCTGGTCACCCTTCGCCATCGACCGCGATTGAAGAACGCGCCTCGCAGGGCGGGTCACCGACACCGAACCCGCCCGTAGGGTGCGCCATGCGCACCACAGCAATTTCGCAACACCGGATACGCCCTGCAGATCAGCAGCCATAGCACGCGTTCTCGGTGCGCGCGGCGCACCCTACCAGATCGCCTTTAGCAGGCTCCCCGCCGACAGCAGTACCAACAGCCCGCCGACCAGCACCCGCAGCGACAGCGGCTGCCAACGCGGGAGCAGCCACTGGCCGAGCAGATTGCCGGCCAGCGCCGGCAGTGCAAGCTCCAGCGCCAGCCACCACTGCGCGCCGGTCAGCACACCTGCGACGCCCAGCCCGATCAGCGCGAAGGAACTGCTGGCCAGGAAGAACAGCACCGCCGTGCCGCGCAACTGACGTGCGTCGAGGCCACTACGCAGCAGGTAGATCATCAATGGCGGGCCGCCGGCCGAAGCCATGGTGGTCGCCAGACCAGATGCCAGCCCCGCCAACCAGGCCATGCCCTGGCCCAGCGGCGTGGCAATAGACGGAAGCCATAACACCAGCACGCCACCACACAAACAAAGCACAGCCACCAGCGGCGCCATGACGTGAGCAGGCAACCACAGCAGCAGCCACGCGCCCAGCGGCACAGCCAGCAGCATGCCCATCAGCAGGCGCACCAGCACACGCCCATGAACGGCGCGCAACGCCGCCGGCCAGAGTGTCACGCTGCAAGCCACGTCGAGAATCAGCGCCACCGGCACCGCCTCTGCAGGTGGCAGCTGCTGCATCAATCCGAGCGCCATCAGCATGGCAAAACCGAAGCCGCTGTAGCCGCGCACCAGGCCGGCGGCGAAGGCGATAAAGGTGAACATGAGCGCTCCATACGAATCGTACGCCCGACTCTAGAGCTGGCCGGGCGCGACCGGCAGAGCCAGATGAAGCACCGCGACTGGCCACAGATGCAGGCAGGCAAGAAGTCGCACCGAATTGGTTCAGGGCACGCCTCTTGCTTGCCCACTCGGTCAACTATCCTGCGGAACCGCTGCCCCACCATGAATCTGCCTGCCGCCCTGTTCACGCCAAGCTGGTCTGCCGAGCTGGAGCTGGCCTACGCGCACCACGGCGAACGCACCACACCGGTGCGCAGGCGCCACCTCGGCCCTCTTAGAGTGCAGAAGCACCTGTATGCCGAAGGTCCGCAGGTGTGCCAGCACATCATCATCCACCCGCCCGGCGGCATCGCTGGCGGTGACGTTCTGGACATCTCGGCCCATGCCGGCGAAAACACCTGGGTACAGCTCACCAGTCCCGGCGCAGCCAAGTGGTATCGCGCCGCTGGCGTCGCCCGGCAGGATCTGCGCCTGAGCATCGAAGCCGGCGCCACTCTGGAATGGCTGCCGCAGGAAACCATCGTCTACGCCGGCGCCCAGGCCGAACTGCACACGCAGATCGAACTGCACGGTGACGCCCGCCTGTTCTACTGGGATATCGTCGCCCTCGGCCGCCCCGCCGCCGACGAGCGCTTTTCCAGTGGTCACTTCCAGGCCGCGCTGGATATTCGCTGTGACGGCAAGCTGCTCTGGCACGAGCGCCAGCGCGTTGCCGGCGGCGATGGCCTGCTCGATTCGGCCATCGGACTGAACGGCCAACCGGTGTTCGCCACCCTGCTGGTCAGCGGCGAAGTGGACAGCGAACTGCTGGAGCGCTGCCGCGAGTTAAAAATTGAAGGTGTGCGTGGTGATCTCAGCCAACTGTCGGGGCTGCTGGTCGCGCGTTGCCTGGCCAGCGAGGCACTCAAGGCGCGTGCCTGGCTGATCGAACTCTGGCGCCTGCTGCGCCCGGCAATGCTGGGGCGCGAGGCGGTGCCACCCCGAATCTGGAGCACATGAGCACAATGGACATCTAGGGGCCGGCCAGCCGGCCCCTACAAATTGCAGTACAGCCACGCCAGAGTGGAACAGCGCACGCCGCGTTCCACCCAGCGACCGAAGCACTATTGCGGACAAGGCACAGCCTTGCCCCTCCAGACTGGAGCCGTCATGGATTTGTCACCAAGAGAAAAAGACAAGCTGCTGATCTTCACCGCCGGCCTGGTGGCCGAGCGTCGTCTGGCGCGCGGGGTCAAGCTGAACTACCCGGAGGCCATGGCCTATATCTCCGCCGCCCTGCTCGAAGGCGCGCGCGACGGCCAGACAGTGGCCGAGCTGATGCACTTCGGCACCACCCTGCTGAGCCGTGATCAGGTGATGGAGGGCGTACCGGAGATGATCCCGGAGATCCAGATCGAAGCCACCTTCCCCGACGGCACCAAGCTGGTGACCGTCCATCAGCCGATTGCCTGAGCCATGACCTATTCGATTCAAGACGCCAACGACACCGACCTGCCCGGCATCCTGGCCATCTACAACGACGCAGTACAGCACACCACGGCAATCTGGAACGAGACCCTGGTGGATCTGGCCAACCGTCGCGCCTGGCTGGCAGAGCGCACGGCGGCCGGCTTCCCGGTGCTGGTGGCGCATGACGCCGCCGGCGAGGTAGTTGGCTACGCCAGCTACGGCACCTGGCGCACCATCGAAGGCTTCCGTCAGACCGTCGAGCATTCGGTCTACGTACGCACCGACCAACGCGGCCAGGGCCTCGGCCCGCTGCTGATGCAGGCATTGATCGAGCGCGCCCGCGCCGCCAACCTGCACGTCATGGTCGCCGCCATCGAGTCGGAGAATATCGCGTCGATCCGTCTGCACCAGCGCCTCGGCTTCGTCACCAGCGGACAGATGCCCCAGGTCGGCCGCAAGTTCGGGCGCTGGCTGGATCTGACCTTCATGCAACTGATCCTCGGCGCCAAGGAGTGACCCCGTGGACCTGAGGCTACAGCGACTCGACAGCGCCAACTTCGCCACCTATCGCGAAGGCTTGATCGTCCTGCTGCTCGATGCCGTCAGCCATGGCGCATCGATAGGCTTTCTCGCCGATCTCGACGAACGAGAAGCCGCTGAATATTTCGCCCAGGTGCATGCGGCCATGACGGACGGCTCACTGCTGCTCTGGGTGGCCCATGAACAAGGCCGCGTTCTGGGCAGCGTGCAACTGAGCCTGTGCCAGAAGCCCAATGGGCTGAACCGCGCGGAAGTACAGAAACTGCTGGTGCTCAGCACGGCGCGCCGTCGTGGCGTTGCTCGCCTGTTGATGCTAGCTGTCGAACAGGAAGCAGCTGCCCGCAAACGCGGCCTGCTCTATCTCGACACCGAGGCCGGCAGCGACGCGGAGCACCTCTATCGAAACCTGGGCTACGTCAGCATTGGTGGCCTACCCGATTACGCCTGTGGCCCGGACGGCACCTACCGGGCCAATGCCATCTACTACAAGACGCTTGCGAGGCCTGACTGATGATTCCCGGCGAATACCAGATTGCCGACGGCGAGATCGAGCTCAATGCCGGTCGCCGCACCCTGACCCTGTCCGTGGCCAACAGCGGCGACCGGCCCATCCAGGTCGGCTCGCACTACCACTTCTTCGAGACCAACGATGCTCTGCTGTTCGACCGCGCGGCCACGCGCGGTATGCGCCTGAACATCCCGGCCGGTACCGCGGTGCGTTTCGAGCCGGGGCAGAGCCGCGAGGTGGAGCTGGTCGATCTGGCCGGCGCGCGCCGGGTGTTCGGATTCGCCGGACGGGTCATGGGCGATCTTTGAGACACAGATTTTCGTAGGGTGCGCCATGCGCACCACAAGCAACGCAGATAACAACGGTGCGCACGGCGCACCCTACGGGACGAGCCAATGAAGATCAGCAGACAAGCCTACGCCGACATGTTCGGCCCCACCGTCGGCGACAAAGTGCGCCTGGCCGATACCGACCTGTGGATCGAAGTGGAAAAGGACTTCACCACCTACGGCGAAGAAGTGAAATTCGGCGGCGGCAAGGTGATCCGCGACGGTATGGGTCAGGGCCAGCTGTGCGCGGCCGATGTGGTCGACACCCTGATCACCAACGCGCTGATCATCGACCACTGGGGCATTGTCAAGGCCGACGTCGGCCTCAAGGACGGCCGCATCGCCGCCATCGGCAAGGCCGGCAACCCGGATATCCAGCCCGATGTCACGATTGCGATTGGCGCCGGCACCGAGGTGATCGCTGGTGAAGGCATGATCCTCACCGCCGGCGGCATCGACACCCACATCCACTTCATCTGCCCGCAGCAGATCGAAGAGGCCCTGATGAGTGGCGTCACCACCATGATCGGCGGCGGTACCGGGCCGGCTACCGGCACCAACGCAACCACCTGCACTTCTGGCCCCTGGCACATGGCGCGCATGCTCCAGGCCGCCGACGCCTTCCCGATGAACCTGGGCTTCACCGGCAAGGGCAACGCCTCACTGCCGGAGCCGTTGATCGAGCAGGTGAAAGCCGGTGCCATCGGCCTCAAGCTGCATGAGGACTGGGGCACCACCCCGGCGGCCATCGACAACTGCCTGTCGGTCGCTGATCAGTACGACGTGCAGGTCGCGATCCACACTGACACCCTGAACGAGTCCGGCTTTGTCGAAACCACCCTCGGTGCGTTCAAGGGCCGCACCATCCACACCTACCACACCGAGGGTGCCGGCGGCGGCCATGCGCCAGACATCATCAAGGCCTGCGGCTTTCCCAATGTATTGCCGTCCTCGACCAACCCAACCCGGCCCTTCACCCGCAACACCATCGACGAACACCTGGACATGCTGATGGTCTGCCACCACCTCGACCCGAGCATCGCCGAGGACGTGGCTTTCGCCGAGAGCCGCATCCGCCGCGAGACCATCGCCGCCGAAGACATCCTGCATGACCTCGGCGCGTTCTCCATGATCAGCTCCGACAGCCAAGCCATGGGCCGCGTCGGCGAGGTGATCACCCGCACCTGGCAAACCGCCGACAAGATGAAGAAGCAACGTGGCCCGCTGCCCGAAGACGAGCCCGGTAACGACAACTTCCGCGCCAAGCGCTACATCGCCAAGTACACCATCAACCCGGCGATCACTCACGGCATCAGCCACGAGGTGGGTTCCATCGAAGCGGGCAAGTGGGCCGACCTGGTGCTCTGGCGCCCGGCCTTCTTCGGCGTCAAACCGACGCTGATCCTCAAGGGCGGCGCCATCGCCGCCAGCCTGATGGGCGACGCCAACGCCTCGATCCCGACGCCGCAGCCGGTGCACTACCGGCCGATGTTCGCCAGCTATGGTGGCAGCCGACATGCCACCAGCATCACCTTCATCAGCCAGGCGGCGTTCGATGCCGGCGTGCCCGAGCAGCTCGGTCTGAAGAAGAAAATCGGTGTGGTCAAAGGCTGCCGCGAAGTGCAGAAGACCGATCTGATCCACAACGGCTACCTGCCGGATATCGAGGTCGATCCGCAGAACTACCAGGTCAAGGCCGACGGCCAACTGCTCTGGTGCGAGCCGGCCGAAGTGCTACCGATGGCGCAGCGCTATTTCCTGTTCTGACATCGCAGGCTGAGACGACAGTGGCGGGTTTCACCCGCCCTATGGGGTAGGCGATTGCCCCGCCTGCCCAAACCTGTAGGGCGGGTGCAACCCGCCAATTCATTCTCCGGTTCATTCCCCGACACCCAGCTCATCAAGGCTCGCATCCCCGCCCCAATCGACGGGGTAAATACCCTCCTTCACCCAACGGTGAAACGACGACCAGGGCCAATCCCCCACACGCGCTACCAGCCCATGCTTGAGCGGGTTGCCGTGCAGGTAGTCGAAGTGCCGGGCGTAGTCGCGCTCATCGTGGATCAGATGCTCCCAGAAGCGCTGTTGCCAGAGCGTGCCCTGGCCCTTCGTCTGACGTCGGTGGCTCAACAAATTCGAGCGGTTACAGCGGCTGCCACACGAATGCGTGACATGCCGTTTGATCAACCGCCAGCGATTGGAAAAGTCCGCATCACCTGGCGGCAAGCGCCAGATGGCATGCAGATGCATCGGGCAACAATACCCAGGCGTCGATGGCGAAGGGCTGGCTAAGGCGTACCGTTTGAATGGCTTCGCGCAAAGCCTGGCGGATATCGGGATGGGTAAGAATCGGCTGACGCCGTTCGCTGACCAAGGTGAAGAAATAGGTGCCCCCGGGAGCGGCGGCGCGGCGGTAGTCAGACATGGCAACGTCCCTGTTGCGGAGTTGGCTGTGGCGGGTTTCACCCGCCCTACGATCATGTGTAGAGCGGGTGCAAACCGCCATTACCACTCAGGCTAGCTGATTCAGGACGCCTGCTTCATCTCGTCGTAAGCGCTTAGATAGTCGCCAGCCAGTTGCTGCTTCTCCTTGTCGCGAAGCAGCTTGCCGGCCATCTGGAAGAAGGTGCGTTCTTCTTCCCTGAGGTGGTGCTCGACCTTTTCCGCCAGCGCCTTGGCTTGCGCCAGCCAGCTCGGGCTGCTGGGGTCGGTTTCTTCCAGATCCTCGATCATTTCATCCATCTGGTGATGCTCGGCAATCGCATGGCGCGACAGATCGACACCTGCGTCCTGCTGCATCAGGGGGATATAGAAATGGCGTTCTTCGGCCACCGAATGCACGGCCAGCTCCTGCTTGAGCTGAGAGAACAAGGCGTGGCGCTCGGCGCTGTCGCCCTGGGTGGCGATCAGCTTCTGCGCCAGTTCGCGCTGGATGTCGTGGCTGATGCGCAAGGCTTCGAAAATCGTCATGCAGGCACCTCTTCCTGAGTCACGGTCTAGTAGCACTAGACCATCAGGACTCGAATAGGTGCCGTACCAACCAATCAACCCGGCCTCACGAAGCTCTATGGGGAAGAAATACTTCGACTCCGTAAGCCTGTGACATGGCCCGGTGAACGCCAATTGTAAAAACTCGCCAAAACGCGAGCCTCATCATGTGAGTCCTCTCCACGAGGCCTTATGATCCTGCTTCGTCACATGCGTAAATGCGGGCCGGTATCAGCGAAAGACCCTCTATCTCAGGCTTTGTTGCAATACCAGGGACTCTCAAAGGATGATGCTTGCCCTAACACCCGGCCCAGGATTCCCTGGCCATTTCCATGGAAGATCAGGAATACCGCAGGATGCCCGCAACTCCATCTCGCCTGTTCAAGGGCGGCCTCTTTGCTCTGGTGGGCCTCGCGCTGATCACAGCAACGGTCGTGCAGACCTCTTCTCGCGTGGGTTTCCTGAAATCCGCTCTTCAGGCCGAAGGCAATGTCGTCGCCCTCAATGCGGGCGGCTCCCACCCGGAGATAGCCTTCACCGACAACAACGGAGCCCGTATTTCCTACCCCCAGGGCGGTTGGATTTACGGCTATCAGGTCGGCATGCCGGTCAAGGTCTACTACCGGGCCGAGGCGCAGGCCACCTCTGCCGTGATCGATGACTTCGGCGCGCTTTGGGGAACCTCGATCTTTCTCGGGCTGCTGGGCTCCATCTTCATGGTCAGCGGGCTGCTGACCCTCTTCAGACGCGCTCCTCAGCAAAGCGTCTGAGCAACATTCACAAGGAAGCGATAATGCCGAAGATACCCATCCCCCTGCCCGTCAACCCCAGCCGCTGGGACTACGTCACGGCCAGTGGTGGCGGCCTGACTCTGGCCTTTGTTGCCGGTAGCGGCGGTTCGATAACCCTGCGTTCGCCAACCGGCGAGAACGTCAAACTACATTACAGCGGTATCGGTGCAGGCCTTGGCATGGGGGCCAAACTGCCGCGCTTCGGCAAAGTGGATATCAAGATCAAGGGCAAGAGCGTCGGCGGAGTCGGGGCAGCAGAAGCCTTCCCCAGCGACGGAGCGGTGTTCGTCGCAGACGACCTGGTGGCTGGCGACCTCACCCGCGACGATATCGTCGGCCCCTGCATGTACGTGGAAGCGGGCGGTGGTGTTGCGCTGGGTGTATCCGCAACGGCCATGCTGTTCGGCCTGGACCCGAAGCTGCTGGCGGCGGTAACGCTGGCCAATACAACTCCAGCAGCCAACCTCACCCTCTCGCCGATCCTCACCCGCAAGCTGATGCAGTCCGCGAGTGGCGCCCTGTTGATGGCAGGAGCCAATCTCGGCATCCAGGCCGGTATCGGCGGCGCAGTCTATATCGGCGCGCTGTTCTGAGAGTTCAACGCAACTGACTGTCCTTGCTGCCCCGGCGGTTGTAGCCGCTGTAGGCGGCATTCTCCCGGTCGTGCTCGGCCTGGCAATTGACGCACAGGCGCACGCCGGGAATCGCCTGGCGACGGGCCTCGGGAATGACAGCATCGCATTCCTCGCAATGACGCAGGCTCTCGCCCTTCGGCAGTTGGCTGCGAGCACGCGCAACGGCATCCTCGATGCTGCTGTCGATCTGCTCCTGTACCGCGTCGTCACTTGCCCATCCGCCTGCCATGCTGCACCTCCTCGCACCCACCGGACAGATATGCGCCCGAGGAATGCGAAGTGCAAGTGCTGTTCTTGCTAGGAGCCTGTTCACGATATTGCGAGCTAGAAGCCTACAAGGCAAAAACAGGCGAGGACGCGGAGTTTACGTGCTGTAAATGAGCAGTCCGAGCCTGTTTTTAACGCCGTAGGGTCGACGCGCAGCAGATCGTGAACAGGCTCTTACTCGCGCACTTCCATGAACTCCTTGGCCCAGACGATGTAATCCTCGGGCATGGTGTACTTGTGGGTCAGCTCGGTGGCGTTGAGGTCGCACGGCTGCGCACCGCGCTGTTCGCGCAGGCAGTCGTAGGTGGCCTTGATCGCAGCGAAGTAGGCGGCGTGGCCGTTGACCACGATGCGTACACCCAGGCGCGCCAGGCGCTGATTGTCGCGCAGTTCGGGGTTGCCGTAGGTGACCAGCATCAGCGGCACCTTGAGGCCTGCGGCGATCTGCTCCAGATGGGCGAAATCCCTGACCCCGACCAGGCAGATAGCGTCGGCGCCGGCCGCCTCGTAGGCGCGAGTGCGGCGGATCACTTCGTCCACCTCCAGTACGCCGGCATGAGTACGGGCGATGATCGAGAGCTCCGGATCGACACGCGCCTCCAGCGCGGCGAGGATCTTGCCGACGCCTTCCTCGATGGAAATCAGGTCGGTGGACTTGCGGCCGAACTGAGCCGGCAGCAGGGTGTCTTCGATGGTCAGCGCGGCAACGCCGGCGCGTTCCAGCTCGACCACGGTGCGCATCACATTGAGCGCATTGCCGTAGCCGTGGTCGGCGTCGGCGATCACCGGCAAACGCGAGACGCGGCCGATGCGCGCGGCCTGCTCGACGAATTCACTCAGAGTGATCAGGGCGAAGTCCGGCGCGCCGAGCACCTGCAGGGAAGCGACGGAGCCTCCGAGGATGCCGACCTCGAAGTCGAGATCAGCGGCGATGCGGGCGGACATGGGATCGAAGACCGAAGCCGTGTGATAGCAGCGGTCGGAGGCCAGCAGAGCACGAAAGGCACTGCGTAGCTCATGGTGGGATGCACGTTGCAAGATGGGCATGGGGCGTATTCCAAAGTCGGTTGAATCGCTTTTTTCTCTTTTTAGTCATGGCGTAGACGTGACGAATGCTAGCGCAAGGCACTTGCTGCCAGCTTTCAAACGGACCGCCGTGGTCGATAACCAGCAAATTATCGGCCAGCCAGCTCCGCGGGCAGGGCCGGGAAGAATCCGCCACCGGTCAGCAGGCCGTACGCCATCCACACGGCGACGGCCAGATAGAACAAGCGTGGTGCCCAGCTCGCCAGCGCCTGTTGGCTCGCAGCCAGCTGCTGCGCCTGCAGGCGGGCGAAACGCAGCAGCGCCTCGCCCGGTCGGCCGGTCGCTTCACCAGTATTGAGCACGCCGATGAGCATGGCTTTGCCATGAAAACTCAGCCCGTCGAAGGCACGCACCAGCGACTGCCCTGCGGCTACGCGTGGCGCCAGATTGGCGAAATCCCGCCGCAGCCGTGCGTTGCTGACCGCATTGCAGGCACGCGGCAAGGCATCGAGCACCGGCATGCCTGCCTCCAGCAACAGCCCGAGGCTGTCGCAGAAGTTACGGATATCCGCACGCCGCTGCAGGCTGCCCAGCACCGGCAGCGCCAGGAGCAGATCGTCTAGCGGGCCCGGCTGATCGCTTCGCCGCTGCTGCCAGCGACGCCACAACGCGCGCGCGCCAAACAGCAGTGCTGACAGCCAGAACACCGGCAGCAACACGGCCGCCAGGTAACCTGCACCGCTCAGGCTTCCCGCGACCAAAGCGGGCAAGGGCTTGACCGCCAGTGCCAGTAACAACACACCGGCCGGCAGCAGCAGCCGTGACGTCAATTCTGCCGCGTGGCGCGCCTGTTCGTCGTAGCGCTGCGCCAGTTGCTCGTAGATATGCGCCAGTGCGCCGGCGTCCTGCGCGGCGCGCACCAGACCACTTTCCAGTGGCGTGAACACGCCACTCAACTGGCCGGAACTCGCCATGTCCCGTCCACCGCCGATCATCTGCCGCAAGCGCTTCACGGCGGCTTCGTGGCGCGTACCGAGATCCAGACTGGCCAGCGCCCGATCAATGGGCACACCGGCCCGTTCCATCGCACCAAGGTGAGCGAACAAGCCGGCGCGACTGCGCAGATCGAGAGTGAGATGACGACGCGACATGATCGGACTCGATGGATTTCAGCGCTCAGATTAACCAGTCGCCACGAGGGGCGCTACGGAGCGATGGGCGGCATCGGCGCATGCGGCAGCCAGCGCCTGAGGATCGCCTCGAGACTGCCGTCCTCATGCATCTGCTGTAACGCGCGCTGCCAGCGCACCACACGCACCACCGACGTCTGCGGGGAGAAGGCGATGTAGTAGGCCGAGCGCATGAACGGCACATGCGCGGTGACGTCCTGCGGCTTGAGGTCGGCAGCGGCCAGCTCGCCAGCCAGAGTCAGGTCTTCAGTGGCGATCAGATTGACCCGGCCATGCTTGAGCATGGTCACCATCTGCTTCGAACCGGGCACGCCATAGAGGTTGGTAAAGCCCCTCGCACTGAGGGTCTCGAAGGTGTACCACTGCTTGGGCAGGGCCAGTGGCCCGCTGGCCGCGGCCTGCTCCAACGTATCGATGACGAGCTCACGGGACTTGAGCGAGTAGAAGCTGGTGGTGCCGACCACGATGGGCCCGACCCACTGGAACCTGTTCTCGCGCTCGGTTGTGCGCACGGTGGAAAACAGCGCGACATCTTCCTCCTGTTGAGCCAGATGCAATGCTCGCGTCCAGGGCATCAATTCGATCTGACCGCTGTCGCCGGTGCGCGCCAGCAACGCTCTGACCACCTCGACGGAGAAGCCGCTGGGCTCGCCCTCGCGCATGAAGCTCATCGGCGGCGCATCCTCGGTGAGCAGACGCAACTGGGCCTGCGCCGGCACGCATAGCGCCACCAGCAAGGCACACAAGCATCGATACATACGCTTGCCCATCATCATCGCCCCCCTCCCGCTTGCAGCCTAGCAAGCCGTGGAGCGCCATGCGGCCGCTTCACTCGAGGCGCAACAAATCGACCAACGTCCGCTCATCGGCCGTCGGTAACCAGTGTCGATAGATCCGCTCCAGGCTGCCGTCCTGGCGCATCTGCTGCAGCGCCTGCTGCCATCGCGCGACACGTTCGGCATCCGTCTGCAGGGAAAAGGCGATATAGGAGTCATTGGTCATCAGGTCGAACTGCGCCTGCAGCTGCCCGGCATTCATGCCCTGTTCGGCAAGCATGCCGTCGAGGGTCAGGGTGTTGGCCAGCAGCAGCTTGACCCGACCATGGCGAAACATGCGCAGCATGTCCTGAGGCGTCGGCACGCCATACAGGTTATCCAGTTTCTGTTCGCGCAGCAGTTCGTAGCTGTACCACTGCTTGGGCACCGCAAGAGTGCCGAGCTGGCGCACGTCGTCCAGGCTGGTGACTCGCAGCCCGGCATCCTTGTACGTGTAGAAACGCGTATAGCCTTGCGCGATCGGCCCGACCCACTGAAATTCAGCTTCGCGCTGCGCCGTGCGCACGGTGGAGAACAATGCCGTGTCGGCCTGATGACGAACCTGATGATAGCCGCGCGTCCAGGGCACCAGTTCGATGCGCGCTCGCTCGCCGGTACGGCGGATCAATTCTTCGACCACCGCCACAGCCATGCCACTCGGCTCGCCATTCTCGAGATAGCTGAAGGGTCGATAGTCTTCGGTATACAGCCGCAACTCGGCAGCCGTCACGTGGACGCAGAAGCTGCAGAACAACAGAACTGCGAGCAGGTACTTCAGATTCATTGCACGCCACCGTCTAGAGCGCGCCCTACAGCGAATTCAGGGCGGCCAGGACAAGGATCATAAACCCACGCTTTGCCCATCACCAAGGCTGTTGCGGCGCGGTCATATCGGCCAAATCCCTGGCAGTCAGTACCCGTGGTTCGAGCAACAGTTGCAGGCGTGAAATGGCGCGTTCGCCACTCAGGGCCCGATGCACCAGGCGCACCGCATGATCGCCCATGGCCTGCGGCTGCTGAAGCAACAGGGCGTGAATATGTCCTTCGCGCACGGCATCGAAGAGCAGGTCGCCTCCATCGAAGCCGACGAAGTCCACCGCTCCGGCCTTGCCCAGTTGGCGCAGAGCCGCGAGGGTCGCTCGGGTGCTGGTGCCGTTGGGGCTGAACAGGCCGTCGAGCCTGGGCAACTGTTCGCTCAGGGCATCGACGATGCGCTGGCGGTCATCACCCAGGTAGGTGTCGAACACCACCTGCAGCCCGGACGCCTGTGCCGCCAGCAGAAAGCCGCGCTCACGCTCCTCGGTCGATTGCAGCCCGGGACGTAAACGCAATAACCCGACTCTGCCACCCTGCCCAAGGCGCTCGGCCAGCTGTTGCCCGGCCAACTGACCTGCGAGGAAGTTGTCGGTCGCCACCAGCGCGTAGGCGCCATCCCCCGCAACGCCACGGTCGACATAGACGGTGGGAATACCTTCGGCACGCAAGGCCGCGATCCGGGTATCGATGGCATCGCCAGCCGGGGCGATGATCAGTGCCTTGCAACCCCGTGCAAGCACACGATCTATCAGTTGCAACTGCACCTCGACGCTACCTTCCTGGGTCGGGCCGCGCGTGTAGAGTTCCAATTGCAGATCGTCAGCGGTGCGCCTCGCACCGGCCTCCAGCTCGCTCCAGAACGCCGAAGTGCCGGCCGGCACCATACCGATGCAGTCCCGCGCCCAGGACGGCACAGGCGTCAGGAAAAAAACCGTCAGCAGCAGGCAAATGAAAGGGATGATTCTTGGCATGTTCGACTCCCAGGCCCTGCCATCACTCTAGCATCGCCAGCCAGCTCTTCTCTCCTGTCAGATGGCTGTCGACTCATACTTTTTCACATTCAAAACCGACGGTCGGACTAGCCCTGGCGAGCCGGGCAGGCGATCATCGGCGTTCCTACGCAGACTCCAGCTACCATGACCGCCACTACTGACAGCCGTACCCCGACGCACAAGCCCCGCCCGCTGATCGACCTGGCCATCAGCATCCTGATCCCCTCGTTCATCCTGATGAAGCTCAGTGGCGAGCACCGCCTCGGCGCCGATGGCGCGCTGATCCTGGCCCTGGCGTTCCCACTGGGCTGGGGCGCGTTCGAGCTGATCCGATACCGCAAATTCAACTTCATCGCCCTGCTCGGCCTGATCAGCGTCGCGCTGACCGGTGGTATCGGCCTGCTCAAACTCGACACCCAGTGGCTGGCAGTCAAGGAAGCACTGATTCCCGGCCTGATCGGCGTTGCCGTGCTGGTTTCGACACGCACCCGCTACCCGCTGATTCGCACCCTGCTGTTCAACAAGACGGTGCTCAACATCGACAAGATCCACGACCGTCTGGAGCAAGGCGGTCATGTCGAGCACTTCGAGACGCGCCTGATGCGCGCGACCTACTGGCTCAGCGGCACCTTCTTTTTTTCCTCGTTCATGAACTATGTGCTGGCCAAGTGGATCGTGGTCAGTCCGGCCGGCACCGAGGCGTTCAATGACGAACTGGGGCGCATGACCCTGCTCAGCTACCCGATGATCGCCATTCCCTCGATGATCATGCTGATGGCCATCTTCTACTACCTGTGGAAGACCATTCACGGCCTGACCGGCCTGAGCCTGGAAGAGATCATGGCCAACAGCGGCCAGGAATCGCAGTCCTGACCCCCGCCGGCCCAACGGCCGGCGTGCTCCTGCCATGCTGAGTCTGTCCGCCTATCCAGCATTGTTTATCTCTGCCTTCGGCGCAGCGACGCTACTACCACTGCAGTCAGAAGCGGTGCTGGTCGCCCTCCTGCTGGCAGGCCAGCATCCACTCTGGGCCTTGCTGCTGGTGGCGACCCTGGGCAATGTGCTGGGCTCCTGGATCAACTGGCTACTGGGTCGTTCCATCGAGCACTATCGCGAGCGCCGCTGGTTCCCGGTCAGCCCGGCTCGGCTGCAGCAGGCACAGGGCTGGTACGCGCGCTATGGGCGCTGGTCGCTGCTGCTGAGCTGGATGCCGGTGATCGGCGATCCACTGACCCTGGTCGCGGGAGTGATGCGTGAGCGCCTGTGGATATTCGTTGCCATCGTCACCCTGGCCAAAGCCGGTCGCTACGCCGCGCTGGCAGCCATCACACTGGCCTGGGTATGAATCGGATACGTGCTTGCCTGTTGAGCGAAAGCAGTGCCTCGCTGATACTGCGCAGCGCGCCGCGAAGAGCAGCATCAGTCGGCGGCCGTCGCGAGCCGACCTACAAGGTCGTGAACATTAGCCTCGACAGGCTCCCTGACCGGCAAGATCGCCTACCGGGCCTGTAGAGCGAGGAGTTGCAGTGTCCGTTGTCGAAGCCAAACCCAAGCTGAAACGCAGCGACCTGATCTGGACGCTGATCGGTCTGGTCGCCGTCGTGGCGTCCTGTTTCCTGCTTTACCGCGAGTTGCGCACCATCTCCCTTGACGAGATCGCCGATAGTCTGCGCGCGATCAGCCATCTGAACTGGCTGCTGGCTGCCGGCGCCACTCTGGGCGCTTACTGGGCCCTGGCCTGGTACGACCGCATCGCCGTTGCCCATCTCGGCAAGCAGATTCCCTGGCGTTTCATCACCCTGTGCTCCTTCACCACCTACGCCCTGGCTCACAACATCGGTGCCTCGGTGTTCTCCGGCGCAGTGGTGCGCTATCGCGCCTACCGCAGCAAGGGCCTGACGCCACAGGAAATCGGCATCCTCATCGTCTTCTGCTCCTTCACCTTCGCTCTGGGCGCCCTGCTGGCCAGCGGCTGCGTGCTGATCGCGCAGCCCGACCTGATCCACCGGGTCGCCAACATCACGCCGCTGGTCTCGGTGGTCATTGGCAGCGTGCTGCTGAGCCTGGTCGGTCTCTACGTGCTGGGCTCCTGGCGCCAGTTCAAACCCTGGACCCTGGGCAAGCTGCACGTGGAATATCCGCGCCTGCCCATCGTCGGTCGGCAGTTGCTGGCCGGCCCGCTGGAGTTGCTCTGTGCGGCGGCAATCATCTACTTCGCCCTGCCAGCCGACAACCACCCCGGCTACCTGGTGGTGCTCGGTGTATTCCTCGCCTCTTTCTCGTTGGCGCTGCTATCTCATGCGCCGGGTGGACTGGGCGTGCTGGAAGTGACCTTCCTCGCCGCCATGCCAGAGCTGCCTGCGGCTGACGTGCTCGCCGCGCTGATCGTGTTCCGCATGTTCTACCTGCTGCTGCCGTTTGGCCTGTCGCTCTTGGTGGTGCTGGGCTTCGAATGGAGCCAATGGCAACGCCGCCAGCAAGACGCCAAGGGATCATGAGCGCTCGATGCAGCGCCTGACACCGTCGAAAAGGCCGCTCTGACGCGCAGGCGAGGCCCGTCATGGCGGCTGCGCAATGTCCTTCCGGCCAGCCCAGTGCACAAGGGATTGATCCAACTCAAAGAGCGCGAAAGGATATCGCTGTAGTTTTCGTGACAAGAATCGGCTTCCCATGACGGGCCGACGCGCGCAATTCTTCTCACGTCCTAAAGGTAAATGCCATGAAGCGCTGGTTCTGGCTGGCTCTGATCCTGCCTGTTGCCATCTGGCTGGTAAGCATGCTGCCGCAGGGGGGGCCGGGAAGCGACTTCTGGACACTGCGAGGCAACAGCATCATCCTCAGCGGCATCGTCGCCTACTCATTGATGGCCTTGATCACGCTGCTGGCCACACGCCCGATGTGGCTGGAAGACCTGCTCGGAGGCCTCGACCAGAGCTATCGACTGCACAAATGGCTGGGCATCACTGCTGGCGTCCTGGTATTCGTGCACTGGATGATGGAGATCGTCCCGAAGTCGATCGCCAAGGCTGGCTGACCCGACCGGCGAAGTCCGGCAATGCCCCGGAACGTGTCTTCGAGTTCTTGCGCGACCCGGCCAAGGACATCGGCGAGTGGCTGGGTTACATCGCCATCACGCTGGTGCTGCTGGCGCTGATCAAATACATCCCGTACCACTGGTTTCGGCGGCTGCACAAAGCCTTTCCGCTGCTATTCATTGCCGCCACTTTCCACGCCATCGTCCTGCTGCCGGATGCCCTCTGGCCAACGCTGAGCGGGATCTGGGTTGTGCTCGCAGCGCTGGTTGGCTGCCTGGCCGGGCTGGCCATCATGTTCGGCCTGGCGCAACGCGGGAAACACTACACAGGCAGCGTGCAGAACATCGTGCGCCACGCCGACGGCGTCATGGAAATCCACTGCCGCATGGATGATGACCGCCTGACATTCAAACCCGGTCAGTTTGCCTTCGTGCGCTTTGCCAACACCCAAGACCCGCACCCGTTCAGCATCGCATCCTCCGACACCGACCCGAGGACCATCAGTTTTTGCGTCAAGGTGCTGGGTGACGATACCTTGCGACTGATGCAATCACTGGCAGTCGGCAGTCGCATGCAGCTCGAAGGACCCTATGGACGCTTTACCTTCGCCGACAGCGACAGCGCCCAGGTGTGGGTCGGCGGTGGCGTGGGCGTGGCGCCATTTATTTCCCGACTGGAGCATCTGGCAGCCAACCCGGCGGCACAAAGGTCAGACAGCGACCTGCATTTCTTCTTCTGTACACCCGAACAATCGCCCCTGAACAGGCGTGTAGCGGACCTGTGCCAGCGCGCAGGCGTGCACCTGCACCTGATCCATCAATCGCGCGATGGCAATCTCGATCTGGAGAAAATCGGCGCGACGACTGGCGGCCTCCATGACTCCAGCCTGTGGTTCTGCGGCCCATTCGGTCTGGGCGACCGGCTGTTGCGGGACTGGTCGGCCTGCGGCCTGCCCGAAACACGGTTTCACCGTGAATACTTCAAAATGCGCTGACAACGACTGGCTGAACGCCCGGCGCCAGCCCAGTGCGATTGACGCAATCCTCGCGACACACCAGCGTCCTGAAAAAGGCGCTGGGCCGCGCGCATGCCGCGCATAGCGAGCGAACAACCGCCACCGGCGCTCCACACATTTGACAACCCCACGCACTGACATAGAATGCGCGGCCGTTTCGTGACCTGCCGCCTCAGGCAGCACGCTGGGGCGTCGTCCGGCGACGCAGAACACTTTCCCGGCAATCACTCTGGTCCTGCGTTCCATGTCCTTTTCCACGCCCGCCCGCGCTTGCGGCATCGACTTCGGCACCTCCAATTCCACTGTCGGCTGGCTGCGCCCCGGCCAGGACAGTTTGCTAGCACTGGAAGACGGCAAGATCACCCTGCCCTCGGTGATCTTCTTCAACATCGAGGAGCGCCGCCCGGTTTATGGCCGCCTGGCCCTGCACGAGTATCTGGAAGGCTATGAAGGGCGTCTGATGCGCTCGCTGAAAAGCCTGCTGGGCTCCAAGCTGCTGAAGAGCGAAACCACCGTGCTGGGCAGCGCCCTGCCATTCAAGGACCTGCTCGGCTTCTTCATCGGGGAGCTGAAGAAGCGTGCCGAAGCCCAGGCTGAGCGTGCCTTCGAGGAAGTGGTGCTGGGCCGCCCGGTGTTCTTTGTCGATGACGACCCGGCTGCCGATCAGGAAGCGCAGAACACCCTGGTGGCCGTGGCGCACAAGCTCGGTTTCAAGGACGTGTCGTTCCAGTACGAGCCCATCGCAGCGGCCTTCGACTACGAGTCGAACCTGGACCGCGAGGAGCTGGTGCTGATCGTCGACATCGGCGGCGGTACCTCGGACTTCTCCCTGGTGCGCCTGGCACCCGAGCGCCACCACCTGGCCGAGCGCCAGGAAGACATCCTTGCCACCGGCGGCGTGCACATCGGCGGGACCGACTTCGACAAGCAGCTATCGCTGGCCGGCGTGATGCCGCTGTTCGGCTACGGCAGCCGGATGAAGAGCGACGCGTTCATGCCCACCAGCTACCACCTCAACCTGGCGACCTGGCACACCATCAACGCGCTGTACGCGCAGAAGACCCAGCTGGCCCTGCAGAACATGCGCTACGACATCGTCGACGCCACCGGCATCGACCGCCTGTTCGGTCTGATCGAACAGCGCGCGGGGCACTGGCTGGCGATGCAGGTGGAAGAGAGCAAGATCGCCCTCAGCGAGCAGGATGCGCGTCCCATCGATCTGTCACGCGTGGAGCCGGGCCTGGTCGCCGAGCTGACTCGCCCGCTGTTCGAGAACGCCATCGAGCCGCTGCTCGAACGCATCCGCGCCAGCCTCACGCAACTGCTCGCCGATGCCGGAGTCAGCGCCGATCAGGTCGACACACTGTTCTTCACCGGCGGCTCCAGCGGCGTGCCGGCGTTACGTCAGAGCGTGGCAGCGATGCTGCCCAACGCGCGCAGTGTGGAAGGCAATACCTTCGGCAGCATCGGCAGTGGCCTGGCCATCGAAGCGAAGAAGCGCTACGGCTGAGGCATCTGACCGCCTCATTCTGTTTCCAAATGCTGCCCGTGCGTCGCAGCATCGGTTACAGGGTCTAGGTTTACCCGGTGTTCAATCAGTCCACCGGGTGATCGCCATGCTGAAGAAACTGCTGCTTCTCACCACCACACTTGGCCTGCTGCTGGCTGGTGCCATTGCCCAGGCCCACCATGGCTGGAGTTCCTACGACGCCGATCAGCTCCTGACCCTGGAAGTGCCGCTGCAGACCGTCAACTACCGCAACCCGCACGCCGATGTGAGCATCGAGCACGACGGGCGCACCTGGCAGGTGATCCTCGCCCCGATCAACCGTCTGCAGGCACGCGGCCTGCCGGAAGCCGACCTGACGGCGGGCAAGACCGTGACCATAGTCGGCTACCCACGCAAGGACGGCACTGCGGAGATCCGCGCCGAACGCATAATCGTCGACGGTCGCACCATCGAACTGCGCTAGATGGACAGCCTGATCGCCTGGGCCGCCTGGCTCGAAGCCACGGCCCTGGGCGAGCAGATGCGCAGCTCGGCACTGCTCTACCCGGCGCTCAACCTGCTGCATCTGCTTGGCCTGGTGTTGCTGCTTGGGCCCATGCTGCTGCTCGATGCGCGCCTGCTTGGCGCCGGCCGCAGTTTCCCGCTGGCAGCGGTGTCGCGCACGTTGACGCCACTGGCGGTGGCCGGCCTGTTGCTCCTGCTGGGCAGCGGCATCTGCCTGTTCGCCGCCGACGCCGGGCCACTGGCAGTTGACCGACTGCTGCAGCTCAAGCTGCTGCTGATCGCCCTGGGCATCGGCAACGCCCTGTTGTTTCGCCACCTGTGGAACGCCCGGCTGAGCGACTGTGATGCGTATGCGCCGCTGTTCGGTCGAATGCAGGCGGCACTGTCGCTGCTGATCTGGCTGCTGGTGATGAGCCTCGGCCGCCTGCTGGCCTACTTCTAGCGCAGCGTGCTTTGCCTTATCCTGCGCGCCTTTGCCCCCGAACAGGAATGCCCCGATGAAAGCCCAGCTGGAAGAACTGATCGCCAAGATAAGCTCCGGCTGCCTGCCCGAGGACGAGATCGCCCGTATCGCCGATGAAGCCACCCAGGCCTATGCCGATCCGGCCGCCTTCCTCGCCGCCAACCCGGACGTCAACTACGACGACGAATTCCCCATCCCCCTGGGCGAGTGGGTGGTGGTCGGCAGCCTGCCGGACACCGTGCTGTTCCAGGCCGACAGCTATGAAGAACTGTTCCAGCACATCACCGAATCCTTCGGCCCGCAGGTACAGTTCGTGCTCAAGCCCAAACAACTGGCCAAGACCGAGCCGCTCAAGGCGCTCAACCGCATTCAGGTGCAGCTCTCTGCGCTGTCGCCAGAAACCGGTGGCTACGTGCTGCTGGACTTCAGTGAACCGCTGGATGACCAGTTGCAAGCGGTACTGGTGTACGCCAGCGACCTGCCGCGAGTGATGGAACTGGCGGTGGAAGTGGGCATCTATGCCGCACCGGCACTGGTAGCCTTGCAGGCGGCGCAGGACCAGGCGTGAGCCGCACGCGCCTGCCGGCCCTGACGCCTGAACTGCAGGTCAGTGATCTGCAGGCCAGCCTGGCGTTCTACCAACAAGTGCTGGGTTTCAACCTGCTGTACCAACGCCCCGAGGATGGTTTTGCAGCTATCGTTCTGGGCGAAGCCGCGTTGATGCTGGAACAGATCGCCCCACATGCTCGGCCAGACGATCCCTGGACGGTCCAGCCACTCGACCGCCCGCTGGGACGCGGCATCAATCTGCAGATCGACGTGATCGATCTGCAGCCGCTGTATCAGGCTTTGCTCGCCAATGACGTGCCGCTGCGCCTGCCACTGGAGACGGTGGACTACCGCACTGGCGACAGCTGGATCAGGGTGCGCCAGCTGATGATCCAGGACCCGGATGGTTACCTGCTACGTTTCAGCCAGGTTCTTGACCGCTGACGCACTCGACGGCTCAGCCCCGTGCCCGGATGAAATCTGCGGCAAAGCAGGCCAACCGCTCCCGGATTGCATCCGGGCTACAAGGTCCCGCGCAGCGCTTTCTCGAACAACGCGCTGTACTGCGCGGCGCTGAAGGCGACGGGGTTGGTGCCCGCAGAGGGATCGGCTTCGGCCATCCGTCCCACCTGCTCGATGCGGGCATCGTCGATGCCAATCTCGCCCAGGCTATGGGCGATGCCCACCTCGCTGCGCAGCGCCAGCACCCAGTCCAGAACGGCATCGAAACCACTGCCCGGTAGCGCCAGATAGCGCGCCATCTTCTCCATCTGCGGCTCGATGGCGCCGCGGTTGGCCACCAGCACGTAAGGCATCAGCACCGCGTTGAGCAAGCCGTGGTGGGCGTCGTACAGCGCCCCCAGCGGATGCGCCAGCGCATGCATCGCGCCAAGGCCGCGCTGGAAGGCGGTGGCGCCCATGCTCGAGGCCACCAGCATCTGCAGCCGCGCCTCGACATCCGTGCCCTGGCTTACCGCACGCGGCAGGTACTGTTGCACCAGGCGCATGCCTTCGAGGGCGATGCCCTCGGCCATCGGGTGGAACAGTGGCGAACAGAACGCCTCCAGGCTGTGCGACAGCGCGTCCATGCCGGTGGCGGCGGTGATTTTCGCCGGCAGACCGACCGTCAGCTCGGGATCAAGAATCACCAGCGCCGGCAGCATGCGCGCGTGGAAGATGATGCGTTTGATATGCGCAGCATCGTCGGTGATCACCGAGGCGCGGCCAACTTCCGATCCGGTGCCGGCGGTAGTCGGCACCGCCACCACTGGCGCCATGCCAGCGACGTTGACGCGACTGGCGTTGTCGCCGATGTCCTCGAAGTCCCACAGTGGCCGGTCCTGGCCGACCATCAGGGCGATGGCCTTGCCGGCATCCAGCGCCGAGCCACCGCCGAAGGCGATCACCCCGTCATGCGCGCCCGCCTTGAACGCGGCGACTCCATCCATCACGTTGGCGCCGGTAGGGTTGCCCTTGATCGCCGAGAACAACCCGGCATCAAGTCCAGCGTCACGACACTGACGCAGCGCCGCGTCGATCATCGGCAACGCCGCCAGGCCGGGGTCGGTACACAGAAGCGGCGCGCGCATGCCGAGCTGACGACAGGCCTCGGCCAATTCGGCAATGCGGCCAACGCCGACGCGCATCGAGGTGGGGTAGTTCCAGTTCATGCGGTACTGATTCAGGTCCATGGCGCGCGCCTCACAGCTGAGTCTTGAAGTGGAAGGATTTCGGCCGAGTCAGTTGCTCATAGCCAACCCGCGACAGGGTGCAGCCGCGCCCGGAGTGCTTCACCCCGGTCCAGGCCAGGCCGGGGTCGAGGTAGTCGCAGCGGTTGAGAAATACCGTGCCGGCCTCCACCCGGTCAGCCAGGGCCATGGCTGCATCAACGTCGCGGCTGAAGATCGCAGCGGTCAGGCCGAACTCGCTGTCGTTCATCAGCGCCAGCGCTTCCTCGTCGCTGGCGACCTTCTGAATGCCCACCACCGGGCCGAAGGATTCCTCGGTCATCACGCGCATTTCATGGTTGACGTTGGTCAGCACCTGCGGCGCCAGGTAGGGCGTACCTGGCGCATCCAGGGGAAACTCGGCCGGGTCGATATGCGCCCTGGCGCCCTGCTCGACCGCTTCGGCGATCTGCGCGCGGACGAAATCGGCGGCGTCGCTGCGCACCAGCGGGCCAAGGGTGGTCTGCGGGTCGTCCGAGCGCCCCAGTTTGTATTGGCGCACCAGCGCCACGGCGCGCTCGACGAACTCATCGAATAGCGACTCGTGCACGTAGATACGCTCGATACCGCAGCAGGACTGCCCGGAATTGAAGAAGGCGCCGTCGATGGCGGTTTCCACCGCGTGCTGCAGATCGGCGTCGGCCCGAACGTAGGCCGGGTCCTTGCCACCCAGCTCGAGCCCGACACTGATGAAGCGTCCTGCAGCCGCGCGCTCGACCATGGCGCCCCCGGGCACCGAACCGGTGAAGGCAACGTGGTCGATGCTCGGCGAGCGAATCAATGCTTCGGTCTCGCCGTGGCTCAGGTGCAGGTACTGGAACACGCCTTCGGGCAGACCGGCCTCGGCAAAGGCTTCGACCATGCGCTCAGCGCACAGCGGTGTCTGCGCCGAGTGCTTGAGCAGCACCACGTTACCCGCCAACAGCGCCGGCATCACCGCGTTGACGGCGGTCAGATAGGGGTAATTCCAGGGGGCGATGATCAAGGCCAGGCCCAGTGGCTCACGGCGGATGAAACGGGTGAAGCCAGCCTTGTCCGGCAGGCGGATATCGGCCAGCGAGCCCTCGGCGATATCCGCCATATGGCTGGCACGTTCGACGAAGCCACGGATTTCGCCAGCGGCATAACGGATCGGCCGGCCCATCATCCAGCACAGCTCTTCGGCCAACTGCGCCTCACGCGCGGCGAAGATCTCAATGGCGCGCCGGCCGATGGCGATACGCTCGCGCAGCGGCGTCTGCTTCCAGGCCTGCTGTGCCAGCTCGGCCTTGGCCAGCGCCACCAGTACCTCGGGATTGGACGCCAGATGACGCTCGACATAGACCGAGCCGTCGATGGGGGAAATGCATTGCAGTTTGCTCATAAGGTGCTCCGTAAGAGGAATCGCGACGCACGCGGTGGATCGCGTACCGCACTCGGCCCCCTCGCCCCTCCGGGGAGAGGGTTGGGGAGAGGGGGAGCGCTCAGATGATTTCGAAGTAGCGATCCAGCTCCCAATCGCTGACATGGCGGCGGTACTCGCGCTCTTCCCATTCGCGACTGGCGGCGAAGTGCTCGACGAAGGCATCGCCGAACAGTTCGCGGGCAGCCTGCGAGCCCTTCAGGCGCTGCGCGGCATCCCACAGCGTGCGCGGCAGCGCCAGCTCCTCGGGATGCTTGACCGCATAGGCGTTGCCGCTGACCGGCTCGGTCGGCTCCCATTCCTGCATGACACCGTAAAGGCCCGAGCCGATGGCCACCGACAGCGCAAGGAAGGGGTTACCGTCGGCGGCGCCGAGGCGGTACTCCTGGCGCTGCGACTTGTCGCTGCCGGGGATCACCCGCAGCGCGGCGGTGCGGTTCTCCACGCCCCAGGTGGCATCGGTCGGCGCCCAGAAGCCGGGGATCAGGCGCCGATAGCTGTTCAACGTCGGCGCCACCATGCACAGGAATTCCGGCATCAGGCGCTGCTGCCCGGCGAGAAAATGTCGCTGCAGCTTGCTCATGTTGTGCGCCTGGCTGGGGTCGTAGAAGGCCGACTTGTCGCTCTTGCGGTCGCGCAGCGAGACGTGGATGTGCCCACTCTGCCCCGGATACTTGCCGGACCACTTGGCCATGAAGGTGGCCATCAGGCCGTTGCGCTGGGCCAGCACCTTCATGAAGGTCTTGAACAGCGCACCCTTGTCCGCTGCGGCGTCGGCACGGTCGTAGGCAATGGCTGCCTCGAGCACGCCGGGGCCGGTCTCGGTGTGCAGGCCCTCGATGGGAAAGTCCATCGCCTCGCCCATTTCGAGAATCTGGTGATAGAGCTCGGCATGCACCGAGTTGCGGATCATCGAGTAGCCGAACCAGTCCGGGGTAAATGGCTTGAGATCGCGAAAACCCTTGGCCCGCGCCGAGTCCGGGGTTTCATCGAACATGAAGAATTCGTACTCCAGCGCGGCGTAGGGCTCGAACCCCATGTCCTGGCAGCGCTGGATCACCCGCCGCAGCGTGCCACGCGGGCAAACCGCCTCGGCCTGCTGATCGAATTCGGCGAGAAACAGCAGCATGCCGTTCTCGAAGGGAATCTCGCGGCAGGTGTGCGGCAGGATGCGCACCGGCGCGTCCGGGTAGCCACTGTGCCAGCCGGTGTACTGAGCGTTGTCGTAGAGCTGATCCTTGACGTCCCAGCCGAGCACCACATCGCAGAAGGCGAAACCGTGCTCGAGGGCGGAGAAGAACTTGCTGCGGCTCATGTACTTGCCGCGCATCACCCCGTCGTTATCGAACAGACCGACCTTGACGTGGCTCAGGCCACGCTCCTCGACGATGCGCCGGGCCTCGCCGACGGTCTTTACATCCCGTGGTTTGAACATGCTAACCCCTGTGTCTTGTTGTTATCGCGGGCGGGTCAAGCGAAGGGCTGGGCATCCATGACCGGCCAGGCAAGGCCGACGACGCACGGGCTCAGCACGACGCTTGTGACGGCGTCCGTTTCAGGCTCATAGAGTGTGGTACAGGATTGCCGGGATGGCAGGGAGCTGGGCAGAAAAATAGGCGATGACGATCAAGGCGGTGGACAACCGCAGGCTGTCCACCGCGACGCACTAAGCTGTCGGCACCGTGCCGCCATCGATCAGGAATTCACTGCCGGTGATGGCGGCTGCCCGAGGTGACGCCAGGAAAGCGATGAGTTCAGCGACTTCCGACGGTTTCGATGGGCGGCCGAGCGGAATGCCTCCCAGCGCCTCCATGATGATGCGCTTGCCGCCTTCGTAATCGGTGCCCGCCTCCTCTGCCAATCGCTCGGCCAGGGCCACCGATGCCTCGGTTTCGATCCAGCCCGGAGCAACCCTCACGACGCGCACGCCCTTGGGTGACACCTCCTTCGACAGGCTCTTGCTGTAAGTCGAGAGGGCGGCTTTGGCTGCGGCATATGCGGTGGTCGCCTCGGGCAGTGGCAAACGACTCTGGATGGATGTCACATGAATGATCACGCCCGCTGCGCGCTGCAGCATGCCCGGAAGTAGCGCACGGTCCAGACGTACAGCCGGAAACAGGTTCAGATCGAGCTCGCGCTGCCACTGCCCGTCATCCAGCGCAGCAAAACCTCCGCCGGGAGCGGACGAGCCACCCAGCACATGCACGAGAATGTCGACCCCGCCCAAGCGCTGCTCCGCAGCCGCCACCAGCGCAGCACAACCTTCTCGGGTACAAAGATCGGCCTCAACGAAGATATCTGGCGGTACGGCGCTATCGGCCTGTCGCGCCGCGGTCAGCACCTGCGCCCCCTCGGCGTGGAACAAACGAACCACTGCGAGCCCCACGCCTTTGGTCCCACCGGTCACCAGCACACGCTTGCCGGCAAGTTCGAGGTTCATCATGGCGCAATCTCCAGTGAGCTGATCCGCCCGTCCCTGAGGGTGAAGACATGCTTGAGCGTCAGCGGACTGCCGGGAAAGTCACCGCTCACCATTGCCGTGATGCTCAGTTGAGCCTCCTCGGCAAACGACTCGATGGGCTCCACCCGATAGGTGAATGCCTGCCGCACGGCCCGCTGCCAGGATTCGATGGCCTCGATCCCCTGATGGCTGCGGTTTTCATCGATCACGCGGGCGTCCGCGCAGAAACACGCCGCCATGTGTGAGATGTCATCACCGTTGCTGATCTCGAAGTAGGCCTGAACGGCGCTCGGCAATTGCAGGTTCATAAGCTGGGTCCTCTCAGGGTTGTCAGGCTTGCAGGACTGCCATCTTGCCTCGCGCCAGATAATCTGCTCAATTGGGACAGATATTGATGACCAATCCCGCATAGCAGGACAATCCGATGTCCGACTCACGTCTTACCCTTCATGAGCTGGAGGCCGTCCTGGCCGTGGCCCGCCGCGCCTCGTTTCGCCGGGCAGCTATCGACCTGAATGTTTCCACCACTGCGCTAAGCAGCACCATCGCCAAGCTGGAGGCGACTCTGCAGACGCGCCTGTTCAATCGCACCACACGTAGCGTGTCGCTGACAGAGGCGGGCAGCAGCTATCTTGAGCAGGTGGAACCAGCCTTGCAGGCTCTGCGCGGCGCGCTGGAAACGGTTCGCTCGCACAACGCAGAACCTGCTGGCGTGATAAGAATCAACGCATTTGCCAGCGCAGCGCGCACGGCCCTCCTGCCACTGGTCCTGGAGTTTGCCGACCGCTACCCGCGCGTCCAGATCGATCTGGTGACGGAGGAGCGACTGGTGGACGTCGTCGCGGAAGGCTTCGATCTGGGCGTGCGCGCATCGAACCTGATCCCCAATGACATGATTGCCATCCCACTGGGCCAGACACAGCGCTATGCCGTGGTGGGGACGCCGCTGTATTTCTCCAAGCACGGTGAACCGCAGAACCCAGCGGATCTGATGCGGCATGAATGCCTGCGCATCCGGCTGCCCAACGGCGCCATCTATCCCTGGTACTTCGAACAGGCGGGCGAAGTGCTCAGGCTCGATGTCGAGGGTCGGTTCACCGTGGACGAGCCGAGTGTGGCCAAGGCCATCGTGCAGGCGAACGTGGCGCTCGGACTCTTTCTGGAGCAGGAGGTCCAGGCGGAAGTCGACGCTGGAGACCTGCAGCGGGTGCTGCAGGACTGGACGCCGCCGAGAGATGAAATGTGTCTGTACTACCCCAATCGACGCAATCCGTCTGCCGCGCTCAAGGCATTCACGGACCTGGCCCGAGAGAAACTGCAGCGCTGCCCGCCCCCAGGCTGAGCGGCGGGCGGGCAATCGGGGAGCAATATCAACCGCGATAAGGCGCTCCGGCCTTGGCCATCAGTGCGTTGTACTTCTTGAAGATGTCCACCACCTTGGCGCAGCGCGGGCTGGTCTTGGCGATTTCGTCCCAGAACTTCAACGCCTCGGCCTCTACCGTGGCCCACTCCTCGGCCGGGATGGAGGTCAGTTCCAGCTTGCCGCCTTCGACCCGCAGTTGCGCCTCACCGCCCCAGTACCAGTGCTGGCGATAGTAGTTGGAGCTGTCCATGCACAGCTTGAACAGGGTCTTGAGGTGCTCCGGCACTTCCGCCCATTTGTCCGAGTTGGCGAAGTAGGAGCCGCACCAGGCACCGGAGATGTTATTGGTCAGGAAGTACTTGGTGACGTTGGCCCAGCCGACGGTGTAGTCCTCGGTGATGCCGGACCAGGCGATGCCGTCCAGCTCACCGGTCTGGATCGCGACCTCGACATCTTCCCAGGGCAGGGTCACCGGAATCACGCCGAAGCGCGTAAGGAACTTGCCGGCGGTGGGGAAGGTGAAGATGCGCTTGCCCTTGAGGTGTTCGAGCCTGGTGATCGGCTCAACCGTGGCGAAGTGGCAAGGGTCCCAGGCGCCAGCGCCGAGCCAGGTGACGCCCTCGACTTCGCCGTAGGCCTCGGCCCAGATCTCGTTGAGCCCGTACTGCTCGAACAGCACCGGCACGTCGAGGCTGTAGCGGGTGGCGAAGGGGAAGTAACCACCGAATACCGAGACGTCCACTGGCGCGGCAATGGAGTCGTCATCACTCTGCACCGCATCGATGGTGCCACGCTGCATGGCGCGAAACAGCTCGCCGGTCGGCACCAACTGGTCGGCGAAATACAGTTGGATCTCCATCTGGCCGTTGGCGGCCTTGTTGAAGGCGTCGATCGAGGGTTTGATCACGTGCTCGGCCAGCGCCGCGCCGGCGTAGGTCTGCAATCGCCAGGTGATCTTCTTCGGCTCGGCGGCATAGATATGCGACGAACCGAGGGTAGCGGTGCCGACGGCCCCGGTGGTGACCGCGGCGGTCTTGAGGAAATCGCGTCTCGTACTCATGCTGGTCTCTCCATAGTGTCGATGCAGATGCAATACAACCGCTCAATGCCGCCAGAGCTGACGGCCTTACCAGTGGCCGGACGAACCGGCTCGACTGCTGGCGCGCGCACGCGCCGATTTCCGTTGATCAGCCGCCGTAATGCAGTTGCGGCAACCACAGCGCCAGCTGCGGAAAGACCATGACCAGGATCAGCGCCAGGACCATGATGAAGACAAAGGGTATGACCGAAACGTAGATGTCGCGCAGGCTCACTTCGGGAGGTGCCATCGCGCGCATGAGGAACAGGTTGTAGCCGAACGGCGGGGTCATGTAGGCGATCTGGCAGGTGATGGTGTAGAGCACGCCATACCAGATCAGGTCGAAGCCCAGGGCGCCGACCAGCGGAATGTAGAGTGGCGCGACGATCACCAGCATGGCAGTGTCGTCGAGGAACATGCCCATCACGATGAACGAGATCTGCATCAGGATGAGGATCTGCCACGGCCCCAGGTGCAGGCTGTCGACGAAGAAGCCTTCGATGGCCCTGACCGCGCCGAGACCGTCGAACACCGCGCCGAAGCACAGCGCGGCGAGAATGATCCACATGAACATGCAACTGATGGCCAGGGTCTTGCGCAGCGTTTCCTCCATCACCTTGCCACTCAGCCGCCCCTTGAACAGCGCCGCCAGGGTCGCCGCTGCGGCACCGACAGCCGAGCTTTCCACCAGGCTGGTGTAGCCCATCAGGAACAGCCCGGTCATCGACAGAAAAATGAATACTGGCACCAGCCCGGCACTGAGCAGCCGCAGCTTCTCCTGCATGCTGATCTGCTCACGCTCGGCCTGCGCCAGCGGTGGGCCGAGATGCGGCTGCAGGCGGCAGCGAATGGCGATGTAGAGCATGAACATGCCGGCCATCATCAGCCCCGGAATGGCCCCGGCCAGCCACAACTGCCCCACCGGCTGGCGCGCGATCATGCCGTAGAGCACCAGCACCACACTGGGCGGAATCAGAATACCGAGCGAGCTGCCCGCCTGAATCACCCCGGTGATCATGATCTTGTCGTAGCCACGCCTGAGCAGTTCGGGCAAGGCGATGCTGGCGCCGATGGCCATGCCGGCCACGCTCAGGCCGTTCATCGCCGAGATCGCCACCATCAGGAAGATGGTGCCGATGGCCAGGCCGCCCGGCAGCGGTCCCATCCACACATGGAACATCTTGTACAGGTCTTCGGCGATGCCCGACTCGGAGAGCATGTAGCCCATGAACACGAACATCGGCAGGGTCAGCAGCGGGTACCACTTCATCAGTTTCATGGCCGCGCTGAAGGCCATCTCCGAGCCGCCATCGCCCCACAACAGCAACGCAGCAGCTGCAGCGACGAAGCCGATGGCGCCGAACACGCGCTTGCCGGTGAGCAGCAGCAACATCATCGAGGAGAACATCAGAAGCGCGATCAGCTCGTAGCTCATCAGAGCGTCTCCCCACGGGCGGCGTACAGATCCTTGAAGAAGGTGGCGATCGCCTGCAACAGCATCAGGGCGATGCCGAAACACATGACGATCTTGATCGGCGCCATGTAAGGCGACCACGCCGAGTAGCTGGTCTCCTTGTATTCGATGGCGTACTCGGTGGAGGAGATGCCGCCGACCAGCAGCATCACCAGGTAGAAGATCAGCATGAGCACGGTGATGGCATCGACCACGGCGCGCGTACGCGGCGACCAGGCGCTGTAGGCCAGGTCCATGCGCACATGGGCGTCGAGCTGCATCGAGTAGGCACCGCCGAGCAGGAAGTAGGCGACCATGAGGAATTGGGCACTTTCCAGGGTCCAGATCGATGGTGTGAAGAAGGTCTTGCTCATGGAGGAGTACAGGAGCACCGCCAGCATGGCGAAGATCAGGTACATGGCGAAACGCCCGACCCTCCGGTTGAATGCGTCCACGACCCGGACGAAAGCTCTAATGCCCTTGCGCATGCAGTTTCCTGCTTTTTTTTGTTCGTTATCCCGTCAGCCTAGACGAAGATTCGCCAAAGCCAACCGCCCCGCCGAGCCATAGCAGGAAACGCGCCAGCCACTAACGGCCAGCGCTTCCACGAACAAAATCAAAGGCTTGGAAAATACCGCGCTAGAGCCTCATCGTGCCAGGAAGCTGCCAAGCACCGCGACGGTGCGCTGCGGCTCCTCTTCCTGGGGCACGTGGCCGAGGGCTTCGAACAGCACCAACTGGCTGCCCTCGATATCGGCGGCGAAACGCTCGGCATTGCTCACAGGAATCAGCCGGTCCCGCCCACCCCAGATGATCAGCGTGGGCAATTCGAGTTCGCCGATGCGCTCATGCAGCTCGCCGCTGGGAGCCTGGGCGAAGCGCTGGCGCAAGGCCTGACGATTGCCGGCACGCAGGGTCAGTTGGTAGTAACGCTCGACCAGTCCGTCATCGACCTTGTCTGGATCGCCATAAACGTTGCGCACGCTCGACTCGATCATGCTTCGCGGCAACAGCCGGCTCATCAATGGCGCCAAGGCAGGAATGCCGGCCAGACGAAAGCCTATCGGCACCGACTCAGCATTGCGCGGGTAGCCGGCAGCATCCACCAGCACCAGACGCGCACTGCGCTCGGGATGAGCCAGGGCAAAACGCCAGGCCAACTGGCCGCCGAAACTGTTGCCGACCAGCACCACGCGATTGACCCGCAGATGATCGAGCATAGCCAGGAGGAACTGCGTGTAGTGCTCAACGCGGTAATCGCCATCGGGAAATGGCCCGGTCAGGCCGAAACCGGGTAAGTCCAGGCTGATCACGCGACGCTGCCTGGCCAGCTCTTTTACCCAACCTTCCCAGGTGTGCAGGCTGGCGGAGGTGCCGTGCAACAGCAGGATGGGCTCGGGGTCATCGCGCCGCCCCTGGTCACGCAGGTGCACCGACATTCCATCGATCTCGACGAACTGCGAAGGCGGTGGCGCCCAGCGCGCAGTGAGTTCGTCCAGCGGGCGATCCGGAGCCCAGTTGAGCGTGACGAAGGCAGCAAGGGTCAACCCGAACACCAACAGCAGGCCGAGCAGCACGTGGGCGAGTCGTTTCATCGATGCAGTCCTGAACGGAGCGGGAAGCGCGATGCTAGCCAGGCACCGCGTCGACGCCTATCGCCCGGAAGGACGAATCGCCAGGCGATGCACTCAGAAGCCCACCAGCAGCATCCACAACGGCAGTGAAACCGCCGCCAGCAGCGTGGACAGCGAGATAGCAGCGCTGACACTACGACTGTCCTCCGCGCTGCGGGCAAAGGCCATCACGTTGACCCCACTGGGGCAGGCAGCGAGCAGGACCAGTACGCTGCGCGCCGTCTCGTTCAGGCCGGGGAGTTGGCCACTGAGCCACCACACGAGCGCCGGGAACAGCAACAGCTTGGCCAAAGCCACCCCCCAGGCCTCGCCGGTAGGGCGCAGGCGATAACGCGACAGGCTGGCGCCGAGCACGATCAGCGCGCAGGGCAGCGCGGCTTGGCCGAGCCAGGTGATTGCCCGCCACAAACTTTCCGGCAGTTGCAGCCCGGACAGGTTGAGCAGTGCGCCCAGTCCCAGGCCGATGATCATCGGGTTGGCCAGGTTCTTCAGCAGCGCGCGACCGTCAACACGTTCCTGGCTGCCAAAGGCGGCATAGAAACTGTGCAGGGAAAACAACGTGAGGCTGTGGAACACCAGGATGGCGAACACGTAGAGCAGACCATCGTTACCCATCAGGCTGGCGATCAGCGGAATGCCCACCAGCACGTTGTTGGAGAACGCCGCCACCAATCCCAGCGGCGTCGCTGTACCGCGACGCCAGTGCGCCAGCGCGTTGACCGCAACGAACACCAGCAGTACCGGCAGGTAATAGGCCAACAGCAGCATCGGCGACAGGCCTTCGGCCAGCGATGCCTTGGCGATGCCGGCGAACAGCAGCGTCGGCATGAACAGCTTGAAGGTGATGTTGGCCAGACCGGCCGCCGACTCGCTGGTGAGCCACTGGCGCCAGCCGAGCAGATAGCCGAGAACGATCAGAGCGAAGATCGGCAAAATTGCCTGTGCCGCGAGCATTGCTGAGCCTGCCTCCAGGGAACTGCAGAAGAGGACGGATCGAGCACGACCCGCAAGGGTCGCCAAGCATACGCGCGCCCGGCATTCAGCGCGATGCTTCGCTGAACATTCGCCGCGACGCTTGACGCCCGGCCACAAGCACCGAGATAGAGCCTCTCGGTCGAGTATTGAGGGGGTCGATGTTCACTATCAGGCCAGTCAAGTTCTTATCTGCGCCCATGTCCTCAAGAATTGACTCCGACGCCACTTATTACTCCCCAAGGAGACATCGACATGAAAGCGCAACTGACCCTCGCAACTCTGGCCCTTAGCCTGATCACCACCACCGCATTCGCCGCCTCGAGCAGCGCGCCCTTCCCGCTGGTGGGCGAAGCCAAGGACAGCCAGGTACAACAGCAACCCATCGCACCGCTCGCCGAAGACGGCTCCGACCGCACGCCGGGCGCCCAGCGCATCCAGCTGGCCGAAGATGGCTATGATCGCACCCCGGGTGCTCAACGCATCCAGTTGGCTGAAGACGGTTCTGACCGCACTCCCGGCAGCCAGCGCATCCAGCTGGTAGAGGGTGGATATGAGCGTACTCCTGGTGCTCAGCGTATTCAGCTGGCCGAAGGCGGTTACGAGCGCACGCCGGGCGCCCAGCGTGTTCAACTGGCCGAGGGTGGTTCCGATCGCCTGATCAAGCAACGTGGCCATACGGCCTGAGCCCTGTCGTCACACCCCAAAGCCCGGCGCATGCCGGGCTTTTTTATGCCTTTCACGCCATCCCGGCAGCGGGCAAGCGGTAGATCCAGATCCGCCGCAGCACGGTCGAGAACTGCCCCCACAAGGTGCCGCAGTTGTAATGCTGGCCATAGCGCTCGGCGATCAGGCGCACCTCACGCGCCAGTTCGGCATAGCGCCGCGCGGGCAGGTCCGGGAACAGATGATGCTCGATCTGATGGCTGAGGTTGCCGGTCAGAATATGCAGCAGCGGCCCACCGGAGAGGTTGCTCGAACCGCGCAGTTGGCGCAGATACCAGTGTCCACGGGTCTCCCCCTGCAGAACCTCGGGTGCAAACACCGCCGCCTTCTCGGTGAAATGGCCGCAGAAGATCACCAGAAAGGTCCACAGATTGCGTAGCAGGTTGGCCACCAGATTGCCGGTCAGTACGGCCAGTGCATTGGCGCCGAGCAGCAAGGCCAGCAGCGGAAACAGCAGATAGTCCTTGCCCCACTGCCGCGCCAGCTTGGCACCGAACTGACGCGCCAGCGGAAGCACCTCTTCCTTGCTGATACGGCCTTTCACCAGCTTGTCCAGGCGCAGGTGCTGGATGGCCACGGCGTACTGGAACAGCAGCGCCTGAATCGTCACCCACAGCGGCTGCCAGCGATAGAACGGTTTCCAGCGCTGCTCGGGAAACAGGCGCACCACGCCATAACCGACGTCATCGTCCATGCCCAGCACGTTGGTGTAGGTGTGATGCACGTGGTTATGGGTGTGCCGCCAGAAATCGGCGGGGCCGACGATGTCCCATTCATACTGGCGGCCAGCGAATTCCGGATCGTTCATCCAGTCGTACTGGCCGTGCATCACGTTGTGACCCAACTCCATGTTCTCGAGAATCTTGCCCAGCCCCAGCAAGAAGGTGCCGAGCAGCCAGGTCGGCGGGAACCAACCGAACATCAGCAGCGCACGGCCACTCCAGCAGCACAGGCGCACCACGCCACGCACGCGGCGGATATAACGCGCATCGGCCTCGCCCAGATCGGCCAGGGTGCGCTGGCGCAGAGCATCCAGCTCCTGGCCGAAAGCTTCGAGTTCGGCGGGGTTCAATTCACGATCAAGACGAGCTGTCACAGATCGACCTCCACATCCCCATGCGGGGCACTGACACATAGACGTATGGGTTGATTGGGTTCGGCGAACAGCTCACCGCTACGCAGATCACGCACCGTGCCGGCCAGCAGCAGGCAGGTGCAGCTGGCGCAGATGCCCTGGCGACAGCCATGGGCTGGACGCAAACCATTGGCTTCGGCCTGCTCCAGCAGGCTGGCGTTGCCGTTACCCAGTGCCTGCTGGCGGCTGCGGGCAAAGCTCAGGAGCACCTCAGGTGTCTGCGCCTCGGTCAGTACCGGCAACGGGCTGAAACTTTCCGACTGCAGGCTGGTGCCGCGCCCGGCATCGCGCCACCAGCCGCACGCCGTGTCGACGAAACCGCGCGGACCGCATACCAGCAGGTGTTCGGCAGGCAGGGCAGCGATGTGATCGGCCGTCAGGCGGCTACCAGCCTCGGCACTGAAGGCCCAGCGCACCTGTAAGTTGGCGTAGCGCGCTGCCAGCGCCTGCAGCTCCTCGGCAAAGGCCTGCTGGCCGTGACGACGTACCTGATGCAGCAGCGTCACCGGCGCAGAAAAGCCACGCGCCAGTGCATCACGCAATAAACCGAGCAAAGGCGTGATGCCACTGCCAGCCGCCAGCAGCAACACGGCGCCCTGCTCCTGCGGCCAAACGAACTCGCCAAATGCCTGACCCAGCTCGATCACCTTACCCACCTCCAGATGATCGAGCAGCAGATTGGACAGGCGCCCACCCGGCTGGCGCTTGATCGCAAGCTCGATACGCCCGTCGGCCGCCACCGACGTCAGGCTGTAACTGCGCCCGTGACGTACACCGTCCTGCTCCAGATAAACCTGGACATGCTGCCCGGCCCGCCAGTCCCGCGTATTGCCATTGCAGCGCAGTTGCAGTGCCAGCATGTCGTCGGCCACCCAACGACGTGCCTCGACCCTGGCGAATACGCGGTTGAGACGCAGCGCCGGATGCAGCGAGCGCAAACACAGGTCGATATCCGCCTCGCGCAGCCACCCGGCCGCACAGAGCCGGCGCAGCGGTTGCAGGCCGCGAGCGACATACCGCGTCAGAGACAGGGAAAGCAGAGCCATGAGAAAATCCAGTGAACACTTGTGCACAAGGCTGACAGATCGACTGCATTTCAGTCAACAGTCGTTCACCGAACTACCTTCGCACGGTTCGACGCTGGCGCCGCGCATTTGCTAGAGTGCGGCATCGCTCAATGACCCGATTTCGCATGACGCCACGCGCCGAACAGAAGCAGCAGACTCGCCAGTCCCTGATGGACGCCGCCCTCACCCTCATGGAGAGCGGGCGCGGCTTTGGCAGCCTGAGCCTGCGCGAGGTGACGCGCGTCGCCGGTATCGTGCCTACCGGTTTCTATCGCCACTTCGCCGACATGGACGAACTGGGCCTGGCGCTGGTGGCAGAGGTGGGCGAAACCTTCCGTGCGGCGATCCGCCAGGTGCGCCGCCATGAGTTCGAGATGCGCGGCATGATCGACGCCTCGGTGCGTATCTTCCTCGCCGAAGTGGCCGCCAATCGCGCTCAGTTCCTGTTCCTCGCCCGCGAGCAGTACGGCGGCTCGCAACCTGTGCGCCAGGCCGTTGCGGCCCTGCGTGAACGCATCACCAGCGACCTGGCCGCCGACCTCAAGCTGATGAACCGGATGCCGCACCTCGACGATGCAGCGCTCGACGTGGTGTCGGATCTGGTGGTGAAGACGGTATTCGCCACCTTGCCCGAACTGATCGATCCGCCCGCCGAAACCTTGCCGGCGCACCTCACGGCAGAGGCCAAGGTCATCCAGCAACTGCGCTTCATCATGGTCGGTGGCAAGCACTGGCTGGGCCTGGGCAAGCCCTCCGAGTAGCACGCACCACAACCGTGCGCGCACAGAAAAAACGCACCAAATAAATCCTGACTGCTTCGCCAAGTTATCCACAGCACGCAGAAATGCGCCTCCTTGCGCCACTCTCCAGCCTTGGCAAGCCACTTGCACTATTTCCGGGCACATTGCCCCGGAATAAACACACATGCTGGTGATCCACGCCCGAATCGCAGCGCAGAGTACCTGCGACACTGAACTGGAACTGACCTTCGAAGCGCGCAGCAAAAGCCGCCTGCACTGTTTCACCACCAGCGGTGAGGAGGTCGGCCTGTTTCTCGAGCGAGGCCAGCCAGCACTGGCCGACGGCGAATGCCTGCAGGCCAGGGACGGACGTATCGTCCGCGTACGCGCCAAGGCCGAGCCACTGCTGCACGTCACCTGCGCCAGCCCGTTCGAACTGATGCGCGCCGCCTACCACCTCGGTAACCGCCACGTGTCCCTGCAACTGGGCGACGGCTGGCTGCGCCTGCCTGACGACTACGTGCTCAAGGCCATGCTCGAACAGCTCGGCGCCACGGTCGATGCCATCGAAGCGCCCTATCAGCCCGAGCAAGGCGCCTATGGCGGCGGTCATCATCACTCCCATCACGGCGACGAGGAATTCAACTACGGCCCGCGCCTGCACCAGTTCGGTGTGCGCAAGTGAGCCAAGCGCCGTCGCCCGCGCGTATCGGGGCCAGTTCATGAAACCCGCCTGGGCATTGCTGCGCCTGGCCAGCCCACAACTACCCATCGGCGGCTACAGCTATTCGCAGGGCCTGGAATGGGCTATCGACAGTGGCCTGGTCAAGGATGCCGAAAACGCTGAACGCTGGCTGGCCGATCAACTGACGCTCAACCTCGCCCGCTTCGAAGCACCATTGCTGCTGGCTCACTGTCGCGCTGCGCATGAGGGTGACTGGCCGCACCTGCAGGCGCTGGCCGAACAGCACCGCGCCAGTCGTGAAACCCGCGAGCTGGCCTTGGAGAGCCGGCAGATGGGTTATTCGCTGCGGCAACTGCTCGAAGGCCTGCCCGAGCTGGACGAGGCGGCGCGCGAAGCACTTGCAGCCCAGGACGAACCCGGCCTGGCCCTGGCCTGGGCGCTGGCCGCACGCGCCTGGCAGATCAGCCCGGACGATGCCCTGGCCGCCTGGCTCTGGGGCTGGCTGGAAAATCAGCTGGCCGTATTGATGAAAGTGCTGCCGCTGGGCCAACAGGCCGCCCAGCGCCTGACCAGCCGCCTGCTGCCAACGCTCGAGGCCGCCCAGCAGCAGGCCACCAACCTTTCCCCTGAACACTGGGGCAGCGCCGCCTTCGGCCTGACCCTGGCGAGCATGGCGCACGAGCGCCAGTACTCGCGTCTCTTCCGCTCCTGACGAGGAACATCAGCACATGAACAGCCAACCCCTGCGTGTCGGCATCGGCGGCCCGGTCGGTTCCGGCAAGACCGCCCTGACCCTGGCCCTGTGCCGCGCCCTGCGCGAGCGCTACAACATCGCCGTGGTCACCAACGACATCTACACCCAGGAAGACGCCCAGTTCCTGGTGCGCAACGAGGCCCTGGAGCCCGAACGCATCATCGGCGTGGAAACCGGCGGCTGCCCGCATACCGCCATTCGCGAGGATGCCTCGATCAACCTGGAAGCCGTGGAGCAGCTCAACCGCCGCTTCCCCGGCCTGGACCTGATCATCGTCGAATCCGGTGGTGACAACCTCTCGGCCACCTTCAGCCCCGAGCTATCGGACCTGACCCTTTACGTGATCGACGTATCCGCCGGCGACAAACTGCCACGCAAGGGCGGCCCCGGAATCTGCAAGTCCGACCTGCTGGTGATCAACAAGGTCGATCTCGCGCCCATGGTCGGCGCCTCCCTGGAGGTGATGGAACGCGACACCCTGAAGATGCGCGGCGACAAACCCTTCGTCTTCAGCAACCAGAAAATCGGCCAGGGTCTCGACGAGATCATCGCCTTCATCGAACGCCAGGGCATGCTCACGGCGGCCTGATTCCCCATTCAAGGAGATACTCATGAATCTGCGCAAAACCCTCTACGCCATCGCCCTGTTCTGCACCCCGGCGCTGGCCTTCGCCCACCCTGGGCATGGCGACTCCGGGATCATGGCCGGCCTGGCCCATCCGGTGTTCGGCCTGGATCACCTGCTGGCGATGTTCGCCGTCGGCCTGTGGGCTGCGCAGCAGAGTGGCGCGGCGCGCTGGGCGCTGCCTGTGACCTTCGTCGGCACCATGCTGGTCGGCGGCCTTCTCGGCTTCGCCGGCGTGGAAATCCCGCTGATGGAAACCGGCATTGCCGGTTCGGTGCTGGCCTTCGGTCTGCTGGTGGCCGTGGCTGCTCGTCTGCCGATGGTGGTATCCGTTGCCCTGACCGCTATCTTCGCCCTTACCCACGGCGTCGCCCACGGCCTGGAGCTGCCGGATCTGGCCAGCCCCTTCGGTTATGCCATCGGCTTCATCGTCGCTACCGCTGCGCTGCACGCCATCGGTTTCGCCCTGGTGCGCTTTCTGCCGCAAGCGGCGGCGCCGCTGGTACGCATCGCTGGCGCAGCCTCGGCCGCCACCGGTGTCTGGCTGCTGGCCAGCTAAGCGCCGACAACTCCTGGGGACGATTCTATCGTTCCAGGACACCCGCGATGCGCGCGGCGCACACTACCTCACCCAGTAAGGTGCGCCATGCGCACCGATGCCGCCTACATCGCAGACACTGCCGGTAGCGGTGCGCTACCGGCGTTTGCGTGGCACTTGCCAACGCCCCTGCGCTGGGGCACAAAGTCCCGAATCGCTCTCGAGACCCAGCCCATGCTGCGCTTCACTCGATTTCTGCTCGTCCCGCTGCTGCTGATCGGCGTCATCGTGCTAGTGCTGACACTGACCAGCCGTCCGGCGAGCTTGCCTGCGGTTCTCGTAGACCTCGGCGAACGCCCTCTGGTGATCGCCCATCGCGGTGGCAAGGGGCTGTGGCCGGAGAACACCCTGTTCGCCTTCGAACGCGCCACCGCCCTCGGCGTCGACATGCTGGAGATGGACCTGCACCTGAGTCAGGACGCCAAGCTGGTGGTGATCCACGATGAAACCCTGGAACGCACCACCAATGGCCAGGGCCCGGTCGCGCACTTCAGCCTCGCCGAACTGCAAGCGCTCGATGCCGGCTACAAATGGACGGCAGATGGCGGTCAGAGCTATCCCTACCGCGGCCAGGGCACGCGTATTGCCGCGCTGGAAGAGGTGTTCGAGCGCTTCCCATTGATCCCCAAGGTACTCGAAATCAAGGTGCCCGATGTCGGCATGGAAGCCGTGCTCTGCGAAATGCTGGCGGCTTATGACCAACTCGATCGGGTCATCGTCGGCAGCTTTCATGAGCGCAGCCTCAAGCGCTTTCGTGAGCTCTGCCCGGAGGTCGCCACCTCGGCCGGACCGGTTTCGGTGCGCCTGCTGCTGGCGCTGAACTGGCTGGGACTGAGCGACCTGCTGTCACCCTCCTATTCAGTGCTGCAGATGCCTCCCCAACATAGCGGCCTGACATTGGCCACCCCGCGTCTGATACGCAATGCACAGGCGCGAGGTTTGCACGTACAGCTGTGGACGATCAACGAGCAGCCCGAAATGCGACGATTGCTGGAAATGGGCGCCAACGGTCTGGTCACAGATTACCCGGATCGTGCCTTGCAACTGCTCGGCCGCCCGACGCAACTCAGCGCGTTACAGCCACAATGATGGCCAGCAACTCGCCACGTGCACATCAGCCAGGCCTGACAGGCGTTCCAAGGTTTTACCACCAGCTTATCCACAGATCCACCAACAAAAACCTGGGATAACCTGTTACCTCCTGGTGGCGCCCCCAGAAAACGCTGGACAATCCGCACCGTATCCTTATCGAAACGTCCGTCGCCTGGTGCTGCTCAAAAAACGAACGAAGCGCTGAGAGTCCCGTCAAATAAGACCTACAGCAAAGCTTACAGCGCTTACCAACAAAACTATCCACAGCTATCGTGGACAATCAACAACCTCCCCTAAAAACCCTTTGAAATTGTCAACCCCCTGTGCACAAAGGAAAAATTCCGCTGCTCAAATATTCGTCAGCGCGGCCTGAACGACGCACGACGAGGCCGGCAGACGAGCACCACCAGCTTACCCACAGAGATACCCACAGCCCCCGTGGAAAACTTTATTATCAGCGCCTGGCACGCCACCTGCTATGACATCAGGCTTCACTGCCTCTCCTAGTAAGGACACTCCATGTTCAGCTTCTTCCTCGCCGCCATGCTCCTCGGCTTCGTCTTCAACGCCGCGCCGGGTGCCGTGTTCAGCGAAACCCTGCGCCGTGGGCTGCGTGACGGCTACAAACCCGCCTTGCTGGTACAGATCGGTTCGCTGGTGGGCGACGCCACCTGGGCCGCCCTGGGCCTGACCGGCCTGGCGCTGCTGCTCGACAGCGCACAGATTCGCTATCCGCTGACGCTGGCCAGCGCGCTCTACCTGACCTGGCTCGGTTATCAGTCACTGCGCGACGCCCATCGCCCGCCGCAACCCAGCGACGATGGTCAGGTCGCCGCCGGCAGTGCCTTCGCCGCCGGCGCTGCGCTGTCGCTGACCAACCCGCAGAACATCGTCTACTGGGCCGCCATGGGCGGGGCGATGGCGGCCATCGGCGTCGCTCAGCCAACGCCGACGCACCTGGCAGTGTTCTTCGCCGGTTTCATGGTTTCTTCGCTGCTTTGGTGCTTCATCTGCGCCGGCCTGGTGGACTGGTTTCGCCGCGCCGCGTCGCTGCTCTGGCATCGCCTGACCTACGCAGCCTGCGGCGTGGTGCTGTTGGGCCTGGCCGGCATGAGTGCGATGGAGCTGGTCTGATCGCGCTGCGCCTATCGCCATCATCGAAACAATCTAACGGCGCGACGCCAGCAACGGGACTAGCCTCAACGACATGTCCCTGCGTCAGGAAGCCGCGCCATGCACCTCAATGATCTGCTCAAACAACTGCTTGCCAGCTACGCCTGCGCCACCTGCGGCATTGATACGCGGCACTGACACTTGGTAGGAGCGCAGCGGCTGGTTACCCTTGGCGCATTCAGCCAAGGAGTCCGTCCATGTCCCTGCGTAGCGTCTGTGTCTTCTGCGGTGCCAGCCCTGGCGCCAGCCCCGTCTACCGTGAAGCTGCCGAAGCGCTCGGCCACCACCTGGCCCAGCGCGGCACTCGCCTGATCTACGGCGGTGGCGCCGTCGGTCTGATGGGCGTGGTCGCCGATGCAGCGCTGAACGCCGGTGGTGAAGTGATTGGTATCATCCCGCAAAGCCTGGAGCGCGCCGAGATCGGCCACCGCAACCTGACCTGTCTGGAAGTGGTGGACGGCATGCATGCACGCAAGGCGCGCATGGCCGAGCTGTCAGACGCCTTCATCGCCTTACCCGGCGGCCTCGGTACCTTGGAAGAGCTGTTCGAGGTATGGACCTGGGGACAGTTGGGCTACCACGCCAAACCGCTGGGCCTGCTGGAGGTGAACGGCTTCTACAGCAAGCTCGGCGACTTCCTCGATCATCTGGTCGCCGAACGCTTCGTTCGCCCGCAGCACCGCGAGATGCTGCAGATCGCAAGCAGCCCGCAGAACCTGCTCGACGCACTGAGCGAATGGCGCCCCAGCGCAGCACCGAAGTGGGTGGATCGCTCACCGGGCTGAGCCTATACGCAGACATGTAACACAATGCTACGCTCTGCGGCTTCTCTCTCTCACGGAAGCCGCAACATGGCCGGAAGCAGCCTGCTCGCCCTGATCGACGATATCAGCAGCGTACTCGATGACGTCGCCACCATGACCAAGATCGCCGCGCGCAAGACCGCCGGCGTGTTGGGCGACGACCTCGCGCTCAATGCCCAGCAGGTCACCGGCGTAAAGGCGGACCGCGAACTGCCGGTCGTCTGGGCCGTGGCCAAGGGTTCGATGGTCAACAAGACGATCCTGGTGCCAGCCGCACTGCTGATCAGCGCTGTCGCACCCTGGCTGGTGGTGCCGTTGCTGATGCTCGGCGGTCTGTTCCTCTGCTACGAAGGTGCCGAGAAACTGATTCACAAACTGCTGCACAAACAACAGGATGACGATCAACAGGCGCACCTGAAGGCCATCGCCGATGCGCAGATGGATCTGGTGGCATTCGAGCGCGACAAGATCCGTGGCGCGGTGCGCACCGACTTCGTGCTGTCGGCCGAGATCATCGCCATCACCCTGGGCACCGTCGCCGCCGCCAGTTTCCTCAATCAGGTGCTGGTGCTCAGCGGTATCGCCCTGCTGATGACCGTGGGCGTGTATGGCCTGGTGGCCGGCATCGTCAAGCTGGACGACGCCGGGCTCTACCTCAGCCAACGCGCCAGCGTCTTCGCCCAGGCTTGCGGTCGCGGCATCCTGCGCCTGGCCCCCTGGCTGATGAAGGCATTGTCGGTGATTGGCACCGCGGCCATGTTCATGGTCGGCGGCGGCATTCTCAGTCACGGCCTGCCTCCTGTGGAAAGCGCCGTGCATCACGCCGCCGAATGGGTCGCGCGCGATGCCGGCCACCTGCTTTCGGCCATGGTGCCAACGCTGCTCAATGCCCTGCTGGGCATCGTCGCCGGCTTGCTCAGCGTACCGCTGGTCAGCCTCGCCACACGTCTGTGGCAGACGCTACGCAAAAAACCGGTTCACTAAGAGCGCTCATTTTCTCATCAATCGTCTGCGCCCCCTGCCGGGCGCAGTCGAGGCCGGCTTTCCCCAAGCTTATCCACAGCTTGCTCCACATCTTTCGTGGATAACCGGCCAGTGGCTTTCCAGAGACGCGCAAAAGCCTTGACCTCTCGCTCAAGCAATTCATTTCAAAGCATTTTTTAGTGGCGAGCAGGCGGCCTGGACAAAAGCTGAGCAGATACCCGGAAAGCCCGCGAGACCAGGCCTGGAACTGGCATTGCAGAGCTTCCCCACAGAATTATCCACAGCTTTTCTGGATAACCAGGCGTGGCGTTCGGTCGCATCCTTAAGTCCCGGAAGCTGTGCGAATCTCTTCAGACCTGACCGGAAATTCAGAATCTGGAGGCTTCAAAGATGCTGCGTAACGTTGCTCTGATGGCACTGCTTGGCCTGGCCAGCACACCACTACTCGCTGCCGAATGCTCGGTGGACGTCGAATCGACCGACCAGATGACCTTCAACACCCAGGCCATCTCCGTCAGCAAGAGCTGCAAGACCTTCACGGTCAATCTCAAGCACGTAGGCTCACTGCCCAAGACCGCCATGGGCCACAACTGGGTGCTGAGCAAGACCGCCGACATGCCCGCCGTGGCCACCGAGGGCATTCCTGCCGGCCCGGACGCCAGCTACATCAAGGCCGGTGACGAGCGTGTGATTGCCCATACCGATCTGATCGGCGGTGGCGAAAGCACGTCGGTGACCTTCGACGTCAGCAAGCTGGCGGCAGGCGAGGATTACAGCTTCTTCTGCTCCTTCCCCGGCCACTACTCGCTGATGAAAGGCAGCGTGAAGCTGGTCGACTGAGGCCGCTACTAACCGTGAGAGAGGCGCCTGTCGCACCCTCCCACGACTCTCATCCCAGCGGCAGCACCGTCACCTGCACGTCCGGGTCGTGGCTGCCGCCCCCCAGGATCACCCCACGCAACGGCGACACATCGGAGAAATCCCGGCCCCAGGCCAGGGTGATGTGCTCCAGTGCCGGGCGCACATTGTTGGTCGGATCAAAATCCACCCAGCCCTGACGCGGGCAATACAGCGACACCCAGGCATGCGAGGCGTCGGCGCCAATCAGGCGTGGCTGGCCGGGCGGTGGCTGGGTCAGCAGGTAGCCGCTGACGTAACGCGCCGCCAGGCCGCGCGAGCGCAGACAGGCGAGCATCAGGTGGGCGAAGTCCTGGCAGACCCCGCGCTTTTCCTCCAGTACCTGCAACAGCGGCGTCGCCACTTGAGTGGCTTCGGCATCGAAGCTGAACTCATCGAAGATCTTCTGCATCAGCGCCTGGCACGCCTGCAGCAACGGACGCCCCGGCGTGAAGCAATCGTCGGCGTAGTCGGCGAACACCTGCTTGAGACGCACGTAAGGCGACTCGAAGCGGTAGCGCGCCGCCTCCAGCAACGCAGGTTCCATCCGTTTGCCGCTGTAGCTGAGCGCGGCGCACGCAGCCTCCCAGCTCGGCGAATCGTCCAGTTCCAGCGGCGCACGTGTGAGCACCTCGACGCGCAGCCGGGCGCTGACCACCAGCGCCTCGTGCGGGCGCTCGAACACCAGGCGGGTCAGCGGGTTGCCGAATACGTCCAGACCGTCACGACGCTGACAGGGTGCGGGATCGATACGCAGCTCCCGTTCATGGCAACGCTGCCAGGGGCATTCGCGCGGCCACAGGTGCGCCAGTTGTTGCGCCAGGGAAACCGGTGCCGAGTACCGGTAATGGGTGTCGTGAAGAACCTGATACGACGCGCTGCTCATGAGGATTGCGTCCGCTGGCTGACATCGACATGGGCGAAGAAGCGCAGCCCGAGGTGATCGGATACCGCGCCGGCAGCCTCACTGATGGCCACCAGCAAATCGGCCAGACCTTCGAGCACCGCCCGGGTGCTGCCGGGGCCGAACAATGGGTTCTCCAGGCTGGCCAGACTGAAGGCGGCGAGCTGCTGTTCCAGATAGACCAGGTAGCGCTCGGCCGGCAGCTCGAAACGCTCGTTGAGACCTTCCAGCGAACGCAGCAGGGTACGCATCTGGAAGATCACGGCGTGAGGGTTCTGCTCATCGAGCAGCAGTAGGTCGAGTACCGGGATCAACTGCGCCGAGGCCAGGTAACGGGTGCGATAGGTGATGCTGCTGTTGCCCAGTTCCAGCAACCACTCCAGCGCTGACTGGTCGGTGGCCGAGCCGCTGCGCAGGAAGCCAGCGAAGCTGTCGCAGAGAAACTGCAAACGCTCGATATAGCGGCCGAGCATGAGAAAGCGCCAGCCGTCGTCGCGGGTCATGTCGTCGAAAGCGAAGCCCGACAGCGCCGCCAGCGACATCAGCAGACGGTTGAGAAAATCCAGCAACTCGCCGAAATCGGCCGGCTGGCCTTCCAGCAACTGCGCCTCGCGCTGCAGCTCCACCAGCGCCTGCCAGTTGGCCTGGGACAGCTTGCCGCGCACGCTGCCAGCAGCCCACTGCAAGCGCTGCAGATTGGAGCGCAGGCTGGCCGGCCAGTCGCTGCCGAGCAGTGCCTGCAGCAGACGCTCCGCCAGCTCGCCCTCTTCGGGATCTGCCAGCAGGCCCAACTCCTGCGCCAGCGCCAGCGCGCTCTGCAGCGCCTGCGGGTCGTCATCGTCATCGACGTAGCGCGCCAGCATGATGCGCAGCAGGCGCGCATTGCCCTCGCAGCGTTCGGCGTAACGACCGAACCAGTAAAGATTCTCCACCACGCGCGAGGGCAGGAAGGGGTCGCTGCGCACCAGGTCGGCAGTACCTATGGTGCGTTGCGTCTGCCAGGGTTCGCCGACGCTCTGCCGCGTGCCCAGCACCCAGGTATCCTTGCTCGCCCCGCCGCGCTGCATCGACACCACCTCGGCATCGGCCTCGGCGGCCACGCGGGTCAGCCCCCCGGGCATCACCCGGTAGCCATCGGCACTGGCCACGGCGAACACGCGCATGCCGATAGCCCGCGGCTGCAAACCGCTGCCATCCCACACTGGTGCCTGCGACAGCTTGGCCCGCGCTTGCGCGACATAGGCATAGGGGCGTGCCTGCAGTCGCTCAGCCAGCCTGGCGCGCTGCGCCTCGTCGAGATCACGGCCAAACACCGGGGTGAAGCTTTGCGAGGGAAAGGCCGGGCGCACCAGCAGTTCGTCGAGTTTATCCAGCGCCTCGTCCAGCACCGGCGGCTCACCGCCCCACCAACTGGCAATGGACGGCAGCAAGAGTTCCTCGCCGAGCAAATGCTCGCTGATTGCCGGCAAAAAGCCCGGCAGGCCGGGCGACTCCAGTACGCCGCTGCCCAGGGCATTGGCCACCAGCACGCGACCACGGCGCACGGCTTCGAGCAGGCCAGGGACGCCGAGGGCGGAGTCGGTGCGCAGCTCCAGCGGGTCGCAGTAGTCGTCGTCGAGGCGGCGCAGCACTGCATGTACGCGGCGCAGGCCGGCCAGGGTCTTGAGATAGAGAGTGGCGTCGCGCACGGTAAGGTCGCTGCCTTCGACCAGCGGATAACCGAGCTGGCGCGCCAGATACAGATGCTCGAAATAGCTTTCGTTGAAGCGCCCCGGCGTCAGCAGTACCACCAGCGGCGTCTCGCCACCGCTCGGCGCCTGACGCGCCAGGGTGTCCTGCAGGGTGCGGAAGAAACCGGCCAGGTACTGCACGCGCAGGTCGCGGTACAGTTCGGGGAAGGCGCGCGAGACGATCTGCCGGTTCTCCAACGCGTAGCCGGCCCCGGACGGTGCCTGGGTGCGGTCGGCGGTGACCCACCAACGACCGTCCGGCGCCCGGGCCAGATCCACTGCGTACAGGTGCAGCCAGGTGCCGCCCGGTGCCTGCATGCCCTGGCACGGCCAGAGGAAGTTGTTGTGGCCGAACACCAGTTCGGTGGGCAGCAGGCCTTCGGCGATCAGTTTCTGCGGGCCATAGAGGTCGGCCAGCACGCGGTTGAGCAGGGTCGCGCGCTGCGCCACGCCGGCAGCGATCTGCTGCCACTCGTCAGCCGGAATCAGGTTGGGCAGCAGGTCCAGTTCCCACGGCCGGTCAGCGCCATCGGGGTCGGCGTAGACGTTGTAGGTAACGCCGTTCTCCTGGATCTGCCGCGCCAGCATGGCTTCGCGCTGCGCCAGGTGCTCGGGCCGGCTGCGTGCCAGTTGCTCGTAAAGACGGCGCCAGTGCGGGCGTACATTGCCCTTGGCGTCGAGCAGTTCGTGGTAGGCGCCGTTGGGCGGCGGGTAATCGGCTAGCAGGTCGTGCATGGCAGGCTCGGCAGTGGCAAGGCGGTGCGGCTTTAAGCTCCCCTCTCCCATTTATGGGAGAGGGGCCGGGGGAGAGGGCTGAAAACAGCGCTAAGTCGCCCACTCTCCCCTCTCCCTGACCCTCTCCCCAGAGGGGCGAGGGGACTGATCGCGGTAGCCGACACTCAGGTGAGCAACATGTCGTCAAACGCGACGCAGATCCAGGGTCATCGGCAGTTCATTATTGTCTATCGGCTGCATGACAGGGCGCTTGCCTGGGCTGTGACCTAATCGGAAGAAGCGCGCCAGGCGACGGCTCTCCGCCTCGTAGGCATTGACCGGCAGGCTGTCGTAGTTGCGACCGCCGGGATGCGCCACATGGTACTGGCAACCGCCCAGCGAGCGCTGCATCCAGGTATCGACCAGATCGAACACCAGCGGCGCGTGTACGCCGATGGTCGGCTGCAGGCAACTGGCCGGCTGCCAGGCGCGGAAACGCACACCGCCGACGAACTCACCGACCCTGCCCGTCGGCCGCAAGGGCACCGGCACGCCGTTGCAGGTCAGCACGTAGCGATCCGGCGCCATGCCGTTCAACTTCACCTGCATGCGCTCCAGCGACGAGTCGACGTAGCGTACCGTACCGCCGGTAGCGCCCTCCTCGCCCAGCACGTGCCAAGGCTCCAGCGCCTGGCGCAGCTCCAGATCGATACCCTTGACGGCAAAATCACCGGCCTTGGGAAAACGGAACTCCAGATGCGGGGCGAACCACTCACTGCGCAGGCGATAGCCGAAGGTGCCCAGCTCTTGCAGCACGTCGGCGAAATCCTGCTCGATGAAATGCGGCAGCAGAAAGCGGTCGTGCAACTCGGTGCCCCAGCGCACCAGTTTCGCCGGCTGGTAGGGCTCCTGCCAGAAACGGGCGATCAGCGCGCGCAGCAGCAGTTGTTGAGCCAGGCTCATCTGCGCATGCGGCGGCATCTCGAAAGCCCGCAACTCGAGCAGGCCGAGGCGGCCACTGGCCGAATCCGGCGAGTACAGCTTGTCGATGCAGAACTCGGCGCGATGGGTGTTGCCGGTGACGTCAACCAGCAGGTTGCGCAGCAGCCGGTCGACCAGCCACGGCGGGCAATCGCGGCCCGGTTCAGGCATCTGCGCGAAGGCGATCTCCAGCTCATACAAGGCATCGTTGCGCGCCTCATCCACACGCGGCGCCTGCGAGGTCGGGCCGATGAACAGGCCGCTGAACAGGTAGGACAGCGACGGATGGTTGTGCCAGTAACTGATCAGGCTGCGCAGCAAGTCGGGGCGACGCAGGAAGGGCGAATCCCCCGGTGTGGCGCCGCCGAGGACGAAGTGGTTGCCGCCGCCGGTGCCGGTGTGGCGCCCGTCGATCATGAACTTCTCGCTGGACAGGCGCGACTGGCGCGCTGCCTCGTAGAGAAATTCGCAGCGTTCGACCAGTTCATCCCAGCTTGCAGCCGGGTGGATGTTGACCTCGATCACGCCCGGATCGGGGGTGACGCGGAAGAACTGCAGGCGCGGGTCCAGCGGCGGCTCATAGCCTTCCAGCAAGACCGGACAATTGAGCTCGGCAGCTACGGCCTCGATGGCCGCGACCAGCTCCAGGTAGTCTTCGAGATGGCTCAGCGGCGGCATGAACAGATACAGGCGACCCTCGCGCGGCTCGGCACAGAGCGCGGTGCGCACGATACCGGCAGCTGATTGCCCACTGGCCGGCCTCGCGCTCTGCGGGCCGGCACTGGCGCCGCGCCAGACACCGCGCAGCTGACGCTGGATCTGCGCCGGGCTGGGCAGCGGCGGCAGCGCCTGACTGGGGTCGACCGGATTGACGTAGGGGTAGTCGGCCTGACTGACCCAGGGCATGGAATCCAGGGGCAGGCGATAGCCCAGCGCCGAATCGCCGGGCAACAGACGGCAATGTTCGTCACGCAGGAACCAGCGCCCACTTTGCCAGCCCTCGCCGACCACCTGACGCGCCAGCGGCAGCACATGACCCACCACCGCGTCGAGCCCCTGATCGAACACCTTGCGCAGGCGCTCACGCTCCAGCGGATCGCTCAGGCGCGGATCGTCCGGGGTGACGTTGTCCGGCAGCTTGCGCTCGCGCCACAGGTAGTAGAACCAGTCTTCATAGGCGGGAAAGACGTTACCGCCGTCCACGCCCAGACGGTCCGCCAAGGTAGCGAGAAAGCGCGCAGCCGTTTCTGCCGTAGCGCCATAGCCACGCTTCTCATCGGCCAGCAACCTGGGGTCATGCCACAGCGGTTCGCCATCGCGGCGCCAGAAGCAGTTCAGCGACCAGCGCGGCAACTGCTCGCCGGGGTACCACTTGCCCTGGCCGAAATGCACCAGCGCCTTGGGCGCGTAATGGCTGCGCAGGCGGTAGAACAGGTCGGCAGCCAGGCGGCGCTTGTTCGGCCCGAGCGCGGCAGTGTTCCACTCGTCATCATCGGGGTAATCGAGGGCAACGAAGGTCGGCTCGCCGCCCATGGTCAGGCGCACGTCATGCTTGTGCAGGTCATCGTCAATCTGCCGGCCCAGCGCCTGGATCGCCTGCCACTGCGCCTCGCTGTAGGGTTTGGTAACGCGCGGTGCCTCCCACACGCGCTCGACGCTCATCAGGTGCTCGAACTCCACCTCGCACTCGTCCAGCCCGCCGGTGATCGGCGCCGCCGAGGATGGCTCCGGGCTGCAGGCCAGCGGGATATGGCCTTCGCCAGCAAACAGACCTGAAGTCGGGTCGAGACCGATCCAGCCGGCACCAGGCAAATACACCTCGCACCAGGCGTGCAGGTCGGTGAAGTCCTTGTCGGTGCCGGAGGGACCGTCGAGGGCTTTGACGTCAGCAGTGAGTTGGATCAGGTAGCCGGAGACAAAGCGCGCCGCCAGGCCCAGGTGACGCAGCAACTGCACCAGCAGCCAGGCCGAATCACGGCACGAACCTGCGGCCAGCTCGAGCGACTGTTCCGGCGTCTGCACGCCCGGCTCCATGCGGATCAGGTAGCGGATGTCGGCCGACAGGCGCTGGTTCAGCTCGACCAGAAAATCGATGCTGGGCACCGGCTCGCGGGAAATGCCAGCCAGGTACTTGGCGAACAGTGGCGTGGCCGGCAGCTTGACCAGATACGGCGTCAGCTCACGCTGCTCGCCCTCGGTGTAGGCGAAGGGGATGCGTTCGGCGTAGGGCTCGAGGAAGAAGTCGAAGGGGTTGAACACCGCCATCTCAGCGACCAGGTCCACCTCGACCTTGAACTCGCGAGTCTTCTCGGGAAACACCAGGCGCGCCAGGTAGTTGCCCTGCGGGTCCTGCTGCCAGTTGATGAAGTGCTGGCCCGGTTCGACCTTCAGCGCGTAGGAAAGGATACGCGTGCGACTGTGCGGTGCCGGCCGCAAACGTACGACTTGTGGCCCAAGGTTCACCGCACGGTCGTAGCGGTAGTGGGTGACGTGGTGCAGCGCGACATGAATCGACACGGCGGCCTCCTGCTAGCCTGGACGATACTCAGTGCAGCGCAAGACTTATGCCAGGGCTCAGACCACGCGCCAGCTAGGCCGGCCAGACAACCCACGCACCAGAAGCAGGCCGTGCGCGCACCAGAGTCGACATCATGCACCATATGGATGCGCAGTTACGGCCAATTTGCCGGGCCCGACTTCTGCCGTAGACTGCGCTGACTTCATGCAAGGACGTATGCCATGCCGCGCCACAGCCCTCTTTCGCCTCTCCTCGGCCTGCTGTTCTTGGCGTTCAGCCCACTACTCTGGGCCGACGACCTGCTGCTCGATTCACCGACTCCCTCCGCAACCCAATCCGGTGAGCGACAGGTGCGCGGCATCTTGCGCGCGCAAAACCAGGCGGTACTGTCCAGCGAACTGCCTGGCCGCATCATCGAAATGCCGTTCAGCGATGGCCAGGACTTCAACAAGGGCGACGTTCTGGTGCGCTTTGACTGCAGCGCTTACCAGGCCCAGCTCAATGCGGCCCAAGCCGCCACTCGCGCCACCCGTGAAGAGCTGAACCACAAGAAGCAGTTGGCCGCCCTCAATTCGGTCGGCCGCTTCGAAGTGGCGCTGGCCGAGGCTCGGCAGGCCCAGGCTCAGGCGGAAACCCAGGTGTATCAGGTACAGGTGAAGCGCTGCAGCGTCGTGGCTCCCTTCAATGGCCGTGTGGTTCTGCGCCGCGCACAACCCCACGAAAGCGTGGCCAGTGGCACCCCACTGCTGGATGTCGTGGATAACGGCACACTGGAAATTTATCTGCTGGTGCCGTCCAGTTGGCTTAGCCGCTTGCAGCCGGGCCAAACCTTCGACTTCACTCCCGACGAAACCGGCAAGCCGCTCAAGGCCACGGTCAAGCGCCTGGGCGCGCGTATCGATGAGGGCAGCCAAACCCTTCTGCTGATCGGCAGCCTGTCCGACGATGCCAAGGGCCTGCTCGCCGGCATGAGTGGCACGGCTCAGTTCCAGGTGACGGAATGAACGCACCGCTGCCCAGTACGGCCGAACGTGTATTTGCCCTGTTCCTCGGGCTCGAACAACAGGCGCGCAAGGCCGGTAATACCGAGCAACTGGCCTTCGCCATGGTCAATGACGGCCAGGCACTGTTCGGCTTCCGCCACGCAGCCCTGCTGATCGCCGGCAGGGTGCAGGCTTTGACCGGTATCAGCGTGGTGGAAGCGCATGCACCGTTCGTGGCCTTCGTCGAGCGCGCCACCTCGGCCTTGCTCAAGCACGGCCGACTGGATGAAGGCCACAGCGTCGACCCTGCCCAGTTGGACGAGCAGGCCCGCGCCGACATGAACGACCTGTCCGCCCCGCATGCCTATTGGCTGCCGCTGAAAAGCCGCAGCGGCGAAACCTTCGGCGGCCTGTGGCTGGCTCGCGACACCCCCTTCAGCGAAGCGGAGCAATCATTGCTCAGGCAGTTGGCCGATACCTACGCCCACGCCTGGCTGGCGCTACAACCACACAAGCCCTGGCGCATGCGTTGGCCGCGCAAGAAGCTGCTGGCCGTCGCGGCGGCGCTCTCGCTCCTGCTGCTGATCCCGGTACGCCAGTCGGTGCTGGCACCTGCCGAAGTCGTCCCGCTGGGAGGCCGGGTGGTCGCCGCGCCGCTGGATGGCGTGATCGCCGAATTTCTGGTCAAGCCCAATCAAAGCGTCGCCGCCGGTGACCTGCTGGTGCGCTTCGAAGCCACCAGCCTCAAGGCCCAGGCCGATGTGGCCGAACGCGCCCTGGGTGTGGCCGAGGCCGAACTCAAGGCCAACAGCCAGCGCGCCTTCGCCGATACCGAATCAGGCGCCCGCCTCGACCTGCTGGCCGCACGCGTCGAACAGAAGCGCGCCGAACGCGACTATGCCAGGCAGTTGCTGGCCCGCAGCGAAGTACGCGCTGAACGTTCAGGCATCGCCGTTTTCGCCGACGCCGAACGCCTGACCGGCAAGCCCGTGCAGACTGGCGAACGGCTGATGCAGATCGCCGACCCGAGCCAGGCCGAGTTACGCATCGAACTGCCGGTGGGTGACGCCATCGCCCTGCAGCCGGGGGCCGAAGTAGCGCTTTTTCTCGACAGCGACCCACTCAATCGTCATGAGGCCCAGCTGGAGCGCTCCGCCTACGAAGCACAGACCACCGCCGCCGGGCAATTGGCCTACCGACTGGATGCGCGCTTCGTCGATACCCCACCACGCGTTGGCCTACGCGGTACCGCCAAGCTGTTCGGTGATCGTGCGCCGCTGGCCTATTACCTGCTGCGTCGGCCTCTGGCCGCGGCCCGCCAGAGCCTGGGTTTCTGATGCTGCCTGCCCTGCGCCCCGATCTGCAGCTATCACCGGCGGCGCCTGGCCTCGACGGCGCCCCGCAATGGACGCTGGCCGACCCGCTACGCGGTCGCTACTTCAAACTCGGCGCTGCCGCCGTGCGCCTGCTGCGTCACTGGACACTGGGCGAGCCGCAGCGCGTATTGGCGGCAGCCAATGCCGAGCCTGGCCTACCCTTGGGTCAGGCCGAACTCGAGGACATGCTGCGGTTTCTCAGCAGCCATGACCTGATCGCCGCCCTGGACGAAAACCAGCGTGCCAGCTACGCGATGAAAGCCGCCGCTCAGCGCCAAAGCCCGTGGAAGCGGGTACTGCATCAATACCTGTTCTTCCGCATTCCGCTGTGGCGGCCCGATCCCTTCCTCAATCGCGCCTGGCCCGTGCTCGAACGCCACGGCCCCTGGCTGCTGCGCTGGGGCCTGCCGCTGGTCTTTGTGCTGGGATTGTTCCTGATGATGCGCGATTGGCAGCGCTTTCTCGCCACCTTCCCCCACCTGTTCAGCCTCGGTGGCGCATTGGCCTTCGGCATCGCGCTGACCTTCGCCAAGCTCTGTCACGAGTTCGGCCACGCCTTCATGGCCAAGCGCGCCGGCTGCCGGGTACAGAGCATGGGCCTGGCCTTCATGGTGCTGCTGCCGATGTTCTACACCGATGTCAGCGATGCCTGGCGCGTGCGCGACCGGCGTTCGCGACTGCTGATCGGCGCCGGCGGCGTGTTCGCTGAACTGCTGCTGGCGGTGCTGGCGTTGCTGGCCTGGTCATTGCTGCCGGACGGCCCCTTGCGTACCTCGGCCTTCATGCTGGCCAGCGCGACCTGGATCACCACCCTGGTGATCAACCTCAATCCCTTCATGCGTTTCGATGGCTACTTCCTGATCAGCGATCTGTGGGGCGTCGATAACCTGCAGAATCGCGCCTTCGCCCTGTGTCGCTGGCGCCTGCGCGAAGCCCTGTTCGGCTATGGCGAACCGGCACCGGAACCCTGGTCGCCAAGCATGACCCGACGTCTACTGATCTGGGGCTACGGTTCCTGGATATGGCGCGCAATCCTGTTCCTCGGTATCGCCCTGGCGGTCTATCACCTTTTCTTCAAGGTGCTTGGCATCTTTCTGATGGTGGTTGAGCTGCTGTGGTTCATCGGCCTGCCCATCTGGCGTGAACTGGGTGAATGGTGGCAACGCCGCGAGCAAGCCGACTCGCGCAAGGTGCTGATCACCGGCCTGAGCCTTGGCGCGGTACTGCTGGTGCTGATCGTGCCCTGGCGCAGCTCGGTGGAAATCCCTGCGGTGCTCGAAGCCTCACGCACCAGCGCCCTGCATGCGCCAGTGGCTGCGCGCTTGAAAGCCGTGCATGTGCAGGACGGGCAGAGCGTGGCAGCCGGCGACCTGTTGATGGAGCTGGATTCGCCCGACCTGGACTCGCGCCAGGCCATCGTCCGGCGCGAGACCGAAATTCTTCAGTTGCAACTGCGCCGCCAGTCGGCACGCAGCGAAACGGCGGCCGATGCGGGCATCCTCGAACAACGCCTGGCCGAAGCCGTGGCCGAGTACCGCGGCCTGGCCGCCCAGCGTGAGCGCCTGCAATTGCGCTCACCGCAGGCCGGCGTGGTACGCGACCTGCAACGCGACCTGAGCGCGGATCGCTGGCTACACCCTGCCGAATCACTGGCACGCATCGTCGAACCGGGGCTACGCCTGCGCGGCTATCTGGCCGAAGAAAATCTCTGGCGGATCGAAACGGGCAGCGAAGGACGCTTCATCACTGACGACCCGGCTCGCCCGGCGGTGAAAGTACGCCTGGAAGAAGTGGACGCCACCGGCGTCGCCTATCTGGAACTGGAAGCGCTCAGCTCTGATCACGGCGGCCCCATCGCCGTGCGCCGTGACGCACAGCGCCGCGCGGAACCGGTGCAAGCACAGTACGGCGTACGCCTGACGCTGCTCGATAACGCCATCCATCCCGATCACCCCCTGCGTGGCGTAGTGATACTGGACGGAGAGCGGCAGTCGCTAGTTGGCGCTGCCTGGCGGCGGATCGCGGCGCTTGGCGTGCGCGAAAGTGGTTTTTAAGAGCCTGTTCAAAGGCTCGCGAGCTAGAGCCAGGCAAGGCGAAATCAAGCGAAGAAGCGCAGTTTACGAGCTGTAAATGAGCATTCTGAGCTTGATTTCAACGCTGCATGGCCGACGCGCAGCAGACTTTGAACACGCTCTAAGACAAGGATGCAACATGAGTCTGGACGCCTTACCACGATGCTCCCGATTGCCACTGATGCCTCGACTACCCGCACTGTTAGAGGCTCTCGAGCGGGTTCCTGACGACGCCTGGCAGCATCACTTCAATACGGGCTACTACCAAGGTGAGTGGAGCGGCGTCGCACTGATCACCCCGGAAGATGCCCTCCTGCCTCTCGCCCCTGGGCAAGGTGCACCAGTGCCTGCCGACTGGTGGCAGGAGGAACAGGCTTGGCACAAGGTGCTCGCACTGTTCCAGACCACGATCCACAGCGCGCGACTCCTGCGCCTGGGTGCGGGCGCTCGCATTCACGAACACTGCGACCCCGACCTCGGCCAGCCCGGCGGCGACCTGCGCCTGCATATTCCACTGCTCAGCCCAGCAGACGTGGAGTTTCTCGTCGACGGCCTGCAAGTGCCCATGAAGGTGGGCGAATGCTGGTTCATCGACCTGTCCAGACCACACCGGGTGGATAATCCGGGGCCCGGTGCGCGCGTGCATCTGGTGCTGGATTGCCAGCCCAACGCCTGGCTGCTGCAACTAGTAGCCGCCGGACTGCGAGATACTCCTGCACTGCGGCCAGGTAGGGCGGAGCTGGCCTTTGCCGTCTTCCGCGAGCATGTGGCGCAGGACACAGCTCTCGCCGCACGCCTACGCGCCCTGGGCGACGCGCGTGACTTCCAGGCCGAGGCCGTGCGCCTCGCTGCGGCGTTGGGGCTGACCTTTTCCGAAGCTGAGGTAAAGGCTGCCATGCGCCGTGGCAGGCAAGCATGGAGCGACCAATGGCGAGCGTGAATACCGAGCAAGACTTCAGCGGCTGGCTACCGATCCGCGCCTTTTTTCAGAGTGGTGAATGGCGCCTGGACTGGTGCTGGTTCGGCGAGCAACGACTGACCCGGCCCTTCTTCCGTGACGATGTCGATCACGCGTTGCGCCTGCCCTTCAATCAGGCCTTCCGCCGGGAGACAGACCTCCAGGCGTTGCTGGACTGGCAGGCCGTGAGCCCTGGCATGTCGCCCACAGCACTGATATTCCACGCCTCACGCTGCGGTTCGACACTGATGGCGCAGATGCTGGCGACGCTGGATGACAACATCGTGCTCTCCGAACCACCGCCGTTGGACAATCTGCTGCGTGCGCACCGACTGGATCCCAAGGCGACGCCTCATCAACCCGCCTGGCTCGCGGCGCTGGTATCCGCCTACGGGCAACGACGTCAAGGCAACGAGCAACGGCTGTTCATCAAGCTCGATGCGTGGAACGTGTTCGAGGCCCCCTTGCTGCTGGCGCTTTACCCCGAAGTGCCGCGTGTTTTCCTCTATCGCGACCCGCTGGAGATCGTCGTCTCCCAGCTACGCCAACCGGGCATGCACCGCGTACCCGGGTTGCTGGGATCATCCGCACTGGATTTACCTGCAGAAGAAGCGCTGCGCATGACTCCGGCCGAGTACACCAGCCGCACGGTCGGCGCCATCCTCCGGCAAGGGCTGGCGCTTTGCCAACAGCATGGCGCGGTAGCAGTGAACTACCAGGAGCTGCCCGATGCCTGTTGGGGTCGGTTGGCCTCGTTGTTCGACGTGTACGACGCACATCTGCCACGGCTGCGCGAGACCGCCGGCTTCGATGCCAAACAGCCGTCGCAATCATTCACTGCCGACAGCCAGAGCAAACGCGAAGCTGCCGACGAGGGCCTCCGCGAAACCGTGGAGTACTGGGCGGGCAGAGCCTATGGAGCGCTTGAAGAATGGCGAACGACAAGGGAAGAGCACGAAAGTTCCAGCAGGAGTTGAATACGCGCCTACCGTCTATCCGGATAGTGGCGATTGACCCCGGACTTCAGCTACCCTCCGACCTGTAAGTCGCATAGTGGCAAAACAAAACGAACCGGTTCCGGCTCACGCCGCGGTAGCACGGAAGCAAAAAGGACACCCACACCATGCGTTCCCACGAATTGCATCTTCGGCCTGCCGAGGAGACTGATCTAAACTTTCTGCGCAGGCTTTATGCGAGTACCCGCGCTCAGGAAATGGCGCTCAGCGGTTGGGATCAACCAGTCATTGATGCCTTTCTCGCACAGCAGTTCGACGCCCAGCACCGCTATTACCAGGAGCATTATCAAGGCTCCGACTTCTCCCTGATCTGCCACGGTGACCTGGCTATCGGCCGCCTCTACATCTTCCGCGGCCCAACCATGATCAACCTCATCGACATTTCGCTGCTCCCCGAATGGCGGGGCAAGGGAATCGGCACCCGCTATCTGGCTGCACTGGTCGATGAAGCGGATGCCGCAGAGAAGTCGATGCGCCTGTTCGTCGAACCCACTAATCCGGCCAAGCGCCTGTACGAGCGCTTTGCCTTCAGGGCCAGCGGTTCCAACCATATCTACCTGCAGATGCACCGCGAAGCCGTGCCCGCTCTGGCGGTACCGGCATGAGCCAGGTGCCCAGCCTCGAAGACTTCGAGCGCCACCTCCAGCACCCCTGGCAGTTGCGCTGGGACGAAGGTGAAGGTGTGACCATCACCCTGGTGGAGGCCTATGAAGGCGTGGCGATGACCGCCCGCTACCACTGTTACAGTGCAATTTTTGCTCAGCCCGTGGGGCTCCAGCTGCCCCAATATTGCTATCGGCTACGCAGCCCGGAAGGTGGTGAATGGGAGGCGATGCTCACCCCCATCGGCCCGGATGAGGAAGGCGACCGGCATCTGTTGCAGGCGCTGTTCCATGTAAAGCGGCAAAAGCCGGCCGAGCCCCTGCTCTAGAACAATAAACACCAGTGCCGCGTGCGCGGCTGCATCAAGGAGAGATAGGTAATGAGCGATCCATTCATGGGCGAGATCCGTATGGTGGGCTTCAACTTCGCCCCCCGGGGCTGGGCGACCTGCCAGGGACAGATCATGGCCATCCAACAGAACTCGGCACTGTTCGCGCTGCTGGGCACCATCTACGGCGGCAATGGCCAAACTACCTTCGGGCTGCCGAACTTCTCCGGGCGTAGCCCGGTGGGACAAGGCACCGGCCCAGGCCTGACGACGGTCACAATCGGGGAAGTGGCGGGTGTAGAGAGCGTCACGTTGAACGTCACCCAAATGCCTATCCATCAGCCCGTCGCTCAATTCGCCGGCCAGGCCAGTGCCGTGAGCCTCACGGGTTCCAGCGTCGACGTCGCAACTGGTACGCCAGGTGCCATGGCGGCGCCCACTGCAGGAGCCACGGTGTACCTGTCGAACACCACTGCCAAGGCCGGTCCAACCGCAGTGACCATCAATGGTCTATTCACCTCAACCGCCCCGGATGCCTCCAAGGCCAGCCTGGGCGGCGTTCACGGGCAGGGCTCAGTCATTCCCCAGGGAACCGTGACTGTATCGCCTGTTGGTGGCAGCCAACCGATCGGCATCCGCAATCCCTATCTGGGCACCAACTTCGTCATTGCGCTGGAAGGCATCTTCCCGTCGCGTAACTGAGTGATCGAGCCGACTCGTGCATTCGGGTCGGCAGGCAAGTACAAGGGAAGGGCCAATGGAGCTCTCCTCTTCTTGAAAGTGGTAGGAGGTGCTCCATGTTTTGGAAGAAGACTGCTCCCGTAAGAACTGCGGCCAACCCCGCAATGTCCGCTCTGGCGATGGCTCTGGAGCCACGGATGATGTTCGACGGTGCGGTCGCAGCCACTGCGGTTGAGGTCGCGGATACGCAGACCGCGGATGCCCAGCCGACAGCGGATGCTTCTTCCAGCCATGACAACCTAGCGGCGACGCCGACAGGCACTGCCGACAACCGTCAGGAAATCGTGTTCGTTGACGGGCAAGTCCAGGACTACCAACAACTGTTGCCGGGCATAAAACCGGGCACCGAGGTGGTAGTGCTCAACCCCACAGGCGATGGTCTGAAGCAAATCAGCGACTACCTGGCGGGACGCACTGGCATCGATGCCATCCATATCGTTAGTCACGGGCTGCCCGGGCAGGTGACGCTTGGCAGCCTTACCCTCGATAAAGCAGGCCTGGACGCACGTGCGGCGGACCTTGCGCAGATTGGGCAGAGCCTCGATGCAGATGGCGACATTCTCTTCTACGGCTGTGATGTCGGTAGCGGCGCAGCTGGGCATGCATTCGTCAACCAGATAGCCCAACTCAGCGGCGCGGATGTAGCCGCTTCCAACGATGCAACCGGTTCTACCTCTCAAGGCGGTGACTGGACGCTGGAAGTCACCAATGGCTCGATCGAGGCAGTAATACCGTTCTCGGCATCGGCCCAACAGGCTTTCAGTGGCAAGTTGTTCGCGGGAACACTCAATTTCAGCGGCCCGGATGCAGTGCTCGGTACGACCGTGACCGATGGGCAGGCCAACTCCACCGATATACCCGGCGTGGTAATCGAGATCTACTCGGCAAACTCAGGCAATACCAACAGTAATTCTACGTGGGATTACTACAGCGATTTGTTCAACGACGGAACACCGAACGCTGAGGGTATTGTCGACGCCTCAGGTGACGGAACGCCGATCGTCATCATTCGCAGCCAGAACGGAACTGATTTCTCCTTCACCGGTATCAAAATCGTCGACTACCTGGGCGCTCATCCGCAAATCACCTTCGAAGCCTTCCGTGATGGCGTCTCGCTGGGCAGCGTGACGCTGGCGACCGATGGCAGCGACTTCATTTCCGATTTCACCCAATCCAACGGGCTGACCGCGTCGATCTTCCAGAACGTGGACGAGATCCGAATCTCGGATCCCTCTTCCGGCGATGGCAATCTGTACGTTGGGATCGACAACATCGGCTTCGCCGATGTGCCCCGCCCCGCCCTGGTGTCAGCAACGTTCTCCGACAACAACCTGAAGGTCGGCGAGACCTCCACCGTCACCTTCATCTTCAATATGGCGGTGACTGGTTTCACCACTACCGACCTGACCGTGCCCAACGGCAGCATCAGTGGGTTGAGCAGCGCCGATGGCGGCCTGACCTGGACCGGCCTGTTCACCCCCGATTCAAGTGTCACCGACAGCACCAACGTTATTACCGTCGACCTGAGCGGTGTCACGGGAGTCAGTACCTCCCTTGCAGGTATCGGTACCGCCGACTCCAGCAACTACGCCATCGACACCCTGGCACCCAGCGTCACGTCGGTGACCTCCAGCACCGCCAACGGCACCTACAAGGTAGGGGATGTGATCTCCGTACAGGTGAACTTCGCTGAGAGCGTCACCGTCAGCGGCACACCGCAGCTGACTCTGGAGACCGGTAGCACTGACCGGGTGGTGAACTACGCGAGCGGCTCCGGCACCAACAGCCTGACCTTCACCTATACGGTGCAGGCGGGCGACAGCAACGCAGACCTGGACTACATAGGCACCAATGCCCTGGGACTCAACGGCGGTACCATTCGCGATGCCGCCGGCAACGACGCCACCCTGACCCTGGCCGCACCAGGCGCTGCGGGCTCCCTGGGGGCCAACAAGGACATCGTGATCAACGCGGTGCCAGCTATTTCCAACCTCAATGGCGACACTGTGGCCTGGGCCGGTGCCGGTAACACCGTCTTACTGGATGCAGGCGGGAACGCCCTGTTCAGCGACACCGAATTCGGCGCGCTCAACGGTGGCAACGGCAACTGGGCCGGGGCCAGCCTGACGATCCAGCGCAACGGCACAGCGCTGAGTAGCGACGTGCTGGGCTTCAACGCCATCGGCGCCCTGTTCACCATCAGCGGCAGCAACCTGCAGTCGGGCGGGCAGACCTTCGCCACCTTCACCAATGTGGGCGGCGTACTGACCATCACCTTCACCAGCAGCGGCACGGCAGCGACCACGGCACTGGTCAACGATGTGGCACAGCGGGTTACCTACCGCAATGACACGCCGGCGGGTGACACCACCATCCGCTACAGCCTGAATGACGGCACCAGCACCGTCACCGCTGATGTCGTAGTCACCAGCGACATCATCTACGTCACCGATACCAACGACACGGCGACCATCGATCTCAGCAACGGTGTGAGCTTCAGTGAGGCCGTTGCCATCGCTGCAGCCGATGTCACCGGCAGCCAGACCATCGTATTTGCCAGCAACCTGACCGGCCAGGCACTGAACCTCAACGTCGTTGCTCTGAACGAAAGCCTGACCTTCGACATGACTCAAGCCAACGGCATGACGCTGACCGGCGGCACCATAACCCTGGCCGGCGGTACCACGCAGGTCTTCAACGTCGGCTCGGGCTATAGCGCGACGATTTCCAGCGTGATTGCAGGAACCGGTGCACTGACCAAGGCAGGAGCGGGTGAACTGACCCTCTCCAACAGCAACACAAACGCCGGAACCACCACTGTCTCTGCCGGCACTCTGGTGGTCGATGGCAGCACCAGTAGCGCCACCACGGTGGGCACCGGTGCGACCCTGGCCGGCAGCGGGACTCTGGGCGGCGACGTCACCGTGCAAAACGGCGGCACCCTGTCCCCGGGCAACTCAGGCGCCGGCACCCTGACCGTCAATGGCAACCTGACCCTGGACTTCGGCAGCACCCTGGCTCTGAACATCAACGGCACCAGTGCCGGAACCGGCCATGACCAGATCGTGGTCAACGGAGTCGTAGACGTATCCGGCGCAACTCTGGCAGTCAATCACGGCTACGCGGCCAGCAGCGGCGACAGCTACACGGTGATCGTCAACGATGCAGCCGACGCGGTAGTCGGAACCTTCAGCGGCATCAGCGAAGGCGGCAAATTCAATACGGCGGGTAACGGCACCGAGTTGACCACCAGCTATATCGGTGGCAACGGCAACGACCTGACCCTGACTGCCCCCATCGCCCCGACCATCACCAACGTGTCGTCCAGCACCGCCAACGGCACCTACAAGATCGGTGATGTCATCACTGTAAACGTGCAGTTCGACTCGGCAGTGAACGTGACCGGCCTCCCGACGCTGACTCTGGAGACGGGCGCCACCGACCGGGTGCTCAACTATGTGTCTGGCTCGGGCACCAACACCCTGAGCTTCAGTTACACCGTGCAGGCGGGCGACAGCTCCGCCGACCTCGACTACGTTTCCACCTCGGCTCTGAGCCTCAACGGTGGCAGCATCCGGGACGGCGCCAACCAGTCCGCCATTCTTACCCTGGCAGCCCCCGGCGCGGCGGGTTCCCTAGGCGCCAACAAGGCCCTGGTGGTCGACGGTGTGCGTCCGACAGCCACCAGCATCACTCTGAGCGACACGGCTCTGCGCATCGGCGAGACCGCCACCGTCACCATTACCTTCAACGAGGCGGTGCTAGGCCTGGACGTCGGCGACTTCAACGTAGCCAACGGCACACTCACCAGCCCCATCAGCAGCAACGGCGGCCTGACCTGGACGGCCACCTTCACCCCGAGCGCCAATATCACCGATGCCAGCAACGTCATCACGCTCAACAACGCTGGCGTGATGGACCAGGCCGGCAACCTCGGCAGCGGCACCACCGACTCGGGCAACTATGCCATCGACACCCAGCGCCCCACGGCGACCATCGTGGTAAGCGATACCGCACTAGCGGCCGGCGAGACGGCGACAGTGACCATCACCTTCAGCGAAGCGGTCACCGGGCTGACCACCGCCGATTTCAGCGTCGCCAACGGCAGCCTCAGCAACCTGTTCACCTCGGACAACATCACCTGGACCGCCACCCTGACGCCGTCGGCCAACGTCACCGACAGCAGCAACCTGATTACCCTGGACAATACAGGCGTGCAGGACGTGGCAGGCAACGCCGGCACTAGCACCACCGATTCCAACAACTACGCCATCGACACCCAGCGCCCAACGGCCGGCATCGTGATCACCGATACCGCGCTCAAGGCTGGGCAGAGCACCACAGTCACCATCACTTTCAGCGAAGCCGTGATCGGGCTGACCACGGCGGACTTTAGCGTGGCCAACGGCACGCTCGGCAACCTCAGCAGCAGTGACGGCGGCATCACCTGGACAGCGACCCTGACGCCTGACGCCGACGTCACCGACGCAACCAACCTGATCACTCTGGACAACACCGGTTACACCGATGCCGCCGGCAATACCGCCACCGGTACCACCGACTCCAACAACTACGCTATCGACAGCAAGGCGCCGGCTGTCACCTCTGTCGGCGTGCCGGCCAACGGCACCTACGTGGCGGGTGACGCCCTCGACTTCACTGTGAACTTCGATGAAGCCGTAACCGTTGATACCACTGGCGGCACACCGCGCCTGGCGATCACCCTGGATACCGGCGGCACCGTCTACGCCAACTACCTGAGTGGCTCGGGCAGCACCGCGCTGGTGTTCCGCCTGACCGTCGCCAATGAGCAGCAGGACAGCGACGGCATTGCCATCGGCACCAACCTCCAGAGCAACGGCGCGACCCTGCGCGATGCCGCCGGCAATGATGCCCAGACCGCGCTCAATGGCGTTCCCTCCACAGCAGATGTGTTGGTGGATACCGCACCGCCACAGGTGACCGGCATCGCCCTCGACGGCACATCGCCCACCACCAATACCACCCTCGGCTTCACCGTTACGTTCAGCGAAGACGTCAACGGCGTCGATCTGACCGACTTCGCTCTGGCCACCACGGGCAGCGCCAGCGGAACCCTGCTCTCGCTGGTACAGATCGATGCACGCACCTATCGCATCACTGTCGGCGGTGTGACCGGCCAGGGCACGCTTGGCTTGTCGCTCACGGCCGCTGGCAGCGGCATTGTTGATAGCGTCGGTAACACCTTGCAGAACAACTTCTCCAGCGCCGGCTACACGCTGGGCGGGCTCAATACCGGCGATCCGGAATTCCGCGCCAACCCGACGCCCAACGTGCCTACTACACCGACCACACTGCCTCAACCCAATGTGCCCGGCGCGCCGCCCTCCAGCACCACCTCGCCACTGTTGCCGCCGCCACTGTTCGAGCAGCCGACTCTCGGTAGCGGCGTACCCACGGTGGGCAACATCTTCATCAACAACGGTGCGCTGGCGCCCAGCTACATCGCCCAGGTCTTCGCCAGCAGCGACAGCGGTGCCGGCAATGGCAGCGGCATTGGTTTCCTCGGCTTCGGCGGGGGTGACGGCGGCGTGTTCGGCAGCAGCAGCTTCTCCAGCATGTTCAGCAAGGACGTACCGCTGGAGTCAGGCGAAATCCAGCTTCGCTGGGGTAATTCAAACAGCAATGGCCTGGGCGGGGGAGAGATTCTCGGAGCACCGACTCTGAGCCAGCAACTCCAGGAAATAGGGGATAGCGAACAACGCCAGGTAAGAGACCTTGCCTGGGCGTTGGGAGAAATTCCGTTGCAGATGCCACAAGCGTAATCGACAAAACAGATAAGAATCGAATGAGTGCCGTACCAGGGGGCGGCCCAAGGATGAGCAAAGCAGCGAAATTTTTCAGTATCAGTCTACTGGCGCTAGCCGTTGGTGGCTGCGCGGTGACCAGCCAACCCATCGACCGCAGCGTCAGCGAGCAACGCGCGCAGCAGGATCTGGCGACCATGTTCAAGGATCAGGAACCGCTCAGCGGCCCACTGACCTTGCACGAAGCCATGGCCCGCGCGGTGAAGTACAACCTCGAGGCGCGCCTGAAGGTCATGGAAGAAGCCATGGCCCAGCGTCAGGTCGACCTGGCCACCTTCGACATGCTGCCACGCATGGCGCTGTCCGCCGGCTATGCCGGACGTAACAACGTCAGCGCCTCCAGCAGCCAGAGCATCGAAACCGGCACCCAGTCTCTGGAGCCGTCCACCTCGCAGGACCGCGACCGTGGCGTGGCGGATCTGACCATGGTGTGGAACGTGCTGGACTTCGGTGTCAGTTACGTCAGTGCCAAGCAACAGGGTGACCAGCGCCTGATCGTGCAGGAGCGCCGGCGCAAGGTGGTGCACACCATCATTCAGGATGTGCGCTCCGCGTACTGGCGTGCCGTGGCGGCAGATCGTCTGCTGACCCAGATCGACAGCCTGATGGCACGCGTCGCCCAGGCCCGCGACAACAGCCAGCGCCTGAGCGAGCAGCGCATCGGCGACCCGATCCAGGCCCTGAGCTATCAGCGCGCGCTGATCGAGGCTAGCCGTCAGTTGGAAGAGCAACGCCGCGCCCTGTCGCTGGCCAAGACCGAACTGGCCACTCTGATCAACCTGCCACTGGGCACTCAGGTCGAACTGGCGCCTGACGCCGGTTATCAGATGCCGGAGCTCAAGGTTGAACTGAGCACACTGGAGCAGGAAGCTCTGGCCAGTCGTCCCGAACTGCGCGAGCAGGATTACCAGGCACGCATCAGCGCTGCAGAAACACGCAAAGCCATGCTCCGTCTGTTGCCAGGCCTGGAGTTTTCCGCCGGTGGGCACTACGACAGCAACTCGTTCCTGGTGAACCAAAGCTGGGCCGACTACGGCGTGAAAGTCACCTGGAACCTGTTCAATGTACTCTCCGCGCCAGCCGCCATCGATGTTGCCAAAGCCGGCCAGGAGGTCGCCGATGCACGGCGTCAGGCCATGTCGATGGCCATCCTCGCCCAACTGCACGTTGCCAATGCCAACTTCCGCGAGGCTCAGCGTCAGTTCCAGACCAGCCAGCAACTGGCCGGACTGGACGGGCAGATCGTCGAGCAACTGCGTAATCGCTACCAGGCCCAGGGCATTGGCGAGCTGGAACTGATCCAGGGCGAGCTGAACACGCTGCAGGCGGACCTGCGCCGCGACCTGGCCTACGCCGAGCTGCGTAACAGCTATGGCCAGCTATTCGCCAGCGTCGGCCTCGACCCGCTGCCGGAGAGCGTCGCCTCCGACAGCGTCGCGGATATCGCTGCTGCGCTATCCAGCCGCGAAGCGCAATGGCAGGCAGGCCAGCTCTAGTCTGTCAGCACTCGCCATCGAGACTGGAGATCCAGCGGTCGATCACCTCCAGCCCTTCGCGGTGGGAGGTGGAGCGGCCCAGTTCGGGCATCATGATGCTGGGGTCGGTGCTGTGCAGGCGGAAGCTCAGCACCGACTTCTCTGGTGCACCGGGATGAATGTCCACCAGACGATCACCGGAGCCCTTGCCCGCAGCCACTGGCTGCTTGCACAGGCCATAGGCGATGCTCAACGGCGTAGCCGGATCGAGATACAAACCTGAGGTACGCCCCGGCCCTTCACGGTTATGGCAGTGCGAGCAGTTGGCATCCAGATAACTGCGTGCCTGATGCTCCAGGCTCTCCCCTTCGCGCGGCGCGCTCCACAGGGCATTACGTTGAACGCTGGCCATGTCGGCCGGCATACCTTGCAGGAAGCCGATGTTCTGCCAGTGCAACAACTGGTTAGCCACGCCCTCGGCGTAGGCGAAATCCTTGTTCAGATGGCGCGCCTTCGGCCCCAGGGGTTGCACACCCTTGCCAGCCTGCTCCTCGTGACACCCCGCGCACTGGTTGGCATCGGGCACCTGATAGTCGACTGCCAGCACCTCGCCGGCCTCATCATGCAGTTGCAGATCGAAGCTGGCGCCAGCCCAGTCCAGCGTGGCCTCGCGTTGCGCCTCGTCCCAAATGTAAGGAAGGGCGATCCAGCCCTGCTCCTGGCGCAGCAGGATGCGCGTCTCGATCAGCCGCACCCGCTTCAGTTCCACCGCCTCGGCACCGTGCTGCTCGCTACGCTGCAGCCGGCCCTGGGTATCGATCGGGTAGTAGAAGGTTTTGCTCAGCACGGTGCCAACGGGGTATTCGAAACGTGCTTCGGCATAGCGAGCATGGTGCCCTTCGGGCAGCCAGATCGTACGCAGCTTGTGCGCATAATCGGTGAACAGCGGCGTATTCAGATCGTAGGGCTGTACACCGCCGACCGGCTGCAACTGGCCGTCACGCTGCTGCAGCACACCCCAGGCGCTGAGCTTCTGCGGATAGTCTTCACTGCTGGGCAGATAAAGGGGCGTGCGCGCTTGCTCACAGGCGCCGAGCAGCACGGCGGCAATCAACAGCCAGGCGTGCTTCATGCTTACTCACCTGCCTCGGCCAGAGCTGCGCGCAACTCGACGACAGGAAGACGGGGCAGCTCGCAGCGATGTGGCTCAATGTCCGTGCTGATGTTCTTGTAGCCGCCGGGGCCGTCGACGTTGACGATGCCAGCATCACCATTATCGATGCAGATGGCCAGCTCAGCCGGTAGTTTGCCATCGACCAGCTTTTCGGGGTTCACGTAGCCGTCCCAGAGGATGTCCGGCAGGCGGCCATTGAGACCGAACTTGGCCAGCCTCAGCGCTTTCAGCTCGAGGTTATCGGGGCTGTCGCCACCAGGTCCGAAGCGGTTGCCATGGATATGAATGGCCTCCGGGTAGGGATCGAAGTCCGCCTCGGTGGAGAGGTCGGTGTAGCCGGTGCTGAAGTAGCTGCTGACGATGACGTTGGCGGTGCGGTGGTCGCCAATATCGTTATCGAAGATCTCTACTTTGTCGTTGGAGTTGACCAGCACGCCAGAGCCCGCCGGGACACTGGCGACCGGCGTGCCCTGGTGGCCGAAGTTCTTGTGGTTGTTGCTCTCGACCTTGTTGCGGTAGACCCGCGTGGTGTGACCTGGCTGCGGCAGGTTGGGCATGTTGAACACCAGAATGCCGCCGGTATTGCCGATGGCGACATTGTCATAGACGTCGGCGCCGATGGTGTTCTCGATCTCGATGCCCGCGACGTTGCGCTCGGCACGGCTGTTGCGCACCACCACGTTGCGCGACTGGCCCACATAGATGCCGGCGTCCGATGCACCGATGGCCACCACGCCGTCGATCAGCACATTCTCGGTCTGTACCGGATAGATGCCATAGGCACCATTCTCGGTAGCCGGGCCATTGGTCCACTCGGTGCGCACGCGACGAATGATGATGTTCTGGCCACCGACCACCTTGAGCGCATCGCCCTTGGTGTCCTCCAGCGCCAGGTCCTCGATGGTGAAGTCGGAGGCGTTCACCAGCAGCCCTTCGGCGCCGGATTTCTGCCCCTTGAAGTTGAGGATGGTCTGATCAATGCCAGCACCGCGCAATGTCACGCCACTGACCTTGAGACTCAAGCTGCGGTCGAGCTGCCAGGTGCCGGCGGGAATCTCGACCACCTCCCCCGGCTTGGCCTTGATCAGCTGCGTCTGCAGCTGCTTCTGAAAGTCGAGATTGGCCACGGGCGGCGCTTCGCTCTCCCCGCATGCCGTCAGCAGCAAGGACAGAGCAATAACCGAGGGAGCAGCAAGGCGCATGATGGGACTCCACTGTTGTTTTTATATTTTGGAACTATAGTGCCAAAAAATAGACAAACCAACTCTCACAAGCAACACCATGAACCCAGGGGAGATGCTTGCAGCCCCCACCAGGAAGCAACAGACTACGAGCACTATCGCAGCCCAAGGACAGGCCGCCATGCACACCCTTGAACGCATCTATCCCTTGAAGATGGATGAACGCCTGGCCGCCGACTTGGCCACTCTCGACTTGCACATGCAGCGCTACGCATTCGCCAGCGACTCGCTGGCAGGCTCGCGTGTGCTCGACATGGCGTGTGGCTGCGGTTATGGCAGCGCATTGCTGGCCGAGCGGCATCCGGACAAGCAGATCACCGGTATCGACATCGATCCCGAAGCCATTGCCTATGCGCAGGCAAATTATCAACGACCCAACCTGAGCTATCAGTGCGCCAATGCCGAAACCTTCGCCGACAGCGCAGGCTTCGACAGCATCGTCAGCCTGGAAACCATCGAGCATCTGCCGGACCCGCTGCGCCTGGCAGAAAACCTCGTACGACTGCTGGCCCAGGGTGGCCGTATCATTGCCTCGGTGCCGACCACACCAACACTCGACGGCAACCCGCATCACCTGCATGACTTCAGCCCGGCCAGCTTCGCGCGCCTGTTCAGCCGCCATGGGCTGCGCCCGCATGAGCGTTTCGAACAGATCCAGCGCTGGGAGTTTTCCGGGCTATTCAAGAAGTCGGAGAAAAAGGAGGTACGCCAGCATCGCTCGGAAGGCGTCGGCAATGCCGTACTGGCGTATTACCGCAGCCACCCGTTTTATCTGTTCAGGCGCTTGTGGTCGATCCTGCGCTATGGCCCGAGCAATCGCTACCTGACGTGCCGCTTCAGCACGGACTGAGACAAGCCGCAGGTCACGGCGACGATGGTGGGCTGAAACCCACCCTAGGAGGCGCTGGCCAGGGCTTCTGAAACGAAAACGCCAGCGCAGTGCTGGCGTTTTCGTGAGTGCTGCTGAGATTCAGCGCGGCACTGCGGGCTTCTTCCCAGGCTTCTTGCCCTTGCCTTTACCGGCGCCAGCACGTTCACGCGCGGCTTGCTGGTTACGCGCCTCAGCCGCCGCTTTGGCCTGCTCACGCTTGTCCCAGGGCTTGCTGCCATCACTGCCACGCGGCGGCAGCCCCGTATGTTGAGTGAGAATCTTGCCTGCATTACCCGCCTTCTTGCTACCGACCGGCGTGGAGTTCTTGCGCCGCGCACTCTGGTAGCCATCGTCAGCAGCTGGCTGGTTAGCCGGAATCAGTTGATGCTTGGCAGGGCCGATCAGATCACTGCGCCCCATGCGCGTCAGCGCCTCACGCAGCAACGGCCATCCTTTCGGATCGTGATAGCGCAGAAACGCCTTGTGCAGGCGACGCTGCTGATCGCTCTTGACGATCTCGACGCCGTCGCTCTTGTAGGTGACCTTACGCAGCGGGTTCTTGCCCGAGTGATACATGGCGGTGGCCGTAGCCATCGGCGACGGGTAGAAGGCCTGTACCTGGTCAGCACGGAAGCCATTGCGCTTGAGCCACAGGGCGAGGTTCATCATGTCCTCGTCGGTGGTGCCCGGGTGCGCAGCGATGAAGTACGGGATCAGGTACTGCTCCTTGCCCGCCTCCTTCGAGTACTTCTCGAACATCTGCTTGAAGCGGTCGTAGCTGCCGATCCCCGGTTTCATCATCTTGTCCAGCGGGCCACGCTCGGTGTGCTCCGGGGCGATCTTCAGGTAGCCGCCGACGTGATGGGTGACCAGTTCCTTGACGTACTCCGGCGACTCCACGGCCAGGTCATAGCGCAGACCGGAGGCGATCAGGATCTTCTTCACGCCCGGCAGCGCGCGAGCCTTGCGGTACAGCTCGATCAAGGACGAGTGGTCGGTATTGAGGTTCTCGCAGATGCCCGGGAACACGCACGACGGCTTGCGGCAGTGCTTCTCGATCTCCGGGTCCTTGCAGGCGATGCGGTACATGTTGGCAGTTGGCCCGCCGAGGTCGGAGACCACGCCAGTGAAGCCCGGCACCTTGTCGCGCATCTCCTCGATCTCGCGGATGATCGACTCGTGCGAGCGGTTCTGAATGATGCGTCCCTCGTGCTCGGTGATCGAGCAGAAGGTACAGCCGCCGAAGCAGCCGCGCATGATGTTCACCGAGAACCGGATCATTTCGTAGGCCGGAATCTTCTCCTTGCCGTACGCCGGGTGCGGCACCCGCGCATAGGGCATGCCGAACACGTAGTCCATTTCCTCGGTGGTCATGGGGATGGGTGGCGGGTTGAACCACACGTCCACCTCGCCATGCCTCTGCACCAGCGCGCGGGCGTTGCCCGGGTTGGTTTCCAGGTGCAGCACACGGTTGGCGTGGGCATAGAGCACCGGGTCGTTACGCACTTTCTCGAAGGACGGCAGACGGATCACCGTCTTGTCGCGGGTCATGCGCGGGCTGTCGAGAATCTGCACCACCTTGGCTTCGTTGGGGTCTTCAACCTCACCTTTGGCCTGCTCGATGGCACAGCCCTCGGTGTCCTGCGTATTGACGTAGGGGTTGATGATCTTGTCGACGCGGCCCGGACGGTCGATACGGGTGGAGTCGACCTCATACCAGCCTTCGGGCGTATCGCGACGGATGAAAGCCGTACCGCGTACATCGCTGATGGTTTCGACCTGCTCGCCACGCGACAGACGCTGGGCGATCTCGACCACCGCGCGCTCGGCGTTGCCGTAGAGCAGGATGTCGGCGGTGGCGTCCATCAGGATCGAACGACGGACCTTGTCCTGCCAGTAGTCGTAATGGGCAATACGGCGCAAGGATGCCTCGATGCCGCCCAGCACCACCGGCACGTGGCTGTAGGCTTCCTTGCAGCGCTGGCTGTAGACCAGGCTGGCGCGATCCGGGCGTTTGCCAGCCAGGCCGCCAGGCGTATAGGCGTCGTCGGAGCGAACTTTCTTGTCAGCGGTGTAGCGGTTGATCATCGAGTCCATGTTGCCGGCGGCGACGCCGAAAAACAGGTTCGGCTCGCCGAGCTTCATGAAGTCGTCTTTGCTGCGCCAATCCGGCTGGGCAATGATGCCCACACGAAAGCCCTGGGCTTCGAGCAGGCGACCGATGATGGCCATGCCGAACGAAGGATGATCGACGTAGGCGTCACCGGTGACGATGATGATGTCGCAGCTGTCCCAGCCGAGCTGATCCATCTCTTCCCGGCTCATCGGCAGGAAGGGCGCAGGCCCGAAACACTCGGCCCAGTACTTGGGATAGTCGAACAGCGGCTTGGCGGCTTGCATATTTTTTGATCAATTGGCTATCACGAGGGGCGCGGATAATAGCACAAATATTGACCAAACCAGACTAAAGCGCTGGGTTTAATAGCGTCCCCACGCACTGCGATAAACGCTCAAGCACGGGGCTGGCTAACCCGCCTGGTTAGCGGCGCTTGCACAGAACCGGCTTCGGCAAAGAAAGGACAGAAAATCAGACATCTTCCTGCAGTAGCCTTACGCCATATTTGTTTTCGTCCGATAACAATCCTGTGCATATACTCAATTACTCGGTCAGCCGTCTCCAGGACACCTATGCTGCAGCGTTTCGTCTTTCTGCTCGCTCTTCTGCTCGGACTGTCGACCACGGGCCTGGCAACGGCGTCCGTGGTGCTTACCGACGCCAGCAGCGGCATGCCGCTCAATGCGCATATCGAGCTGCTGGAAGACGCTCAGGGCACCCTGACCATCGATGACCTTGCCGCCCCTGAGCTGCAGTCGCGCTTTCAACCCGCCAATGGCCGTGCCAGTGTCGGTCAGAGCCTCAATCCCTGGTGGATCAAGCTCACCCTGCAACGCGATATGCGTGCCCCTGCCCGCTGGGTGCTGGAAGTGGGCTCGGTGACCCAACTCGACCTGCAGCTCTACCAGCCCGACGGCCAGGGCGGCTGGCTGGTGCGTCAATCCGGTGAGCGCGTCGCCTTCAGCGAGAACCGCGACCACCCCTACCGACGCATGGTGTTCGACCTGCCAACCCTGAGTGAACAGCCAACGACCTTCTACCTGCGCGCCTTCGACCCGGCGGGCAACTCCTTCCCGCTGCGCATCTGGCAACTTGATGACCTAGAACAGCTGGCAGCCCGCGAGAACCTTGCGCTCGGTGCCATCTATGGCGTGGTCTTCGCACTGCTGCTGTACAACCTGTTCATCCTCATCTCGCTGCGCGACAAGGCCTATTTCTGGTACGTGCTGACCACCGCCTTCGCCCTGCTGTTCATCATGAGCATGACTGGTCATGGCGCGCAGTACCTGTGGCCCAACCACCCGGTGCCGGCGTGGCTCGACCGCATCACCTTGCCGTCGTTGTGGGGACTGTTCGCCAGCCGCTTCACCCAGACGCTGCTGCAGACGCGCGTTTACGTTCGCTGGGCGCATCACCTGCTGAACATGGCCTGCGTGGTCTATCTCATCGCTATCGCCCTGACCCTGTTCGATCAACGATACCTCGCGGCCTGGGCCATCGCCCTGCTGTCGCTGACCAGCATCCCCGCCGCCCTGGGCAGCGCCGTGATCCGCTGGCGCCAGGGGTTCTTCCCGGCCCAGCTGTATCTCTATGGTTATGGTCTGGTCCTGGGCAGCGTCGCCATCCTGCTGCTGCGCACTACCGGGGTGCTGCAACCGGCCGAATGGAACGCCTACGTATTCCCGCTGGCCGTGGCAGCCGAATCCATCCTGTTCTCCTTCGCCCTGGCTTATCGCATCCAGATACTCAAGCAGGAGCGCGCCGTTGCCCTGCAACAGGCCGATCGTGAGAAAACCGCACGCCTGGCGCAACTGCAGGCCAGCGCTGACGAACTGCAAGCTGCAGTGACCGCACGTACCGCCGAGCTGGCCGCGACCAACGAACAGCTCCGCGACCGCGAACGCGAACTGCAGCACGCCGCCTTCCATGACTCGCTGACCGAACTGCCCAACCGACGCTATCTGGTCGAGCGCTGCGAGTCGGCCCTGGCTCACGCCGAGCGGCACAAGGAGAGCGTGGCGTTGCTGCTGATCGACCTGGATCACTTCAAGCCGATCAATGACCGTTTTGGCCACGCCGCCGGTGATCTGATGCTGCAGGTGATCGCCAAGCGCCTGCGCGAGCACGTTCGCGCCGGTGATGCAGTTGCCCGCCTGGGCGGCGATGAATTCGCCGCCCTTATCTGCGGCAGCGATGCCGAAAGCCAGGCCCGGGAGATCGCCGAACGCCTGCTGGCAGAACTATCCACGCCGGTGCACTACGGTGCCGAACGCCTGCGCGTGACCATCAGCATCGGCGTAGCGCTCTATCCGCGCCATGCGAAGAATTTCACCGGGCTGTACAAGGCGGCAGACATGGCCCTTTACCGGGTAAAGGAACTGGGTCGCTCCGGTTCGCGCGTGCATGGCGACGATGGCGAGCTCAGCGAACAGGCCTGCCTGGAGCTGGATGTACTGAAAGTCCCCAGCGGCCTGGCCTAGTCCCGTAGGGCGGGCGCAACCCGCCAGGCTGCCGATAGCGGGTTGCACCCGCCCTACCCGAGATCCTGCTAGCCGATATAGCGCCGCGGCACTCGAGCGGTGACTTTGCTCAGCAATTCGTAGCCAATGGTGCCGCTGGCTGACGCTACTTCATCCACCGGAAGATTGCTGCCCCATAGTTCCACCGGCGAATCGATGTCGACCTCAGGCAGATCCGTGATATCCACCGCCAGCATGTCCATCGACACCCTGCCTGCCAGCCCGACACGCTGTCCCTCGACCAGCACCGGCGTGCCGCTGGGCGCATGGCGCGGATAACCATCGGCATAACCGCAGCTGACCGTGGCAATACGCGAAGGTCGCTCGGCAACCCAGGTCGCGCCATAACCAACGCTTTCACCGACGGCCACCTCACGCACGGCGATCACCCGCGCGGCCAGAGTCATGGCCGGTTTCAACCCTAGCTCGCGTGCACTCAGCTCGGCGAACGGCGTAGCACCGTAGAGCATGATGCCGGGGCGCAGCCAGTCCATATGCGCCGCAGGAATGGTCAGCACGGCCGCCGAGTTGGCCAGTGAGCGATGATTGAAATCCAGATCCAGCAGATCGAGAAAACGCTCGAGCTGCTGTTCGGTCAGCGCATGGCCGCGCTCGTCGGCGCAGGCGAAGTGGCTGAGCAGGTTGAGTTCGGCGACCTGGGCGGCGTCTTCCAGCTGCGCATGCCAATGGCGCAGACTGGCGGCGTCGAAACCGAGGCGATGCATGCCGGAGTCGAGCTTGAGCCAGATGTTGAGCGGACGCGCCAACTCTGCGGCAATTAGCGCCTCGGCCTGCGCCGCGCTCTGCACCACCACATCCAGACCCAGCTGCGCGGCGATGGCGTATTCACTGGCCTCGAAGCAGCCCTCGAGCAGCAGGATGCGCGCCTTGTCATGCATGGCGCGCACCTCGGCCGCCTCCTCCAGACAGGCCACGGCAAAGCCGTCGGCAACCTCGCGCAACGCCGTCACCACCTCACGCACGCCATGCCCGTAGGCATTGGCCTTGACCACGGCGAAGGCCTGGCGCCCGGGCGCGCAGCGCTTGGCGACGGCGTAGTTATGAGCGATGGCGGAGAGGTCGACGATGGCGGCAAGCGGACGCATGACAGAAGGCCTGAACGAAAAACGGGCGCCCATCTTAACCGCTGGGCACCCGTTTTCATTGATCCAGAGCGTAGCCCGGATGCAGTCCGGGGGCTTCTGCGCCGCGAGTCCCGGATTTCATCCGGGCTACAGAGCTGCGTGATACGCGAGCCGGGCTCGCTCCTACACTGCTCGCGCGCGGTTATTCGTCCTCGAACTGGTAGCTACCCGGCGCCAGGTTCTCGAAGCGCGAATACTTGCCTAGGAACGCCAGGCGCGCCGTACCCAGCGGGCCGTTACGCTGCTTGCCGATGATGATCTCGGCCACACCCTTGTACTCGGTCTCGGGGTGATACACCTCATCGCGGTACACGAACATGATGATGTCGGCGTCCTGCTCGATTGCACCGGACTCACGCAAGTCGGAGTTGATCGGGCGCTTGTTGGGACGCTGCTCCAGACCACGGTTGAGCTGTGAAAGGGCGATGACCGGGCAGTTGAACTCCTTGGCCAAGCCCTTGAGCGAGCGCGAGATCTCGGAGATCTCGTTGACCCGGCTGTCGCCGCTGGAGCCGGGAATCTGCATCAGTTGCAGGTAGTCGACCATGATCAGGCCGATTTCGCCGTGCTCGCGCGCCAGGCGGCGAGTACGCGCGCGCATCTCGCTCGGAGAAATACCGGCGGTATCGTCGATGAACAGCTTACGGTCGTTGAGCAGGTTGACTGCGCTGGTCAGACGCGGCCAGTCATCGTCGTCGAGTTGGCCGGCACGTACCTTGGTCTGATCGATACGCCCCAAGGATGCGAGCATACGAATCACGATGGATTCCGACGGCATCTCCAGCGAGTAGACGAGAATCGCCTTGTCGCTACGCATCAGGGCGTTTTCCACCAGGTTCATGGCGAAGGTGGTCTTACCCATCGACGGACGACCAGCGACGATGATCATGTCGGCCGGCTGCAGGCCACTGGTCAGGTTATCCAGGTCATCGAAACCGGTGGACAGACCGGTGATCGCGTCGCCGTTGTTGAACAGCGTGTCGATGCGGTCGATGGCCTTGACCAGGATGTCGTTGATGCCCACCGGCCCGCCTGTCTTGGGGCGGTCCTCGGCAATCTGGAAGATCAGACGCTCCGCTTCGTCGAGAATTTCCTCGCCGGTACGGCCCTCTGGGGCGTAGGCGCTGTCGGCAATGTCGTTGCTGATGCTGATCAGTTTGCGTAGCGTGGCGCGCTCACGAATGATCTGCGCATAGGCCTTGATGTTGGCCACCGACGGCGTGTTCTTCGCCAGCTCGGCGAGATAGGCCAGGCCGCCGACCTGCGACAGCTGCCCCTCCTTGTCCAACTGCTCGGACAGAGTCACCACGTCGAAGGGTTCGTTACGCTCGGCCAATTTGAAGATGGCGCGGAAGATCAGCCGGTGGTCATGGCGATAGAAATCGACATCCGACACACCATCGAGCACACGCTCCCAGGCATTGTTGTCGAGCATCAAGCCGCCAAGCACCGCCTGTTCCGCCTCGATGGAGTGCGGCGGCACTTTCAGGGCGGCAGTCTGCAGGTCGTATTGCTCGGGAATGCTGATGTCGTTCATAGGCTCGGGGAGAAAATGCTGCGATAGAAAAACAAAGGGCACGGATCGCAGAGCGATACCGTGCCCGATTGTCAGCAGACCTACGCTACAGCGCAAGTCCGCTTGGCGGCTACTTGATTAAGCAGCGACCACGACCACCTTGACGGTGGCTTCGACGTCGGTGTGCAGGTGCACAGCTACGTCGTATTCGCCAACCTGGCGAATGGTGCCGTTCGGCAGACGAACTTCAGCTTTGGCCACTTCAACGCCGGAGGCGGTCAGGGCGTCAGCGATGTCGTGGGTACCGATGGAACCGAACAGCTTGCCTTCATCGCCAGCGGTGGCGGTGATGGTGACTTCCAGCTCAGCCAGCTGAGCAGCGCGAGATTCAGCGGAAGCTTTCTTCTCGGCAGCAGCTTTTTCCAGCTCGGCGCGACGTGCTTCGAAAGCAGCAACGTTGGCTTCGGTGGCAGCGGTAGCTTTGCCTTGCGGCAGCAGGAAGTTACGGCCGTAACCGGCTTTAACGTTCACTTTGTCGCCCAGGTTGCCCAGATTGGCGATTTTTTCCAGCAGGATGACTTCCATTTGGGTCTTACCTCTTAACTTTTAACCTTCACCGTTCGCAGAGCCCGGGCCGTTCTTGCGCGCCAGGCGACCGCGAAAATCAAACAGACTGTCGACAACGGCTAACAAACAGATCAGGTTTCCGGCCACCAGTAACGCCACATACAACCCTATCGACCAAAAACTCGACAGCTGCTTCATCGCAATCAGACCATGCCCCAACGCCAGACCAGCTAGCATCAGCGGCAGCATGCAGATCAGCGTAAACGCCCACCCTGCATCCCCGAGCAATGACGGCGCCAAGAACACACTTGCGATCAACGCAAGCGCTAGCGGCACCGGTAGGCGGATTTGGCGAAACTCCTTACCAAAACCGCCCGGGTTGTATAACGACGCCTGCCAGTAACGCGCCAAAGCCAGACTTAGGACGCTCGTCGTCAACAACGAAAACGTCATAAAGCCGCCCAGGAGCGGTACAAGCGATGCCTGTTGAATGTTCTGGAGCTGCTCACTGCTTGGGCCCCCAGCGGATTGCGCTGGCAGTTCAGTCAGAGCCTGTCGAAAAACCTCGGCCATCGTCTCAAGGTTTTCAACGAACGCTACGCTTACCACCAGCGCAAACACTACGCCGACTGGCACCAACGCCATGAGAACTCGAACCCAGGAAGCACTGCTGCGCAGAACCTGCGCCAGTACCAGCGTACCCAACAGCACCATCAGCACACTCGGATCACCGAGGTAGCAGATGTAAGCTGCTGGCAATACTGCCCAGATCATAATACCGAGCGCATCACTCAAGCCTCTGCGCAGTAGCACCAAGCTACCTGCAGCTGCGCCCAACCAGACAAACAACGGCACAATGGCCGATCCCACCACCACAAGGGTGGCCTGCATACGGCCGCGCATGATGTATTCAGCCAGGGCGCGCATGCGATCTATTCCTTAACTCTTGTCGACTGTCCGGTCTCAGCGGCCGTGGCTGTCGGTGTAGGGCAGCAGGGCCAGGAAGCGGGCGCGCTTGATAGCGGTGGCCAGCTGACGCTGATAACGAGCCTTGGTACCGGTGATACGGCTAGGAACGATTTTGCCGGTCTCCGAGATGTAGGCTTTCAGGGTGTTGAGATCTTTGAAATCGATCTCTTTCACGTCTTCAGCGGTGAAGCGGCAGAATTTACGACGACGGAAGAAACGTGCCATGTGATTGGCTCCTCAATAGATCCGTGGATTACTCGTCAGCGTTGTCGCTGTCGTTGCTGTCGCTGTCATCGCCGTCGTTGGACTCGGCGTTTTCAGGACGTTCACGACGCTCGCGGCGCTCACTGCGGTTTTCTTCGGCCTTCAGCATCTCGGACTGGCCAGTGACGGCCTCGTCGCGACGGATGACCAGGTTACGGATCACGGCGTCGTTGTAGCGGAAGTTGTCTTCCAGCTCGGCCAGGGCCTTGCCGGTGCACTCTACGTTGAGCATCACGTAGTGGGCTTTGTGGACGTTGTTGATGGCGTAAGCCAGCTGACGACGGCCCCAATCTTCCAGGCGGTGAATCTTGCCACCGTCTTCTTCGATCAGCTTGGTGTAACGCTCGACCATGCCGCCGACTTGCTCGCTCTGGTCCGGGTGAACCAGAAAGATGATTTCGTAATGACGCATAAATGCTCCTTACGGGTTGTAGCCTGCCAACTAAGGTGGTCAGGCAAGGAGTGGGTTTTTCTCGTGATGAGCTTGCCAGGCGGTAGGCGCGAAAAGGCCTGCCGTCACAGCAAGGGGCGCCATTCTAGAGAAGCCCCCTGCCGTACGCAAGACGAATTGGCGATTATTTGAACAGTCAGCCCTTGCGCTGGGCCTGACGCTGGCGCACTGCCTCGAACAGGCAGACACCGGTGGCAACCGAGACGTTGAGACTACTGACACTGCCGCTCATGGGCAGCTTGACCAGGTAATCGCAATGCTCGCGCGTCAAACGGCGCATGCCCTTGCCCTCGGCGCCCATGACCAGCACCGTTGGCCCGGTCATGTCCTGCTGATAGACCTCAAGCTCGGCCTCACCGGCCGTACCCACCACCCACAGGCCGCGCTGCTGCAACTTCTCCAGGCTGCGCGCCAGGTTGGTCACCGCCACCAGCGGAATCACCTCGGCAGCACCGCAAGCCACTTTGCGTACCGTGGCGTTGAGGGTTGCCGATTTGTCCTTGGGCACGATCACCGCCAACGCACCGGCAGCGTCCGCCGTACGCAGGCAGGCCCCCAGGTTGTGCGGGTCGGTCACGCCATCGAGCACCAGCAGCAAAGGCGGGCCTTCGCAGCGATCGAGCAACTCCTCGAGCATCGCCTCGCCCCAGACCTGACTGGGGCTGACATCGGCAACCACACCCTGGTGCACACCCTCGACCCAGGCATCCATCTCACGGCGCTCGCACTGACCTACTTTTACGCGAGACTGCGCAGCCAGCTCCAGCAAGGGCTGCACCCGAGGATCACTGCGACCATCGGCCAGCCAGACCTGCTTCACCCGCTTGGGGTGATGACGCAGCATGGCTTCTACGGCATGTACGCCGTAGATCTTTTCCAGATCACTCATGACTTGGCCTTACGCTTGCGCGGCTTACCGGCAGGTGGCGGAGCACTGTCGCCATGTCCGGAGCCTTTGCGCGCACCACCGGCCGGCTTGCTCGCCGACTTGCCGGCAGCTCCTTTGCCACTGGCACCCTTGCCGGCCTTGGCGCCAGCCAACAGCGCCTTTTTCACGTCCCGGCTTTTCTGCACGTCGGTATTGCCCATGCCGCTCGGTTTGCCGCCGCGACGTGCATCATCACCCTTGCCGGCCTTGTCCTGGCTCAGCTCGAAGTCGATCTTGCGCTCATCCAGATCGACGCGCATCACCTTGACCTCGACGCTGTCGCCGAGGCGGAAGCTGCGGCCGCTGCGCTCGCCGGACAGGCGATGGTGAACCGGATCGAAGTGGTAGTAGTCGGCCGGCAGCGCGGTCACGTGCACCAGGCCATCGACGTAGATGTCGCGCAGCTCGACGAAGATGCCGAAACCGGTTACCGCCGTGATCACACCGGCGAAGGTCTCACCAACACGATCCTGCATGAACTCGCACTTGAGCCAGTTGACCACGTCGCGGGTCGCTTCGTCGGCACGGCGCTCGGTCATCGAGCACTGCTCACCGAGTTTTTCCAGGGTCGCTTCGTCGTACGGATAGATGCGTGCCTTGGGCATGATTGCCGCGCCGGCACGCTCCACGTGCTTGGTGTCGCGCTTGGAACGGATCACGCTGCGAATGGCGCGGTGCACCAGCAGGTCGGGATAACGACGGATCGGCGAGGTGAAGTGGGTGTAAGCCTCGTAATTGAGACCGAAGTGCCCTTCGTTCTGCGCGCTGTACACCGCCTGGCTCAGCGAGCGCAGCATCACGGTCTGGATCAGGTGATAGTCCGGGCGCTCGCGGATGCTTTCCAGCAGGCGCTGATAGTCCTTGGGTGACGGACCATCCTTGGACTTGCCACGCTGCAGCGACAGCCCCAGCTCACCGAGGAAAGCCTTGAGCTTCTCCAGGCGCTCCGGCGGCGGGCCATCGTGCACGCGATACAGCGACGGGACCTCGTGATCCTGCATGAAGCGCGCAGTGGCCACGTTGGCGGCCAGCATGCACTCCTCGATCAGCTTGTGCGCATCGTTGCGCTGGGTCGGACGGATTTCGTCGATCTTGCGGTCGGTACCGAAGACGATACGTGTTTCCTGCGTCTCGAAGTCGATGGCACCACGCTCGTGACGAGCGGCTACCAGCACCTGATACAGGGCATAGAGCTGATTGAGGTGCGGCAGGACTTCCTTGTATTCGCTGCGCAGGGACTTGCCCTCGCTGCTCTTGGGATCTTCCAGCATCAGGCTGACCTTGTTGTAGGTCAGACGTGCGTGGGAATGGATCACCGCCTCGTAGAACTTGTAGTCGACCATCTGGCCACTCTTGGACATGGTCATTTCGCAGACCATGGCCAGGCGATCGACATGCGGATTGAGCGAGCACAGGCCGTTGGACAATTCCTCCGGGAGCATCGGCACGACGCGCTCGGGGAAGTACACCGAGTTGCCGCGCTCGACCGCCTCGGCGTCCAGCGCCGAGCCGACCCTGACGTAGTGCGAGACGTCGGCGATGGCGACATAGAGTTTCCAGCCACCGGAGAACAACTTCCAGCGGCTGCTGTTCTTCTCGCAGTACACGGCATCGTCGAAGTCGCGGGCGTCTTCGCCGTCGATGGTGACGAAAGGCAGATGGCGCAGGTCGACACGCTTCTCCTTGTCCTTCTCATCCACTTCGGGCTTGAGCTTGCGCGCTTCCTTGACCACCGCCTCGGGCCAGACGTGCGGGATGTCGTAGCTGCGCAGCGCGACGTCGATCTCCATGCCCGGCGCCATGTAGTTGCCGATCACTTCGACGATGTCGCCCTGCGGCTGGAAACGCTGCGTAGGCCAGTGAGTGATCTTGATCTCGACGAACTGACCGATGCGCGCACCGGCAGTGCGCCCCGGGGTGACCAGCACTTCCTGCTGAATCTTGGGATTGTCGGCGACGACGAAACCGATGCCGTTCTCTTCGTAGTACCGGCCAACGATGCTCTCATGAGCGCGTTCGATCACCTCGACGATGCCGCCCTCACGACGGCCGCGCCGATCGAAACCCGCCACCCGCACCAACGCGCGATCTCGGTCGAACACCAGGCGCATCTGCGCCGGGCTGAGGAACAGGTCGTCACTGCCATCGTCCGGCACGAGGAAGCCAAAGCCGTCGCGGTGGCCGCTGATGCGACCGCAGATCAGGTCGAGCTTGTCCACCGGGGCGTAAGTGCCACGACGGGTATAGATGAGCTGCCCGTCACGCTCCATTGCGCGCAGTCGGCGTCGCAGAGCTTCAAGCTGATCTTCGGTATGCAAACCGAACTCTTCGACCAGTTGCTCACGGCTGGCAGGCGCACCGCGCTCGGCCAGATGCGAAAGGATCAGCTCACGGCTGGGGATGGGGTTGTCGTATTTTTCCGCCTCGCGGGCGGCCTCGGGATCGAGGGATTGCCAATCGGCCATGTAAGGAGGATTACCTGTGCTTATCTATAGAGGTGTATGCCATCTGCCTATTGAAGCGCGAAAACGTCATTCAAGGCAGCTTTTCCGGCGACAATAATTTTTTTGGGGTCAGGGGTTTACAAGGTAAATGCCCGCCCGTATAGTTCGCGCCCACAGCGTCGAGCAGACGTTGTAACACGAAGCAGATGATGATTCATCGGTTTCTGTGCCCAGGTGGCGGAATTGGTAGACGCGCTGGTTTCAGGTATCAGTGACTTAACGGTCGTGGAAGTTCGAGTCTTCTCCTGGGCACCAAATTTCGTGAAGTGGCTTGATAACCCACTTTGCAAATAAACGGATGCAACGCTCCGTGTCGGTAACGACGAACATTGCTGTAGTGCCCAGGTGGCGGAATTGGTAGACGCGCTGGTTTCAGGTATCAGTGACTTAACGGTCGTGGAAGTTCGAGTCTTCTCCTGGGCACCAAATTTCAAAAAACCGAGCCAATGGCTCGGTTTTTTATTGTCCACGAAAAAGCGTGCCACCTCGCAGGGTGCGCCGCCGCGAGCACCCGCCAAGACCTTAGAGCAGCGAGGCGCGCACAGCGCACCCTACACTTTGAACTGCCCCAGACTGGCCTTGAGCTGCGCAGCCAGCTCGTCCAGCGCTCTTGCGTTGCCGGCAATCGCCGCCACTGCCTCGGCCGCACGCTGCGCTTCGGCATGGATGGTTTCGACACGCCCGCGTACCGCTCCCGCCCCTTGCGCCTGATGTGCCGCCGCCTGGGTCGCTGCATTGATGGCGCCATGCACTTCATCCACCGACTGCTGCACCGAGTGCTGCAGGCGTGCACTGTCACGCAGCACCTGCAGACCTTCACCGCCTTGCGCGCCCGCCTGGGCGATGGCGGCAACCGCCTCCTGTGCGCCACGCTGCAGGGCAGCGATATGGGTCTGGATATCGCCGGTGGACTGCTGAGTCTTGCTCGCCAGCGCACGCACCTCGTCAGCCACCACGGCAAACCCGCGACCACTTTCGCCGGCGCGCGCCGCCTCGATGGCGGCATTGAGCGCAAGCAGGTTGGTCTGCTCGGCAATTGACTGAATCACCGTCAGCACCACCTCGATCTGTTCGCTCTGCTTGGCCAGCCGTTCGATCACCGCCGAACCATCGGCCACCCGCGCCACCAAGCCCTCGATCAACGTGGACAGGCGCTGAGCGATAACCGCGTTCTCGTGCGCCGCCTGGCGGATGGTGTCGACGCGCTGCAGCGCATCCTGCATGGCCTGGCTTTCCGCCTGCGCCTCGTCGGCCATTTGCGCCAACGCCTGCAGGCTGCCAGCAACTTCATCGCGCTGCCGGCCGGCCGCGGCCTCGGCTGCCACGCCGCGCTGAGTCAGGCTGCGAATCTGCTCACCCGTGCGCAACGCCACCTCGCCCGACTCTCGCACGATGGGCTGCAGCTTGGCGATGAAGCGATTGACGGCATCGGCCATTTCGCCGACCTCGTCCTGACTGTCGATGCTCACACGCCGCGTCAAATCGCCCTCGCCCGCCGCCAGATCATTGAGCGCCGCACTAAGCAGGCGCAAGCGACTCAGCACTCGCCAACCCAACACAAGGGCGACCACCAGCATTGCCAGCGCCCCGACGATCAAAAGGCCGAGGGCGATGTTCCAGCGCAGCGAATCCGCCGCCACGCGCACCGACTCACCACCGTTGCGTGCCATTTCCTGGGTGTAACGCTCGGCCGACTGCAGACGCTCGCGTAGCGCACCGGTTGCCTCTTCGGAAGCGCCGGCCAGACTGCTATCGACCAACTCACCAGCGCCACTGACCAAAGACGCAAAGCGGCCGTCCAGAGCGGCCAGCTCCTTTTCCACCACATCCAGCGACAGGCCCATCTGCACCTTGCCGATGCGCGAGCCCATTGGATTGATATCAGCCTCGACCACATAAACACGCGGATCACGCGAAGCCGCATCCACCAGCTTCTCCAGCGGCGAGCCACCCTGCCCGGCAGCGACGAGCTCACGCACCTGCGCGTTACTGCGATTGAAGTTGCGCGTCAGGCGCTGACCATCGGCGTCATAGATGATGGCGAACAACACCGCCGGATCCTGCTGGGCGATTCGGGTAAGCGCAGTGAGCGCAGGAATATCCAGATCCCAGATGGACTTCGGCGCCACCCCGGCCAGCAATTGCGCCAGCGCCTGGCCGGACTGCTTGAGATTGCCCTCGAGCACCACACGCAGTTGCGCCTGCTCAGTCTTCAACTGGCCAGAAAGCCCTTCACCCAGGCGAGTGCGGGTACTGCTCGCCAACGCCGCAAGACCCTGGCTCATCTCGCGCTCAGCCATGTTCAGCTCTTCGCCAAGACGGCGGCTCTCACCACCCAGGCGCTGCGCCAGATCCTCGACCATTCCGTCGACCGAGGCGCGCATCAGCCAAACAGCCAAACCGACCTGCACCAACATGGCCAGACCAAGCGCGACGAACACCGGGCGCAACAGACGGCTACGCAACATGGAAACGATGGCGAACACTGGGGACACTCCTCAACAACCGTAATAGCTATAACGGCGACTTCCGGGATTTATTGAATATAAGCAAAGCGCATGCCCAGCTCCTATGCAGGAGCGCCCCTACGGACGGACACAAAAAAGCCGCCCGAAGGCGGCTCCTGTGCGACTCGAGAGCATCTCGATCAGGCAAACGGATGACGCAGCACGATGGTCTCGTTGCGATCCGGGCCAGTAGAGATGATGTCGATCGGCGCACCAACCAGCTCTTCCACACGCTTGATGTAGGCACGAGCAGCGGCCGGCAGGTCTTCCAGGGTCTTGGCGCCCAGGGTAGATTCGCTCCAGCCCGGCATTTCCTCGTAGACCGGCTGCAGGCCAATGTAGCTGTCGGCGTCGGTCGGCGCATCGACCAGCACCTGGCCGTTGGCGTCCTTGTAGCCGGTGCAGATACGGATGGTTTCCAGACCGTCGAGCACGTCCAGCTTGGTCAGGCACAGACCGGAGATGCTGTTGATCTCGATGGCGCGACGCAGGATCACCGCATCGAACCAGCCGCAACGACGGGCACGACCGGTGGTCGCGCCGAACTCGTGACCACGCTTGGCGAGGAAGGCGCCAACATCATCGAACAGCTCGGTCGGGAACGGGCCGGAACCGACACGGGTGGTGTAGGCCTTGGTGATACCGAGGATGTAGTCCAGGTACAACGGACCGAAACCGGAGCCGGTGGCGATACCGCCAGCGGTGGTGTTGGAGCTGGTCACGTAGGGGTAGGTGCCATGGTCGATGTCCAGCAGCGAACCCTGGGCACCTTCGAACATGATGTCGCGGCCGCTACGACGCAGGTCATGCAGCACGGCAGTGACGTCAGCCATCATCGGCTTGAGCAGCTCGGCGTATTCCATGCATTCATCCAGGGTTTTCTGGAAGTCGATGGCCGGCTCTTTGTAGAAATTGACCAGCTGGAAATTGTGGTAATCCAGCAGCTCGCCCAGCTTGGCAGCGAAACGCTCGCGGTGGAACAGGTCACCGACGCGCAGGCCGCGACGCGCGACCTTGTCTTCGTAAGCCGGGCCGATACCGCGACCGGTGGTGCCGATCTTGGCATCACCGCGGGCCTTTTCGCGCGCCTGGTCCAGCGCCACGTGATAGGACAGGATCAGGGGGCAGGCCGGGCTGATACGCAGGCGCTCACGCACCGGTACACCCTTCTCTTCCAGCTTGGTGATTTCGCTCATCAGAGCATCGGGAGCGACGACCACACCGTTGCCGATCAGACACTCGACGCCAGCACGCAGGATGCCAGACGGAATCAGGTGCAGGACGGTCTTCTCACCGTTGATCACCAGGGTGTGGCCAGCGTTGTGACCGCCCTGATAACGCACGACTGCAGCGGCCTGCTCGGTGAGCAGGTCGACGATCTTGCCCTTGCCCTCATCACCCCATTGGGTGCCCAGGACGACGACATTCTTACCCATAAACTTGTCCTCTTCGCGCAAGCTTCGATGCCGGCCGCGGGCCGGCGAAAATGAATTCAGGACGCCAGGGGCGCCACCTGCCAACGTCCATCGCGCAGCGTCAGCAGACGATCACAGCCTGCTTCGCGCGCATCCGCCTCGCTCTGCCCGGGCAGCGCCTGCACCACGCGCTCGCCTTCACCACGCAGACGACGAACGGCCTGCCACAGATAGAGATCATGATTGTCCGGCGCCCAGACACCGCTGACCGCCTCATCCACACGCATGTCACCCAGGGTTACCAAGGTCTTCAGGTCCGTGGAGAAGCCAGTAGCTGGGCGCGCACGACCGAATACCGCGCCGGTATCGTCATAACGACCACCCTGAGCGATGGCACCGCCCTCACCCGGCACGAAGGCCGCGAACACCACGCCGGTGTGATAGTTGTAGCCGCGCAACTCGCCCAGGTCGAAGTACAGCGGCAGCTCCGGATAACGCAGCTCCAGCGCATCGGCGATGGCCACCAGCTCATCGAGCGCAGCGTGCACCGCATCCGGCGCCTCGACCAGAACAGCCTGGGCCAGATCCAGCACTTCCCGACCGCCACACAGCTCGGCGAGCGAACGCAGCATGCTGCCCAGGCCCGCCGGCAACGCGGCGGTCAGGCTCTCGATCTCATCCATGGCCTTGCGCTGCAGCGCATCGAACAGTTGCTGCTCGGCCTCACCGGACAGGCCAGCGGCACGCGCCAGACCACGGTAAATACCGACATGACCGAGATCCATATGAACGTCCGGCACCGCAGCCAGCTCGAGGGTTTCGACCAGCAGGCTGATCACCTCGATATCGCTGGCCGGACTGGCGTCGCCATAGAGCTCGGCACCCAGCTGGATCGGGCTGCGCGAAGTGGTCAGTGCACGCGGCTGCGCATGCAGCACGCTACCGGCATAGCACAAACGGCTCGGCCCTTCGCGGCGCATGGTATGAGCATCGATGCGCGCCACCTGCGGGGTGATGTCGGCACGAAAGCCCATCTGCCGACCGGACAACGGATCGGTGACCTTGAAGGTGCGCAGGTCGAGATCCTGGCCGGCGCCAGTCAACAGGGATTCCAGGTACTCGATATGAGGGGTGACGACGAACTCGTAACCCCAACGTTGGAACAGATCCAGCACCTGGCGGCGTGCCGCCTCGATGCGCGCCGCTTCCGGCGGCAGTACTTCTTCGATGCCATCTGGCAGCAGCCAGCGGTCTACCGTTGCCATTTCGCCATTCCCCTCTCGATCCGGGCGGCACAAGCCTTCAGTGAAGCAGATATAGAAGGGCCGTACCCAGCAGCATGCTGGCCAGCCCCATAAGGCGCAGTCGGCGGTCGGGCAGACGAGCTGCCTGCATGACCGCTCCGCGCCAATGGCGCGGATAGAGGAAGGGCAGGATGCCTTCCAGCACCAATACCAGACACAGTGCGATGCCAAGTTCCTGCCACATGATTCCCACAGACGCAAAAAAGCCGGGATTTTCCCGGCTGCCGCATGATACCACGTTTTACCTCGCGGTCACCCTGGCGACGCATCGCGCCGCCAGGGTTGCCGATCAAGGCCTGGATTTTTCCAGGTAGCGGAAGAAATCGCTGCCCGGGTCCAGCACCAGCACATCACGCTTGTCAGCGAAGCTTTCGCGGTAAGCCTGCAGACTACGGTAGAAGGAGTAGAACTCCTGATCCTGACCGAAGGCGTTGGCGTAGATGGACGCAGCCTGGGCATCACCGTCACCGCGCAGCTCTTCAGCTTCACGATAGGCTTCAGCCAGCAGTACGCGGCGCTGACGATCGGCATCGGCGCGAATACCTTCGGCCAGCTCACGACCCTTGGCGCGGTGCTCGCGGGCCTCACGCTCACGCTCGGTGCTCATCCGCTCGAACACGCTGCGGTTCACTTCGCGCGGCAGGTCGATAGCCTTGACCCGAACATCGACCACTTCGATACCCAGCTCACGCTCGGCGGCGCGGTTGAGGGTCGCGGTCACGTCGGCCATCAGCGCATCACGCTCACCGGATACCGATTCGTGCAGGGTGCGCTTACCGAACTGGTCACGCAGCGATGCTTCCAGACGGCGCGCCAGACGCTCATCAGCGACTTGTTTGATGCCCGAGGTGGACTGATAGAAGCGCTCGGCATCCTTCACCCGCCACTTGGCATAGGCATCGACCATCAGCGCCTTCTTCTCCAGAGTCAGGAAGCGCGATGACGTCGAATCCAGCGTCAGCAGACGACCGTCGAAGATACGCACCTGGTTGACGTAGGGGATCTTCACATGCAGGCCGGGCTGCACATCAGGCTGAACCACTCGCCCGAACTGCAACAGCACCGCACGCTCGGTCTGCGCCACGATATAGAAGCTGTTCCACGCCACCAGGGCCACAACCACGGCCACGATCAGGCCGATCAGGGACTTGTTGTTCATCAACGGCCCTCCCGGGTACGCAGGTTACGCTGGGACATATCGCTGCTCAGCGGCACGGCCGGATCACGCGCTGTCGAATTGCTGCTGTTGGCAGAGCTGGAGGAAGTAGCACCACCACGGCTGTCGATCATCTTGTCCAGCGGCAGATAGAGCAGGTTGTTCTGCCCCTTGTCACCGGTGACCAGAACCTTGCTGGTGTTGCTCATCACTTCCTGCATGGTGTCGATGTACAGACGCTCGCGAGTGATCTCAGGCGCCTTGCGATACTCGGCTACCAGCTTGGTGAAGCGGTCCGCCTCACCCTGGGCGCGAGCGATGACTTCATCACGGTAACCGTTGGCCTCTTCCAGCAGACGCTGGGCCTGACCACGTGCTTCCGGAATCACCCCGTTGGCGTAGGACTCGGCCTGGTTCTTCTCCCGCTGCTCGTCTTCACGGGCACGGATCACGTCATCGAAGGCTTCCTGAACCTCACGCGGCGCAGCAGCACTCTGGATGTTCACCTGAGTGATGGTGATGCCGGTCCGGTAGTTGTCGAGGAAACGCTGCAGGCGCTCACGCACCTCACTGGCCATCAGTTCACGACCTTCGGTCAGCACCTGGTCCATCTCGGTGGAACCCACCACGTGGCGCACGGCGCTATCGGTGGCGTGCTGCAGGCTGACTTCCGGCTGATCGACGTTGAGCACGAAGTCCTGCAGGTTGGTCACCCGGTACTGCACGGTCAGCGGCACTTCAATGATGTTCTCGTCTTCGGTCAGCATGGCGCCCTGCTTGGTATAAGCGCGCTCACGCGTGACGTTTTCCTGGAACTTGCGATCGATTGGCGGGAAATAGATATTCAGGCCCGGACCAACGGTCTCGTGGTACTTGCCGAAGCGCAGCACCACAGCCTGCTCCTGCTCGTCCACCACGTAGATCGCGCTGTACAGCCATACCACCGCCAACAGGCCAAGGCCGACGAACAGCAGGCCGAAGCCACCGCCGCCACTGCGACCAGACTCGTCGTCACCACGTTTCTTGCCACCGCCAAACAGCCCATTGAGGCTTTCTTGCAGCTTGCGGAACGCTTCGTCGAGATCCGGCGGCCCCTGCCGGCCACCGCCTTTGCGGCCGCCCCAGGGGTCTTGATTGTTCGAGTTGCCACCCGGCTCATTCCAAGCCATAGCGTTCTCCGTACTGATAAAGCGAAGGCGCGCCCACGGCGCGCCGGCCAATGCTACCCAAAGCCCTATGATGACAGCAAAGCCACCGTCCCAGGCTTTATTGCAAAGTATGTTGCTCGATGAAGGCTTGAGGCTCCAAACCTTCGCGACTCACCAGGCGATTGAGCTCGACTCGCGGCAAACGTACCGCCAGCAGGCTGCGCCCCAACTCATCATGTTCTTCGCTCTGCACCGCTCCCAGCGCGAAGAATTGCGCACGCAGTCGCCCCAAACGTTGCGGCAACTGCAGCGTAGCGACGAACAGATCTTCGCCCAGCAGCTCCGCCACTGCTTGACGCAACAGCTCGAGACCACGCCCCTCACGGGCCGACAACCAGACGCGCAGCGGCTTGCCATCAGCATCGCGCTGGATCTGCGGCTCGACACCATCCAACAAATCCAGCTTGTTGTATACCTCAAGCATCGGCAACTCGTGTGCCCCGATCTCCTTGAGCACGTTCTGCACCTGTTCGATCTGCGCCATGCGCTCGGGCTCATGGGCATCGATAACATGCAACAGCAGATCGGAGTTGCTCGACTCCTCCAACGTAGCGCGGAAGGCCTCGACCAGCTTGTGCGGCAGGTGACGAATGAAACCCACAGTATCAGCCAGCACGATCGGCCCCAGGTCGTCGAGCTGCAGACGACGCAAGGTCGGGTCGAGCGTGGCGAACAACTGGTCAGCCGCGTAGACCTCGGAGGTGGTGAGGGCATTGAACAGCGTGGACTTGCCAGCGTTGGTGTAACCCACCAGGGAAACCGAAGGGATATCCGCGCGCCTGCGCCCACGGCGCGCCTGCTCGCGCTGACTGCGCACCTTCTCGAGCTTCTGCTTGATCTGGCGAATGCGCACACGTAGCAAGCGGCGGTCGGTTTCCAGTTGGGTTTCACCCGGACCACGCAGGCCGATACCACCCTTCTGCCGCTCGAGGTGGGTCCAGCCACGCACCAGGCGCGTGCTCATGTGGTCGAGCTGAGCCAACTCGACCTGCAGCTTGCCTTCGTGGGTACGCGCACGCTGCGCAAAGATATCGAGGATCAACCCGGTGCGATCGAGCACACGACACTCGAAGGCGCGCTCAAGGTTGCGCTCCTGGCTCGGTGTCAGGGTGTGATTGAAGATGACCAGATCGGCCTCGATGGCCTTGACCTGATCGCGCAGCTCCTCGACCTTGCCACTGCCGATAAGGAACTTGGCAGTCAGACGACTGCTGGGCACGCAAAAGAAAGCGACCATGTCAGCGCCTGCCGACATGGCCAATTCCTGGAACTCCTGGGGATCTTCGCTCGCCTCGGAGTCTTGGCCTTCCAGATGAACCAGGATGGCCCGCTCACCGCCCTCATGACGCTCGAAGAACAATGCAGCCCCCTATCAGGCGTTACCCGGCTCGCCATCGGCCTGCTCGGCATCGCCAGCACTTGGCAGGCGCACCGGACGGCTTGGCACAACGGTGGAAATAGCGTGTTTGTAGACCATCTGGCTGACAGTGTTCTTCAGCAGGATGACGAACTGGTCGAAGGATTCGATCTGGCCCTGCAGCTTGATGCCATTGACCAGATAGATGGAAACAGGGACGCGTTCCTTACGCAGGGTATTCAGGTAAGGGTCTTGTAGCGAATGCCCTTTTGACATGTGCCGCACTCCTTTCGAGGATCAATTTTCAATAATTTTAGTAGGTAAACAATGGCTTCAGGCCGTCCCACCCCCAAGGATAGACGACCAGCGGCAAGGTCTCATTTCAATATGGAGACGCTTTCCAGGTATTTCAAGGCGCGAGACAGATTGTCGCAGGCCAGGCTATCGAGCCAATGCAAGTTCTCCCAACCGCGTAGCCAGGTGAACTGACGCTTGGCCAATTGCCGAGTGGCGATGATGCCACGCTCGACCATATCGTCCCGGGACAGTTCGCCATCAAGGTATTCCCATACCTGGCGATAACCCACCGCCCGTATAGACGGCAATCCCGCGTGCAAGTCACTTCGTCTACGCAGGGCTTCGACCTCTTCCACGAAACCCTGTTCCAACATCACCCGAAATCGTTGAGCGATGCGGTCATGTAAAACCTGACGCTGCGCTGGTGCGATAGCAAGCTGAGCAACAGTATAGGGTAATTGCCCGGCGCCTGATGTGCCCGCATCGGGATTTCCTGCAGCCTGGCGCAGACGATGCTCGGTCATGCTCAGGCCACTCACGCGATAGACCTCGAGCGCCCGGGTCAGACGCTGCGGATCGTTGGGATGGATGCGCGCGGCGGACTCCGGATCGACCTCAGCCAGCTCCCGATGCAGCGCCTCCCACCCTTCGACCGCAGCCCTTGCTTCCAGCTCGGCGCGAATGGCCGGGTCAGCGCTGGGCATATCAGCCAGCCCTTCCAGCAAGGCCTTGTAATACAGCATGGTGCCGCCCACCAGCAGCGGAATACGCCCACGCGCAACGCTCTCCGCCATCGCCGCCAGGGCATCGGCGCGAAATTCCGCCGCCGAATAACTCTCAGCCGGGTCGCGGATATCGATCAGGGCGTGGGGGAATTCATCAAGAATGGCGCGTTCAGGCTTGGCCGTGCCGATGTCCATACCGCGATAGACCAGTGCCGAATCGACGCTGATCAGGTCACACGGCAATACACGCGCCAGCTCCAGGGCCAGGTCGGTCTTGCCGGCAGCGGTCGGGCCCATCAGGAAGAGTGCAGGAGGAAGCGAAGACATCGATATAGCTCGAAACACGAAGACGGGCGCCCCTGGCTCAGGGCGTCATTCAATTACTGACCACGCATGAACAACTTGTCGAGCTGATCCATGCTCAGTTGCGTCCAGGTCGGGCGCCCGTGGTTGCACTGGCCGCTACGCTCAGTCTGCTCCATATCCCGCAGCAGAGCGTTCATCTCGGGAATGGTCAGGCGCCGGTTGGCGCGCACCGCACCATGGCAAGCCATGGTCGCCAGCAGCTCGTTGAGATGTGCCTGGATGCGGTCGCTGGTGCCGTACTCGAGCAGATCGGCCAGCACGTCACGCACCAGCTGGGTGGCCTCAGCCTGTTTGAGCAACGCCGGAATCTGGCGAATCGCCACGGTTTCCTCACCCAGGCGCTGCAGCTCGAAGCCCAAGCGCTGGAACCACTCGCCATGTTCCTCGGCGCAATCCGCTTCGCGCTGGCTGAGGGCGATGGACTCCGGCACCAGCAAGGGCTGGCCGCGCAAGCCTTCACTGGCCATGGCGTGCTTGAGCCGCTCGTAGGTGATGCGTTCGTGCGCCGCATGCATGTCCACCACCACCAGGCCCTGGGCATTTTCGGCGAGGATGTAGACGCCCTTGAGCTGTGCCACGGCGTAGCCGAGCGGCGGAATATCGCCCTGTTCCTGCGGCATCGACTGAGCCTGAGCGCTCGGCAACGGCGAGAAATACTCGCGATACGCAGCCTGGGCTTCGCCAGCGGATACGCCGGGGTTACCTGCAGGCTGCTGGTATCCAGCGCCACTACCGCGCCAGGCCGGCTGCACGCTGGGCGCCGAGGCTTCAAGAATGCTGGCAGCCAGACCCATTTCGCCCTGCGGGCCGAATTCACCTGCAGCCAGGCCGCTCGGGCGCGCCATGGGTGAGATGGCTGCCGGAGCCGCTACCTGATCTTCCGGGCGTACATCGGCCAGGGCGCGATGCAGGGTGCCGTAGAGGAAGTCATGGACCATGCGGCTGTCACGAAAACGCACTTCGTGTTTGGTCGGGTGAACATTGACGTCCACCGTCGACGGATCGATTTCCAGAAACAGCACGAAGGTCGGGTGCCGGCCATTGAACAGCACGTCGCGATAGGCCTGGCGCACCGCATGGGCCACCAGCTTGTCGCGCACCATGCGCCCATTGACGTAGAAATACTGCAGATCCGCCTGACTGCGGGAGAAGGTCGGCAAGCCAACCCAACCCCGCAACCGCAGACCACTGCGCTCGATCTCGATGGGCAGCGCCTGCTCCAGAAAAGCCGGGCCGCAGACAGAGGCGACGCGGCGCGCACGGCTGATTTCGTCGCCAGCCTCGTGCAGGGCGAACACGGTCTTGCCGTTGTGACGCAGATGGAAAGCCACATCGAAGCGCGCCAGCGCCAGGCGCTTGATCACCTCCTGCAGGTGATCGAACTCGGTCTTCTCCGCACGCAGGAACTTGCGCCGCGCCGGTGTATTGAAGAACAGATCTCGCACCTCCACCGAGGTGCCCACTGGATGCGCGGCAGGCTGCACGCGTGGCTCCATGTCGCGACCTTCGGTTTCCACCTGCCAGGCCTGGTCGGCGTCGGCGGTACGCGAGGTCAGCGTCAGGCGCGACACCGAGCTGATCGACGCCAGCGCCTCGCCACGAAAGCCCATGCTGAGCACGGCCTCGAGATCTTCCAGCTCACGAATCTTGCTGGTTGCATGGCGCGCCAGCGCCAGGGGCAGGTCGTCCGGGGCAATACCGCCACCGTCGTCGCGCACCTTGAGCAACTTGACGCCACCCTGCTCGACCTCGACATCGATGCGCCGGGCACCAGAGTCCAGGCTGTTTTCCAACAGTTCCTTGGCGACCGAAGCTGGGCGCTCGACCACCTCGCCCGCAGCGATCTGGTTGGCCAGGCGCGGGCTGAGCAAATGAATACGGGACATGACACTCACTACTGGGCCGCCAGCGCTGTGGCGGGTATCTGCAATGTCTGGCCGACCTTGATCACGTCCCCATTGAGCTTGTTCGCACTACGCAGGGACGCGAGGCTGATCTGGTAGCGCTGGGCGATCAGCGCCAGGCTTTCGCCGCGTGCCACAACATGCTCACGCGGACCCGCAGCGATCTTGCCTTCATCACGCAGCCAGGCAATGTAGGTGCCGGGCGGCGGGTTCTCATGGAAGAACTGCTTGACCCCGGTGGTGATCGAACGCGCCAGCGCCCGCTGATGGCTGGTGGTATGCAGTTTCTTGGCTTCGTTGGGGTTGGAGATGAAACCGGTCTCAACCAGAATCGAGGGAATATCCGGTGATTTCAGCACCATGAAACCTGCCTGCTCGACGCGCCGCTTGTGCAGTGGGGTGATGCCGCTCATGTTCGACAGCACCTTCTGCCCGACGTTGAGACTGGAGGACAGCGAAGCGGTCATCGACAGATCCAGCAACACACCAGCGAGCATCTTGTCCTTGTCGTCGAGACTGACATTGCCGGCGCCACCGATCAGGTCGGACTGGTTCTCGGCGTCGGCCAGCCAGCGCGCGGTCTCGGACGTAGCCCCCCGCTCGGACAGGGCATAGACCGAAGCACCGAACGCAGAGGCTCGCGGCGCCGCGTCGGCATGAATGGACACGAACAGATCGGCACCTTTCTTGCGCGCGATCTCGGTGCGCTTACGCAGCGGAATGAAATAGTCGCCGGTGCGCACAAGCTCGGCACGGAACCCCTTCTCGGCATTGATCTGCCGCTGCAACTCCTTGGAAATGGCCAGGGTCACGTGCTTTTCATACTGCCCCTTGACCGGCGAAAGCGCACCCGGATCCTCACCGCCATGACCCGCATCGATGGCGACGACGATATCGCGCTTGCCATTGGGCACAGGCGTCAACTTGGGTGGTGGCTGGGTCGGCGTGACCGGTACAGGAGGTGCGCCAGGGGCAATGCTGGGCGTCTGCGTGGCGGGCGGCGCACTGCCCTGATCGAACAGATCGACCACAAGGCGATGACCATATTGCTGGTTCGGCGCCAAGGTGAAGCTTTTGGGCGAGACCGGCGCCGACAAGTCGATGACCACGCGCAGATCGTCAGCGCTGCGCTGGGCCGAGCGTACGCCGGTGATCGGGGTGTTGGCGAGGGAAAGCTGCTCGAGACTGGTAGCCAACTTGGCGCCATTGACGTCGATAACGATGCGATCAGGAGCGGCCAGAGTAAACACGCTGTGCTGCACAGGGCCAGACAGATCGAAAACCAGTCGGGTATTGTCCGGGGCACGCCAAAGGCGCACGCCACGCACATCGGAGGCAGCCAACGCCTCGGCAGCCAGGGCCGCCAACAACACCCCAACAGCGGTAACCAGCGCGCCTATGCGCATAACCAACCCCATCGTTTTTTGTTCATTGCTTGCCGGCCAGAGCCTTGCACCAGGACTCCCCTCGAGTCCCATGCCCCTGCAGCAATAGCGAACGGCCGCCCGCTTGGGAGCTAATGGTAATGTCCAGGTCAGGCTTTGGCAAAACGCCCGCGCCACGCTGCGGCCATTCGATCAGGCACAGGGCATCCCCTTCGAAGTAATCACGGATGCCGAGAAACTCCAGCTCCTCAGGATCGACCAGACGATAAAGATCGAAATGAAAGGCGCGCACGTCGCCGATTTCATAGGGTTCAACCAGGGTAAAGGTCGGGCTCTTGACCGCGCCCGCATGGCCCAGGCCGCGCAGAATGCCACGTGAAAGGGTGGTCTTGCCGGCGCCCAGATCACCATGCAGATAAATGATGCCCAGGCCACCACTGACTTCGGCGAGCCTTGCACCCAGAGTCAGCATTGCAGCTTCGTCGGCCGCCTTAAGTTTCACTTCACGCAAGGACACAACTCCTCCAATAACTGACGAATGGCGCACGGCAGATCACCGGCAGCCAGCCCGCGACCCTGCACTGCAAGCACCTCACCGGCCCGTGCATGCAGCCATACCGCCAGGCAGGCCGCATCATACGCCGCCATGCCCTGCGCGAGCAGCGCACCGATCGATCCTGCCAGGACATCCCCCAACCCCGCACCCGCCATCGCCGGATGGCCGCGATCACACAGCGCCAGACGCCCATCCGGTGCTGCGACCAGACTGCCGGCCCCCTTGAGCACCACCACCAGGCCAAAACGTTGCGCCAGGGCCCGCGCTGCTGCCGGCCGATCAACCTGCACGCTGGCGGTATCGATGCCCAGCAAACGCGCCGCTTCGCCCGGATGCGGTGTAAGCACGCCCTGGCGAGGTGCGACGACCTGCCCGGCAGCCAGAAGATTGAGCGCATCGGCATCCCAGACCTGAGGCATATCGAGACCACAGACGCCAGTCAGCAAACTGCGCGACCAGCCCCCCTGCCCCAGGCCAGGCCCTGCCACGCAGACATCGGCGCTCTCGGTAAGTGCCAACAGCTGATTGGCCGAAGCCACCGCCGCACACATGATTTCAGGCCGGCGCACCAAAGCAGCCGCGACATGCTCGCCCCGCGTCGCCAGTGACACCAGGCCAGCGCCGGTACGCAGGGCACTTTCGGCACAGAGCAGCGCGGCGCCCCCCATGCCCAGATCGCCACCGATCACCAGCAGGTGGCCGAACTGTCCCTTGTGCGCCACCGGCGAGCGCGCCGCAAGGCGCGGCAGATTGGCCGGATCGAGACGCTGCGCCACGCTGGGCGCCTGGGCCAATAGCCGGGCATCGCCTTGCAGATCGTCGAACTGCAGCTCGCCGCACAGCTCCGGGCCAACGCCCGTCAGCAGGCCGAGCTTGAGGGCGATGAAGGTCACGGTCAGATCGGCGCGCACTGCCACACCGAGACGGGCGCCGTTGTCGGCGTGCAAACCTGAGGGAATATCCACCGCCAGCACCGGCAAACCGCTCTGGTTGAGCATACGGATCGCCTGGGCATATGGCTCACGCACCGCACCAGCCAGGCCCGTACCGAGCAGCGCATCGACCACCACACCGGCCAAAGGTGCGCACTCACTCCAGGGCAGAAGCTCCACACCCGCACGCCCGGCCTCGGCGCAAGCCTGCTCAGCATCGCCACTCAGAGCAGCGGGATCGCCCACCGCCAGCACTCGCACGCGCCAACCGGCACGCTGAGCCAGAGCCGCAATCAGGTAGCCGTCACCAGCATTGTTACCACGCCCGGCCAGCACGGTGATTTCGCCGGCATCCGGCCAGCGCCTGCGCAAGGCGCGCCAGGCTGCGTGGGCGGCGCGCTGCATCAGTTCGAACCCTGGCGTGCCGGCGGCGATCAACTGCGCATCCAGCGCACGCACCTGTTCGGCACTGTGCAGGCTCAACGGCAAAGAGGCGGATGGTAGATGCATGGCTCGCTCGCGACGGATGTCTGGCAGAATTATACCTACGTCCATCGCCTGCGCCCGCCCATGTCCGATCAAACCCTCGACCTCAACGCTCTGGCCCTGTCCATCAAGGACTGGGGACGCGAGCTGGGCTTCCAGCAGGTCGGCATCACCGATGTCGAGCTGGGCGTACACGAGGCGCATCTACAACGCTGGCTGGCAGCCGGTTACCAGGGCGAGATGGAGTACATGGCCGCCCATGGCAGCAAGCGCTCACACCCGGACGAACTGGTGCCTGGCACCCTGCGCGTGGTGTCGCTGCGCATGGACTATCTACCTGGCGATACGCAGATGGCCCAGCGCCTGAAGGAGCCGCAGCAGGCCTACGTGTCGCGCTACGCGCTGGGCCGCGACTATCACAAGCTGATCCGCAAGCGCCTGCAACAACTGGCCGAACGTATCCAGCAGCAGATCGGCCCCTTCGGTTACCGCGCCTTTGTCGACAGCGCCCCCGTGCTGGAAAAGGCCATCGCCGAAAAGGCCGGCCTCGGCTGGATCGGCAAGAACACCCTGGTGCTCAACCGCAAGGCAGGCAGCTATTTCTTTCTCGGCGAACTGTTCGTCGACCTGCCACTGCCGGTGGATGCCCCACACAGCAGCGAGCATTGCGGGCGCTGCAGCGCCTGCATGGATATCTGCCCTACTGCGGCCTTCGCCGGCCCCTACGTGCTGGATGCGCGGCGCTGCATCTCCTACCTGACCATCGAACTGAAAGGCTCGATCCCGGAGGAGCTGCGCGCCCCCATCGGCAACCGGGTGTTCGGCTGCGACGACTGCCAGATCGTCTGCCCCTGGAATCGCTTCGCTCGCCCCACCGAACAGGGCGACTTCCAGCCGCGCCACGGCTTGGACAACAGCGGCCTGGCCGAGCTTTTCATGTGGACGGAAGAAGAGTTTCTCAGCCGCACCGAGGGTTCACCGCTACGCCGTGCCGGCTACGAGCGCTGGCTGCGCAACCTGGCGGTCGGCCTGGGCAATGCACCATCGACCATTCCGGTGCTACAGGCTCTGGAGGCCCGCCGCGAACACCCGTCAGCACTGGTGCGCGAGCATGTGGCGTGGGCGCTGGAGCAGCACAACGCCCTGTAGCCCGAATGCAATCCGAGTAGCGCCGCCCGTTTCCCCGGATTGCATCCGGGCTACGGTACTTGCACGGCGCGCTCGACGCGCCAGAGTGGCTCGATTACACCTTGAGGAAATGCTCGCGGTAGTGGCGCAGCTCGGCGATGGATTCACGAATGTCATCCAGCGCCTGGTGAGTGGCGGTTTTCTGAAAGCTGTCCTTGACCGCTGGCGCCCACATGCCAGCGAGGATCTTCAGCGTCGACACGTCCAGGTAGCGGTAATGGAAGTAGGCTTCCAGGGCCGGCATGTACTTGTAGAGAAAGCGGCGATCCTGGCCAATGCTGTTGCCGCAGATGGGTGACTTGCCCTTGGGCACCCACTGTTCGAGGAAGGCGATGGTCTGTGCTTCGGCCGCCGCCGTGTCGATCTTGCTCTCACGCACGCGCTGGGTCAGGCCGCTCTGGCCATGAGTGCGGGTGTTCCATTCATCCATGCCGGCCAGGGCCAGGTCGCTCTGATGAACGGCGATCACCGGGCCTTCGGCCAGCACGTTCAGCTCGCTGTCGGTAACGATGGTGGCCATTTCGATGATCACATCGCGCTCCGGCTCCAGCCCGGTCATTTCCAGGTCGATCCAGATCAGGTTGTTGGGGTTTTGCATGGTTAGGCTCCTTGGCTCAGGCGCCAAGTCTAGCGGATCTCAGCGCCCTGCATCTGCCAGAGAAACAGAGACGTTTGCCGACCTTCGTTGACGTCAAGTTCGCGATCAGCCGGTACGCCCGGAATCTCGAAGGTGTTGCTGATCAGCCAGCTACCGGCGTGCATTTCGACTTTCGCCTTGCCCCACAGACGCGGCATCGGCACGGGCGAGAGAAAGCAGTAGACGACATCGAAGTCGCCGAGCTCGACCTGCCACAGACTCCGATAACGAATGCTGCAGTTCTCCTGCAGCAGGCAGCGTAGCCAGGCGAAAGCGAAGAGCAGCGGCGCCGTTTCGACACCGACGAACTGCCCGCGCGGAAACCGTCTGGCCAGCTGCAGCACCGTACCGGCAGTACCACAACCCAGGTCGACGAAGCGCAGCGGCAGCTCACGCTCGCTCAAACACTGCTGCAAACGTTGCTGCGCCTTGCGCCCACTCAGGTAGAGAGGCACCTGTTCGCGCAGGCTGTTCCAGTTGACCAGTAGCAACAGCACGAAGCCCAGCAGGAACAGCCAAGCCGGCAAATCGGCGCGCTGCATCACCAGCAGTGCGGGCAGGAACGCCAGATTGATCCACAACCACCAGCGTGATAGTCCCAGGCGCCAGCCGATCCCGGCTGCCGCAACCCCCTGCAGCAGCGCCACCGAAAAAAACGACATCCGCCAGGGCAGCAACGCCAGCAGATAGACCAGTACCACCACCAGCGCCAAGGCCAGGCCCTGCGCTAAAAGAGCGCGCAACAACGGTAGCCGCAGCACCGCTCTTTCCTCACCTGTCGTCATTCCCGGCCTCTGTTCCTGACAGCCGAATGGCTGCCGAGCGCTCATGCTAAACTCGCCGCGATCAACACTCCACTACCCGGATGCTCCATGGCCAAACGCCAACTCAACCGCCGCCAGAACTGGCGGATCGAAAAGATTCAAGGCGAACGCGCTACCCGCGCCGCCAAGCGTGAATCGCGGGCAATGGAAGCACTGGAAGGCGGCGACCTAGGCCCGGAACAGACTGGCCTGGTGATCGCTCACTTCGGCGTGCAGGTGGAAATCGAAGGTTTGCAGGGTGAGATGGCCGGCCTGGTATTTCGCTGCCACCTGCGCGCCAACCTGCCGGCACTGGTTACTGGTGATCAGGTGGTCTGGCGCCCCGGCAATCAGGGTGACGGTGTCATCGTCGCGCAACTACCGCGAAACAGCGAGCTGTGCCGCCCCGACATGCGCGGCCAACTCAAGCCGGTAGCGGCCAACGTCGACCAGATCGTCATCGTCTTCGCGCCGCTGCCCGAGCCGCACGCCAACCTGATCGACCGCTATCTGGTAGCCGCCGAGCACGCGGGCATTCGCCCGCTGCTGCTGCTGAACAAGGCCGATCTGATCGATGAGCAGAACCAGGTGGCGCTGGACGCGCTCCTCAAGGTCTATCGTGAGCTCGAGTATCCGCTGCTGGAAGTCTCGGCCCATCAGGGCGATGGCATGGAGCAGCTGAAAAGCCGCCTGAACGGAAACGTCAGCGTATTCGTGGGCCAATCTGGCGTAGGCAAGTCATCGCTGGTCAACAGCCTGCTGCCCGGTGTCGATACGCGTGTCGGCGCGCTATCGGAGTTGACCGGCAAGGGTACGCATACCACCACCACCGCACGGCTTTTCCACTTTCCCGGTGGTGGTCAACTGATCGACTCCCCCGGTATTCGCGAATTCGGCCTCGGCCATGTCAGTCGTGATGACGTGGAAGCGGGCTTCATCGAATTCCACGACCTGCTCGGGCGCTGCCGCTTCCGTGACTGCAAGCATGATCGCGAACCTGGTTGTGCGCTTTTGCAGGCCCTGGAGGACGGCCGCTTACAACCACAGCGCATGGCCAGCTACCGACATATCATCGCCAGCCTGCCGGAAGACGATTACTGAGTATTCAGTTGATCCAACTGCAGGGCGCCTTCTTCGAAGATATTCAGGCGCTGCTGCAGTTGCTCTGGCGCTAGCGGTTCACTCGCGGCGCCCGCCGGAGCCTCGCCTGGTGCAGGTGCAGCGCCTTCATCGCCACCTTGTTCGCCCTCGATGGCGCGCTGCGCCTTCTTGGTCAGCACGACGATGTCGATGCGTCGATTGACCGGATTGAACGGATCCTCACGATCGAACAGAGCCGACGAAGCGTAGCCAACGACACGCGCCACCTGCTCGTCCGGATACCCGCCCGCTACCAGCGTGCGCCTCGCGGCATTGGCACGGTTGGATGACAGCTCCCAGTTGCCGAAATCGCCGCGCCCTACGAAAGGCTTGGCATCGGTGTGACCGCTGACGCTGATCTTGTTCGGCACCGCGCGAATGGTGTCGGCCATGGCCAGCAGGATGTCCTCGAAATAGGGCTGAAGGTCGGCACTGCCGAGGGCGAACATCGGCCGGTTCTCAGCGTCCATTATCTGGATGCGCAGGCCATCCTGAGTGATTTCGAACAGTATCTGGTCCTTGAAGCGCTGCAGCTCGGGATTCTCCTCGACCTTGTTCTGCAACTCCTGCAACAGCAACTCCAGACGCTCCTGCTCCATCTTTTCAGCTAGGGTTTCGATCTGATCGGTGCTGACGCCGGTCTCATCCGGCTGACTCTCCGGCGTCTCGGAGATGTCCGGATTGAGAGTGCGCTCGGGCGCCGGCGTAGGCGTACCGCCCAGGTCGATGGCGTATGGACTGGCACTCTCGGTGAAACCGATCGGGTCCTGGAAATAGCCGGAAATGGCTTTCTTCTGCTCCGGAGTGGCCGATGTCATCAGCCACATGACCAGAAAGAACGCCATCATGGCGGTTGCGAAGTCGGCAAAAGCGATCTTCCAAGCACCGCCATGATGGCCGCCAGCGGTCTTCTTGACCCGCTTGACGATGATGGGTTGATTATTTTCCATGGCTTAGCTGCCGCGCATGGCCTGTTCGAGCTCGCTGAAGCTCGGACGATGTGCCGGATACAGCACCTTGCGCCCGAACTCTACGGCCAGGGTCGGCGGCATACCCGAGGCAGAAGCGACCAGGGTCGCCTTGATCGCTTCGTAAAGGTTCAGTTCTTCCTTGGCATCATGTTCCAGGGCGTTCGACAACGGACCGAAGAAACCGTACGAAGCGAGAATGCCGAGGAAGGTGCCGACCAGAGCAGTACCCACCTTTTCACCGATCTGCGCGTTATCCGCTTCTGCCAGGATCGACATGGTGATCACGATACCTAGCACGGCCGCTACGATACCCATGGCCGGCATGCCGTCGGCGACCTTGGCCACGGCGTGAGCCGGGTGCTCCACTTCTTCCTTGAGGCTGGCCAGTTCCATATCGAACAGACCTTCCAGTTCGTGCGGAGCCATGTTGCCGGAAGACATGATGCGCAGGTAATCGCAGATGAACGCGGTCATCCGCGCGTCCTTGAGCACACCGGGATACTTGCTGAAGATCGGACTGGCGCTGGGATCTTCGATGTCGGCCTCGATGGCCATCATGCCCTCGCGGCGACTCTTGTTGAGGATCTCGTACAGCAGCCTGAGCACTTCGAGGTAATAAGCGTGGGTGAAGCGACTGCCGAACATGCTCAGCGATTTCTTGAACACCGTCATGAACATGCTGCCCGGGTTGGCCTGCAGAAATGCCCCCAGCGCCGCGCCACCAATGATCAGAACCTCGAAGGGGTGGATCAATGCCATGAACTTCCCGCCCGAGAGTATGAACCCGCCGAGCACACAGCCAAAGACGACAATGATGCCTAAGATTTTTACCATGGAATAAATGCTTGCAGAGCCTAGTGGATGGGTTATTGAAAACAACCCTTCTAATTATCGGAACTTATACGCCAGACTATAGCCAGTTATGGTCAAAAGCCAGTTCGACTCGAGCCAATATGTCGACGTCAAAGTCTCTACCGCGCACTCTGGACGCCTGGGTACAACACCTGGGCAAGTTGCCACTGCCTATCGAGCAGCAGCAGCATTTGCGCCTGCGTCGCATCCTGGGAGACAGCCGCCGAACCTGGCGTGAAATTGCCGAGGCAATAGAATCCAGCCCCTCTTTCGCCCTGCAGGTGCTGCGCGAAGCAAACCAATCGAGCAACAGCCTCAGTGATCCAGCCGAGAGCATCGAAACCGCGCTGTCGCGCCTGGGCCTGAGCCGCTGCGAGGCCCTTCTCAACCAGGCACCCGCCCTGCCAGAGAACGACATCCCTCTGGCATTCAAGCAGATTTTGCTGATCAGTCAGCATGCCAGCCAACAGGCTCGCGGCCTGTTCGGCGCGCGCCTGGCACGCCTGTGGAATGAATTGCACGGCTGCAGCCTGCTGTTTCTGGCGCCGATCTGGCCATTGCTGTGCGCCCATCCGCAGCTGTTCGAGGCCTGGGAGCAACGTGTATTGCTCAAGGGTGAGCGACCGGCTGCAGTAGAGAAAGAGTTGCTCGGCGTCACCTTGATCCAGCTGTGCGTCAAACTCGCCGAGCGCTGGCGACTGCCGGAGTGGATCGTGCGCGGCTACCGCCTGCTCGAGCGTGATCGGCGCCAGCTGGTCCGGGCGCTGCACATCGCACGCGACAACGAACACCCGCTGCATCAGCAGCAGATGCTCGACGCCGACATCCCCCTGCGCCACTGGCTCACCCATCCGAGCAACTGCGTGCTGCTGGCCAACGGCCTGGCAGTATCCGCTCACCATGCCTGGGATACCGCGCACAGCCTGCGCTGGCAGCGCCTTACCGGACTCTACCTGCAGATTCCTCTGAGCGAGCTGCAACAGCAAGTGCACCAGCACGCCGTGAGCAGCGCACGCCTGATTCACGATCACGCGCTGTGGCACCCGGCCCAGGCACTGATCTGGCCATGGGACGCCCATCGCCTGAAACCAGCCGTTGCCGCCGCAGCGCCACCCAAGCGCGATGACCTAGCCACCTGGCGTCAGCACTGTGCACGCCTGCTTGCCGAACCCAGCACGTTTGCCAACGTGCCGCAGCTGACTGCCTGCGCCCGCGACGCCTTGCAGGCCTGCGGCATGAAGCGCGTCCTGCTGCTTCTTGCCGATCGCCAGCACACCCGCCTGCAAACCCAGCAACAGGCGGGGCTCAATGTCAGCGCGGCCACCCTCAGCCTCGACCCGGCACAAAGTCAGGTGTTGAAACGCCTGCTCAGCACGCCGGGACAACTGCGCCTGATGCCCAGCAACGTGGCGCAGTTTTCGGCACTGCTGCCGGGCAACCTCAAGGCCCTGTTTCCCAGCGAGCATCTGCTGCTGCGCTCTGTGGCCAATAACGGTCGGGTAGTGATGCTGGTCGTGGCCGATCAGGGCGGCCAACCGCTCAATGACGTCTGCCTGCAGGCGTTCGGCAAGACCGTGCAGTGCATCGAGCGCGCGCTGGGCAGCTTTTCCAGGCGCGGGCGCTGAAGCGCTCTGTTTCCGCTACAATCGACCTCTTTTCATTCAAGGAGGCCGTCATGTCCGCCTTCGACAACTTGCCACTGGTGATCGAGCCAGCCCAACTGGCCGAACGCCTGGATGCAGCCGACCTGATCCTGCTCGATCTGAGCAGCGCAGCGCGCTACGCCGCCGGCCACATCCCAGGCGCGCGCTGGGTGGATACCAAGCGCACACAACTAGGCATGCCGCCAGCTCCAGGCCTGCTACCCGAGCGAGCGCAGCTCGAAGCGCTGTTCGCCGATATCGGTCATCGCACGGATGCCGTTTATGTGGTCTACGACGATGAGGGCGGGCCTTGGGCCGGTCGTTTCATCTGGCTACTCGACGTGATCGGCCATCAGCGTTACCACTTCCTCAATGGCGGCCTGCAGGCCTGGATCAGCGATGGCCTCGAACTGAGCCAGGAACAGCCCGCAGTGACCCGCACCGAGGTGGCACTGACGCTGAGCGATGCCCCCACCGCCACCCGCGAGTACCTGCAATCGCGCCTGGATGCTGCCGACCTGGCCATCTGGGACGTGCGCGGAGCGGACGAATACCGTGGCGAAAAACTGAGTTCCGCGCGTGGCGGACATATCCCCGGCGCCACCCATTTCGAATGGACTGCCGGCATGGACCCGCAACGCGGCATGCGCATCCGCACGGATATCGCCGACGTCCTGCAAGGCCTGGGCATCACGCCCGACAAGGAAGTGATCACTCACTGCCAGACGCACCGCCGCTCCGGCTTCAGCTACGTGGTCGCCAAGGCGCTCGGCTATCCACGCGTGAAGGCCTATGCCGGCTCCTGGTCCGAGTGGGGCAACCTGCCCGACACGCCCATCGAACGCTGAGCCCTTCGACCATTCAGTTGCACCCGGCCTGGCCACGCCAGTGCCGGTTCAGAACCTTCAAGGAAACACGATGAAACAACGTCTTTTTATCCTCAGCCAGTACCTGCTGCCCCATCACCTGCTGTCGCGCCTGATCGGCTGCGTTGCCGAATGCCGTATCGGCTGGCTGAAGAATCCGCTGATCTCGTGGTTCGCCAAGCAATACCAGGTCAACATGAGCGAAGCACAAGTCGAGGACCTGCGTGCTTACGAACATTTCAACGCGTTCTTCACCCGCGCGCTGAAAGACGGCGCGCGCCCGCTGGATGAAACTCCCGGCGCCATTCTCAGCCCGGCCGACGGGGCGATCAGCCAACTCGGCGCCATCGAGCACGGCCGCATCTTCCAGGCCAAGGGCCACAGTTTCAGCGCCGTCGAACTCCTCGGTGGCGACGCCGAACGCGCCGCGCCGTTCATGGGCGGCCAGTTCGCCACCGTGTACCTCTCGCCTAAGGACTACCACCGCGTCCATATGCCGCTGGGCGGCACACTGAAAGAAATGGTCTATGTGCCGGGCCGCCTGTTCTCGGTCAACCAGACCACCGCGGAAAATGTGCCGGAACTGTTTGCCCGCAACGAGCGTGTGGTCTGCCTGTTCGACACCGAGCGCGGACCGATGGCAGTGGTACTGGTGGGCGCGATGATCGTTGCCAGCGTCGAGACGGTATGGGCTGGCCTGGTCACGCCGCCCAAGCGCGAGCTCAAGAGCACCCGCTATGACGCGCAAGCGCGCGGGCCGATCGAACTGGCCAAGGGCGCAGAAATGGGCCGTTTCAAACTGGGCTCCACTGCCATCGTCCTGTTCGGCCCGAATCAGGTGCAATGGGCCCAGGAGCTGGACGCTGGCAGCGCGGTGCGCATGGGCCAGCTGATGGGCACCGCTCAGAACTGAGCCGCTGAGAAAAGGAACCCGCATCTCGACCGTTCGGTCATAGATCCGTACTCTGGCGAGGTAGCCCGTCCACCCGGACGGGCTGCCAGCGCAGGCAGATACTGCTAGAGTTCGAAAGACTATTACTAGAGCCGCTTGGCATTGCGTGGCCGGAGTATCCGAGTTTGATGGATAGACAGAGTACCCACCTTCAACTGTTGCGCGTTCCCACGCCGAGCAAGCAGAGTCTGAGCTTCTGCGACGGCAGTCCCCGCGATCTGAAACGCTGGATCGCAGGCCTGCCCAAGGCGAACATCGGTGAAACTGCACGTCAGTTGTATCAGAGCCTGGTGGAACTCAATCAATTCCTCACCCCTTCGGAAAATCGCCTGCAGTTGCTCGAACTGCTGCGCCCGGAAGTAAGCTTCGTCTGCCAACACCTGGAGCGTCACTTTCTCAACCAGGCCATCGTTCTAGACGAGCGCCCGCGCAAGGTGGCCAACCTGTGCCAGGCGCTGCAGAACCACCTGGCCGTCGGCTACAAGCTGATTATTTCCCGCGTGATCAATCGCAGCGGCAAGGATCGCGACCAGTTGCTCGCCGTCTCCCTGCAGCGCGCTAGCCACAGCCTGTGCAGTCCGCTGATTCGTGCCAGTCAGCTTTACTGCCCGGTTCCGGAAGGGCTCTGGCTGGAGCTGCACCAGCTCTATCAGATTGCCTGCGAGCAGCGCCTGCAGCGCCAGGTCATTCGCGACCCGCTGGCACGCCATACTCAGGGCCTGAGCACCGAGCAGACTTACGTGACCGCACTGCTGCTGGGCTGTGCGCGCACCAACCAGATGCGTCAGAACGGCATCGCACGTCTGGCAGAAGCGCTGGAACCCTGGAGCGCGCTGGTCAAGCTGCAGCCAGGCGACCATGCCGACAGCCTGTTCGTGCTGGCGCCGCAGGTCGATGGCCCGCCGCGCTACAAGTCGTTGTATCAGAGCAGCGAATTGCACCACCTGCTGGGTATCGACACGCAGCCGCTGGTCGATGCCATCAAGGAATACCTGGAACTCCCCGAAGACGAGCGCAACAAATCGCGCCTGATGATTCCGGAAGGCATTACCCTCGACTTGCTGCAGCATGTTGCCGCAGCCTGGGGCGACATCGCCGAGCGCACCTTCCAGCGAACACCTGGGCAAGGCAGCCTGACCCTGTGCATCGGCATGACCGCGTTGCATTTCTTCCTCTCCGGATGCTGCTCGTTCGCCGAAGTACTCAAACGTCCGGTCGAGCTGGGCGCTGCGGTATTCAAGCCGTCCACGGGCGAGCCTGATGTCTGGTCGAACGCCTTCGATGCCCAGCGCAATGCGGCTGACGAAATCCACTTCGAAGAGATTCAGTACACCAAGGTAACCCCTGGTGAACAGGCGCAGCCTGAGAACAATGGCGAGAGTTACCCGACCTTCCCCCTGCCCATCGTCAATCACAGCCCCGGCGGCTATTGCCTGTCCTGGCCCAAGGACGTCCCCAGCCAACTGCAGGCTGGCGAGTTGCTGGGTGTACAAGACAACCCCAGCCAGGGCTGGAGCGTGGCCATCGTACGCTGGATTCGCCAGGTCCGCGGCGGCGGTACGCAGATGGGTATCGAGCTGATAGCACCGCACGCGCGCCCCTGTGGCCTGCAGTTGTTGCGCAAGGCCGAGCAGAACAGCCAGTACCTGCGCGCCCTGCTGCTACCGGAAATCAGCGCCATTTCTCGCCCCGCCAGCCTGATCACCCCGCGCCTGCCATTCCAGGAGGGCAGCAAGGTACTGATCAACGACCACGGTGAAGAACACCGCGCCCTGCTCACCCGCAGGCAGGTCAGCACCGGCAGCTTCAGCCAGTTCGAGTATCGCCGCGTGGGCGAAGAAGAAGGTGCGCCCGGGACACCGGTCACAGCCTCGCAAAGCCAGAAGCCTGCAGGGGAGGAAGATTTTGACTCGCTCTGGAAGTCGCTGTAGGCTCCGGCGAACTCACCATTTGTCGCCTTTTCGCGTCCGTTCGGCGCGGTAATGACCCCTCTATGGCCATCGAAAAAAAAACCATCCGCCTGCTGATTCTCGAAGACTCGCAGAACGAAGCTGAGCGCCTAGTCAGTCTGTTCCGCAACGCCGGGCATGCTACTCGCGTGCATCGTCTGACTTCCAGCGATGACCTGACGGAGACACTGCAACAGACCTGGGACCTGCTGATCTGCGCAGCGAGCAGCGAGCATCTCGACCCGAGCGAAGCAATCAGTGCCATCCGCCGCCAGGCCAAGGACATCCCCGTCATCCAGCTGGTCGAGGAAAACGATTCCGAGATCATCACCGAAGCCCTGTTGTTCGGCGCGCAAGACGCCCTGCCGCAAGGCGAAGACGAACGCCTGGTGTTGGTAGCCAAGCGCGAGCTGGCCAACCTCGAGGAACGTCGCGCACGTCGTGCCGCCGAAGTGGCATTGCGCGAAGCGGAGAAACGCTGTCAGCTGTTGCTGGAAAGCTCGGTAGACGCCATAACCTACGTCCACGACGGCATGCACATCTATGCCAACCGGGCCTATCTCGAGCTGTTCAGCTACGAGGATGGTGAAGAGCTGGAAGGCATGCCGATGATCGACCTGATCGCCAGTGCCGATCACGCTGCGTTCAAGGATTTCCTGAAGAACTACCAGAGCGCCGAAGGCAATGCCGAGCTCAATTGCCAGGGCGTACGTGCCGATGGCAGCAGCTTCGCCGCACAAATGACCTTCTCCCCCGCCACCTATGATGGCGAGCCGTGCATTCAGGTGGTGATCCGCGCGGAAACCTCCAATGCCGAGCTGGAAGAGAAACTGCGCGAGATCAGCAGCCAGGATCTGGTCACCGGCCTGTTCAACCGCAACCACTTCCTCGAGCTGATGGACAACGCTGCCGAGCGCGCCGTCAACACCGGTCAGCCCTCGACTCTGGCGTATATCCGTGTCGATCGTTACGCCAGCATGCAGGGCGAGATCGGCCTGGCCGGCATCGACCTGCTGCTGACCGACCTGGCCGGCCTGCTGCGCGCACATTTCCCGGCGGAGACCCAACTGGCCCGCTTCGGTGACGACGTGTTCGCTGCCCTGCTCCCGGGCCAGTCGCCCGAGCAGTGCCAAGCCAGCCTGGTGCCCCTGCTGAAGAAGGTCGAAGCCCACCTGTTCGATGTCAGCGGCCGCACCGCCCAGACCACACTGTCGATCGGTGTCGCCGGCCTTAGCGAGAAAACCGCCAAGGCGCAGGAAGTCATCGATCGCGCGCACCGCTGTGCCGACGAGCTCAGTGACGGCAATGCCATCAAAGTATTCAACCCGGCCGATGAGCTCGCCGCAGCGGCCAACCGCGGCAGCCTGCTGGCGATGGTGCAGCAGGCGCTGGAGAACAACAGCTTCCGGCTGCTGTTCCAGCCGATCATCAGCCTGCGTGGCGATGCCCACGAACATTACGAAGTGCTGCTGCGCCTGCTCAATCCTCAGGGTACGGAGGTGCCGCCGCTCGATTTCCTTGCCGCCGCCAAGGATGCCGGCCTCGGCGAGAAGATTGACCGCTGGGTGATCCTCAACTCGATCAAGCTACTGGCAGACCACCGCTCCAGAGGCCATAACACGCGACTGTTCGTACACCTGTCCAGCGCCAGCCTGCAGGACCAGACGCTGCTGCCCTGGCTCAGCGTGGCACTCAAGGCAGCACGCCTGCCATCGGACTCACTGGTGTTCCAGTTCAGCGAGCCCGATGCCATTGCCTACCTGAAGCAGGCCAAGGCGCTGACCCAAGGCCTGGCGGAGCTGCATTGCAAGGTGGCCTTGAGCCAGTTCGGCTGCGCGCTGAACCCGTTCAACACGCTCAAGCACCTGCAAGTGGACTTCGTCAAAGTCGATGGCTCGTTCTCCCAGGACCTGAGCAATGCAGAGAATCAGGAAGCGCTGAAAACCCTGCTCAGCAGCTTGCATGCACAGGCCAAGCTGACCATCGTGCCCTTCGTCGAAAGTGCCAGCGTACTGGCCACGCTGTGGCAGGCCGGAGTCAACTTCATTCAGGGTTACTACCTGCAGGGTCCGAGCCAGTCGATGGACTACGACTTCTCGGCCGGCGACGAATGAATCACGCCGACAAAAAAGCCGCCTGAACAGGCGGCTTTTTTATACCCGACGCAACGCCGGTGTTTATTCCTGCCCCTCACGCTCGCGAAAACCGAGCAGATAAAGGATGCCGTCCAGGCCCAGAGTGGAGATCGCCTGCTTGGCCGATTGCTTGACCAGCGGCTTGGCACGGAAGGCCACACCGAGACCGGCCAGGCCGAGCATTGGCAGATCGTTGGCGCCATCGCCGACGGCGATGGTCTGCTCCAGCTGCAAACCTTCCTTCTGCGCCAGTTCGCGCAGCAAATCTGCCTTGCGCTGCGCATCGACGATGGGCTCGACGGCCACGCCGGTGACTTTGCCGTTCTCGATCTGCAGTTCGTTGGCGAACACGTAGTCGATGCCCAGCTTGGCCTGCAGTTGCTTGGCAAAGTAAGTGAAGCCGCCAGAAAGAATCGCGGTCTTGTAGCCCAGACGCTTGAGTTCGGCGAACAGCACCTCGGCGCCTTCGGTCAGACGCAGAGACGCACCGATCTCCTCCAGCACGTCTTCCGACAGCCCCTGCAGCAAGCCCAGACGCTCCTTGAAGCTGGCGCGGAAATCCAGCTCACCACGCATGGCACGCTCGGTGATCTCGGCCACCTGCTCGCCAACACCAGCGGCCTTGGCCAGCTCGTCGATCACCTCGGCTTCGATCAGCGTCGAGTCCATGTCGAACACCGCCAGACGGCGATTACGACGGAACACCGAGTCGCGCTGGAAGGCGATGTCGACGTTGAGTTCCTGCGCCACGCTGAGGAACTCGGCGCGCAGGGCCACGGGATCGGCCGGCTCGCCACGCACGGAAAACTCGATGCAGCCCTTGCCCTGTTCGGCCGGCATGTCCAGCGGCATGCGCCCGGAAAGGCGATCGATGTGATCGATGTTCAAGCCGTACTTGGCAGTGATCGCGCTGACCCGCTGCAACTGCTCGGCGCTGACCCTGCGCGTCAACAGCGTCACGATATGGCGGGCCTTGCCCTGGCCACCGACCCACTGGCGGTAGTCGTCTTCGGAGACCGGGGTGAAACGTACCTGCTGATCGAGCTCGTAGGCGGTGAACAGCAGATCCTTGAGCACCGACTGGGAGCGGCCGTTGTCAGGAATCTCGATGAGGATGCCGAACGACAGGGTGTCGTGGATCACCGCCTGGCCGATATCGAGGATGTTCACCCCGCCCTGAGCCAGCACGCCGGTGATGGCTGCGGTAAGTCCGGGGCGATCCTCGCCGGTGATATTGATCAAGACGATTTCGCGCAAGACGCACCCTCCAAGGCAAACGATTGAGGCAGGCAAGCGGCGAATTGGCCACTGACCGACGAAAAGGCGCACATTCTACCCAGTTTCCCGTCGATCCGGGCAGCCGCGCGCTTTGCCCGCCCCAGACCGCTCGCTATACTGCGCGGCAACTTCAGTCGACAAGAGCCGTGCTCTGTGAACCGGCCCGCGCCCGTCAAACCCGATAACTTCTTCATCCTGATCTTCCACGCGCTGCGTCAGCGGCGGGTGCCTCTGGTGCTGCGCATCGCCAGCCACAGCCTGTTGCTGGTGGCCTTGGCGATGGTCATCTATGCCTGGGTCATGGGCATGCAGTTCAAGCAGGCCATGCAGCAGCAGGCCGATGCACTGGGCCAGGCGCTGATCACTCAGACGGCGGCCTCGGCCACCGAACTGCTGGTGTCCAACGACATCCTCAGCCTCAACGTACTGCTGAACAACCTGGCGAAAAACCCGCTGGTGGCTCATGCAGCTATCTACAGCGTGGACAGTCGCATCCTGGCCGAAGCAGGCGCGCGCCCGACACGTAGCGTGCTGGGTGAAAGCGAAGGTTTGTACTCCACCTCCATCACCTTCCAGGAAGTGATGGCCGGACAGTTGCGCATCAGCCTGGACATGAGCCAGTTCCAGCAGCCAATGACCATCAGTCTGCAGAGCATGGGCATCCTCAGCCTGATCCTGCTGGCCCTCACCCTGTCGCTGAGCATGCGTCTCGGCCGGCATATTTCCACGCCACTGCTGCAGATGCGCCTATGGCTGCGCGACCCGGACGATCCTGCGCCGGGCGCCGGGCGCAACGACGAGATCGGTGATCTGGCGCGCCAACTGCAAGCGCGCCTGGTACCTGAAAAACCGGAGCCCGAGCAGGAACTGGATGACGAACAACTGCTCGATGACAGCGAGGACTATCTGCACGAAGAAGACGACGAGCGCTTCGACGAGCAGGATGAGATCGCGGCCGAGCATGCTGCCTTCGATGAAGCGGACATCAGCGATGAGCATCGCGATGACGAGCAGCTCAAGCCATGGCCCGACACGATAGAGCCGGATGATCCCTTCGCCGATCTGCGTGACGAGTCCGAGGCACCTGCACCGGTCGCCAAGGCTCCGCGCCCATCGCGAGCCAGCGCCGTACTGGCCATTCAGCTCGGCGCCCAGGAACAGCTTCGGCGCCTGCCGCGCACGCGCCTGCTGGACCTGCTGGATCGTTATCGGGGCTGCCTGGAACAGGCTGCCGCGCTGTATCAGGGACAACTGCACACGCTAAAGGATGGCAGCAGCCTGATGCTGTTCCATGAGCGTGAATGCGGTGAGGACTATCTGACCCACGCTATCTGCTGTGGCGAGCTGATGCGCGCACTGGGCCACGCCCTGCAGATCGAGGTCGCCGACAGCGGCATCACCCTGCAACTGCAGTTGGGGCTGACCCTGGGCAGCGACCTCGAAGAGCTGGGCCAGGCCGACCTGCTGCTCAGCGACAGCGCTCTGGATGCCCTGGCCTTGTCACAACACAGCCGCAATCTGCTGCTGGTCGAGCAACGCGTCGCGCAGGATGCCCTGGCCCGTCAGCGCGCCCGCATCCGTCCGATTGCCAGCCCGGAAGGTGCCAGCTGCGTGGAACGCCTGCTCGATCCTTATCCGGCCCTGCTGGAGCGGCAACTGACGCGCATGCGCGAGAGCCGAGTGTGAAAGCGGCGAAGCCCATGTAGGGCGGGTGCAACCCGCCAGACGGCCAACAGCGGGTTGCACCCGCCTTACGCACTGACCAATGCGCGCCGCTGCGGCGTCTTTACACCGTAGCGCTGCAACCAGTCCTTCCAGCGAATCCGCTCATCACGCACCAGCCAGCCATCCTGTTCGGCAAAACTCTCCGACAGCCACACCCCTCGGGTACTGGCGGGCAGCAGCTCACCCTTGCGCAGGGTGAACAACCCACCACTGGGCGCACCGCGCTGCAATGCCAGCAAATAGATATCTGGCCGGCGACGCTCCAGACGCGCCACCAGGCGGCCGTCTTCCAGGCATTCGTCGACATGGAACAGGCTCAGTTGCCGAGCATCGCGCGGTAGCTCCAGGCTCAGGTCATAGACCAGCTGCAAGGATGCGGTAGGCAGATGCACATAGGCGCGCGGGCGCTCGAGCAAGGTCAGGTTGCCGCACTGTACCGGCCGGGCGGCGCCGGACAACGGGCTGAGGCGAAAATGGCTCGACTCGCGATAACGCAGCGCGCCCTGATAGGGCGTAGGCAACCAGGTATCGGCGAAACGCCCGCTCAGCCAGCCATCGGCGCTCTCCAGCAGGCACTCCTCGGCGACTTCCTGAATGGCAGTGAGCAACGGCAGGTTGAGCTCATGCGCTGGCACATAGCCGGAAATCAGCTTGAGCACGGTGTCGCCGCGATCCGGACGGCGCTGACGCACCAGCAGCCAGTAGTCGCGTCCATGCAGACGCAGGGTCAGGCGCACCGATACTCCGAGGTTGGCCAGTTCGACGGAAAACCGCGAGTTGTCCGCCACGTTGATCGGGCGGCGACGTTCGAGCATCTGTTGGAAATTCAGGGGCTGTCCCAGGCTCTGGTAGCTCAGGCCATCAGGGCTGGCTTCGACGAACAGCGGCAGGGTCTTGAAGTTACTCGGGTCCTTGCGGATCAGCGTACGCGGCATCTCGACTCCTTGTTCCGGCTGGGCGTGAGGCGGCTCGGCATCCAGCGCTCACGCGAGGATCAGGTTAAAGCGAAAACCGCTCAAGGCTGCCCCAAGCCGACTACCCAGCACAACCCGAGGCTGTAAGAGGACGTGACCGGGGACCTCAGCGGACGCCCTGCAAAACCGCCGCGACTGTCGCGACATTGGCCGCCAGGTGCGCGGGCGTGATGGTGCCGACGATGGCGCTGCTGACGCCCGGATGAGCGAAGATCAGCTCGAAGCTGGCGCGTACCGGGTCGACACCTTCGGCCAGGCAGGCATGCCCGCTGGCCAGCGCCTTCTTGATCAGAATGCCCTTGGCGTGACTGGCAGCGTAGTCCAGTACTGGCTTCTCGCCCTGTTCGCTCAGGTTATAAGTGACCATGGCGCAGTCACCCTGTTCCAACGCCAGCAGCCCACCCTCGACAGTCTTGCCGGATATGCCATAGCCGAGGATCTTACCCTCGCCCTTGAGCTCGGCCAGCGTCTCGTAAACACCTGACTCGCGCAGCACGGCGAGATCGTTGCCGTCGGAATGCACCAGCAGCAGATCGATACGGTCGGTCTCCAGGCGTTTGAGGCTGCGCTCGACCGAGAGGCGGGTGTGCGCGGGGGAGAAATCGAAGTGCGACTGTCCCTGCTCGAACTCTTCGCCGGTCTTGCTGACGATCACCCACTCATCACGCTGACCACGCAGCAGCGGGCCGAGGCGTTGCTCGCTGACGCCGTAAGCCGGCGCGGTATCGATCAGATTGATGCCCAGCTCGCGGGCCTGCTGCAGCAAGGCCCGCGCCTGCGCATCGTCAGGAATGGTGAAACCATTGGGGTACTTCACGCCCTGATCACGGCCGAGCTTGACCGTGCCCAGGCCCAGCGGCGAAACCCGCAAGCCGGTGGAGCCCAGCGGGCGATGCAGTTCGTGCAGGGTGCTCATGACAGCAATGCCTCCCACACCGGCTGTCCCAGCGCTGGGCGCGGCAGTTCAGGCAATGGTGCATGGCCAGATGGCTGCAGGTTATCGCGCTGCAGAGCCGCAAGTACGCGGTCAGCAAAGTCCGGCGCCAGCGCCAGCTTGGTCGGCCAGCCCACCAGCAGGCGCTGTTGCTCGGCGAGAAAGGCATTGTCCGGGCGCACCAGGCCCGACTGCGCGGGCTCGGCTCGATCCACACGCAATGTGGCCCAGCGGGTCTGGCTCTGGTCGACCCAAGGCAGCAGCGCCGCCATTTCCTTTTGCGCGGCCTGAATTTGAGCGACCTCGCCGCGAGCGACGCCATCAGCTTCAGCCAGGTCGCCACCGAGGTACCAGACCCACTGCCCATCGGCCGCCGGATGGGTGGTCACGGTGACCCGAGGCTTGGGCCCACCACCGAGGCAATGCGCGTACAACGGCTTCAGCGCCGGCCCCTTGGCCAGCACCATATGCAGGGGGCGCAACTGCTGTGCGGGCTGTTCGATGCCCAGAGCGGCGAGCAACTCGGCATTGCCGGCCCCCGCGCTGAGTACCACGCGCTGCGCACGAATCTCGCGACCATCGACGATCAACCCGCACAGCTCACCGTTATCCTGCAGCGGTTCGATACGCTCGGCGGCCAGCAGGCTGCCGCCGGCCAGCTCAGCCAGGCGCGCGATCAGGCTCGGCACGTCGAGCACCAGCTCGGCGAGGCGATAGACCTTGCCCTTGAACTTCGGGTGCTGCAGCGCCGGCGGCAATTGCTCGCCCTTGACCTGATCGACCCGCCCCCGCACCGCCTTGCTGGCGAAGAAGCTGGTGAGGTTGCCGGCCAGGGTGCCGGGCGACCACAGGTAATGCGCCTCGGAAAGAATGTGTACGCCGGACAGATCCAGCTCGCCATTGCCCGCCAGCGCCTCGCGCCAGCGGCGCGGCATATCGGCGATGGCCTCGGAGGCACCGGTCAGCGCGCCATGCAGGGCGTATTTGGCGCCGCCATGGATGATGCCCTGCGACTTCAGGCTCTGTCCGCCCCCCAGGCTGCCACGCTCAACCAGAACAGTGGCGAAGCCCTGCTGACGCAGACGCGCGTTGAGCCAGAGGCCGGCGATACCGCCGCCGACGATCAGGACATCGGTGCTGAGAGACTGGGACATGAACGGGCCTCGGCGAAAAACAGGCGCGCAGTATAACGGCTTCAGGCAGTCCCCGTAGGGTACGCCATGCGCACCAAGGCCCTCAGGTACGCACGGCCTCAGTGCCCGGTGGAGCTGGAGAACAACTGGATCACCACCACGCCACTGACGATCAGCCCCATGCCGAGCACAGCCGGCAGATCGAGTTTCTGCTGGTAGATGAACATCGCCGCGATGCTGACCAACACGATGCCCAACCCCGCCCAGATGGCGTAGGCGATGCCCACCGGGATGGTGCGCACCACCAGAATCAGCATCCAGAAAGCGATCGCGTAACCGCCGACCACCAGCAACAGCGGCAAGGGTTTGTTGAAGCCGTCGATAGCCTTCATCGAGGTGGTGGCGATGACTTCAGCCGCGATGGCAATGGCGAGATAGAGGTATCCGGGCATGATGGCGACTCCTGAAAGATGGACACAATTCTAAGTTCCTCCATGATGGGATAAAGTCATTAGCTATCTGCTTTTGAGATAGGTCAGCCATGAACTGGAATCTCGATCAACTGCAACTGTTCGTCCGTACCGCCGAGAGCCGCTCCTTTTCTGCTGCAGCTCGGCAAACCGGACGCGCGCAATCGGCGGTCAGCACCGCCATCGCCCTGCTCGAAAGCGATCTCGGCGTCACCCTCTTCGAACGCAGCAGTGGGCGCCAGCCGCGCCTGACCGAAGCGGGCATCGCGCTGCTGGAGCAGGCCCGCAGCGTGTTGCAGCAGTGCGAGCGACTCGATGGCCGCGCGCTGGGTCTGGCGCGTGGCGAGGAGGCGCGCCTGCGCCTGGCGCAGGACGAAGCCATGCCCTACCAGCCAGTGCTGGCCAGCCTTGAAGCCCTGGCCGAGGCCTTTCCGCTGCTAGAAGTGCAGCTTTCCAGCGGCGCCCAGGGCGACGTGGCGCGCAAGCTGCTGCAACGTCAGGCCGATCTGGGCCTGCTGTTTCATCATGAGCAGATGCCAAGGGAGCTGGAAAGCCAGCGCCTGGGCACCATCGAGATGGTCACGGTGTGCAGCCCGCAACACCCGCTGGCCGAGCTCGACAGCGTCGAACGCCGTGATCTCGCCGAACACCGTCAACTGCTGATGACGCCGCAGGACAGCCACTACCCCGGCGGCGAACAGATCAGTCCGCTGGTATGGCGCGCCGACAGCTTCTACGTCATGGCCGAGCTGGTGATACGCGGCCTTGGCTGGGCCTGGCTGCCGCGCCATGTGGCGCAGTATCCGACCTATCAGGGCCACTTGCAGGAACTGCGTAGCGACTGGGCACCGCTGCCGCTGGTGGTTGAACTGGTCTGCCGTCGCGACGGTGCGCTCGGCCCCGCCGCCAACTGGCTGGCCGACTGCCTGGCACGCGAACTACTGCGCCCGCAAGCGTGATCATGCTTCCAGCCGATGGCAGGCGGCGATAAGCTGCGCCCCCATGAACAGACTCCTCTACACCCTGCTGCTGCATCTGGCCCTGCCCCTGATTGCCCTGCGCCTGGCCCTGCGTGCGCGCAAGGCGCCGGCTTACGCTCGGCGTATCAACGAACGTTTCTCCCTCGGCCTGCCAGCGATGACACCGGGCGGCATCTGGGTGCACGCGGTATCGGTCGGTGAAAGCATCGCCGCCGCGCCGATGATTCGCGCGCTGCAAGCGCGTTATCCCGGGCTGCCGATCACCGTGACCTGCATGACGCCGACCGGCTCCGAGCGCATCCAGGCGCTGTTCGGTGAAAGCGTGCAGCACTGCTACCTGCCCTATGACCTGCCCTGGGCTGCCGCGCGCTTTCTCGACCGCGCACGGCCGCGTCTGGCCGTGGTGATGGAAACCGAGCTGTGGCCGAACCACATCCATCAGTGCGCCAAGCGCAACGTTCCCGTAGCGCTGGCCAACGCGCGCCTGTCCGAGCGCTCGGCACGCGGCTATGCACGCTTTGGCAAACTCACCGCACCGATGCTTGCCGAACTGTCGCTGATCGCCGTGCAGACCCAGGCCGAGGCGCAGCGTTTTCTCGATCTGGGCGCTCGCCCTGGCCGCGTGGAGGTGACCGGTTCGATCAAGTTCGACCTGAAGATCGATGCCGAACTGCTGCAACGCGCCGTCGAGCTGCGCCGCCATTGGCAGGCCGAGCAGCGCCCGGTGTGGATTGCCGCCAGCACCCACGCGGGCGAAGACGAGATCATCCTCGCCGCCCATCGCCAGTTGCTGGAGACGCAGCCGGATGCACTGCTGATTCTGGTGCCGCGCCACCCTGAGCGCTTCAACTCGGTCCATGAGCTATGCATCAGTGAAGGGCTAACCACTCGCCGCCGCTCCACGGCTGAAGCCGTGCAAGCCAGCGACCAGGTGCTGCTCGGTGACACCATGGGTGAGCTGTTGTTTCTCTACGCGCTGGCGGATATCGCCTTCGTCGGCGGCAGCCTGGTGGCCAATGGCGGCCACAACCTGCTGGAGCCAGCAGCACTGGGCAAGCCAGTGCTGAGCGGCCCACACCTGTTCAACTTCCTGGAAATCGCTGCGCAATTGCGTGAAGCCGGCGCCCTGAGCGAAGTGGAGAGCGCTGTGCAGTTGGCGGACAAAGTGGCGACGTTGCTGAACGAACCAAGCGAGATACAGCGTATGAGCCAGGCCGGCCTGAGCGTACTCAAGGCCAACCAGGGCGCGCTGGAGCGCTTGCTGGAGCGCTTGCAGCGTCTTCTGTAGCCCGGATGCAATCCGGGACAAGCATCACGCCGGCAATTCCCCGGATTACATCCGGGCTACGACTGATTTGGCTCGGCTCAAACACGGGTAGCGCACAGCCAACCGAATCGGTGCACGCAGCGCGCTACGTGGTACATCGCCGAAATGAAAAGCCCGACGCGAGTCGGGCTTTTCGTTTGCTGCGAAGGAATCAGAAATCCGGATTACCTTGCAGGCGCGACTCGGCGGCAGAGGCCAGATCCGGCGGCAGGAAGTCCTTGTCCGGGTTGTAGTCCGGCTTGAGGAAGCTGCCCAGCGCTTCCAGGTCGGCCGGGCTGAGGGTGCCGGCCGCCTGCTTCAGGCGCAGGTTGTTGAGGATGTAGTCGTAACGCGCGTCATTGTAATTGCGCACGGCGCTGAACAGCTGACGCTGGGCGTCGAGCACGTCGACGATGTTGCGGGTACCGACCTGGTAGCCGATCTCGGTGGCCTCCAGCGCACTCTGGTTGGAGATGATCGACTGGCGGCGCGCTTGCACGGTTTCCACATCGGTGTTCACCGCGCGGAACAGGTTACGGGTGTTCTGCACCACCTGGCGACGCAGGCTCTCACGCAGTTGCTCGGTCTGGCCCAGGCGCTGATAAGCCTCACGCACCTGCGAGCTGGTCAGGCCGCCGCTGTACAGCGGGATGTTCAATTGCAGGCCGATGGAGCGCTGTGAGACGTCGCCGCTGTAGCGCGGGAGCCCGCCGGAGTTAGTGAAACCCAGGCTGTCGTTATCGCCCTGCTGATAGCTGGCCACGGCATCCAGGGTCGGCGCATGACCGGCCTTGCGCTGGCGCAGATTCTCTTCGGCGGCCGTCACGGCATACAGGCTGGCCTGCAGGTTGAGGTTCTGTGCCGCGGCGGTATCGACCCAGGCCTTGGCATCGTTCGGCGTCGGCGCCAGCACCGGCAGGGTGTGGACGATCCCTTCGACGGCCAGATAATCGCGGTTGGTCAGGGTCACCAGGGCTTCGAAGGCGTCATCCACTGCGCGCTCGGCGAGCAAGCGGTTGGCGCGGGCAGTATCGAACCCGGCCTGCGCCTCGAGCACATCGGTCTTGTCGGACAGGCCGACATCGAAACGTTCGTTGGCCTGATCCAGCTGACGCTTGAAGGCCGCTTCCTCGGCCTTGGTCGAGGCCAGGGTGTCCTGCGCACGCAACACGGCGAAATAGGTTTCGGCGCTCTGCAGGATCAGGTTCTGCTCGGTGGCGGACAACTCCAGCGAAGCCTGCTCGCTGGTGGCCTCGGCAGCTTGCAGTTGGAACCAGCGGTCGGCACGGAACAGCGGCTGACTGAGGTTGGCCTGATAGACCAGGCCGCTGCGCGAGAGGGTCACGCTGGGCGAATCGACTTCCGTACGCGTGTCGCCGTAATTGGCGCCAGCGGACAGGTTGGGCAGCAAGCCGGCACGCGCCTGTGGTACCACTTCACGACGAGCCTGATAGTCGGCGCGCGCGGCGGCGATATCGGCGTTGTTCTTCGCCGCTTCCTGATACACGGTGACCAGGTCGGTCTTGCTCGACAGCGGGGCCTCTTCGGCCTGAACCAGGCCCACCGAAGCGGCGGCCACGGCGATTGCCAGGGATAGTCTGCGCAACATGATGGATGTCGATCCTTGAATAGGCGGTAATCGCCAAGGCTACGGGTCGCCACAGCCGGGGGTCAAGCGCGCCATGGACGCCATCAGTCTAGCTGGCGGCAAGCTATGTTGCTCGTCGGGAACAATTCACTATCAGCAGCGCAAGCAGTCGCTTTCCGACGCGCGGGTCGATATTTATTGACCGCCGAGTTGGTTTTCTCCCACCAGCTTGTTTAGACTGACCGAGTTCTTGTCGGGGTGCCCCATATGCGGGGCTGAGATTGGCAGCTGCCGGATCCCGTTGAACCTGATCAGGTTAAGGCCTGCGTAGGGAACAAGATGTCCTCGCCAGCGTACCGGCGAGTCCTCTCGGCACCGCCCCATGGTGCATCTCGCGCCCTTCGTCCGCTCAGGTTCCAACTCCGACAACCTTCCCCGGAGAGAGCCTTGATGAGCGCACAACAACAAAAGAATTTGAGTGAGTCGGCGCAAGTCGACCAACAGTCGGTACAACCCTTCCCCCGTTCGCAGAAAGTCTACGTGCAAGGCTCGCGCCCGGACATTCGCGTGCCGATGCGCGAGATCAGCCTGGACGTGACGCCGACCGACTTCGGCGGCGAGATCAACGCCCCGGTCACCGTCTACGACACCTCCGGCCCCTACACCGACCCGAACGTCACCATCGACGTGCGCAAGGGCCTGGCCGACGTGCGCAGCGCCTGGATCGAGGATCGCGGTGACACCGAGAAGCTGCCGGGTCTGTCCTCCGAGTTCGGCCAGCGCCGCCTCAACGATGCCGAGCTGTCGGCCATGCGCTTCGCCCACGTACGCAACCCGCGCCGGGCCAAGGCCGGGCACAACGTCAGCCAGATGCATTACGCCAAGAAGGGCATCATCACGCCCGAGATGGAATACATCGCCATCCGCGAGAACATGAAGCTGGCCGAGGCGCGTGAAGCCGGCCTGCTGAAAGAACAACACGCTGGCCACAGCTTCGGCGCCGCCATCCCGAAAGAGATCACCCCCGAGTTCGTGCGCAGCGAAGTCGCGCGTGGCCGCGCCATCATCCCGGCCAACATCAACCACGTGGAGCTGGAGCCGATGATCATCGGCCGCAACTTCCTGGTGAAGATCAACGGCAACATCGGCAACTCGGCGCTCGGCTCTTCGATTGAAGAAGAAGTGGCCAAGCTGACCTGGGGCATCCGCTGGGGTTCGGACACGGTGATGGATCTGTCCACCGGCAAGCACATCCACGAAACCCGCGAGTGGATCATCCGCAACTCGCCGGTGCCGATTGGCACCGTGCCGATCTACCAAGCGCTGGAAAAAGTCGGCGGCATCGCCGAAGACCTGACCTGGGAGCTGTTCCGCGACACCCTGATCGAGCAGGCCGAACAGGGCGTGGACTACTTCACCATCCACGCCGGCGTACTGCTGCGCTACGTGCCGCTGACCGCCAAGCGCGTTACCGGCATCGTTTCGCGCGGCGGCTCGATCATGGCCAAGTGGTGCCTGGCGCATCACAAGGAAAACTTCCTCTACACCCACTTCGAAGACATCTGCGAAATCATGAAGGCCTACGACGTCAGCTTCTCGCTGGGCGACGGCCTGCGTCCGGGCTCGATTGCCGACGCCAACGACGAAGCGCAGTTCGGTGAACTGGAAACCCTCGGCGAACTGACCAAGATCGCCTGGAAGCACGACGTGCAGTGCATGATCGAAGGTCCTGGCCATGTGCCGATGCAACTGATCAAGGAGAACATGGACAAGCAGCTGGAATGCTGCGACGAGGCGCCGTTCTACACCCTCGGCCCGCTGACCACCGACATCGCGCCGGGCTATGACCACATCACCAGCGGCATCGGCGCAGCGATGATCGGCTGGTTCGGCTGCGCCATGCTCTGCTACGTCACGCCCAAGGAGCACCTGGGCCTGCCGAACAAGGATGACGTGAAGACCGGCATCATCACCTACAAGATCGCTGCCCACGCAGCGGACCTGGCCAAGGGCCATCCGGGCGCGCAGATTCGCGACAATGCTCTGTCCAAGGCGCGCTTCGAGTTCCGTTGGGAGGACCAGTTCAACCTCGGCCTGGACCCGGACACCGCGCGCGCCTACCACGACGAGACGCTGCCGAAGGACTCGGCCAAGGTGGCACACTTCTGCTCCATGTGTGGACCGAAGTTCTGCTCGATGAAGATCACCCAGGAAGTGCGCGAGTACGCCAAGGAGCAGCGCATCGACGCCGTCGATCTGGATGCCGAGCAAGGCATGCAGGCCAAGGCCGAGGAATTCAAGGCGCAAGGCAGCCAACTCTACCAACGCGTGTAACAGGCCGTCATGGAAGCTTGATCTGGCAGCGCTATGCTCGCTAGTGTGACAGGTAACGGGCCGCATCAGACCGTGTGAAAACGTAGCGAGCGAAGGTCAGGCAAGGCAAAAAACGGCGAAAAGGCGCAGTTTACGAGCTGTAAATGAGCACTTTGATCGGACTCGCGCACGAGCCGTTTTTTAACGCAGCATGAGCGAGCGCAGTAGTTTTCACACAGTCTGAGCTTGGCCCGTTACGACTATCTGGGGAGCTGCCATGGGCAAAGACGACATCGACATCATCGAGCGCGAGAACTGCTTTCGCGGCTTCTACCGCCTTGACCGCATCAAGCTGCGCCATCGCCAGTTCGCCGGCAACATGGGCCCGCAGCTGACCCGCGAGCTGTTCGTGCGTCACGACGCAGTGTGCGTGCTGCCATACGATCCGCAGCGCGACGAAGTGGTGCTGATCGAGCAGTTTCGCGTCGGTGCCATGGACAAGAGCGCCAACCCCTGGCTGCTGGAGCTGGTCGCAGGCCTGATCGACAAGGAAGAGGAGCCCGAGGAGGTCGCGCGCCGCGAGGCCATCGAGGAAGCTGACCTGCCCCTGACTTCGCTCTGGCCGATCACCCAGTACTACCCTTCGCCCGGCGGCTCGGACGAGCGCGTACATCTGTTCGTCGGTCGCTGCAGCAGTGAGGGTGCCGGCGGTGTGCATGGCCTACCTGAAGAAGGCGAGGACATCCGGGTACAGGTGATGCCGCTGGCGGACGCCCTGGCCGCCGTGCGCGACGGGCGTATCGACAACGCAGCCAGCATCATCGCCCTGCAATGGCTGGCGCTGAACCGCGACGAAGTGCGGGGAATGTGGTCGTGAATCTGCTGCGCGAGCGCTATCGGGTCGACCTGGTCGAGCTGCAAGCGGCTTGCGAGGCCAACTATGCGCGCCTGATGCGCCTGCTGCCGAACATGCGCGAGCACACGGAAAGCCGCCGCGTGGCGCTGAGCCAGGGCGAACACCTGCTCGGTGTACTGGCTCTGGACGTGCTGGAAAGTTGCCCTTACACCACCACCCTGTGCGTGCGCCAGGAACACAGCCTGCCCTGGCTACCGGTGCCGCAACTGGAAGTGCGGGTCTATCACGACGCGCGTATGGCCGAGGTCGTCGGCGCCGAGAACGCGCGCCGCCTGAATATTCGCTACCCCTACCCCAACGCGGCGATGCATCAACCGGACGAAAAGAGTCAGCTCAACCTGTTCCTCGGTGAATGGCTAAGTCATTGCCTGGCCTGTGGGCATGAGCCGCAGCCAGTGATGTAGGCCGACGATCAAGCTTTTCGATGCCTGGCCGATAGCGCGGCGTTGCACGTTGTGAGTGGCCCGCCCAGCCTGACCACTGTCGCGAACAACGGCAAAAAGCGCTTCTGGCGTTTTTTCTGTGACCTGCGTCCGCTTCCCGGGTTTTCCCTTTACTGCGGCAACCACCATAATTCACCCGATTGTGCCCTAGGAGACGGTCTTGCCGAGCCTGCCCACCCCATCCCCTGATTCCTCGGTACTGCTGGTGCAGTTGTCCGACAGCCATCTGTTCGCCGAAGCGGACGGCAAGCTGCTGGGCATGGATACTTGCGACAGCCTGCAGCGGGTGATCGAACGGGTACAGCAGGAACAGCCGCAGATCGACCTGATTCTGGCTACAGGTGATCTTTCGCAGGACGGCAGCGAAGCGTCGTATCAGCGCTTTCGCCAACTCACCTCAGCCATCGACGCACCAACCCGCTGGCTGGCCGGCAACCATGACGAAATCCCTCCCATGCAGGCCGCCTGCCAGGGCAGCGAGCTGCTGGAGCCGGTAATCGACCTTGGCGCCTGGCGCATCGTCATGCTCGATTCATCGATCCCCGGCGCTGTGCCCGGCTTTCTTGCCGACAGCCAACTCGAACTGCTCGAGCGCGCCCTTGGCGAAGCGCCGCAGCGCCATCACCTGATCTGCCTGCACCACCATCCGGTCTCCATCGGCTGCAAGTGGATGGAGCCCATCGGCCTGCGCAACCCCGCCGCCCTGTTCGCCGTGCTCGACCGCTACCCGCAGGCGCGCGCTGTGCTCTGGGGACATATCCATCAGGAGTTCGACCAGCAGCGCGGCAATCTGCGGCTGCTCGCCTCGCCTTCGACCTGCGTACAGTTCGCGCCGGGCAGCGAGGAATTTCAGGTGGACAGCGAAGCCCCCGGCTATCGCTGGCTGCGCCTGTATGCCGACGGCAAGCTGGACACCGGCGTATCGCGCGTCACCGGCATCCATTTCGAAGTGGACTACAGCGTCAAGGGTTACTGACATACCCCCAATCAGCTTGAAGCTTGCAGCTTGAGGCCCCGGACGAGTAGCCTCCCGCTCCATGACCGCATCCATCCTCTATATACACGGCCTGAACAGCTCGCCAGCCTCGCACAAGGCCAGCCAGTTGAGCCGCGCCATGGCCCACCTGGGTCTGGAAAACCAGTTGCGCGTACCGGCCCTGCATCATCATCCGCGTCAGGCCATGGCGCAGTTGCAGGCGCTGATCAGCGAACTCGGCGCGCCTCTGCTGGTGGGCAGCTCGTTGGGCGGCTATTACGCCACTTACCTGGCCGAACAGCATGGACTCAAGGCGCTGCTGATCAACCCGGCCGTGCAGCCGCACGTGCGTTTCGACGGCTACCTTGGCCCGCAGAAGAACTACTACAGCGACGAGACCTGGGACCTTACCGAAGATCACGTCCAGGCCTTGGCCGAACTCGACGTTGCGCCGCCGAGCGACCCGACGCGTTACCAGATCTGGCTGCAAACCGGCGACGAAACACTCGACTACCGTGACGCCGAGCGTTACTACCGCGCCTGCGCCCTGCGCATCCAGGCCGGTGGTGATCATGGATTCCAGGGCTTCGCCGAACGCCTGCCGGCAATCTTCGCATTCGCCGGCATTAGCGCCACACTCTGGCGCGATACCGACTTTTCCGTATTCAATTGACGATCAAGAGACCCTATGGCCCAGCAGAACGCCTATAACGCCGATGCCATCGAAGTCCTTTCCGGCCTCGACCCGGTGCGCAAGCGCCCGGGCATGTACACCGACACCACGCGCCCCAACCACCTGGCCCAGGAAGTCATCGACAACAGCGTCGACGAAGCCCTGGCCGGGCACGCCAAGTCGATCCAGGTGATCCTCCACGAGGACAATTCGCTGGAAGTGCTCGACGACGGCCGTGGCATGCCCGTGGACATCCACCCGGAAGAAGGCGTGCCAGGCGTCGAGCTGATCCTCACCAAGCTGCACGCTGGTGGCAAGTTCAGCAACAAGAACTATCAGTTCTCCGGCGGTCTGCATGGCGTCGGCATCAGCGTCGTCAACGCGCTGTCGACCCGCGTGGTGGTCACCGTCAAGCGTGACGGCAACGAATACCAGATGAGCTTCGCCGACGGCTTCAAGGCCAGCGAGCTGGAAGTAATCGGTACGGTCGGCAAGCGCAACACCGGCACCAGCGTGCACTTCTGGCCGGACGCCAAGTACTTCGACTCCTTCAAGTTCTCCATCAGCCGTCTCAAACATGTGCTCAAGGCCAAGGCCGTACTCTGCCCAGGCCTGAACGTCAGCTTCGAAGACAAGGCCTCGGGCGAAAAGGTCGAGTGGCATTACGAGGACGGCCTGCGCTCCTATCTGGTCGATGCCGTCAGCGAGTTCGAGCGCCTGCCGGCCGAGCCCTTCGTCGGCAGCCTGGCTGGCAACAAGGAGGCCGTGGACTGGGCACTGCTGTGGCTGCCCGAAGGCGGCGACGCAGTGCAGGAAAGCTACGTCAACCTGATCCCCACCGCGCAGGGCGGTACCCACGTCAACGGCCTGCGCCAAGGCCTGCTCGATGCCATGCGCGAATTCTGCGAGTTCCGCAACCTGCTGCCGCGTGGCGTCAAACTCGCCCCGGAAGACGTCTGGGAGCGCATTGCCTTCGTCCTCTCGATGAAGATGCAGGACGCACAGTTCTCCGGCCAGACCAAGGAGCGCCTGTCCTCGCGTGAAGCGGCGGCTTTCGTCTCCGGCGTCGTTAAAGATGCCTTCAGCCTGTGGCTCAACGCCCACCCGGAAACCGGCCTGGCGCTGGCCGAGTTGGCCATCAGCAATGCCGGCCGTCGCCTCAAGGCCGGCAAGAAGGTCGAGCGCAAGAAGATCACTCAAGGCCCGGCGCTGCCCGGCAAGCTGGCCGACTGCGCAGGGCAGAACCCGCTGCGCTGCGAGCTGTTCCTGGTCGAGGGTGACTCGGCCGGCGGCAGCGCCAAGCAGGCACGCGACAAGGAGTTCCAGGCCATCATGCCGCTGCGCGGCAAGATCCTGAACACCTGGGAAGTGGACGGCAGCGAAGTCCTGGCCAGCCAGGAGGTTCACGATATCGCCGTGGCCGTCGGTATCGATCCCGGCTCCAGCGACCTTAGCGGGCTGCGCTACGGCAAGATCTGCATCCTTGCCGACGCCGACTCCGACGGCCTGCACATCGCCACCCTGCTCTGCGCCCTGTTCGTCCGTCACTTCCGCCCGCTGGTGGATGCAGGCCATGTCTACGTAGCCATGCCGCCGCTGTACCGCATCGACCTGGGCAAAGAGATCTTCTACGCCCTGGACGACGCCGAGCGCGACGGCATCCTCGATCGCCTGGTGGCCGAGAAACGTCGCGGCAAGCCACAGGTCACCCGCTTCAAGGGCCTCGGCGAGATGAACCCGCCACAGCTGCGCGAAACCACCATGGACCCCAACACCCGGCGCCTGGTGCAACTGACCCTGGATGATTTCGAGGGTACCCGCGAAGTGATGGACATGCTGCTGGCGAAAAAGCGCGCCGGTGATCGCAAGAGCTGGTTGGAAAGCAAGGGCAACCTGGCCGAGGTACTGGCCTGATGCGCAATCACCTCCTTGCACTTGGTCTGTTGGCCGGCGTCGCGAACGCCGAGCCGGTGGTGCTGGAAGAGCTGAAGCTGGAAGCCGAATACCCGGTGACGGAAATGCCGGGCGGCAACCTCTCCGGCCTGGCCCTGTGCGGCGAAACGCTGTGGGCGGTTTCCGACCGTGATGACGACCGCCTCTATCAACTGCATCGCGAAGACGGCCTGCTGCGCGCCGAAGCAGAAACCTTCGTCGTCCCCGAACCACCCGAGAGCGCTCTGCCCTGGGGCCTGCGCATGCGCAACTGGGCCGCCGGCCTGGTGCGTGGCGGCAAGCTGGATTTCGAGGGAATGTCCTGCGATGCGCAGGGTAACCGCTACCTGGTCAGCGAAACCCGCGCCGTCGTACTGCAGGTCAGCAGCAACGGCAATGCGCAGTGGCTCAACCTGCCCAGCGGCCTGGTACGCCAGGCGCGCGCCAGCGGCATGCTGCTGCATTTCAACCAGGGCTTCGAAGGCATCGCCATCGACCCGGCGGGCGAACGCCTGTGGCTGGCAGCAGAACAACGTCGCCGCGGCCTGGCCGTGTTGCATCGAAAAGGCAGCAGCTGGCGCTGCACGGGCGGCTGCGTACTGACCAGCGAGAGCGGTGACGAGGTATCACCTGAAGCGCTGGGTGGCCATCTGGCACCCCGTGATTTCTCCGGACTGGATTACTTCGAGGAAAAGCTCTTTACCCTGGAGCGTCAGGCCCATCGGGTCTGCCGACGCACCTTGAGCAACGGTGCCACGGAGATCTGCTGGTCATTTGCAGCCGAGGCCTTGAGCGAGCCGCGCCGCTACGCGTCGAACTACGGCATGGCCGAAGCGCTATGGATCGACAAGGATGGCGCCTGGATCGGCGTCGACAATGGTAGTCAGACCCGCGCCGACGGCGAAGAGCGTCCCATCGTCTGGCGTTTTGCCGCGCCCAAGGGCGGCTGGAGCCGACGTCCGTGAGTGAACAGACACCGGGCCGCCGCGCCGGACGAGTGATGCTGATACTCGCCTGGGGCGCCGGCCTGCTGCTGGCCACGCATTTCTTCGGTAACTGGGAAGATCGCCAGCGCAACCCGAACCAGGCGCCGCAGTCGGTGCATGGCGATGGTTTCGTCGAGGTGAGCCTGGCCAGTAGTCGTCAGGGCCATTACCTGGTCAATGGTCAGATCGATGGGCATGACGTGACCTTTCTGCTCGACACCGGCGCCACCCAGGTGGCGATACCCAGCGCGGTGGCCGAACGTCTCGGCCTGCAACGCGGCGCCCCGATCACCATCAGCACGGCCAACGGCCGCGCTACCGGGCATCGTACACGCCTGGACAGCCTGCGCCTGGGCGATATCGAACTGCGTGACGTCGCCGCACTGATCGCCCCCGGCATGGACGGCGACGAAGTGCTGCTGGGCATGAGCGCCCTGAAACAACTCGAATTCAGTCAGAAGGGCGGCACCCTGGTGCTGCGCCAATCAACCTTGCAATGAGGCCCGCATGAGCGAATCCCTCGATTTGAGCCTGGAAGGCGTTGAACGCCGTTCACTCGCCGATTTCACCGAGCAGGCTTATCTCAACTACTCCATGTACGTGATCATGGACCGTGCCCTGCCGCATATCGGCGACGGCCTGAAACCCGTGCAACGGCGCATCATCTATGCCATGAGCGAACTGGGCCTGGATGCCGACTCCAAGCACAAGAAGTCCGCGCGTACCGTCGGTGACGTACTCGGCAAGTTTCACCCGCACGGTGACAGCGCCTGCTACGAAGCCATGGTGCTGATGGCGCAACCGTTCAGCTACCGCTACACCCTGGTCGACGGCCAGGGCAACTGGGGTGCCCCGGACGATCCCAAGTCCTTCGCCGCCATGCGTTACACCGAGGCGCGCCTGTCGCGCTATTCGGAGGTGCTGCTGAGCGAACTCGGCCAAGGCACTGTCGACTGGGTGCCCAACTTCGACGGCACCATGAACGAACCGGCGACCCTGCCGGCGCGCTTACCCAACCTGCTGCTCAACGGCACCACCGGCATCGCCGTGGGCATGGCCACTGACGTGCCGCCGCACAACCTGCGCGAAGTCGCGGCGGCCTGCGTGCGCTTGCTGGATGAGCCCAGCGCCACGGTCGAGCAGCTTTGCGAGCATATCCAGGGGCCGGACTTCCCCACCGAAGCCGAAGTCATCACGCCCAGGGCCGATCTGCAAAAGATCTACGAGACCGGCCGCGGCTCGGTGCGCATGCGCGCCGTCTATCGCCTCGAGGACGGCGACATCGTCGTCACCGCTCTGCCGCATCAGGTCTCCGGGGCCAAGGTGCTGGAGCAGATCGCCGCGCAGATGCAGGCCAAGAAGCTGCCAATGGTCGCCGACCTGCGTGACGAGTCGGATCATGAGAACCCGACCCGCATCGTCATCATCCCGCGCTCCAACCGCGTCGATGCCGACGAACTGATGACCCACCTGTTCGCCACCACCGATCTGGAGTCCAGCTACCGGGTCAACACCAACGTCATCGGCCTCGACGGCAAGCCACAGGTCAAGGACCTGCGCACCCTGCTCAGCGAGTGGCTGGTGTACCGCGTCGGCACCGTACGCCGTCGCCTGCAGTTCCGCCTGGACAAGGTGGAGCGTCGTCTGCACCTGTTGGAAGGCTTGCTGATCGCCTTCCTCAACCTCGACGAAGTCATTCGCATCATCCGCACCGAGGATCAGCCCAAGCCGGTGCTGATGGAGCGCTTTGGTCTCACCGATGTGCAGGCCGACTACATCCTCGACACCCGTCTGCGTCAACTGGCGCGCCTGGAAGAGATGAAGATTCGCGGCGAGCAGGACGAGCTGGCCAAGGAGCGCGAAAAACTGCTGGCCCTGCTGGGCAGCGAAGCCAAGCTGAAGAAGCTGGTACGCAAGGAAATCATCGAGGACGCCGAGAAGTACGGCGATGATCGCCGCTCGCCTATCGTCGCCCGCGCCGAAGCCAAGGCCCTGTCGGAAACCGAGCTGATGCCGACCGAGCCGGTCACCGTGGTGCTCTCGGAAAAAGGCTGGGTGCGCTGCGCCAAGGGGCACGACATCGACGCCACCGGTCTCTCCTACAAGGCCGGCGACGGCTTCAAGGCAGCAGCGCCGGGCCGCTCGAACCAATACGCGGTCTTTATCGACTCGACAGGCAGGAGTTATTCGCTCGCGGCCCACAGCCTGCCGTCGGCGCGTGGCCAGGGTGAACCACTGACCGGTCGCCTGACACCGCCTCCGGGTGCGACCTTCGAATGCGTGATGCTGCCGGAGGACAGTGCGCTGTACGTGATCGCCTCCGATGCCGGTTACGGTTTCGTGGTCAAGGGCGAGGATCTGCAGGCCAAGAACAAGGCGGGCAAGGCACTGCTGACCCTGCCCAACGGCGCCAAGGTGGTCACCCCGAAGCCAGTCAGCAATCTGGAAGACAGCTGGTTGGCCGCGGTGACGACAGAAGGTCGTCTGCTGCTGTTCAAGGTCACGGATCTGCCGCAACTGGGCAAAGGCAAGGGCAACAAGATCATCGGCATTCCCGGCGAACGCGTAGCCTCACGTGAGGAATATCTGACCGATCTGGCCGTACTGCCCAGCGGCGCCAGTTTGGTTTTGCAGGCTGGGAAGCGTACCCTGACACTCAAAGCCGACGACCTCGAGCACTACAAGGGCGAGCGCGGCCGCCGCGGCAACAAGCTGCCGCGAGGCTTCCAGCGTGTCGACCAGCTTCTGGTCGAATAGCGTCGGCAACACGCCCCGTTCGTCCGGGATATCCGCGCTACCAGCCAGCAGGCAAGGCTGGAGTCGTAGCGCGGTTTGACGGATGATACGCGCCCCGGGTCATGCGCAAATGACCCCTCTGCATGATATGGGATCGATGTGCAGCTGCCCCAGAAGCGGCTGTCTGGAATTAATGATGACTGTAGTACGCCCTGTGGCTCTGCTTCTGACCACGCTGCTCGTATTGAGTGGTTGCAGTCTGCTGCAGCAGAAGCCGGTGCCTCTTTACCAACTCGATAGCGGCAGCGCCGTAACACCGACCCAGGACAACGGTGTGACTGTACTGGTCGGTCCGATCAGCGTGGCCGATTACCTGCGCCAGCAAAATCTGCTGCAACGCCAGGCCGATGGCAGCCTGGTGGCCGCGCATGACGCTCGCTGGGCCAGCGGGCTGGCCAACGATATCGACCAGCAGATGCTTCGCCAGTTGGCCTGGCGCCTGGATAGTCAGCGTCTGGTTCTAGCCCCGGCGGCCCCAGGCTTCAGTGCCGATGCTCAGGTCATGCTGACCATTACCCGCCTGGATTCCGGCCCGATTCAACCTGCCGTGCTGGAAGCTCAGTGGCGCTTGCTCGACCGCCGCGGACAACTGCGCGACAGCCGGCTGATTCGTTTGGAAGAAGCGCACGGTGGGCCCATGGCCGAACAGGTCAAGGCGCAGAGTATCTTGCTGCAACGCCTGGCTGCTGAACTGGCTGTGGCCATTCAACCCATCGCTGCAGCCGAGCCTACCCCCGAGCCGCCGCGCAAGAAGCCTCCAGTGGCCAAAGCCAAACCGCAGGACCCAGCCGCTGCCGGGCCGAAGATTCCGGTGGCAGAACCGATCAAGATCGATACGGAAGTCTTCCGTTTCTAAGAAAAAGCCCGCAGATGCGGGCTTTTTCTTGCAGGGGGCGCCACGTGCAGCAAGCTCGCGGCGGATTGGGTTACCTTGATTACTTGAGCTCGCTGGAACTCTTGCCCAGCAGGCGCCGGGCGACGATCAGCAACTGAATCTGCTGGGTGCCTTCGAAGATATCGAGAATCTTCGAATCGCGCGCCCACTTCTCCAGCAACTCATCCTCACCGTAGCCCAGCGCACCGGCCAGCTCCACGCACTTGAGCGTCACCTCGCTAGCCACACGCCCGGCCTTGGCCTTGGCGATCGAGGCCTCTTTCGAGTTGGGCAACTTGTTGTCAGCCATCCACGCGGCCTTGAGCGTCAACAGCCGCGCCGCCTCCCATTCCGCTTCCAGACGATACAGTGTGGCCTCGGCATGAGTGACGCTCAGCAGCGGCCTGGCGTAATCAAAGCGGCAGCCCGCACAGAGCAGCAACTCACGCGTGCGCTCCAGCGCAGCACGAGCGACACCGACCGCCATGCCTGCAACCAGCGGCCGGGTGTTGTCGAAGGTCTCCATGACCCCGGCAAAGCCCTTCTGCACGTCGATCTCGGCGTTTCCCAGCAGGTTGGCCGCTGGTACCCGGCAATCGCTCAGGCTGATCGAAGCCGTATCGGATGCCTTGATCCCCAGCTTCTTCTCCAGGCGCGTAACCGTCATTCCCGCTGTGCCCTTCTCCACCACGAAGGACTTGATCGCCGCACGCCCCAGGCTTTTATCCAGCGTGGCCCAGATCACCACGGCATCGGCACGCTCACCGGAGGTGACGAAGATCTTCTCGCCGTTGAGGATGTAGTGATCACCATCGCGCACCGCCGTGGTGCGGATCGCCGCTGAATCAGAGCCGCAACCGGGCTCGGTAATGGCCATGGCCGCCCAGGCACCAGCGAAACGCGCCAGTTGCTCGTCATTGGCCACCGCCGCGATGGCTGCATTGCCTAACCCCTGCCGTGGCATGGCCAGAAGCAGGCCGACATCACCCCAGCACAGCTCCATCACACCAAGCAGCGCTGCCATGTTGCCAGCATTCTTGTTGCCTGCCTGCTGCTCGCGTGCAGCCCCGCGCTTGCTGGCCGAGCCGGCGCCGACTGCGTCGGGTGAGCCTTCGTTCATGCCATCGAGCAACGCAGCGAGCAGATCCAGCTCCTTGGGATAGGCGTGCTCGACCTTGTCATACTTGCGCGAGATCGGCCGAAAGTAGTGCTTGGCCACCTGCTGCGCCTGCTGTTGCAAGCCGCGGAATTTACGTGGGGTTTCCAGGTTCATGGTTGTTCTGCCTGTTCAGAGATGAAGGCCGCCAGCGAGCACCGCCAAGCTGCGCAGGTCGCGATACCAGCGCTCGACCGGGTGCTCCTGAGTAAAACCATGACCACCGAGCAGTTGCACCGCATCGGAACCGATCTTCATCGCCTTATCCACACAGAGCAGACGTGCCAGATAGGCCTCACGGCGCAGCGGCAAACCGGCCTCGGCACGGGCGCAGGCACGCCAGAGCAGCAGGCGCATGGCGTCCAGTTCGATGGCGATGTCGGCCACCATGAAGGCCACGCCCTGGCGATGACTGATCGGCTCGCCGAACGCTTGGCGCTCGTTGCAGTACCTCGTCACGTAGTCCAGTGCCGCCTGCGCCGTACCGACTGCAAGGGCGCAGAATGCCAAGGCCGAGTAATCGAGGAAGGCCAGAAAATCGAAGCCATCGCCTGCCAGGCGGCACTCGCTCGACACCTTGACGCCTTTCAGTTGAATACGCGTCAACCCACAAGCCTTGAGCCCCATTCCCGGTTCGGTACGGCGACTGACGCCTTTGCTCGCCGCATCGACGATAAATAGCGCCGGGCCATCAGTTGCCTGGGCGCTTACGATCAATCGACTGGCAGCCAGACCAGCGATGACCAACGCCTTCTCTCCATCGAGCAGATAGTGTTTGCCACGCTTGCGCGCCCGCGTCGCAGGCTGACCAGCATCGGTCAATACGCCAGGCTCAGTTACCGCCAAGGCGAAGGCTGGCGCGCCTTGCTCACTGATGAATGCCGGCAACCAGGCAGCCTGCTGCGCCGAGTTTCCCCAGCGACGAATGCAATTGGCTGCAGACAGCGGCACTAGCAAGGCTGCGGCCAGAGAAAAGTCGCCCTGCGCCAGGCTCTCGGCGATCAGCGCGTTGCTCAGCACGGTGCGCTCCCCGGCAAGACCACCTTGCGCCTCGGCAACACCATAGTGCGCCAGGCCCAGTTGATGTGCCTGATTGAGCAGTGCTGCAGGCACGTGAGCCCGTGCGTCGGCCTCGTGCGCGGCCGGACGCAGAACCTCCAGCGCGAAGCCCTGGAGCATATCCACCAGCATCTGCTGCTCTTCGGTCAGTGACAGGTCAAACAGGTCATCGGTTGCCGCGCGCGGCGTGTTTCTGCTGCCGCCGGCGGCCAGGCGAAAGCTGACACGGCTACCGCTGTAGACGAGTTTCTCGAAAGATTTGCGCACCTTGAGGCGGTCTGGCCAGTCAGCCTGGGCCAGTTTGCTCAGTACGCTCAGGGCCTGGCCCTGCGTATCGACGATCATGGCATCTCGCTCCACGTGAGGGATGCCATCGATGATGCGCTGCCGACTGGCGCACGCCTATGACCCTCAAGACGCGGCGCGGCGGCAATCGGGTCAAGCCACGGACAAGCTGAGCAAGGTCTGCGTCTTGCTCAGCCCAGTGTCACTTGCTGCGAATCTTCTCGACGATAGCGGTGGTGGAGCTGTTTTCCACCAGCCCCAGCACACGTACTTCGCCGCCATGGGCCTGGACGATATCGGCACCTACCACCTGATCGATGCCGTAGTCGCCGCCCTTGACCAGCACATCCGGCAGTACCTGTGCGAGCAGGCGCTCGGGCGTGTCTTCACCGAAGCTCACCACCCAATCCACCGCACCGAGACCGGCGAGCACAGCCATGCGTCGGTCGACGGCATTGATCGGACGCCCAGGACCTTTCAGACGGCTGACAGAGGCATCGTCGTTGATCGCCACGATCAGGCGGTCACCCTGCGCACGAGCTTGCTCCAGATAGGTCACGTGGCCAGCGTGAAGAATGTCGAAGCAGCCATTGGTGAAAACGATCTTCTCGCCATGGGCGCGAGCGTCCTCGATGGCGATCAGCAACTGATCCAGGCTCAGTACGCCACGCTCGGAGCCTTCTTCGCGCTGCACAGCGCGGCGCAGTTCGGGTGCGCTGATCGCTGCAGTGCCCAACTTGCCGACGACGATGCCGGCAGCCAGGTTGGCCAGAGCCACCGCCAGCGGCAACTCCTCACCAGCAGCGATGGATGCTGCAAGGGTGGAAATGACCGTATCGCCTGCACCGGTAACGTCGAATACTTCGCGGGCACGAGCCGGCAGATGCAACGGTGCATGCTCTGGACGCAGCAGGGTCATGCCGTGCTCGCCGCGGGTCACCAGCAGCGCGCCCAGCTCCAATTCGCGCATCAGCGTGGCCCCCTTGCTGACCAGCTCGGCCTCATCGGCGCAACCACCCACGATCAGTTCGAACTCGTGCAGATTGGGAGTGATCAGGCTGGCTCCACGGTAGATGGAGAAGTCCTTGCCCTTGGGATCGGCCAGTACCGCAATGCCCTTCTTTCGCGCCGACTGGATCAGCACCTGATGATTCTGCAACGCACCCTTGCCATAGTCCGACAGCACCAACACCTTGATCCCATCGAGTAACGTATCGACCTCGCGCGCCAGGGCTGCGGTATCGGTATTGAAAGGCTCTTCGAAATCCATGCGCAGCAGTTGCTGGTGACGGCTCATCACCCGCAACTTGACGATGGTCGGCTGGCTGTCATGACGCTGAAAATGTGCATCCACACCTGCACCACGCAGGCTGTCGCTCAGGCTTTCAGCGGCTTCATCATTACCGGTCACGCCAACCAGCAAGGCTCGCGCGCCGAGCGCGGCGATATTCAGAGCCACGTTGGCAGCACCACCGGGACGATCCTCGATCTGGTCGACACGTACCACCGGCACCGGCGCTTCCGGAGAAATCCGCGAGGTACCGCCATGCCAATAGCGATCGAGCATCACGTCGCCCACCACCAGGACGGCGGCTTGATCGTAACGGGGCATGGTCAACTTCATGTGAACTCCGGGGGCCTTAGTCTTGGCGGGCTCGTAGTTTATCAGGCGATATCCAAGGGCGCGCCTTCATCGAGCCCCATGGAATGCAAACGTGCATAGAAACCGTTTTGGGCCAGCAACTGGTCGTGAGTACCGCGCTCGACGATGCGCCCCTGATCCATCACCAGAATCAAATCGGCCTTCTCGATGGTCGACAGACGATGTGCAATCACCAACGTGGTTCGGCCCTCCATGACCCGATCCAGAGCGGCCTGGATATGCCGCTCGGACTCCGTGTCAAGGGCCGAGGTCGCTTCGTCCAGCACCAGGATCGGTGCGTCCTTGAGCAACGCCCGCGCAATTGCCAAACGCTGGCGCTGGCCACCAGACAGCAGCACGCCGTTTTCGCCAACCTCGGTATCCAGCCCCTGCGGCAGCTTGTCGATGAACTCCTTGGCGTAGGCCGCTTCGACCGCCTGCTCAATCGCTTCACGCGGAGCATCGGCCAGGTCGCCATAAGCAATATTGCTGGCCACACTGTCGTTGAACAGGGTGACCTGCTGCGTAACCAGGGCAATGTGACGCCGCAGATTACGCAATTTGTATTGCTCGACGTCTACCCCATCCAACAGGATCTGACCCGTTTCGTGATGGTAGAAACGAGGAATCAGGTTGGCCAGGGTCGATTTTCCGCTACCGGAACGCCCGACCAATGCCACCATCTGGCCAGGCTCAGCCGTGAAATTGATATCACTGAGCACAGGCTTTTCCGTGTCCGGATACTGGAAGCTCAGGTTGCGTACTTCCAAACGACCGCTGACGCGCTCGCGCTCTACCGTTCCCTGATCGACTTCGGGCACCTCATCCAGCTGCTCGAAGATGCTCTCGGCACCGGCAATACCCTTTTGAATCGTCGAGCTGACCTCGGACAGCTGGCGAATGGGTTTGGGCAGGAGCCCCGCAGCGGTGATATAGGCCACCAAGTCACCGGCCGTAGCATCGCCACGCAGCAGCAAAACGAGGAACATCAACACGGCCATCGCGCTGTAGATCACCAGTTGCAGCATCGGCGTGTACACCGCTCCGGTCTTGGTCATACGCAGCTGTTTCTCGGTATTGTCCTGGCTGGCAGCGGTAAAACGCCGGGATTCGTAGGTCTCCCCGCCAAAACTGCGCACCACTCGGTAACCCTGGATCGTTTCCGACGCAACGTGGGTAACATCGCCCATCGCCACCTGAATCTTCTTGCTCTGCTTGCGAAATTTCTTGCTGGCACTGTTCACCATCAATGCGATCAGCGGCAGGATTGCCAACATCACCAAAGTCAGTTGCCAGTTCATCCACAGCAGGTAGGCGAACAGGAAGATGACCGTCAGCCCTTCACGGATAACCACCTTGATTGCATCCGTCGCAGCGCCTGTGACCATCGTCACGTTGAAGGTGATGCGCGAGATCAGGTGACCGGAGTTGTGGCTATCGAAATAGCGGTTTGGCAACACCATGAGGCTGTTGAACAGCGCGATACGCAAGTCGTGAACCAGGCCCAGCGAGACCCTGGCCAGGAAATAGTTACCCAGGAAGGAACCAACCCCCTGCCAGGCGGCGATCAGGACGATTAGCAGGGGCACCGTCTGCAGTAGTTGCAGATCGCGCAGGTAGGGCACCGTGGGAAACAGCACGACATCAGGGTTGGACAGGCCATCCACGAAGTACTTGAGGATGCCCGCCAGCATTGGTTGGGTGGAAGCAAAAATGACGTAACCCAGGATGCTGATCAGGAACATGCCTATATAGGGCCTGACATATCCGAGTAGCCGAAGGTAGATTTTCAGGCTGCTAGATGGGCTTGCAGTGGTGTGCTTGTCGGTCATGCGCTCACACTTCGACTTGGCCGAAAAAGCGCGAATTCTAGCACAGATGCAGCCTACCCCCCCGAGGATGCATTAAGATGCCGCCCATTCGAAAATCAGCCACCGGTTTCAAACGTGCAGACATCACTCCCTCCCACACGCCCCATGCCCTTGCGTATCAGCAACTTCATTTCCAGCTACTGGCTGGTGGCGGGCTACCTGGTGTTGTTGAGCGGCCTATTCTGGTCCGCGAACGGTAGCCAGTACACGAAGTTGTTCTACGCACTGCTCGCCGCCCCCGCCCTGATCGCACTGCTGCTCTCACCAAAAGTCTTCATGCAGTTGCTCAAGGAACCCATCACGCTGGCCTATTTGGCATTCGCGACCTGGTTGCTGCTGAGCCTTTCGTGGACCCAAGCAGACACCAGCCTGAGCGGCCTGGCCAAGCGGCCACTGTACGTATTCATGATCTTTGCGGCCTGCACCCTGATCGCCTGCAAGGATCAGCGTCTGCTGCTCTCCGTACTGAGAGTCGGGGCGCTATTGGCCGTAGGCGCGGCCGTCATCAACCTGTGCATCTATGCCAACGCCTATCCATCCGAACAACGGCTGATTGGAACCGGAGCACTCAGCAACCCGCTGCTGACGTCCCATGTGCTGGGCTTCTTCTGCACCTACTGGCTGGCTGCCTGGCTCGCGCAGAGCGAGCGCCGTGACTGGCTGCCGATTCTCTGTACCACTCCATTGCTGGTTGCACTTCTTGCCACCGGCTCCCGCACCCCGCTCCTGGCGCTGACCTTGACCAGCCTGTGGATGCTGGCAATGACACCTCGCCGAGGGGCCTACCTGATAGGTGCACTGATCGCCCTGGCCATCGCGACCTTTGTAGCGATGCCGGAGATATTCCTGGAGCGCGGGCTTTCCTTCCGGCCTCAACTCTGGGCCGACGCCGTTTCCCAGGCGGCCGCGAAGCCGTGGTTCGGATATGGCTACGACAGTAAGTTCATCTTCGATATCCCGGAAATCGGTCGCCTTCTGAGCGACCCGCATAATGTAGAGCTGGCCGTGTTACTGGAACTCGGCGCCATCGGACTCATCCTGTGGCTGGTGATGTACGGCGCCGCCTTGTTCCGTTGCCTGCAACAGAGAAGACATGCCGGTTTTCAGATCGCATCGGCACTGCTCGTTTACGGTATCGCTGCCGGCCTTACCGAGGGCAGCTCCTACCTCTCCAGGCCCAACGAAAGCTGGTTCCTGATCTGGATTCCACTGTCACTGGTAGCAGCACTTTCCATCCAGCAGCGCCAACTGGACAACCGATGAGAACAATCAGCACCTTGCAGCTCGATGCGCTCCTGCAGAACTCCACCCCGATAGAAAGCGATGGATTCGGGCTGAAGGTCGCACGCTTGTCGGACGGCAATTTCCTGAAGTTCTACCGGCGCAAGCGCCTGCTGTCGTCGGCGCTCTGGAGCCTGCCGAGCGAGCGCTTCGCCAGCAACGTGCAGCGCCTGAAAGAGCTGGGCGTCGCCTGCCCGGATGTCGTGGAGCTGCTGCTCATTCCTGACAGGCAATTGAATGCCGTGCTGTACCGGCCGCTGCCAGGGGACACGCTGCGCAATCACTGGCGACGAATCGATGCTGAACAGCGCTCAATCGAAGTTCGTCAATTCGGAGCGTTTCTCGCCCATTTGCACCAGTCAGGTGTCTACTTCCGCTCCCTGCACCTGGGCAATGTCCTACGCCTGCCAGACGGCACACTAGGGCTGATCGACCTGTCGGACATGAAAGTTGGAAGCCACCCGCTCAATGCCGGCAAGCGCAAGCGCAATATTCAGCACATTCTGCGCTACCCGGAAGACACCGCGTGGCTCACACAGCAGCATCGGCAGGATTGGGTAGCGGGTTATGCCCAGAATTGCAGCAGCAGGCACGCGATGAGCTTCGAACGTGCGCTGAACAAGGCCTACCCACCTCCTCCCTGATTCGCCCGACCTCAGGGCATCATCAGGCGAAAAATCGCGCGAGCCGTCTTCAGATTGCGGTACTTCATCGGCAGTTGCGCCAACAGCTCACGAGCCAACGGCTTGTCATCGCGCGCACACTTGAGCAGCATCGAATTGATGAAGGCCGCGCACACCTTCGGATAGTCCGGGTGATCGGCAAAATGCCCATAGGTGCTCAGCACCGCGTCCACCATCATGCGCCGGTTCTTGTAGGTATTGGTTTCATGCACCCGATACTGCGCAAGCACATCGGGGAGCACGTCGATGAAGTACCCGGCACGGGCAATCTTCAACTCGATCAACAAGTCCTCCAGGCGGATACTCGGATCGAAGCCCCCGACAGCCTCCAACGCCTCGCGCCGAAACAGCAGGGTTGGGGCCGGAGCCCCCACTTTTTTGGCGCAGAACAGATCTTCGAAATCCAGGCGGCGCAACCCTCGTCCGCGCTCACGCTGGGGCAGTGCAGCACCTTTAGCATCGATGGGCTGGATATTGCCCGCACAGATACCCACCTCAGGCTTGCCTTGCAGGTAGGCCACCTGAATCGCGATGCGCTCTGGGCACATGATGTCATCGGAGCCAAAGGGAGCGATCAGACTGCCATGGGAACGGGCAATGCAATCGTTCAGCGTCGCGGCCAGCCCTTTGTTCTCCTGAACGACGAAGTCGAAGCCATGCTTCGCTTGCAAAGTGCGAATCCGCTCGACGCTATCATCGCTGGACCCATCGTCGACAACCAACAGCTCCAGATTCGCATAGCTTTGCGCCAGCACACTCTCGATACTGGCCTCGATGTAGGGCGCATGGTTGTACGAAGAAATTACAACACTCACCAGCGGCTGCTGGTCTACCTCAATCATCACGAATACCGTCCATGGCCAACGCCGCCGTCAACAGCCCACGATAGTGCCGGCGAAAATCTTCAATGTCATGGGCACGACGCAGATAGTCATAGGCACGTTCACCCTCTGCAACGCGTGCCTGCTGTGTCATGTCGAGCACTTCCAATAGACGCTCGGCCAGTACCGTGCCCTGCCCGGAGGGGAACAGGCGTCCACCGCAGTCCTCGAGAATCGATTTCAGGCTGGGGATATCAGAGCCGATGACCGGAAGCCGCCCACTCATGCCCTCCAGCAGTGCCAACGGTAGCCCTTCGCTCAAGGACGGCATGACAAAGGCATCGAAGGCCTGTACGTACTGCAGCGCATCCTCACGTTCGCCCAGCAGATGCACCACCTGCCCCAATCCCCGCTGCGCGATCATCTGTTCGAGTTCGTCGCGGGAACGGCCCTCACCGATGATCGCCAGTCGAGCCTGTGGATGGCGGGCATGCACCTCGACAAAGGCCTCGATCAGATGTACGTGCCCCTTGACCGGCACCAACCGACCAATAGCCCCGAAAACGAACGGCTCCTGGGCAAGCCCCAGCAACTCACGGGCTTGAGCCTTGGGGTGCTGCAACGCTTCGGCCCGATCAATATCAATTGCATTGTTGATCTGCACCGTGTTGGAGGCATTAAAACCGGCACCGCATCCAACCAAATAATCACGCACCGCCCGCGACACACCGACGATACGCCAATTTTTTTTGAGCAAACGGCGTGCCTCCCAGCGCCGGTAGGCACGGTCAAAGTCACCGATACCGTGCTGCACACCAATACACAGGGAAATGGGCAGGATCCAATTAAGCAGCATCAGCATGTTCATCGGTTTGAAACGATGGGCGATCACTACATCGAAGCGCTCCGCCCGAATCAGCCGATAAAGTTGCCAGAGCGCTCGCAGCCGCAAACCTTTCAGGTCTGACTGACTGAAGTCCAGGTACAGGGAATGGGCTGCTCGACTTTCGGGCTCGCCCGGCCCCGGACGACCACGCAAGAACAGGGTGGTGACCTCGAAACGATCCGCGGGAAGCCCCTGAATAACCTGCTCAGCCAAATCGGACGCGTTGACGTTGTAGCGATTCTGCATTTGCAGAACCTTGATCTTCCGGCTCATACGCCCTTCCCAAGCCACAGGCGAACAGCCTTGCGCATATACGACCCTTTGAATAGCACACGCCAGTCACAACGGAAGGCGGCACTGAAATACTGTTTGGCGGCGTCTGCATCACCCGCCAGGTAGGCACTGCGAAACAGCGACAAGCTGCGCTGCACGTAAAACTCGGGCTTCAATCCCTGAAAACGCTGATCCAGGCGACGGGGAGAAAACACCTCATCGACCAGCGCCAATCCACCGGCCTTGGCGTGGCTGAACTGGTGCCGCAGGCTGTCATCGTGCTTGTGAACCAGCGCCAAGGGGCGAGCGATCAACGAGCAGGGGTAGTTGGCCAACGCCTGGGCAAACACCGGGATATCTTCAGCGCTGCGAAACTGCTCGGGATAGTCGCCTCGCTCGAACACCTCGCGATGCATGACGCAGGCGCCGTTAGACAGCGCCAGGCGCTTGTCCAGCAGGTAGGCGCGCAGCCGCTGCACCGGGTCGTCGGGAAGCTGCTCGGGAAGGTGCTCACGGCGCTTGCCGTCAGGCCAAACCCCGATGTGCCCACCGATAGCCATCCGCGTCTGGGGATGCGTTTGCAAATGCTGCAGGACCGTTTCTATCGCACCGGCGGCCAGTTCGTCATCAGCATCCAGGAAAATCAGGTACTGCCCCTGTGCTTCGCGAATACCGCGATTACGCACGGAGGAAAGCCCACCGTTTTCCTTGCGTATCGCCCGAAAACCATTCGAATGGGTTTCCAGCAATCCACTGACGACCTGAGGTGTTTCGTCCGTCGAGCCATCATCGATGACAATCAACTCAGCTGCGGCATCGTTGAGCTGAACAAGCACTGACTCTACTGCACGCGGCAATGTCGCCGCATAGTTGTAGGCAGGTATTACCACCGAAACTTTGATGCCTAGGCTGTCACCGGCAATGCCCATCAAACGCTTACCTCATTCTTGGCAACCAATCTTTCGAACGCCCGCTCTACCCGCCCTACGCTGAGGGAATATATCCAGGCATCTCTCATCGCCCCGATAGAAACAGAAGGGCGTACCACTGCATTGTGTCCCCAGCCCGGCCGCCAGCAGAAACCGTCAGACGCTTGCGGTACACCGTCAACACCGGCACACCAAGGCGGCCGCCAAGTGCCCGACACCCGAATCGCTGCCGATTATATAGCCGGACTCATAAAGATAAGCCGCCAGTTCACGGACGTTGGAAAAGTTAGGAATCAGAAACGCATCCCCCTGGTGTTCGCTCCATTCGGCCCGCTCCTTCGGAGAAAGGACGAACTGCGGGTCATAGCCCTGCCCCTTGAGGCGATGGGCAAGACGCAGGTACTAGCGGGCCGGCCAGTTTTTCTTCCCGTTGTAGGAGGTCGGATACAGCATGACACGCTGAGGACGACGGCGCGCGACGGGTCCTCGGGAATCACGAACCCCGGATCGCATGACGCCTGCTCGAGGTCCAGCGTGGTCCGGCAGAACGCCACGGCCTGATCGACCATGGTCACGCAAGGGTCATCGATCACCCGCAGCGGGCCAGCGCAGCCAGAGAGCGGCCGCGGTAGCCGGCCCGCGCCAGGTTATTGGCCACGACCAGGTAAATCAGGCTATCGCCCAACCCCAGAGAAGGCACTAATGCGATATGACAGTCGGAGCGACTGATCCGCGTTCCTTCGCGTTCCTGCAAAATCCCTTTATGCGTCTCGACAGTCATCGACTACTACTCTTTCACGACAAGAATATCTTCCATGATCAGGTACTGCAGGTCGGAGCCGTAGAACATGTTCAGCGCGTCGGTCGGCGAGCAGATCATCGGTTCACCGCGACGGTTGAGCGAGGTATTCAGCGACACGCCGTTGCCGGTGAGCTTCTCCAACTCGAGCATCAGGTCGTACCAGCGCGGGTTGTATTCACGCTCGAGCACCTGGGCACGGGAGGTACCGTCTTCGTGGACGACTTCGCTGACGCGCTCCTTCCACTCCTCGTTGACCTCGAAGGTAAAGGTCATGAACGGGCTCGGGTGATCGACCTTGAGCATCTGCGCAGCAACGGTATCGAGCATGGACGGGCAGAAAGGTCTCCAGCGCTCACGGAACTTGATCTGCTCGTTGATGCGATCAGCGACGCCAGGGATGCTCGGGCAGCCAATGATGGAACGACCACCGAGTGCGCGCGGGCCGAACTCCATACGGCCCTGAAACCAGGCCACCGGGTTGCCATCGACCATGATCTTGGCGATGCGCTGCGGCATGTCGTCGATCTTCTGCCACTTCGGTGCGTTCGGGTGGCGAGCGCAGGCGGCAATGATGTCTTCGTTGCTGTAGGCAGGACCGAGATAGACGTGCTCCATCTTCTCCACCGGCACGCCACGCTGGTGCGAGACATAGGCAGCAGCGCCAACCGAAGTACCAGCGTCGCCAGAAGCCGGTTGCACGAACAGTTCCTTCACCTCGGGACGGGCGATGATCTTCTGGTTGAGCTTGACGTTCAGCGCACAGCCACCAGCGAAGGCGATCTTGCCGGTCTCGCGGATGATGTCGCCCAGGTAGTAGTCCATCATCTCCAGCGCCAGCTTCTCGAACAGCGCCTGCATGCTGGCGGCGTAGTGGATGTAGGGGTCGTCGGCGATATCGCCTTCGCGCTTCGGACCCAGCCACTCGATCAGCTTGGGCGAGAAGTAGAACCCCTTGCCCTTTTCCTTGTAGCGACGCAGGCCGATGACGTTGGCGTAGTCGGTGTTGATGATCAGCTCGCCGTTCTCGAACTTGGCCAGGCGCGAGAAGTCGTACTTGCTGGCGTCGCCGTAGGGCGCCATGCCCATGACCTTGAACTCGCCGTCGAGCATCTCGAAACCGAGGAATTCGGTGATGGCACCGTACAGACCGCCGAGCGAGTCCGGGTCGAAGAACTCCTTGATCTTGTGGATCTTGCCGTTCTCGCCGTAGCCGAAGAAGGTAGTGGCGTACTCACCTTTGCCGTCGATGCCGAGGATCGCGGTCTTCTCCTTGAAGCCCGAGCAATGGTAAGCGCTGGCGGCGTGGGCCAGGTGGTGCTCGACCGGTTCGATCTTGATCTTCTTGGCATCGAAACCCAGCTGCTCCAGGCACCAGACGATCTTCTTGCGGTAACGCTTGTAACGGCGGTTACCCATGAGCAGCGCGTCTAGCGCACGATCCGGCGCATACCAGTAACGCTTGGCGTAATGCCAACGCGCCTTGCCGAACAGACTGATGGGCGCAAAGGGAATAGCGACCACATCGACGTCGGACGGTTTGATACCGGCCTGCTCCAGGCAGAACTTGGCGGACTCGTAGGGCATGCGGTTCTTCGCATGCTTGTCACGCACGAAGCGCTCTTCTTCGGCGGCAGCAACAAGCTTGCCGTCGATGTATAGCGCGGCGGATGGATCATGGCTCAGGGCGCCGGAAAGGCCGAGGATCGTCAATGCCAAGGATAAAGCCTCTTAAAAAAGCGGCTGCAGGCTTCAAGCGGCAAGCTTCAAGCAACAGCGTTCGTTATTCAGTCGCCCCGGTCGGGCACATTTACTGCCTTAACTGTTCGGTTTTGCCACCACCGATGGAAGGCGCTCGTCCAGAACCTGGTATAGCGTACTGTCCTGCGGCCAGTTACGCAGGAAACGCGCCCGATCCTTCGCATAGGCGGGTGCGAAGCTACCGGCTCGACGATGCTGCTGCATGGCGTCCAGGTCGATCAACATCCAGCGCCCATCCTGCCACAGGATATTGCTGCCTTTGAGATCCCCATGACTGATGCGCTCGCGCAGCAGCGCCGCAAACAGGTCATCCAGTGCCCGCAGTTCCGCTTCGGCTGGTAACTCGCCAGGCGCGCAGGACGCGAAACGAGTAATTATATCCACACCCGATGCGTGTTCGGTAACAAGATAGGACCGGCGCCTGAGCCACAGGGTACGGCACTCGAGCACGGCAAGCGGTTTGGGCGTTGCGATGCCGAGAAAAACCAGGCGATTGCCCTCGCACCAGCTGTGCCAGGCGCGGCTCGGACGCCAGCAGCGTTTGAGCCAATGCAGCATGCCCTTGATGTTGTAGCGTTTGATGACCAATTGCCTGGCACCCTGATCGACTCGCGCGACGGTAGACGAACCACCCCGTTTGAGGGACTGCCCAGCCGCGATAGCGGCGTCAGGGTCAGCCAGTAATCGCGCCAGCAAGGCATCTTCCTCGCGCCGGACCACCTGCAAGCGCGAGGCACCGCGCCATGCGCAAAACGCCGAACAATCGCGACCTAGCTTGCCCATGAACTGGTGCAACCGCGAACCACGGGCCTTGGCTACCGCCTTGAGCAGAGCCTCGAGCGGCAGCGCGTGCTCGCCATTGACCAGCAGGTAATGCACCAGCAGCTCCTCGATGAATGGATCGAGAGCACTCGGGAATTGAGCGAAGAACACACCCAGATTGACCAGCACCCTGTCTCGCGACAGAGGTTGGCCCGGAGTCTCGGCACGCACGCCGCCACCGTCGATCAGATACAGGCTGCCGTTTTGACGCAGCAGGTTGTCCAGGTGCAGATCCTCTTGCCACAGACCTTGCCGGTGTAGCCCTGCAATGGCTGCCAGCGCCTCACCCAACACCTGCTGCCGAGCGTCGTCCAGCCACGCCAGATGGGCCACCGCCTGCCAGGCATCTCCGAGGCTTTCGGCATCGTCGAGGAACTCGAACAGCAGCCAACCGCCCCCTCCTGGCGTCGAACCGTGGACAAGCAACTCGGGCGTCTTCAGCCCCTGCTCAGCCAATAGCTGAACGCCGCGCAGCTCGCGGACGAAATGCCGTTCGGCCTTATCGCCGACCAGCAGCTTGGCCAGCACCTCACGCCCCTGCCACTGCGCCCGACCGACATAGCGTTGACCTGGCAGCACCCGCAAAAGGCTGAGCAACTGGATAGATCCCGCACCCTCCAGCTCGATCAGCAGCGGTAGCGCGGGGGTACGTCCGGCATCGACCAGGGAAGCAAGCCTCATGAGCGCCTCGCCTTGTCCTTGAATCGTGCCGTGAGACGTTGCAACCAGTACCCCAACTGACGAGCGTCACCGAGATAGGCGGTCAGGAAACAGGCTACATCGTCATCGCCCCAGGCACTTGCGCGGCGCAGCAGGGGTTCCAGATCCTTGACCCGATCACGCTCGCCAAACAACAGGGGCCGGGTCTTTTCCAGGTCGATCAACTGCGCGACGAAACCATCGCCGCTGGGTTGGAGGAAAATATGTTTGGGATAGAAGCAACCATGGACCTGGCCCTGGCCATGTACGCACCGGGCCAGCACCCCGCAGGCACTGGCGATGGCATGGCGTTGCACGGCGGCCAGTTGCGACCAGTTCGGCAGGTAGCTGTCCAGATCCCGCCAACCGTCCAGGGCTCGGGTCAGCAGGACGGCGCGGCGCTCGCCGCCAATGCGTCGTTCGGCATAGAACGCCGAACGCATCGCCGGAATACCCAGGCGCTGATAGCGGCAGGTATTGCGAAACTCCCGCGCCAGGGTCGGCTCACCCAACGGACGATGCAAGCTACGGGTCAGGTAATTGCTCTGGCGCTTGAGGTAGTAGCCGGTGCCATCGAGGTCGAGCCGGTACACCGTGCTCCAACCACCGCGAGAAGCGGTGTTGGGCTCGTCCACGGCAAACAGCTGCAGTGCCCATAAGGCCTCGAAGCTGTCCAGGCCGTGACGCTCGAGCAGCGTTTTATCCTCGCCCTCGATGAAGTCCTTCATTCTCTTCCCTCGAAGTAGCGCACGATCTGCACGATCCGTCGTTTGTCACTGTCGTTGAGACGATCGCGATCCCGATACTGCAGATAGAAACGCAGGCGCTGGGTGCGCGACAGGTGGTACTTGGCGACCTTGTCCAGGCAAGCGAGATCCTTGACGATCCGGTAGCGCAGGAACGGCCCCCACCAGAAGGTCCCCGCAGGGCAGTCGATGAGAAACAACCGGCGCTGCTCGTCCACCAGAAGGTTGCGCCACTTGAGGTCGTTGTGGACGAAATGATGGTCATGCAGCGTGCGCGTGGCCTTGGCCAACTGGCGGCTGACATCGTCGACCCAGGCCCGGTCATGCAGACGTGCATCGTCCGTGGCCGCCAGGCGTGACATGTCCAACGTATCGACGATCTCCTGAGTGATCAGCGCGCCTCGGGCGAAGGCGCCGACCTTGCGCTCCAGGCCGTAGGCGGCGATGGGCGCAGTGGGAATACCCCAGGCGGCGAAGTGTTTGAGATTCTGCCACTCGGCCTTGACCCGCGGCCGGCCGATGAAACGCCGAACGCCCTTGCCAGCGCCGTGATAGCGCTTGACGTAATAGCGCAGCCCATCGAATTCGACGCGGATCACGTCCGACAGCGGATCACGGGTGATCGCCTCGCCCTGCAGGGAAAACACCGCATCCAGGCTGGCGAAGGCTTTTGCCGCCTGCGGCGTGGCCAGGGCGGTGACGCGCCATTCACTCATGCTTCGCTCCCGGCGCGTACTTGCGTGCATAGCGAACCAGCAGGCGATCGGCCTTGCGTTGCAGCCAGAGCAGCAGCGCCGCCTCCTCATGCAGAATCTGCCGCAACGGCCGCTCATTGCCTGCCGCAGCGAAATAGCGTTTGAGAAAGCGCAGCTTGTCACGCCGGGTCAGGCCGATATGCAGCGCCGAAAAATACAGGGCGGCCAGATCCTTGTCGCGCCAGCGCCGTGGCGTGGCACTGCGCACCTGGGCGCGGTGCAGGTCGATCACTGACAGGCGCAGGTCACTGGCCTGGATCGGCCGGTCGGTGTGCAGCAGGAAGTGGCAGATATAACAGTCGCGGTGGTTGACCCCGGCACGGTGCATGGCGCCGGTCATCTGCGCCACTTCGCGGATCAGCGCCCACTTGAGCGCCGGCTTCGGCGGTTGCTGCGCCCAGTTGAGGCTGAGCTGCTCCAGGTCGACGGTCGGCGCCAGCTCTTCGGTGACGATGAACGAGTGCTGGCGCGCCGGATTGCTGCCACGCTCGCCGTAGGCCACGGCGGTCATGGTCGGCACACCAACCTCGGTCAGACGCTGAATGGCCTGCCACTCTTGCGCGGCTCCCAACACAGGCGCCTTGGCCGTGAGCAGGTTCTTGGCGATCTCACCCCAGCCGATGCCACGGTGGATCTTGACGAAGTAACCGCGCCCGTCGACCTCGGTACGCAGGGTGCGGCGCCCTTCCAGCTCGCGGTAGACCTGGCCCTCGAGCGCCTCGACGGCCTCGAAGGCATCGCGGCCCGCCCACAGGCGCTTGAAGGGTTCGGCGAGGATCAGGCGCATGCAAGCCTCCCCAGCCGGGTATCCGTGCGCACCGATGACACCGTGCTGTCGACCTTGTGGTGCGCACGGCGCCCCCTACCCAAGCGACTCATGCGTGCTTCTCCGCGAGGATCACGTCGGCGGCCTTCTTCGGCATGGAATACAGGTCCGCACTGTCGGCATAGGCCAGGCCGTTGCGGCGCCAGAAAGCGCGGCGCTCAGGGTCGGCCAGCATATCGGCCAGCATGCGGTTGAGCGCGTCCTGCTCGAACGGCCCGGGCAGGACGCGACCGCAGTCGGCGTCGGCGATGTAATGGGCATAGCCGCAGACATCGGTGACCAGCACCGGCAGGCCGGATACCAGCGCCTCCAGCAACACGGTGCCGGTGTTCTCGTTATAGGCCGGATGGATCAGCAGATCGGCACCCAGCAGGAAGCGCGGAATGTCGCTACGGCCCTTGAGGATCTGCACCTGATCGGAAAGCCCCAGCGCCTTGATCTGCAGCAGGAAGGGCTTGGGATCGTCCTGGCCGATGGCGATCAGACGGGTGCGCTTGCGCAGCTCGCGCGGCAACGCGGCCAGCGCCTTGAGGCTGCGATCCAGGCCCTTGGTCTTGAAGCCGGAGCCGATCTGGACCAGCAGCAGATCATCGTCACTCAGTTTGAACTCGCGGCGGAATTCGGCGCGAATGTCGGCAGCATTGGCGGGTGCCCGACGGTCAAAGGCGATGCCTGGCGGCAGCAGGTGGAAGCGCTGCAGCGGGGTCTTGTAGTGTTTGATGAATAGCGGCTGCTGCACCTCGGAGATCATCAGAATCTCGGTCTTCGACTCCGGCGCGAATACCGCGCGTTCGTAATCGGCGAAGTGCTTGTAGCGGCCCCAGCGACGGTAGATCGGGTTGCGCAGGGTCTGCGCCTTGTCCTCGAAACAGCCGTCGGCAGCGTAATAAACATCCAGGCCCGGCATCTTGTTGAAACCGATCACCCGGTCGACCGGGTCGCGTTTCAAATCAGCCTGCAGCCAGGCGCTGAATTTCTCGTTGCGGCGATGATTGAACAGCGCACGCACCGGCGCCACGCGCACATCGAAGCCACTGGGGTTGTCGCCTTCCCAGATCGGCGTGTAGACGCGAATGGCATGGCCACGCGCCTGGCATTCGAGGGCGATGCGCATGAAGTCGCGCTGCAGCCCGCCGAAGGGGAAGTATTTATAGAGAACGAAGGCCAGTTGCATAGCCGCTCCTTAAAGAGTGCCGGGAGGCGCGAGCAGCAGCGCTTCCAGTTCCAGGCCGACGCGCTCGGCACCGAGGCCGTCGAAACAGGGCTTGTCACGATCACCGCTGCCGGCGCCTGGCCCATTGGCGCACAGGTGAACCTGACTATGACCGTAAGCGCCCACCTTGCCGGGCAGCGTCGGGCCATAAAGAGAAATATTGGGTACGTCCAGCGCAGCGGCAAGATGACCGAGCCCGGTGTCGACGGAGACGCAGGCGCTGGCACCGGCGATCACCTTGGCCACGCCGGCCAGGTTCAGCTTCGGCAGCACAGCGGCATGACTGAGTCCGGCGGCAATGCGTTCGGCACGCGCCTTTTCCGTCTCGTTGCCCCAAGGTAGGCGCACGGCCCAGCCCAGCTCGTCCATGCGCTCTGCCAGCGCACGCCAGTCGGCTTCCGGCCAGTGCTTACTGGCCCAGGTGGTGCCATGCAGGAACACCAGATACGGCTGCGCAGCGGAATCCATCATCGCTGCGCGGCTGAGGCCATAGTCCCCAGTACCGGACGGCAGCGCATAACCCAGCGCCTTGGCGAAGAGTTGGCGTACGCGCTCCAGGGCATGCAGATCCTTGGCCACCGCGTAGCGACGGTCGTAGAAACGACTGGCCAGCGGCTCACGCGCCGAATCACGATCCAGCCCGGCCACCGGCGCCGACACGTAGCGCGTCAGCCAGGCGCTCTTGAGCAGGCCCTGGGCGTCGATCACCAGGTCGTAGCGGGTCTCGCGCAGACGCTGCTTGAAGCGCGCCCACTCACCACTACGCCAGGTGCGCAACGGGTGCTTGCGCCAGCGGCGGATGGCCACCGGAATCACCTGGGAAACTGCCGGATGCCAGGCGGGGATCTCGGCGAAGCCTTCTTCCACCACCCAATCGAAACGAATGCCGGGAATGGCGCGGGCCGCATCGGTCAACGCCGGCAGGGTATGCACCACGTCGCCCAGCGACGAAGTCTTGATGATCAGTACCCGCAAATCAGTCGCCCTCGACCAGGGTCAAGGTTTCGCCGACCAGCCGATCCAGCGCCTCGATCACAGGCCGCGGTTTGAGCTCACGCAGGCAGTTGTAGTGACCAAAACGGCAAGTTCGATCAAAGCAGGGACTGCACTCCAGGCCCAGGCGAACGATCTCGACGCGGTCAGCCAGCGGCGGAGTGAACGCTGGCGAGGTGGAACCATAGACCGCCACCAGCGGACGGTTCAGCGCCGCCGCCACGTGCATCAACCCGGAGTCGTTGGACACCACGGCAGTGGCCGCCGACATCAGGTCGATGGCCTCGGCCAGGCTGGTCTGCCCGGACAAGTTGCTGACTTCCTCACGCAACCCCGGAATCAGGCGCATGCGAATGTCCTCGCCGCCGGCATGGTCGTTCTTCGAGCCGAACAGCCAGACCTGCCAACCTTCGCGAATCTTGATCTCGGCCACCTTGGCGTAGTGCTCGGCCGGCCAGCGCTTGGCCTCGCCGAACTCTGCACCGGGACACAGCGCCAGCACCGGGCGGTCCAGTTGCAGTTCGAACTTGACCAGCGCGGCATCATGACTGGTTTCATCGATCACCAGACGTGGCTGCGGATAGGGCTGCGGCAAGGCAGCGCCAGGTTCATAGGCCAGCGCCATGAAGCGCTCGATCATCAGCGGATAGCGGTCTTTGTCCAGCGTACGAATATCGTTGAGCAAGCCATAGCGCATCTCGCCCTTCCAGCCGGTGCGCTTGGGGATGCCGGCGAACCAGGGCACCAGCGCGGACTTGAGCGAGTTGGGCAGCAGGATCGCCTGGTCGTACTGGCCAGCCAGCGATTTGCCAATGCGCCGGCGCGTGGCCAGATCGAGCACACCATGACCCAGTGGCAGACTCAGCGCGGCGCGCACCTCGGGCATGCGCTCGAGAATCGGCCGACTCCAGTCCGGCGCCAGCACGTCGATCTCGCATGCGGGGTGGCGTTGCTTCAGGCACTGGAACAGCGTCTGCGCCATCACCATGTCGCCTACCCAGCTTGGCCCAACGATCAGTATCTTCATATTCTTTCCAGAAACGACCGGGGAGGCTTTCGCCTCCCCGTCGAGCCTTCGAGCAATCGCTTATTTAACCAGCGTACGCCATTCGGCGTGGCCACTGGTTTTGCCGGTGACCAGGTCGAAGTAGGCCTTCTGCAGCTTCTCGGTGACCGGGCCGCGACGACCGGCGCCAATCTTGCGACCATCCACTTCACGAATCGGGGTGACTTCAGCGGCGGTGCCGGTGAAGAAAGCCTCGTCGGCGATGTACACCTCATCGCGGGTGATGCGCTTCTCGACCACCTTGATGCCGTGCTCTTCGGCCAGGGTCAGGATGGTGCTGCGGGTAATGCCGTTGAGGCAGGAGGTCACTTCCGGGGTGTACACCACGCCGTCCTTGACCAGGAAGATGTTCTCGCCCGAGCCTTCGGCCACGTAGCCTTCCGGATCCAGCAGCATGGCCTCGTCGGCACCGCCAGAGATGGCTTCCTGCAGGGCCAGCATCGAGTTGATGTAGTTGCCGTTGGCCTTGGCACGGGTCATGGCGATGTTGACGTGGTGGCGGGTATAGGAGCTGGTGCGCACCTTGATGCCGGCTTCCAGCGCCTCTTCGCCCATGTAGGCACCCCAGTGCCAGGCGGCGACGATCACGTGCACCTTCAGGCCGGAAGCGCGCAGGCCCATGCCTTCACTGCCGAAGAACACCATCGGACGCAGGTAGGCACTTTCCAGGCCGTTCTCACGTACAGCGGCGCGCTGCGCCTCGTTGATCTCTTCCTTGCTGAAAGGGATCTGCATATTGAAGATGTGCGCCGAATCGAACAGGCGGTCGGTGTGCGCTTGCAGGCGGAAGATCGCGGTGCCGTCCGGGGTGTTATAGGCACGCACGCCCTCGAACACGCCCATGCCGTAGTGCAGGGTATGGGTCAGCACATGGGTGTTGGCTTCGCGCCACGGCACCAGTTCGCCGTCGTACCAGATCACGCCATCACGGTCGGACATCGACATCTTGCCTGCTCCTCAAATTCGCTTCACGGTTCGATCAGTAGGTGGGGCCTCAAACCCCGTCGTTCAACTCAGTCCCAGCTCACGCCACAGGCGCATCACGGCGCGACGCTCATCCTGGAACTGATCCCCCGGCACCACCCCAGGCTGCTTCTGCAGCGCCTGGCGATGGGCAGCCGAGCGATAGATCTTGTAGACCTCACGCAGCAATGCGGCATCCTCGGCGCTCATCAGATCGACCCGCTCCAGGCCTTCCAGAATGCGGATGTTATCGGTGAACTCGAGTAGCTGCGGGTGTTGCCACGACCAGGCCAGAGCCGCGTATTGCACCATAAATTCGATATCGACGATACCACCGGCGTCCTGCTTCAGATCGAAGGAGGACGTGGCCTCGAAGGCATTCGCTGACGTTCCGGCCACAGTATTCCTGGTGCCAAGGTTGTCACGCATCTTCGCGCGCATCTCGCTGACCTCGACGCGCAGCGACTCGGTATCGCGCTCGCGACCCAGCACTTCGGCGCGCACGCGAGCGAATTCGCCGGCCAGGCGCGGGCATCCCACCAGTACCCGCGCCCGCACCAACGCCTGATGCTCCCAGGTCCAGGCCTCGGTCTCCTGATAGCGCTGGAAGGCACCCAGCGAGCTGACCAGAAGGCCCGCTGCGCCAGATGGTCGCAGGCGCATATCCACCTCATAGAGCGCACCGGAGGTGGTCTGGGTAGTCAACAGGTGAATGATGCGCTGCCCCAGCCGGGTGAAGAACTGCGCACCGTCGATGGGCTTGGCGCCATCGGTCTCGGCCTGCGGATCGCCGTCATGGATGAACACCAGGTCCAGATCCGAGCCATGGCCGAACTCCAGGCCACCGACCTTGCCATAGCCAATGATGATGAAGTCCGGGTCGCAGGGCGTGCCATCGGCACGATGCGGCCGGCCGTGACGCTGCACCGTATGCTGCCAGGCCAGCGCCAGCACCTGATCGAGAATCGCCTCGGCCAGCCAGGTCAGGTAGTCCGATACCTTCATCAAGGGCAGCGTGCCGGCAATTTCCGAAGCGGCCACGCGCAGGCTGTGGGCCAACTTGAAGTGGCGCAGCGCCTCCATCTGCTGCTCCAGATCCTCCTCGGGAATACGGATCAGCCGTTCGCGCAACTCGGCAGCCAGCTCCGGGGCCAGCGGCGGATGGTACAGCCGCCCCTCGTTGAGCAGTTCGTCGAGCAACAGTGGATAGCGAGCGATCTGCTCGGCGATCCATGGGCTACCTGCACAAAGGCTGATCAGGCGCTCCAGCGCGCCTGGGTTTTCGCTCAGCAACACCAGGTAGGCCGAGCGCCGTGCGACCTTTTCTACCAGCGGCAACACCCGCTCCAACACCAGATCCGGCTTGTCATGCTCGACGGTCTGCGTCAGCAGACGCGGAATGAACGCATCCAGACGCTCACGACCGAGGCGCTGCATGGCGCGCACCTGCGGGCCGTTACGCAGATCCCCCAGGCGCCGACAGGCTGCACCAGGCTCGATGAAACCCGCCTCCTGCAACTGCAGCGCGGCAGCCTCATCGTCCAGCGCCCCCTGCCACAACGGCAGCCACTCGGCGCCAACGCAGGCCTCGCCAGCATCCGACTCATCTTCGTCAGGATCGGCGATCACCTGCTGGAAGTGCCATTCAATGCGACCGCGCCAGTGCATCAGGCGCTCATGAAAACTCGCCCAGTCAGCAAAGCCCATGATCGCCGCCACCCGCGCCTGATCCTGCGGGTCGGCCGGCAGCATCTGCGTCTGCCGATCACCGATGCCCTGCAAGGCGTGCTCGGCATAACGCAGGAACTCGTAACCCTCCTTCATTTCCGCGACCACCGGCGGCGGCAGATAGCCCTGCCCCTCCAGCGTGGTCAGCACCTTGAGCAACGGCCGCTGCTGCAGACTGAGATCACGCCCACCATGAATCAGCTGGAAGGCCTGAGCGATGAACTCGACCTCACGAATGCCGCCAGCACCGAGCTTGATGTTCTCGCTCATGCCCTTGCGCCGCACTTCCTGCTGGATCAGCAGCTTCATCGCACGCAGCGCCTCGATGGCGGAAAAATCCAAGTAGCGCCGGTAGACGAAGGGCCGCAGCATCTCCAGCAACTCGGCACCCGCGGCCTGATCACCGCCGACCACGCGCGCCTTGATCATCGCGTAGCGCTCCCAGTCACGGCCCTGATCCTGGTAGTACTGCTCCAACGCATTGAAGCTGAACACCAGCGCACCGCTGGAACCGTAGGGACGCAGGCGCATGTCGGTACGGAACACGAAGCCGTCGACGGTGATCGCATCCAGCGCCTTGATCAGGCGCTGCCCGAGACGGATGAAGAACTCCTGATTATCCAGCGGGCGCTTCACACCCTCGGTCTCGCCACCTTCGGGATAGCCGAAGATCAGGTCGATGTCCGAAGACAGGTTCAGCTCGTGCGCGCCGAGCTTGCCCATGCCGAGGATGACCATGTGCTGCGGCTGGCCGCTGCGCCGCCCGACCGGCGTACCGAACTGCGTGCAATGTCGCGGGTACAGCCAGTGATAGGCCAGATCGATGCAGGCATCGGCGAGATCGGACAGATCGCGACAGGTTTCACCAAGCGCCGCCTGGCGGCTGAAATCGCGCCAGATGATGCGCAACTGCTGACGATTGCGAAAACGCCGCAGGCAGCGCCCCAGGGCATCCTCATCGGCACACTCGGCCAGCTGCGCCTCCAGTTGCTGGCGCAACTCGCCCGGCGCCAGGCTGCGTTCCAGCTCACCGGACTCGGCAAGCGCAACGAACATCTGCGGATCACGCTGCGCCTGCTCGGCGACGAAATCGCTCAGCGCCGACACCTGCCGCCAGGCAACGCGGCGTTCTTGCGGCCATGCGGCAACAGGTTCAGCCAGCGCCTCATGCTCTGCCAAAGCGGTTTGCAACGACTGTTCGGCGCGTTCGGCCAGGGAGACAAGGGAAGGGGGCAACTCGACCAGCAACGGCAGGCTCATGGTCTATCCTTTTGGCGGACTGCCGGACGCACGGTGCAATCGCCCGCAGCCCCGCACCAGCGGGGCACGCGCGGCCGGCGGTGCCGCGGATTGTAGTTTTACTACGAAAGAATTGTATCCAGAGGGCTGAATCCGTCGTCGAAATGTAGTAAAACTACAAGCGGCCGGTCCTACCCCCGGTAAATCCAAGAATTTCAACTCGCCCGCCCAAAAAGCCGGTGAGACCCAACTGGCCTCCGATTCTGGAAGCCTTTCCGCCCTGGAGCAAGCCATGCAAGACCTCGATCCGATCGAAACCCAGGAATGGCTGGACGCCCTTGAATCCGTCCTCGACCGTGAGGGTGAAGACCGTGCCCATTACCTGATGACCCGTCTGGGCGAGCTGGCCACCCGTAGCGGTGCGCAACTGCCCTACGCGATCACCACGCCTTACCGCAACAGCATCCCGGTAACCCATGAAGCTCGCATGCCCGGCGACCTGTTCATGGAGCGCCGCATCCGCTCGCTGGTGCGCTGGAACGCCCTGGCCATGGTGATGCGCACCAACCTGGACGACCCGGATCTGGGCGGCCACATTTCCAGCTTCGCCTCCTCCGCGACGCTGTATGACATCGGTTTCAACTACTTCTTCCAGGCCCCGACCGACGAACACGGTGGCGACCTGGTGTTCTATCAGGGCCACGCCAGCCCTGGCGTCTACGCCCGCGCCTTCATGGAAGGCCGCATCAGCGAAGACCAGATGAAGAACTTCCGCCGCGAAGTGGATGGCAAAGGTCTGTCGTCCTACCCGCACCCCTGGCTGATGCCGGACTTCTGGCAGTTCCCCACCGTGTCCATGGGCCTCGGCCCGATCCAGGCGATCTACCAGGCCCGCTTCATGAAGTACCTGGAAGCGCGCGGCTTCATCCCGGCCGGCAAGCAGAAGGTCTGGTGCTTCATGGGTGACGGCGAGTGCGACGAGCCGGAATCCCTCGGCGCCATCTCCCTGGCTGGCCGCGAGAAGCTGGACAACCTGATCTTCGTCATCAACTGCAACCTGCAGCGCCTCGACGGCCCGGTGCGCGGTAACGGCAAGATCATCCAGGAACTCGAAGGCGTGTTCCGCGGAGCCCAGTGGAACGTCAACAAGGTGGTCTGGGGTCGCTTCTGGGACCCGCTGTTCGCCAAGGACAAGGACGGCGCCCTGCAGCGTCGCATGGACGAAGTGGTCGACGGTGAATACCAGAACTACAAGGCCAAAGACGGCGCCTACGTTCGTGAAAACTTCTTCAATAGCCCGGAGCTCAAGGAGATGGTCAAGGACCTCTCCGACGACGAGATCTGGAAGCTCAACCGTGGCGGCCACGACCCGTACAAGGTCTACGCAGCCTACCACCAGGCCGTAAACCACAGCGGCCAGCCGACCGTGATCCTGGCCAAGACCATCAAGGGCTACGGTACCGGCGCCGGTGAAGCGAAGAACACCGCGCACAACACCAAGAAGGTCGATGTCGACAGCCTGCGTCAGTTCCGCGACCGCTTCGACATCCCGGTCAAGGATGAAGAGCTGGAAAACCTGCCCTTCGTCAAGCCGGAGCCAGGCAGCCCCGAGTACAAGTACCTGCACGAGCGCCGCAACGCGTTGGGTGGCTTCGTACCGCAGCGTCGCCAGCAGAGCTTCAGCATCCCGACACCACCGCTGGATACCCTCAAGGCCATCCTCGATGGCTCGGGCGACCGCGAAATCTCCACCACCATGGCTTTCGTGCGCATCCTCGCGCAGTTGGTCAAGGACAAGGAACTCGGCCAGCGCATCGTCCCGATCATCCCGGACGAAGCCCGTACCTTCGGTATGGAAGGCATGTTCCGCCAGCTCGGCATCTACTCCTCGGTCGGCCAGCTGTACGAGCCGGTCGATAAAGACCAGGTGATGTTCTACAAAGAGGACAAGAAAGGTCAGATCCTCGAGGAAGGCATCAACGAAGCCGGCGCCATGAGTTCCTTCATCGCCGCCGGTACGTCGTACTCCTGCCACAACCAGCCGATGCTGCCGTTCTACATCTTCTACTCGATGTTCGGCTTCCAGCGCATCGGCGACCTGGCCTGGGCCGCTGGCGACAGCCGCACCCGTGGTTTCCTGATCGGCGGTACCGCCGGCCGTACCACCCTCAACGGTGAAGGCCTGCAGCACGAAGACGGTCACAGCCACATGCTGGCAGCGACCATCCCCAACTGCCGCACCTACGACCCGAGCTATGGCTACGAGCTCGCCGTGATCATCCGCGAAGGCATTCGCCAGATGACCGAAGAGCAGCAGGACATCTTCTACTACATCACCGTGATGAACGAGTCGTACCAGCAGCCGGCCATGCCGCAAGGCGTGGAAGACGGCATCATCAAGGGCATGTACCTGCTCGAGGAAGACAAGAAGGAAGCCGCGCACCACGTGCAACTGCTGGGTTCCGGCACCATCCTGCGAGAAGTCGTCGAAGCCGCGAAGATCCTGCGTGACGAGTTCAACATCGGCGCCGATGTGTGGAGCGTCACCAGCTTCAACGAACTGCGCCGCGACGGTCTGGCCGTGGAACGCAGCAACCGCCTGCACCCGGGACAGAAGCCCAAGCAGACTTACATCGAGCAGTGCCTGAGCGGTCGCAAGGGTCCGGTCATCGCCTCCACCGACTACATGAAGCTGTTCGCCGAGCAGGTTCGTCAGTGGGTTCCGAGCAAGGAATACAAGGTCCTGGGCACCGACGGCTTCGGCCGCAGCGACAGCCGCAAGCAACTGCGTCACTTCTTCGAAGTGGATCGCAACTGGGTCGTGCTGGCCGCACTGGAAGCCCTGGTCGACCGTGGCGAAATCGAAGCCAAGGTGCTGGCTGACGCCATCGCCAAGTTCGGTATCAACGCCGACAAAGCCAACCCCCTGGACTGCTAAGGAGCGTAGCGATGAGTGAATTGATTCGCGTACCCGACCTCGGCGGTGAAGGCGAGGTGATTGAACTGCTGGTGAAGGTCGGCGACCGTATCGAAGCCGACCAGAGCGTACTGACCCTGGAGTCCGACAAGGCCTCCATGGAAGTGCCTTCGCCCAAAGCCGGCGTGATCAAGGAAATCAAGGTCAAGATCGGCGACCGCCTGAAGGAAGGCGATGAGCTGCTGGTGCTGGAAGTCGAAGGTGCCGCCGAAGCGGCGCCTGCACCGAAAGCCGAAGCCGCGCCTGCCGAAGCGCCGAAAGCAGCCGCTCCGGCGGCCGCTCCTGCCGCTGCCGCGACCAGCAGCAGCGTGCAGGATGTGCACGTGCCGGATATCGGCACCGACGGCAAGGTCAAGGTCATCGAAGTCATGGTCAAGGTCGGTGACAGCATCGAAGCCGACCAGTCACTGATCACCCTGGAGTCCGACAAGGCCTCCATGGAAATCCCCTCGCCGGCTGCCGGCGTGGTGGAAGAAGTGCTGGTCAAGCTGGACGCCGAAGTTGGCACTGGCGACCTGATCCTCAAGCTGCGTACTGCTGGCGGCGCAACCGCCAGTGCTGCACCCGCTCAAGCCGCAGCACCCGCTGCTGCGCCTGCCGCCGCACCTGCTCCCGCTGCCGCCGCGCCGGCTGCTGCTTCGGTGCAGGACGTGCACGTGCCGGACATTGGCACCGACGGCAAGGTCAAGGTCATCGAGGTCATGGTCAAGGCTGGTGACAGCATCGAAGCCGACCAGTCGCTGATCACCCTGGAGTCCGACAAGGCCTCCATGGAAATCCCCTCGCCGGCTGCCGGCGTGGTGGAAGAAGTGCTGGTCAAGCTGGATGCCGAAGTCGGCACCGGTGACCTGATCCTCAAGCTCAAGGTGGCGGGCGCTGCTCCGGCTGCTGCGCCGGCGCAAGCCAGTCAGCAAGTGCACCGCGTACCGGAAGGTGCCGCACCGGAAGTGGCCGCAGAAGTACGCGCCATCGCCTCGCTGTCGGCTGCTGCCGCCGAAGTCGCCAACGCGCCCAAGCGTGATGGTGCCAAGGTGCATGCCGGCCCCGCCGTGCGTCAGCTGGCTCGTGATTTCGGCGTGGAACTGGCGGATATCGCCGGCACCGGTCCGAAAGGCCGCATCCTCAAGGAAGACGTGCAGGTGTACGTCAAGGCGATGATGCACAAGGCCAAGGCTGCACCGCAGGCGACTGCCGCTGCTGCCACCGGCGGCGCCGGCATTCCGCCGATCCCGACCGTGGACTTCAGCAAGTTCGGCGAAATCGAAGAAGTGGCGATGACCCGCCTGATGCAGGTCGGCGCCGCCAACCTGCATCGCAGCTGGCTCAACGTGCCGCACGTGACTCAGTTCGACTCGGCCGACATCACCGACCTGGAAGCCTTCCGCGTCGCGCAGAAGGCCGTGGCCGAGAAGGCTGGCGTCAAGCTGACCGTGCTGCCGCTGCTGCTCAAGGCCTGCGCCCACCTGCTCAAGGAACTGCCGGACTTCAACAGTTCGCTGGCCCCGAGTGGCAAGGCGATCATCCGCAAGAAGTACGTGCACATTGGCTTCGCCGTCGATACGCCGGACGGCCTGCTGGTACCGGTGATCAAGAACGTCGATCAGAAGAGCCTGCTGCAACTGGCTGGCGAGGCTGCCGCACTGGCGGAAAAAGCGCGCACCAAGAAGCTCTCGGCTGATGACATGCAGGGTGCCTGCTTCACCATCTCCAGCCTCGGTCATATTGGCGGCACCGGCTTCACGCCGATCGTCAACGCGCCGGAAGTGGCGATCCTGGGTGTCAGCAAGGCCACCATGCAGCCAGTGTGGGATGGCAAGGCCTTCCAGCCCAAGCTGATGCTGCCGCTGTCGCTGTCCTACGACCACCGGGTGATCAACGGCGCTGCTGCTGCACGCTTCACTCAGCGCCTGTCGCAGCTGCTGGCCGATATCCGCACCATCCTGCTGTAAATCGTTTCGAGCACGCCACGCTCGCATCCTCAACCCCGCCCATTCAGGCGGGGTTTTTTTTGCATTCCTTCAGCGCGGCGTGATGCCTTTCAGCCCTTCTGCACGTTGCGAATCAGAAAGCTCAGCGCCTTGGCCAACTCACCTGCGCCCTGGTGATCACGCACGATGCTCAGCAGCGGACTGCCATCAGCCGGATTGAACAGCACGCAGCGGATACCGCCGGTCGGACATTCGTAGCGGATGAACGGATCGATACCGAACACCGGCACACGCTGATTGCGCACCGAGATGGCGGTACCCTGCGCACCACGACTCTCCTCACGCAGGATAAGCTCACCGGCATTGCCGATATTGAAGCGATACAGCAGGTCCTGCCGCTGCGCCTGGCCAACCTGATAACCCGCGCGTAGGGCGTAGGTTTCCAGCAATGCGTTGCTGTGCGCGAGCAACGCATTGCGCTCGTTGTCGGTCAGATAAAGACGTTTGAGCCCGTCCAGATAAACTGCCTGCTCGGTGCCCTGCAGCGGCGCCGCGTCATCGGCGCCGGCAACCGCGGGTATGGCCGTAAAAAGTGCTCCGCCAAGCACCATGGCCATGAGTTTTCTTGTCAGTCTCGCTTGCATGATGCACCCTTGCCGAACGCTATAGTGAAGTAGGGCTGAGCCCTAGCCTCCGTCCGTGCCGATGCGCCCTCTGGCAGCAGCGGCCCTGTACTGAGAACGGATGCCTCGCCTGGTCAGCATACTGGAAGCCCGCCGCCCAATGAAAAGCCATCCCGATGCCAGCGCACGCTCGGCAGCCGAGGTTGTGACGCAGTTGCCAGTGCCCTCGCGGCTTGGCATGTTGCGTTTCGAGCGCTTGAACGAGCCAAGCTGGGCACTGCTGTTTCTCGACCCGGCCTGCGAACGCCAGTTGGGTATCAGCGCCAGCGATCTCTGCGCGCTGGTGGATGCCCCCTACGCCAGTTTGATGGAGCCCGAGGCGCGCTATCGCCTGCACGACGCCATCCAGCAGCAATTGCTGCAAGGCCCGCATTACCTGGTGCGCTATACCCTGCATACACCGCAAGGTGCTCTGACCCTGCTGGAGATGGGCGAACCCTTCAAACAGCGCAACCGCCAGTTGCTGCGCGGCTATCTGCTGGTAGCGGACGAAAGCCTTGATCAGTTCGCCCCTGCCGAACAGGAGTTGCACACGCAGAATCAGCAACTGCGCAGCTCGCTGCAGCAATATCAGCGTACCCAGAATGACCACCTGCAACACCTCGCCCGTTCACGCACCCAGCAGCAACTGATCGTGCGCCTGGCGCGCCAGCGCTACACCTCCAGCGACCCACAGCAGGAAGCGGCCGAACTGATCACCCAGGCCGCCTGCGAGGTCTACGGTGTCGCTCGCGCCGGTATCTGGAAGCTTGGCAGCCATCATCTGGACTCCGTGTCGCTGTACCGCCGCGACCTGGACCGCCACGAACAACTACCGTCGATAAACGCGCGGAATTTCCCGCAGTATCTGCAAGCACTGCACAGCGGCCGAGCGATCGACGCGCACGACGCGCAGTGCGATCCTCGCACCTGCGAACTGACTGCAAGCTACCTGCAGCCGCTGGGCATCTGCTCGATGCTCGACGCCAGCATACGCATCGAAGGCGAAGTGGTCGGTGTACTCTGCCTGGAGCATATCGGCGGCACACGAACCTGGCAGGCCGACGAGATCGCCTTCGCCGGTGAGCTTGCCGATCAGTTCGCCCAGGTGCTGATCAACCAGCAGAAACGCAGCGCCACCAGCGCCCTGCATCTGTTCCAGCGCGCCGTCGAACAGAGCGCCAGCGCCTTTCTGCTGGTCGACCGCGACGGCCGGGTGGAGTACGTCAACCCCAGCTTCACCGCCATCACCCTGTACAGCAGCGACGAGGTCTGCGGCCATCGTCTCTCCGAACTGCCCGCCCTGACCAACCTCAGCGACCTGCTGTTCGATGCCAGCTCCAGTCTCGCCGAGCACAGCAGCTGGCAAGGCGAGTTCCGCAGCCGACGCAAGAATCTGGAGCCCTACTGGGGGCATCTGTCGATATCCAAGGTGTATGGCGACGACGGCGAGCTGACCCACTACATCGGCATCTACGAAGACGTCACCGAAGCCAAGCTGGCGCAGCAGCGCATCGAACGCCTGGCCTATACCGACAACCTGACCAACCTGGGCAATCGCCCCTCGTTCATCCGCAGCCTCGAACAACGCTTCGCTCAGCATACGCAGCAGCCACTCGTCCTGCTGCTGGTGGACATCGACAACTTCAAGCGGATCAACGACAGCCTCGGCCACCAGACCGGCGACAAGCTGCTCTCGGCCCTGGCCCGACGCCTGCGCAACAGCCTCGGCGCCAAGGGCACACTGGCACGCTTCGCCAGCAACGAATTCGCCATCCTGCTCGACGGTTGCGACCAGGACAGCGGCCTGCGCGTCGCTCATCAGGTGCTGCAGACCCTGGACAAGCCGCTGTTCGTCGATAACCAACTGATCAGCATCACCGGCTCGCTCGGCCTGGCCCTGGCTCCGGAGCATGGCGACGACCCGCAGACGCTGATGAAGCACGCTGGACTCGCCCTGCACAAGGCCAAGGCCAACGGCAAGCATCAGGTGCAGCTGTTCACCGAGGAGCTCAACGCCGAGGCCAACTACAAGCTGTTCGTCGAGAACAACCTGCGCAGGGCCTTGACCCAGAGTGAATTGGAGGTCTTCTACCAGCCCAAGCTGTGCCTGAAAAACGGCCAGTTGCTGGGTTTGGAGGCGCTGCTGCGCTGGCACCATCCGGAGAAGGGCATGATCCGCCCTGACCAGTTCATCAGCGTCGCCGAGGAAACTGGCCTGATCATTCCCATTGGCAAATGGGTAGTACGCCAGGCCTGCCGCATGAGCAAGCAGATCGCCGCCATCGGCATGGGCGAACTGCAGGTGGCGATCAATCTGTCGCCCAAGCAGTTCTCCGATCCGGATCTGGTCGGCTCCATCGCCGCCATCCTGCATGAAGAACAGCTCGACCCGCGCCTGCTGGAACTGGAACTGACCGAGAGCCTGCTACTGGAAGCCACCGAGGACACCCGCCACCAGCTCGGCCGCCTCAAGAGCCTGGGCCTGACCCTGGCCATGGACGACTTCGGCACCGGTTATTCCTCGCTCAGCTACCTGAAGAAATTCCCCATCGACGTGATCAAGATCGATCGCAGCTTCATCAAGGATATTCCCGACAACCAGGACGACATGGAGATCACCTCAGCGGTGATTGCCATGGCCCACAACCTCAAGCTCAAGGTGGTCGCAGAAGGTATCGAGACTGGCGCCCAGCTCGGTTTCCTGCGCCGCCAGCAATGCGACGTAGGCCAAGGCTACCTGTTCGACAAGCCGATTCCTGGCCGCGAACTGATCGAAAGCCTGCGCCGCTACCCCTGCCGGCCACAGGCTGACCAACGGACGTAATACGCCGTACTGCGCGTAGTCCACTACCCACCCACTTCCAGGAGACCGTCATGGTTCTGCGTTCCCAGATTCTCGTTAACAAGGATGTCCTGCCAACTGCCGAGCAGGCCTTGCCCGGCCGCCCAGAGGCGATGCCAGTGGCGGATACTCACTATGTCAACGGCAACCCGATCAAAGCGCCCTTCCCCGCCGGCCTGCAACAGGCGGTATTCGGTCTCGGCTGCTTCTGGGGCGCCGAAAGACGCTTCTGGCAACAGCCTGGCGTGTTCAGCACAGCGGTCGGCTATGCCGGTGGCCGCACGCCCAACCCCACCTACGAGGAAGTCTGCTCTGGCCTGACGGGGCACACCGAAGTGGTGCTGGTCGTGTTCGATCCGCAGCAGACCAGCTTCGAAGCGCTGCTCAAAGTGTTCTGGGAAGTGCATAACCCGACGCAGGGCATGCGCCAGGGCAACGACCAGGGCACCCAGTACCGCTCGGCGATCTACTGCCAGGACGACGCTCAACTGAGCGCCGCCAAAGCCAGCCAGGCGCGCTTCCAGGCTGAGCTGGACAAGGCTGGAGTGGGCAGCATCACCACTGAAATCGCCGTGGCACCGACCTTCTACTACGCCGAGACCTATCACCAGCAATACCTGGCGAAGAATCCGGGCGGCTATTGCGGCCTGGGCGGAACAGGCGTATGTCTCCCCCCGGAATATTGAGCATGGGTAACGGGTCGTGGAGCTGAGCAGCATTTCCAGCCAGGTAGCGAGTCTGGCATCGGCGCAGAGCTCCGCGCAGATGTCGCTTGTGCTGCTGCGCAAGACGCTGGAACTGCAGGCCGCCAACACCAACGGACTGGTGCAGTCAGTTGCACCGGTCAGCGCCCCCAGCAATCCGCCCAACCTGGGCAACAGCATCGATGTGATGGCCTGAACAACTAATGCCTTCAGGCCATCAGTCGAACTAAACTGCGGGCAATCAGCCATCGATCGACGAGCCCGGCATGCCCGCCACTCTCCCCACCATCACCCCCGATCAGCTTTGCGTCGGTCTCTACGTTCATCTGGACCTGAGCTGGTGGGAGCATGATTTCGCCTTCAGCAACTTCAAGATCAAGGACGAAGCGCAGATTCGCGCCTTGCGCGCGCTCAACCTGAAGCAGCTGCGCTACGACCCTGCGCGCAGCGATTGCCCTCCCGCGCCTCTCGTCGACAACGTCACCACTCCTCCTGTCGAAGAACCGCCGGTCGATCCGGAAAGTCAGGCACGCCAGGAACGCGTGGAAAAACTACGTCACCTGCGCAGCCGCCTGGCCGAGGTGGATCGCCGCTTCATCGAGGCCAGCCAACGCATCAAGACGCTCAACCAGACCCTGCGCAGCCGCCCGGAAGATGCCATGCGCCAGGCTGGTGCAATCGTCGGCGAGATGGTCGAGACGCTGCTCGGCGCCCCCGGCGTGGTGCTGCATGGCATCACTGGCAAGGCGGCCGAGGACAGTTACTTCCATGCCCTCAACGTCACCGTGTTGGCCCTGCTGCTCGGGCGCCAGCTCGGACTCGACAGCGAGGCCTGTCATAGCCTCGGCCTCGGCGCCCTGTTGCACGATATCGGCAAGCTGGAAGTGCCAAGCAAGGTACTGCTCAAGCCCGAACCCTTGAGCCGCCCGGAGCAGCAGCTGCTGCAGATGCACACCGACTTCGGCCTGCGCATGGGGCAGAAACTGATGCTCGATGACGAGGTGCTGCGCATCATCCACGAACATCACGAGCACTGTGACGGCAGTGGCTACCCGCGCGGGCTGCGCGAGGCCGGCATCGGTCGCCTGAGTCGTCTGGTGGCGATCACCAATCATTTCGACGGACTGTGCAACCCGCTCGACCCGCGCCGGGCGCTAAGCCCACACGAAGCCCTGGCGCTGATGTTCAAGCAGCAGCGTGAGCGCTTCGATGAGGTGGCGCTGAAGGCCTTCGTTCGCGTAATGGGCATCTACCCACCAGGCAGCCTGGTGCAGCTGGAAGATGAGCGCTATGCGCTGGTGCTGGGCATGAACCCGACTCAGGCGTTGAAACCGACGCTGATTCTCTACGACGCCGACACGCCCAAGCAGGAAGCCCTGATCGTCGATCTCGTCCAGGAGCCGAAGCTCGCCATCGCCCGCAGCCTGCGCCCCTCGCAGCTACCGCTGGAGGTACTGGAATACCTCAGCCCGCGGCTCAACCTGAGCTATCACATCGAGCCCAACCATAAGCCCGCTTGAGCCCCATGTAGCCCGGATGCAATCCGGGGATGAGGGCCACGGCCCCGGACTTCATTCGGGCTACGCGCTAAGTCGGCCGCGTCCCTCGTAGGGTGCGCCGTGCGCACCGCCCCTCGCACTCGCTCAACCGGCCGACTTTTCCTCGATCAGCCAATCCAGGCGCCAGCCACCCTGGCTCTGCCCGAGGGTAGCGGCCAACCAGGGCAGGAGCTGCTTGAGCTCATCTTCCAGGCCCCATGGCGGGTTACTGATCACCAGGCCCGAGCCGCTCAGGCGCGTGGCGTCGTCCGGCGCATGCACATAGAGCTCGGCGCGCAGCAGCTTGGGCGCGGCGCTCTTGCTCAGGTCACGATAGAAGCGCGCCAACTGGCGCTCATCCTTGATCGGGTACCAGATCGCCACGATGGCCTGGCGCATACGCCCGTGCGCTTCGTTCAAAGCCTCGACGCAGCGCTGCAATTCATCGGTCTTCTCGAACGGCGGATCGATCAGCAGCAGCACGCGCTTCTCGCGCGTCGGCATCAGCGCTCGCGGCACGTGCCAACCTTCGCCAAGGTGCACAGCGACGCGGTGATCGCCGCGCATGTTGTCCTTGAGCAGGCGGCCGTCCTCGGGGTGCTTCTCGTTGAGCTGCAGAGCGTCCTGCTCGCGACTGAGCAGCCGCGCCAGCTCGGGCGAGCCGGGGTAATAGCGCAGTTCGCCATTCGGGTTCATCGCCCGCACCACCTCCAGGTAAGCCTCCACCGCATCCGGCAGTTGGGTGGCCTGCCACAGACGCGCGATGCCCTCCTGGTATTCGCCGGTGCGGCTGGCCTGGTCGCCCCGCAGGTCGTAGAGGCCGATGCCGGCGTGGCTGTCGAGATAGGCGAAGGGCGCCTCCTTGCGCGACAGCAGGGCGATCAGGCGGGTCAGCACCAGGTGCTTGAACACATCGGCGTGGTTGCCGGCATGGAAGGCGTGGCGGTAGTTCATGCGGGAGTCCTCGAATCAGGCGCGCAGTTTAACAGGCCGCTGACGACTCGCATCGCGGCTTGCTCCATTGCACCTTCAAGGCCTAGGCTGCCTGCTCCTCCATGGACAGCGAGAACCCCGCCATGCGTTTGCAAAAGCTGCTCGGCAGCGAACTTCCCCTGATCCAGGCACCAATGGCCGGTTCACAGGATCACCGCCTGGCCGCCGCCGTGAGCCAGGCCGGTGGCCTGGGCTCGATTCCCTGCGCGATGCTCGCCCCTGCGGCCCTGCGCCAGGCGCTGCAAACGATACGCGGCCTGACCGAGCGGCCGTTCAACCTCAATTTTTTCAGCCACGTACCGCCACAGCCAGACGCAGTCCGCGAGGCTGGCTGGCGCGATGCGCTGGCGCCCTACTATGACGAGCTGGGCGTGGACCCTGCCAACATCGCCAGCGGACCCGGGCGCTTGCCGTTCAACGACGAAGCAGCCGCACTGGTGGAGGAGTTCCGCCCTGCAGTGGTCAGCTTCCACTTCGGCCTACCGGAAGAGGCCTTGCTAAAGCGAGTCCGTGACAGCGGGGCGAAGATCCTCTCCAGCGCCACCACCCTGGACGAAGCACTGTGGCTGCAGGAGCGCGGCGTCGATGCCGTGATCGCCCAGGGCCTGGAAGCTGGCGGCCATCGCGGGCACTTTCTGGATTTCGACCTGAGCCGTCAGCTCGGCACCTTCGCTCTGTTACCACAGCTGGTGGATGCGCTGTCTGTGCCGGTGATTGCCGCCGGCGGCATCAGTGATGCCCGTGGCGTGGCGGCGGCCATGGCCCTCGGCGCAGCCGGCGTGCAGGTTGGTAGTGCGTACTTGCTGTGCCCGGAAGCCACGACCAGCGTCCTGCACCGCGCGGCACTGCAAAGCCCGGCGGCGCGCCACACGGCGCTGACCAACCTGTTCAGCGGGCGCCCGGCGCGCGGCATCGTCAATCGCCTGATGCGCGAGCTGGGGCCGCTGAGCACGCAGGCACCCGCTTTCCCCCTGGCCACTGCAGCCATCGCGCCGTTGCGCGCAGCGGCCGAGGCGCAGGGCAGCGGCGACTTTTCACCGCTGTGGGCCGGGCAGAACGTCGCGAGTTGTCGCCCCATGCCCGCAGCCGAGCTGACGCGCGAGCTGGCACGAGGCTTCGCCTGACAGCCAGGAGCAGCCTCGTAGGGCGGGTGTAACCCGCCATTGCCGAGGCAGCGGGTTTCACCCCCGCCAACGAGCAATTATCACCGCCACTGATGATGCTGTGCAGGCAGACGGCCCACTGCCTAGACTCGGTCGATCATCTGGAGGCCCGTTCCATGTCCGAGACCCTGCTCAGCTCCCGCAATCTGGCGTTCGAACTCTATGAGGTGCTCGACGCCGAAGCCCTGACCCAGCGCCCGCGCTTCGCCGATCACAACCGCGAGACCTTCGACGCGGCGATCAGCACCGCACGCGGCATCGCCGAGGCGCTGTTCGCCCCGCACAATCGCAAGAACGACGAGCACGAACCGCAGTACGTCGATGGCGGCGCGGTGCTGATCCCGGAGATCGAACCTGCCTTGCGCGCCTTCCACGAAGCCGGTTTTCTCAATGCCACCCGCGACTTCGAACACGGCGGCATGCAACTGCCCAACCTGCTGTCGCAGGCCTGCTTCGCGCATTTCCAGTCGGCCAACATCGCCACCAGCTCCTACTCGATGCTGACCATGGGCGTGGCCAATCTGATCGAGGCCTTCGGCAACCAGGAGCAGAAATCACGCTACCTGCAGCCGATCATCGACGGCCGCTTTTTCGGCACCATGGCGCTGACCGAGCCGCATGCAGGCTCCTCGCTGTCGGACATCCGCACCCGCGCCGAGCCGCATGCCGATGGCAGCTACCGGATCAAGGGCAACAAGATATTCATCTCCGGCGGCGACCAGCCGATCTCCGAGAACATCGTGCATATGGTGCTGGCCAAGCTGCCGGACGCACCGCCCGGTGTTAAAGGCATCAGCCTGTTCCTGGTGCCCAAGTTCCACGTCAACGAAGACGGCAGCCTGGGCGCACGCAACGACGTGACCCTGGCCGGCCTGTTCCACAAGATGGGCTGGCGCGGCACCACGTCCACCGCGCTCAATTTCGGTGACAACGGCGAATGCGTCGGCTATCTGGTAGGCAAGCCGCACGCCGGCCTCTCCTACATGTTCCAGATGATGAACGAGGCGCGCATCGGCGTCGGCATGGGCGCGATCATGCTTGGCTACGCCGGCTACCTGTATTCGCTGGACTACGCGCGTAATCGCCCACAGGGCCGCCAACCCGATGGCAAGGACCCGACCAGCCCGCAGATTTCCATCGTCGAGCACGCCGATGTGCGGCGCATGCTGCTGACGCAGAAGGCCTACGTCGAAGGTGCCTTCGACCTCGGCCTGTACGCCGCGCGTCTGTTCGACGACACCCACACCCTGGAAACCGCCGAAGAGCGCACCCGCGCTCTGGAACTGCTCGACCTGCTCACCCCCATCGTCAAGTCCTGGCCGTCGGAGTTCTGCCTGAAGGCCAACGAGTTGGCCATCCAGATTCTCGGCGGCCACGGCTACACCCGCGAATACCCGGTGGAGCAGTACTACCGCGACAACCGCCTCAACCCGATCCACGAAGGCACCCATGGCATTCAGTCGCTCGACCTGCTCGGGCGCAAGGTCTCGCAGAATGGCGGCGCCGCCCTCAAGCAACTGCTCAAGCTGATCAACGATTGCTGCCAGCGCGCCAGCTCGCATGAATCGCTCGATGCCCTGCGCCAGCCCCTGGAACAACTGCTGGCACGCCTGCAGGTGGTGACCCTGGCGCTACTGGGCGATCTGATGAGCGGCAAGGTCAACCAGGGCCTGGCCAACTCGGCGCTGTACCTGAAGGTGTTCGGTCACACGGTGATCGGCTGGCGCTGGCTGGAGCAGGCGATTCGCGCCGAAGAAGGCCTGGCCCGCACGGACAATGCCGAGGAGCAGGCCTTCTATCGCGGCAAGCTGCAGGCGGCGCGCTACTTCTTGACCTGGGAGGTGCCGAGCTGCCACCACGACCTGGCCATTCTCGAAGCACGCGACGACACCTGCCTGAGCATGCAGGACGCCTGGTTCTGAAACCGAGCCTGACGCCCGGGCGCCCCAACGTGGGCGCTTCGGGGCAATCTGGAAAAATGTAATAACCTTTTTGACAGCGGCACGAAGGCTGCGGTTAGAATCCCTGGCACGCGCCATGCATAACGGCGCACCCAATGACCCAGCCAGGAGTAGCGCCGTTGGATGCCAGCGCCATCAACAATCTGTTCTTGATCGGCGCCTTGCTGGTGGCGGCCAGTATTCTGGTCAGCGCGTTCGGCACACGTTTCGGCATCCCCATCCTGGTGATCTTCCTCGCCGTCGGTATGCTCGCCGGCACCGACGGCCCTGGCGGCATCGTCTTCAACAACTACCCCCTGGCCTACCTGGTCGGCAACCTGGCGTTGGCGGTGATCCTGCTCGACGGCGGCATGCGCACACGAGTCTCCAGCTTCCGTGTGGCCTTGTGGCCGTCGCTGTCACTGGCGACGGTGGGCGTAGTGGTAACCGCAGGCCTGACCGGCCTGGCTGCCACCTGGCTGTTCAATCTGACCCTGCTGGAAGGCTTGCTGATCGGCGCCATCGTCGGCTCCACCGATGCGGCGGCGGTATTCTCTCTGCTCGGCGGACGCGGCCTCAACGAGCGGGTCAGTTCCACACTGGAAATCGAGTCCGGTAGCAACGACCCGATGGCGGTATTCCTCACCGTCACCCTGATCGCCATGCTCGCCAGCGGCCAGACCGGCTTCAGCTGGGATCTGCCGATTCAGCTGGTGCAGCAATTCGGCCTTGGTGCCCTGCTGGGTCTCGGCGGCGGCTGGCTGCTGCTCAAGCTGATCAACCGCATGGAACTGGCCACCGGCCTTTACCCGCTGCTGGTAGTCAGCGGCGGCCTGATCATCTTCGCCATCACCACCGCCGTCGGCGGCAGCGGCATCCTCGCCATCTACCTGTGCGGTCTGTTGCTGGGTAACCGGCCGATCCGCTCGCGTCACGGCATCCTGCACATGCTCGACGGCCTCACCTGGCTGGCGCAGATCGGCATGTTCCTGGTGCTCGGCCTGCTGATCACGCCGCACGAACTGCTACCCATCGCCCTGCCGGCGCTGGCCTTGGCGCTGTGGATGATTCTCTTCGCGCGGCCGCTGTCGATCTTCCTCGGCCTGTTGCCTTTCCGCGCCTTCCACGATCGCGAGCGGATCTTCATCGCCTGGGTCGGCCTGCGCGGCGCCGTGCCCATCATCCTCGCCGTGTTCCCGCTGATGGCCGGCCTGCCCAATGCGCAGCTGTTCTTCAACGTGGCGTTCTTCATCGTGATCATCTCCCTGCTGCTGCAGGGCACCAGCCTGCCACTGGCCGCCAAGCTGATGCGCGTCACCGTGCCGCCAGAGCCTGCCCCCGTATCACGCGCAGGCCTGGAAGTGCATCCGACCAGCCAGTGGGAGTTGTTCGTCTACCGCCTGGGCGCAGAAAAGTGGTGCATCGGCGCAGCCCTGCGCGAGCTGAACATGCCCGAGGGCACTCGTATCGCCGCGCTGTTCCGTGGCCGCGATCTGCTTCACCCCTCGGGCAGTACCCGCCTGGAGGCTGGAGATCTGCTCTGCGTGATCGGCCACGAACACGATCTGCCCGCGCTCGGCAAGCTGTTCAGCCAGGCGCCCAAGCGTGGTCAGGACCTGCGTTTCTTCGGCGATTTCGTGCTGGAAGGCGACGCCGAACTTAGCGCGGTTGCTGCACTCTATGGTCTGAAGCTGGATGACGTGGAAGGCAATCAGCCACTGGGGCGCTTCATCGCCCACGAAATCGGTGGCGAGCCCGTAGTTGGCGACCAGGTCGAATGGCAGGGTCTGACCTGGACGGTGGCGGCCATGGAAGGGAACAAGGTACGCAAGGTTGGCGTCAAATTCCCCGAAGGCACACGTCCCGGGCCAGGGCTGCACTTCTAGCAAGCGGGTGAATTGTCCCTGCCAGGACTCTGCTAGCATCAGCATCAAGCGCGGGCCACCAGGCCCGCGCACTCGTTGTGCCGCGGATAACTCAATCGTCATCGCTCACTCAGTAGATCAATCGACCATGCCTCTGTCGCGCCTCTCCCTAGTAGCCATCCTGTTTGCCCTGTGTCTCGGCATACCGCAGGTGTTCGCCGAGGAACCACCCCAAGCCGAGAGTGTGCAGCAGAGCCTGGACAGCCTGGCTGACCGCAAGCTGCCAGAGGCCGAGCAGCTGGCGCTCAAGCAAACGCTGGAGCAGACGCTGCGCATGCTTAAGGACCGGCAGGCTGCCGATCAGCGCCTCAGTGATCTACGCAAACAGCTGGACGAGGCACCGCGCCTGATCAGCGAAGCCCAACGCGACCTTGCTCGCCTCAAGGCCAGTCCCGATCAGCCGGTGACCGAACGCCATGCACGCACATCACTGGCGCAGCTGGAACAACTACTTAACGAGCGCGCCAATCAGCTCAGCGAATGGAACAAGGCGATCATCGAAGCCAACAGCATGGTGATCACCGCGCAGACCCGACCGGAACGTGCCCAATCAGAGATCAGTCAGAACCAGACACGCAGCCAGCTGATCAACGATGCGCTCAAGAGCGGCCGCTATGACGGCAAAACGCTGACTCCGGAACGCCGCGACCAGCTCAATGCAGAGCTGGCGTTGCTCGCAGCGCAGACGCAGCTGCGCCGCCAGGAGCTGGCAGGCAACAGCCTGCTGCAGGATCTGGGCGGTGCCCAGCGCGCCCTGCTTGAAGAACGCATCAACCGCGCCGAACAGGAACGTCAGGCACTGCAGAGCCTGATCAACGACCGCCGCCGCGCCGAATCGGAGCAGACCGTCGCCGAGCAGTCGCTGGAGGCCGAACGCGCCAGTTCGGACAAGCTGCTGGCCAAGGAAAGCACGCTCAACCTCAAGCTGTCCGACTACCTGCTACGCGCGACCGACCGTCTGAACAGCCTGACCGAGCAGAACCTCCAGACCCGCCAGCAGCTGGACAACCTGGCGCAGGCCGATCAGGCCCTGGACGAGCAGATTCGCGTGCTGCAGGGCAGCCTGCTGCTGTCGAAGATTCTCTACCAGCAAAAGCAGGCTCTGCCAAAGCTGAAGCTCGAAGACGGCGCGCTCGCCGACGAGATCGCCGATATTCGTCTCTACCAGTTCGAGCTGAACAAACAGCGCGATGAGATCAGCGATCCAGGTCGCTATGTGGACGATCTGCTGGCCAATCAGCCAGACGAGGAAATCACCAAGGAACTGCGCACTGCTCTGCTGGAGCAGCTCGACACGCGCCGTGAGTTACTCGACCGCCTGAACCGCTCACTGAATGCGCTGCTCAACGAGTCGATCACCCTGCAACTCAATCAGAAGGAGCTGCAGAGCACTGCCAGCAGCCTGCGCGCGACCATCGATGAGCAGATGTTCTGGATTCCCAGCAATAAACCGCTCGACCTCGAATGGCTGAAGTCAGCGCCACGTCACCTTCAGCAGCAATTGGCCGACATGCCCTGGGGCATGGCCATCAGCGAGCTCGGCGCCGGTTTGTTCGAGCGCCCCCTGGTGTTCCTGCCGCTGATTCTGCTCTGCGCCCTGATCCTCTGGCGACGCCAGTACCTGTTCAGCAAGCTCAGCGCCCTGCATGGCGACATCGGCCACTACAAGCACGACAGCCAGCTGCATACACCGATGGCACTGGGTCTGAACATCATCCTCGCACTGCCGGTCACATTGTTCCTGGCGCTCTGCGGCTATGCCCTGCTGCATGATGCGCGCGGGCAGAACCTCTATCTGGGCGCCGCGCTCTATGAAATGGCAGAAGCCTGGCTGGTGTTCTATACCCTGCACCGGATTCTTTCCCCAGACGGCGTAGCCATACTGCACTTCCACTGGCCACCAGCCAACGTCGCGTTCTTCCGTCAGCACCTGCGCCGCCTGGGTCTGGTGGTAATGGCGCTGGTGGCCGTGGTGAGCATTGCCGAACACCAGCCGGCGAGCCTGGCCAACGACGTCATCGGCATCGCCGTGGTCCTGAGCTGCTACGCCCTGATGGCCTGGCTGCTGTTCCACCTGCTGTTCAGTGCACCGCTGCGCGAGAACACCTCCGCCTTGCGCACCAGCGTCGGCGTGCTGTTCAACCTGCTGCCACTGGCGCTGATCGGTGCGGTTGCCTTCGGCTATTACTACACGGCGCTCAAGCTCACCGACCGATTGATCGACACCCTCTATCTGCTGATCATCCTGCTCATCGTCGAGGCCACTCTGGTGCGCGGGCTGAACGTGGCGGCACGGCGCCTTGCCTATCAGCGTGCCCTGGCCAAACGCCAGGCCCAGAGCAAGGAGGGCGCCGAAGGCGAAGCGGTGATCGAAGAGCCGACGCTCGATATCGAGCAGGTCAACCAGCAATCGCTGCGCCTTATCCGTCTGGCCCTGCTGGGCGGCTTCCTGGTCTGCCTGTACTGGGTCTGGGCCGACCTGATCGGTGTTTTCACCTACCTCGATACGATCAATCTCTACGAGTACAGCAGCGGTACCGGGAACAATGCGACGCTGGTGCCCATCAGCCTGATGGACGTGATCGGTGCGTTGATCATCGTCGCCATCACCGTGGCCCTGGCGCGCAACCTGCCGGGTCTGCTCGAGGTGCTGGTACTGTCGCGCATGCGCCTGGCGCAGGGCAGCGCCTATGCCACCACCACCCTGCTGTCCTACGTGCTGGTGGGTATCGGTATCGTCACCACCCTGTCCACCCTGGGGGTGAGCTGGGACAAGTTGCAATGGCTGGTGGCAGCGCTGTCAGTGGGCCTGGGCTTCGGCCTGCAGGAAATCTTCGCCAACTTCATCTCCGGCCTGATCATCCTGTTCGAGCGCCCGGTGCGTATTGGCGACGTGGTAACCATCGGCAACCTGTCCGGCACTGTCAGCAAGATCCGCATCCGCGCCACCACCATCACCGACTTCGACCACAAGGAAATCATCGTTCCGAACAAGACCTTCATCACCGGCCAGTTGATCAACTGGTCGCTGAGCGACACGGTGACCCGCGTCACCCTCAAGGTCGGTGTCGGCTATGGTTCGGACCTCGATCTGGTACGCAAGCTGCTACTGCAGGCCGCGCAGGAAAACCACCGCGTGCTCAAGGATCCGGCGCCGCTGGTGTACTTCCTCAACTTTGGTGAAAGCACGCTGGATCACGAACTGCGCATCCATGTGCGCGACCTCGGCGACCGCAACCCAGCCACCGACGAGATAAACCGCTTCATCGACCGCGAGTTCCCGAAGAACGGCATCAACATCGCGTTCCGCCAGGTCGAGGTGTATGTGAAGAACCTGGAGCATGGTGAGCAAAAGCTCGACCAGAAGGACCTGGCCAAAGCCGCAGCCGCAGCAGCCGGCGCTGCCAGCGTGCAGCAGCCGCCGACACCGCCCGTAGCGCCCTAAGATCGATAGGAATCCAGGTGAAAAGTCTCGACACGCTGATCTTCGACAACCGCTTCGCCCGCCTCGGTGACACCTTCTCCACCGAGGTATTGCCCGAGCCCATCGAGCAGCCGCGGTTGGTGGTAGCGAGCGAGTCGGCGCTCGCTCTTCTCGATCTCGCTGCCAGCGAAGCGCACCGCCCCGAGTTCGCCGAACTGTTCGCCGGGCACAAACTCTGGGAAGAGGCCGAGCCGCGCGCCATGGTCTATTCCGGCCACCAGTTCGGCGGCTACACACCGCGACTGGGCGACGGTCGCGGGCTGCTGCTGGGCGAGGTGGTCAACGAGGCCGGCGAGCACTGGGACCTGCACCTCAAGGGCGCCGGCATGACGCCTTACTCGCGCATGGGCGATGGCCGCGCGGTGCTGCGCAGCTCGATCCGCGAATTTCTCGCCAGCGAGCACCTGCACGCCCTCGGTATCCCCAGCTCGCGGGCACTGTGCGTGACGGGGTCGAGCACGCCGGTCTGGCGCGAGAAGCAGGAAAGCGCGGCCATGGTGCTGCGCCTGGCGCAGAGCCACGTGCGCTTCGGCCACTTCGAATACTTCTACTACACGCGCCAGCACGAGCACCTGAAGACGCTGGGCGAGCATGTCATGGCCTGCCACTTCCCGCGTTGCCTGGAACAGGACGAACCCTGGCTGGCGATGCTGCGTGAAGTGATCGAACGCACCGCCGCGATGATCGCCAACTGGCAGGCCTATGGCTTCTGCCATGGGGTGATGAACACCGACAATATGTCGATCCTTGGTATCACCTTCGACTACGGCCCTTACGCCTTCCTCGACGATTTCGACGCCAACCACATCTGCAACCATTCCGACGACACCGGCCGCTACAGCTTCAGCAACCAGGTGCCCATCGCTCACTGGAACCTCGCCGCACTGGCCCAGGCGCTGACGCCCTTCGCCGCGGTCGAACACTTGCGCGAGGCATTGGAGTTGTTCCTGCCGCTTTACCAGGCGCACTACCTCGACCTGATGCGCAAGCGCCTGGGTTTCGCCAGTGCCGAGGATCAGGACGAAGCGCTGATCCAGCGTCTGCTGCAACTGATGCAGCAGGGCAGGGCCACCGACTACAACCTGTTCTTCCGTCGCCTGGGCGAGCAGGCGCCTGCCGAGGCGCTGAACATCGTGCGCGACGACTTCGTCGACCTGGCAGGCTTCGACGCCTGGGGCCGCGACTACCTGGCCCGTTGCGAACGTGAAGGTGGCGAACAGGCCGAACGCCAGCTGCGCATGCATTCGGTCAACCCCAGGTACGTCCTGCGCAACTACCTGGCGCAGCAGGCCATTGAGGCCGCCGAACAAGGCGACTATGGCCCGGTGCGGGAGCTGCACGCGGTGCTGTCACGACCGTTCGACGAACAGCCGGACATGCAGCGCTATGCCGAGCGCCCGCCACAGTGGGGCAAGCACCTGGAGATCAGCTGTTCGTCGTGAATAAGGCGTGCCCCCTGGCGGCAGCGTGCGCCGCGCGCACCAACCGTCCGCTGATCGCGCAGAATAGAACCCACCACAGCTGCCAGCAGGTTGCACCCGCCCTGCTCAGGCAGTCAGCTCAGGTTGGTGGAGAACGCGCCAGCCACCCAGGCTGGACGTCTTATCCATTAAACCGAAAAGGCATATCAATCTGCCCAAACATTCTTAGACTATCTAAGAGAACCCCTCTATCTTGGCGCCCTGCCAGGCCGCCCAGTGCGTGCCCGATACCTCACACGAGATTCGACGCAAAGAATCTGCGCCCGATCCCGCTGGCCAGGACCTGCTGCCCAAACAGCCAGGCCACCTAGCGGACCAGAGGCCGGTTCTAAGGATTTTCATGCTCTGGGACTCCCTGCCGCTGCTGTTCGTCGGTGCCCTGCTGATCTGGGTGCTCTATGCCTTCGTCCGCGAAAAATGGAGCCCGGATATAGTCGCCGCCATCGCCGTGGCCGCCTTGCTGGTCAGCCAATTGCTGACGCCAGGCGAAGTGCTCAGTGTGCTGTCCAACTCGGCCCCCGTGACCATCGCCTGCATGTTCGTGCTCTCCGCCGCGCTGGAGCGTACCGGCTGCATCGACGCCCTCGGCAACTGGCTGGGCAATCTGGTGGGCACCAGCCCGATTCGCGTGCTCACCGGCCTCACCGTCACCGCGCTGGTGGTGTCCGCCTGCCTGAACAACACGCCGGTGGTGGCCATCCTCACTCCTGTAGCCATCGCACTGGCGCGCCGCGCCGGCACCCTGCCCTCAAAACTGCTAATTCCACTTTCCTACGCCACCATTCTCGGCGGCACCCTGACCATGATCGGTACCTCGACCAACATCCTGGTCGACGGCGTCGCGCGCAAGGCCGGTATGGCGCCGTTCGGCATTTTCGAGATTACCGGCGTCGGCCTGGTGATGGCGGCCTTCGGCATGCTCTATCTGCTGACCGTCGGCCATCGCCTGCTGCCCGATCGCGAGACCCTGTCGCGCCAGCTGCGCCCGGATCTGTCGCGCACCTTCATGACCGAACTGCTGGTACCGCATGACTCACCGATGATCGGCAAGACTCTGCACGAAGCCAACCTCAATGGCGGCAGCGGCCTGCAGGTGCTCAAGTTGTTCCGTGAAGAGCAGGAGCTGACCGAGCCCGGCGCCGAAACCCTGCTGGCCAGCGGCGACCGCCTGGTGCTGCATGGTCAGGTCAAGGACGTGGTGGAACTGCGCGAAAGCGGCCACCTGAGCTTCAACCGCAGCGACGCCTTCGAGACCATCAGCAGTCACGACGTTATCCTCGCCGAGGCCATCGTCGGGCGTAACTCGCGCTACAGCCACCGGCCGATGCGCGATCTGGACCTCACCGCGCGCTACGGCATCGCGGTGCTCGCCGTGCATCGCCAGGACGAGAACGTGCAGGGCAACCTCGATGATTTCGAGCTGCAATTCGGCGACGTGATGCTGGTCGAGGGCACACCTGCACAGATCAAACGCTTCGCCGACAACGGCGAGCTGATCAGCCTCAACGCCGTGCAGGAGCGCGCCTTCCGCCGCGACAAGGCGCCTATCGCAATTCTCTCGACCCTGGCGGTCATGCTGCTGGCCGCCTTTGGCGTGATGCCCATCGAAGGCCTGGCGATCATCGGCGCGGTGACCGTGCTGGCAACCCGCTGCCTGGATGTGGAGGACGCCTACAAGGCGGTGGACTGGAAGATCCTCAGTCTGATCTTCGGCATGCTGGCCATCAGCATCGCCATGGACAAGGTCGGCCTGGTCAAGCTGCTGGTGGAAAACGTCATGGGCTGGCTGCCCTGGGCCGGGCCGCTGCTGATGCTGAGTTTCATCTACCTGTTCACGTCCATCCTGACCGAGATGCTGTCGAACAATGCCGTGGCAGTGCTGGTTACGCCCATCGCCATCGGCATGGCCCAACATCTGGGCGTCGACCCACGCGCCTTCGTGGTCGCGGTGATGTTCGCCGCCAGCGCCAGCTTCGCCACGCCCATCGGCTACCAGACCAACACCTTCGTCTACAACGCTGGTGGCTACCGCTTCACCGACTTCATGAAGATCGGCATTCCCCTGAACCTGCTGCTGTGGGGCGTCGCCACGCTGATCATCCCCTGGTTCTTCCCGCTGACCCCGCTCTGACTTGATATCCGCAGGCACTGGCTCCATCTAAGGCGTATGCCCCACGGAGCCTCGCCTCATGTCCGATCCACTGCTGATTCCCTGCCCACACTGCAACGGGCTCAACCGCATTCCCGCCGAGCGTCTGCAGGACGCCCCACGTTGCGGCCGCTGCAAGAGTGACGTGCTGCCCGCGGCGCCCATCACGCTCACCCAAGCCAACTTCGCCAGTCAGTTGAAGGGCGACCTGCCACTGCTGGTAGATGTCTGGGCCAGTTGGTGCGGTCCCTGCCAGGCCTTCGCTCCGACCTTCCAGCAGGCAGCCGCACAACTGCATGGCCGCTGCCGTCTGGGCAAGCTCGATAGCGAGGCTAATCCGAACCTGGCCGGGCAACTCGGCATCCGTTCCATTCCCAGCCTGATCCTGTTCAAGGGCGGCGTCGAGATCGCCCGCCAGAGCGGCGCCATGCCTCTCCCCCAACTGCAGGCCTGGCTGCGTCAGCAGGGCATCTAGGATGCCCCTGTAGCCCGGATGCAATCTGGGAAACGTGCCGGCTATCCTCGGATTGCATCCGGGCTGCGTGCTTGGGACGCTTGAGCGCTTCGGTCAGTCAGCACGGGCGCTGCGGTCAATTGCAGCGCACCTCCCGCCCCTTAGTCTGGCAAAACGTCCACTCAGGGAGTTTTGCCATGCCGCTGCCCGTTGAAATCGCTCGCCAGCTCACCGAGGAACAGATCGCCTTCGTCAAACGCAGCGGCCTCAGGGCCGAGGTGCTGGAGCCAGGCTTCGTGCGCCTGCGCATGCCCCTGCAAGGCAACCAGAACCATATCGGCAGCATGTACGCGGGCGCCCTCTTCACCCTCGCCGAAATACCCGGCGGCGCGCTGTTTCTGACCAGCTTCGACGCCGAGCGCTTCTACCCCATCATCAAGGAAATGAACCTGCGCTTTCGCCGCCCGGCCACGGGCGACATTCAGGTCGAGGCGCGCCTCTCGGCCGAGGAAATCGCCCACCTGGAAGAACAAGCCAGCCAGCAGGGCAAGGCCGACTATCTGCTGGAGCTGCAACTGACCGACGGCAGCGGCGAAGTGGTCGCAGAAAGTCGCGGCCACTACCAATTGCGTTTACGCTGAATGACGCCGCTGCCTGCATTCGCAATCGGTAACAGTCCCCGACCTTGCCATAGGTCAAAAGAGCGGCTATCTGAACAGGCACAATAAAATTGCCGAGGGGTATCGGCAGGAGAGCCGTCACCATGTTCAACCATATTCTTATCGCCCATGACCTGCGCGACACCGCTGACATGGCGTTGTGCCGTGCCACGCAGTTGGCTCAGCAGCACAAGGCCCGCCTGAGCATCCTGCATGTACTCGACCCCAGCCAGAGTAGCGAACAGCACGAAAAGGCGCGCCAGGCGCTGGATCGCAGCCTGACCCGATACGCTCCACCCGGCACCGAACTGCGCATGCTCAGCGGCAAACCTTCCGAGGTCGTCCTGCAACAGGTTCAGGACAGCGGCTGCGACCTGCTGGTGCTGGGCGGGCACCACCAGCGCCATGACTTTTTCTCCGGCACCAGCCTCGATCGCATCGCCCGCCGCTGCACGGTGCCGCTGCTGCTGGTAGCACGCAACGACGCCCAGCCTTACCAGCGGGCGCTGGCCGCCATCGACTTCTCCCTGTGCGCCTGCAGTGCCCTCGGCCAGGCCTATCGCCTGTTGCCCGGCGATGCCGAGCTGCACGCCCTGCATGTATTCGAACCAGACAAGGGCACGCCGCAGCAGGTCGAACTGCAACTGCAGACCCAGCGCGGCCTGATCGATCAGCTGTTGCAGGACGAAGCGCAAAGCCTGCCACCCGGGGGGCCGAAGCTGAGCCACGACGTGCTGCAGGGCGGCATCCTGCGCAGTCTGCAGGAGCAGATCAAGACGCGTCGAGCAGAACTGCTGGTGCTCGGCAGCCACGGCCGCAGCGCCTTCTCCCAGGCACTGCTGGGTAGCCTGGCGCAGCATTTCCTGCACAAGGCACCGTGCGACGTGTTCGTGGTGCGCTAGCCCGCGCGGTCAGATCGCCGCCAAGCCCCGCCACCCATCACCCTCACTCGGGGCGGCCGATCTGCCGCCCTTTGCACTGCGGCAACACGCGCGCCTTCCGAGCAGAGGCGTCGTAAACCCATGGTCGGCATCCCGACTCCCTCGATGCCTGGACACAGCAGCACGGATGCCAATTAGCCATCACCCTTGTAGAATCGCCCCGCCTAATGGCCAAACCGATGCATACAAGGAGTAGTTTCATGAGTATGGAAAAGACCTTCAGACTGGTCGCCGTTACCTTCCTGCTGGCGCTTTGCGTTGGCTGCGCAACGAGTCGTTCCGAGATCGATGTGAAGGTTCCTTCACTGGAGCTGGCCGCTAACCCCGAAGCCGGCAACGGCAAGAAGGTGTACATCAGCGCAGTCGATGAACGCGTTTTCGAAATCAAGCCGAGTCAGGCCGACATCCCGTCACTGAAGAATGCGGAAACTGCTGATCGCTCGATCACCGAGCGGGCCGTTGGTCGCAAGAGAAATGGCTACGGCAAAGCGCTTGGCGACGTTCTGCTGCCCTCTGGCCGCACCGTTTCCGCCCTGGTCGAAGAGTCTGTGGCCTCTGCCTATCGGCAAGCCGGCTATGACGTGGTGACAGAGCCCAACGCAGCAGGCGCCACTGAGGTGAAGGTTCGCGTCAAGGAGTTCTGGTCATGGTTTTCGCCAGGCTTCTTCTACGTGACGGTGAACAACAAGTCGCGCCTGAACATCGAAGCCGCAGGCCAACCGAACATGGAGATCGTCACGCTGAAAAGCGATGGCATGCAAGCCGTTACCGACAGCGACTGGAAAGCCATCACCGAAGCTGGCCTCCGGGAAATCGCCCAGGAAACCGCCAACAAACTCTGATGCATCAAGCTGAAACAGGAACGCCCCGATAACCTTGGGGCGTTCTTGTTGAAATCTATTACTCAGCCGTCCTGGACAGCGTCAATCTGCCGCGTTCAGCAGATCGTGCAACTCGACGAACTGCTGGGTCAGCTTGTGCCGTGCATCCAGATAGATCAGTGGCGTGCACACCTGGTGCGATTCGCGCATCTTCACCGAGCTCATCAGGTTCACCGGCAACACCGGCAAGCCCTCGGCGACCAACTCATCCAGCAGTTGCTGCGGCAATGTGGCACGCGGCTGGAACTGGTTGACCACGATACCCTCCACCTCCAGATCCTCGTTATGGTCCTCCTTCAACTCGTCGATCTCGGCCAGCAGGCCGTACAGGGCGTTGCGCGAGAAGCTGTCGCAGTCGAAGGGAATCAACACGCGGTCTGCCGCGATCAAGGCTGAAACCGTATAGAAATTCAGTGCTGGCGGCGTATCCAGGTAGATGTGGTCGTAGTCTTCGGCCAGTTCGTCGAGCAGTTTGCGCAGTTTGTTGATCTTGTGTTTCTGCTCCAGCTTCGGCTGCAGCTCGGCCAGCTCTGCCGTGGCGGTGACCACATGCAGGTTGTCGAACGGCGTCTCGTAGATATCCACCTTGCCCTTCTTGGCGAAAGGCCCGGAAGACAGGGTCTGTTTGAAGAAGTCGGCAATGCCCATGGGGATTTCCTCACCAGTGAGCCCGGTGAGGTAATGGGTCGAGTTGGCCTGGGCATCCAGGTCTATCAGCAGAGTACGGTAGCCCTGCGCCGCACTTACTGCCGCGAGATTACAGGCGATGCTGGACTTGCCCACGCCCCCCTTCTGGTTGAACACCACACGTCGCATCGCCGCTCTCCCTGATCTGGAATGTTCCGAATACTATGCAAAGCCCATGACAAGCACGAGACGTAGGCCACATCGCCATCATCCGCCCATCAGAAGAAGCTGCGCAACATTTGCACAGCGCCGCGTGCATCTAGATAATGCCCGCCCGAACAAGTACCGGCACTATGCCATGGCACTGACTGACACTGTCTCTTTCAGGCGTCTCGTCGTGCCGACCAGTATGCCCGGAGTGGCGAAAAGCCTCGTGCTATGAATTTCCAGATCGAAGGATTGCGCGCCTGGGCCCCCGGCCTGGAGTCAGAGGATGATTGGCGAGCCTGGTGCAACGCCCCCGTGGTCGTGCCCGACGACCAGCAGCAGCCGGACGTGAGTTTCCTACCCGCCATGCAGCGCCGCCGCCTCAGCCGGCTGGCGCGGATGCTGTTCCATGTCGCCTGGCCGCTGGCAGAGGGTCAAGGCCCTCTGCCACTGGTGTTCGCCTCGCGTCATGGCGAGACGCCGCGCACGCTGGCGATCCTCAGCGAACTGGCGAAGGACGAACCGCTGTCGCCCACCCAATTCAGCCTCTCGGTGCATAACGCCATCATCGGCCTGTGGTCGATCCTGCGCGAAGACACCAGCGAGATGACCGCCATGGCTGCTGCCGGGGACGGTCTGGAACAGGCCATGCTCGAAGCCAGTGGCCTGCTTGCCGAAGGTGCTCCTGCAGTATTACTGGTTATTGCAGAAGAATTACCGCCTGACCTCTACACGCCCTATATAGATGACGTACCCTTCTCCTACGCGCTGGCTCTGCTGCTGAAACCGGGCAAAACCTGGACCTTGAGCCTCGCCCCCGCCGAATCCGGCTTACCCGCCGCCTGGCCACACCCCCTGAACCTGCTGCGCGCCTTGTATGGTGGGCAGCCAACGCTGATTCACTACTGGAAAGACCGCCAATGGATCTGGTCACGCAACGAGGCCTGAGCCCTTACAGCCCGCCTTATGCATGGAGGCTTGTCGCCACCGCACTGAGCTTCGCCCTATTCGGCGTCGGCGGGGTGTTGCTGCGCGTGCTTGTCTTCCCGCTGCTCAGCCTGCTGCCCGGCGACACCCTGCGCCGGCGAACCCGAGCGCGTGCAGTGGTCAGCCGGTCGTTTCGCCTATTCGTCGAGTTCATGTTCCGCACCGGTGTTCTCACCTATGAGGTCGAGGGCGCAGAACGCCTGGGCCGTCCAGGACAAATGGTCATTGCCAATCATCCCTCGCTGATCGATGTGGTCGTGCTGATTGCCTTCATCCGCGATGCCAACTGCGTGGTCAAACAGAGCCTGTGGGAAAACCCCTGCATGCGCGGGCCGATTCGTGCCGCCCAGTACATCAGCAACAGCGGCAGCATGGACATGCTCGACGAAGCTGCCGGCGCCCTGCAGAACGGCGAAACCCTCATCATTTTCCCCGAGGGCACCCGCACCGTACCCGGCACCAACCCGGAATTTCATCGTGGTGCCGCCGCGATTGCCGTGCGCGGCGCCAGTGTGGTGACCCCGGTGGTCATCAGCGTGACACCTACGACGCTGACCAAGGCCGAACCCTGGTACAGCATTCCATCGCGCCGCTTTCACTTTCGGCTGCGGGTCGGGGAGGATATCGACCCGCGGCAATTCACCGAGCAGGCGCCATTGCCGATTGCCTCGCGCAAGCTCAACGACCATCTGCACCAACACTTTATGAAGGAGCTCGCCTCAGATGAGCGATCTGCAACTTGAAATCAAGAACCTGATCATCGATGCCCTCGGCCTCGAGGACATGAGCGCCGATGACATTGGCGCGGAGCAGACTCTGTTTGGCGAAGGGCTCGGCCTGGACTCGGTGGACGCGCTCGAGCTGGGGCTGGCGATCCAGAAGCGCTTCGGCATCAAGATCGACGCTGAAGCCAAGGACACGCGCAAGCACTTCGCCAACGTCGCGAGCCTGGCTGCGTTCGTTTCCGCCCAGAAAGCTGCCTGAGGATTTCACCGATGCAAAGCCGTGAAGAAATCTTCGTCACCCTGCGTAGCGCCCTGGTGGAGCTGTTCGAGCTGGATGCCGAGCGCGTGACCCTGGACGCCAGCCTGTATGAAGACCTGGAGATCGACAGCATCGATGCGGTCGACCTGATCGACCATATCAAGCGCCAGACCGGGCGCAAGCTCGCCGCTGAAGAGTTCAAGAGCGTGCGCAGCGTGGGCGATGTGGTCGAAGCCGTCTATCGCCTGATCAATGACACGCCTCAGGCCCAAGACTGACTCCATGGCTCGCCTGTTTGGCCTGCTCTTGCTGATAGCCGGCGTGCTCTATCCGTTCGCAGTCTATTACGGCCTGGAGCATTGGTCGCCACGTGTGTTCGCCGCATTGCTGGGCGGACTCTGGCTTGCCCGCGCACTGACGGCACGACGCCGACCGGGCGGCCTGTGGCTGGCCGTGGCGGCGTTGGTGTTCTGCCTGCTGCTCGGAGTCGCGAACGAACCGGCGCTGCTGCGCTGGTACCCGGTACTGCTCAACCTGATGCTGCTGGCGCTGTTTGGCCTCAGCCTGAAATTCGGCCCGCCACTGGTGGAACGCATGGCGCGCCTGCGTGAACCGGAGCTGCCGGACGTCGCCGTGCGCTACACGCGCACCGTCACCAAGGTCTGGGCGCTGTTCTTCCTCGGCAACACGCTCCTGCTGATGGCGCTGGCGATGTGGGCGCCGCTTTCCTGGTGGACGCTCTACACCGGATTCATCTCTTACGGCCTGATTGGCCTGTTGTTCGCTGGCGAATGGTTGATCCGCCAGCAGGTAAGGAAATACGAATGACCTGGCTGCCCATCACCGATCTGTTGCTGAAGGCTCAGCCCGAGCGTCAGGTTGCTCTGGAGCCCGCGCTGCATCATCCAGAGCTGCGTGAGCGCGCCTTGCGCCTGGCCGCAGCCCTGCAGGCGCGCGGTGTACAACGCGTGGCGCTGTATCTGGAAGATGCTGCCGAGCTGGCCATCGCTCTGCTCGGCGCCTGGCGCATCGGGGTGCAGGTACTGCTGCCCGCCGATGCCCAGACGCAAACCCGGCAGCGCCTGTCGGCCCAGATCGACCTATGGCTGGACGACCTGAGCGAGCTGGATGCCGAGCCACTGCCTGGTGCACGCCTGCTGCCCGAGCATTGCCGCCTGACCCTGTGCACCTCGGGCTCCAGTGGCGAACCCAAGCTGATCGACAAGAGCCTTGCGCAGCTGGCCAACGAGGTCGAAGCATTGGAGCGGTTGTGGGGCCAGAACCTCGGCCAGGCCAGCATCCTCGGCAGTGTCGCCTGCCAGCATATCTATGGCCTGCTGTTTCGCCTGCTGTGGCCACTGTGCGCAGGCCGCCCCCTGTACCGCCGCGCCGTGCCCTTCCCCGAGGATCTGCAGCGCATCAGCCTGGATCAGGGCGACTTTGCCTGGATAGCCAGCCCGGCCTTGCTCAAGCGCATGGGCGACAACCTCGACTGGTCGGCGCTGAGCCGCGTGAAACAGGTATTTTCCTCCGGCGGCGCGCTGCCCGGCGAAGCGGCCGAATCCCTGCACGAACGCCTGGGCCAGTGGCCGACGGAAATCTACGGCAGCTCGGAAACCGGCGGCATTGGCTGGCGTCAGGGCGATACGGCCTGGCAGCCGTTCCCAGGCGTCGAGCTGAGCCTCGATGAAACCGGCGCCCTGCGCATCGCTTCGCCGTACTTGCCAGCTGGGCATATCGAACAGAGCGCAGATGCCGCCGAGATCGGCACTGACGGCCGTTTCGTCCTGCGTGGGCGCCTCGACCGCATCGTCAAGCTGGAAGAGAAGCGCATCTCCCTGCCCATGCTCGAGCAGGCGCTGGTGAGTCATGACTGGGTGACCGATGCCCGCCTTGGCGTGATTCAGGAAGGTCGAGCCTTCCTCGGTGCCGTGCTGGCCCTGAGCACGAACGGCGTGCATGCCCTGCGCAACCAGGGGCGTCGCACCGTCACCGAAACCCTGCGCCGGCACCTGGCCGAACATTGCGAGGCCATCGCCCTGCCGCGCCGCTGGCGCCTGCTCCTGGAGTTGCCCTACAGCAGCCAGGGCAAGCTGGCGCAGAGCCAGATCGACGCCCTGCTGGCCGCGCCACGCCCAACGCGGGTGGAGCCTGTCAGCGCCGAACAGCGCGACGGCGAATGGCTGCTGCAATTGCAGGTACCGCCGGACCTCGCCCACTTCACCGGCCATTTCCCGCAAACGCCGGTACTGCCGGGCGTGGTACAGGTCGACTGGGCCCAACAACTGGCCCGCCAGTTGATCGCACATCTGCCACCGCGCTTCGCCGGCATGGAAGTGCTGAAATTCCAGCAACTGGTGCGCCCCGGCGACACCCTGCAGTTGTCCCTGCGTTTCGATGCCGAACGCGGCAAGCTGTATTTCGCTTATCGCAATGGCGAGGCTGCCTGTTCTTCCGGGCGCATTCTGCTGGAGCAGGCCCATGGCTGAGCCAGGCTTCAATCCCTGCGCGGTGATCCCGGTGTACGACCACGAGCGGCCATTGCCCGGTGTGGTCGGGCAACTGCGCAGCGCCGGCTTGCCGTGCCTGCTGGTGGACGACGGCTCGAACGCAACCTGCGCTGCGGTAATCGACGAACTGGCGCAGCAGCCGAACATTCACCTGCTACGCCTGCCGAGCAACCAGGGCAAGGGCGGTGCAGTGATGGCCGGCCTGCGCGAAGCAGCGCGCCTCGGCTACAGCCATGCCCTGCAGGTAGACGCTGATGGTCAGCACGACCTGAGCACCCTGGATCAGTTCATCGCCGCCGCTCGCGCTCATCCGCAAACCCTGGTCTGTGGCTATCCGCAATACGATGCGAGCGTGCCCAGGTCGCGCCTTTACGCCCGCTACCTGACCCACGTCTGGGTCTGGATCAACTGCCTGTCATTGCAGATTCGCGACTCCATGTGCGGCTTTCGCATCTACCCGCTACCGGCGACTCTGGCCCTGCTCGATACGGTGCAACTCGGTCGGCGCATGGATTTCGACACCGAGATACTGGTGCGCATGGCCTGGCGTGAACAGCCGATGCACTGGCTGCCGACCCGCGTGCACTACCCGGCCGATGGCCTTTCGCATTTTCGCCTGTGGCACGACAACCTGCTGATCTCGGGCATGCATGCCCGGTTGTTCTTCGGCATGCTGCTGCGCGCGCCGAGGATTCTATGGCGCAGGCTGGTCGCATGAACGCTGCCGAGCACAACGATCACTGGGCCCGGCAGAAGGAGCGCGGCAGTTTTCTGCTGATGCGCTTTACCGTCGTAGCGGCGCGCCTGCTTGGCCGTCGCCCCCTGGTGCCACTGCTGTACCTGATCGTCCTGTATTTCTACATCTTCGGCCGCAGCGCGCGGACCAGCATCCATCAGTACCAGAACAACCTGGCGAGCTGGGGCGCACGTCCCGATCTGCGCCCGAGCCGCCGTTCGGTACTGCGTCAGTTCCTGGCATTCGCCGATAGTCTGCTGGACAAGCTCGATGTGTGGAACGGCCGCCTGCCTTTGCAGGAACTACAACTGGTCGACCCCGGCAACCTGCGCGACACGCTGCACGACGGCGGCCGTGGACGGCTGCTGGTAGGCGCTCACCTGGGCAACCTGGAAGTCTGTCGGGCACTGGCCGAACTCGGCGAGCGGGTACGCATGAACGTACTGGTGCACACCAAGCACGCCGAGCGCTTCAACCGCCTGCTGGGCGAATCCGGCGCCAGCCACCTGCGCCTGATTCAGGTCAGCGAACTGGACCCGGCGATCATGCTGCAATTGGCCGAGCGCCTGGAACGCGGCGAGTGGCTGGCTATCGCTGGAGACCGCGTGCCGCTGCATGGCGGACGCAATGTCACGGTCGATTTTCTTGGCCAACCCGCAGCATTCCCTCAAGGTCCCTGGCTGCTGGCCGGCCTGTTGCAATGCCCGGTCGGGCTGATGCACTGCCTGAAGATCGACGGGCGCTATCAGGTGCGCCTGGAGCACTTTGCCGATGTGGTGAGCTGGAAGCGCAGCGAGCGCGACCAGGTGGTTCACGGCTGGGCACAACGTTACGCGCAGCGCCTGGGCGAACACTGCCTGGACGCACCGCTGCAATGGTTCAACTTCTACCCTTTCTGGAAGCGAGATGACGACATACCAGCCTGAGCCGGTGATCTTCGGCGAGCGCGCCTTGACCATCGAGAACATCGTAGCCCTGTCGCAGCGCCAGGCCCGCGCCCAGCTGCAGGATAATGCCGCCTACCGGGAAAAGATCGCCAAGGGCGCACGCTTCCTCGACACCCTGCTGGACAAGGAAGGCGTGATCTACGGCGTGACCACCGGCTACGGCGACTCCTGCGTGGTAGCGGTGCCGCTGCATCAGGTCGAGGCGCTGCCCAAGCACCTGTTTACCTTCCACGGTTGCGGCCTGGGCAAACTGCTCGACGCGCCGAGCAGCCGCGCCGTTCTGGCTGCCCGACTGCAGTCGCTGTGCCACGGCGTTTCCGGCGTGCGCGTGGAACTGCTGGAGCGCATCCAGGCCTTCATCGATCACGACGTGCTGCCCCTGATCCCGGAAGAAGGTTCGGTGGGCGCCAGCGGCGATCTCACTCCGCTGTCCTACGTCGCCGCCACCCTCAGCGGTGAGCGCGACGTGCTGTACAAGGGCGAGCGTCGCAGCGCCGCCGAGGTACATGAAGAACTCGGCTGGACGCCGCTGACCCTGCGCCCGAAAGAAGCCCTGGCACTGATGAACGGCACCGCCGTGATGACCGCCCTGGCCTGCCTGGCCTATGCCCGCGCCGACTACCTGCTGAAGCTGGCGACGCGCATCACCGCGCTCAACGTGATCGCCCTGGAGGGCAACCCGGAGCACTTCGACGAGCGCCTGTTCGCCGCCAAGCCGCACCCGGGCCAGACCCAGGTCGCCGCCTGGATTCGTCAGGATCTGGCCGTCGAGGCGCCGCTGCCACCACTGCATCGCCTGCAGGATCGCTACTCGATCCGTTGTGCGCCGCACGTACTTGGCGTACTGGCCGACAGCCTGGGCCTGCTGCGTCAGTTCATCGAGATCGAACTCAACAGCGCCAACGACAACCCGTTGTTCGACGCCGAGACCGAGCGCACCCTGCACGGCGGCCACTTCTATGGCGGGCATATTGCCTTCGCCATGGACAGCCTGAAGAACCTGGTCGGCAACGTCGCCGACCTGCTCGACCGTCAGCTCGCCCTGCTGGTGGACACTCGCTACAACCACGGCCTGCCGAGCAACCTGTCCGGCGCGCCGGCCGAAACGGCGATGATCAACCACGGTTTCAAGGCCGTGCAGATCGGCGCCAGCGCCTGGACCGCCGAAGCGCTGAAGAACACCATGCCAGCCAGCGTGTTCTCGCGCTCCACCGAATGCCATAACCAGGACAAGGTGAGCATGGGCACCATCGCCGCGCGCGATGCCCTGCGCAGCCTGGAACTGACCGAGCAGGTCGCTGCCGCCACGCTGCTCGCCGCCAACCAGGGCGTTTGGCTGCGCGAGCGCGCCGGCAAGCAGGACATCCCCGCGCCACTGGCTGCCATGCGCGAGCAACTGGCCAGCGACTTCCCGCCGGTGATCGAAGACCGCGCCCTGGAAGGCGAACTGCGCCTGTGCCTGGAACGCATCCGCACCCAGCACTGGAGGCTGTATGCCTGAGCCTGTTCTGGTGCGCATGACGCACCCGATGCCCCACTACCAAGTAGGGTGCGCCATGCGCACCATCGGCTCAGGAGCAATCCATGCGTAAGTCAGGCGTCTTGCAGGCGGAAATCGAACTGCAGGTGCAGTTCTACGATGTCGACATGATGGAAATCGTCTGGCATGGCCATTACGTCAAATACTTCGAGCAGGCGCGCTGCGCCCTGCTCGACAAGCTCGACCACAACTACCGGCAGATGCGCGACTCCGGCTACGCCTGGCCGGTGATCGATCTGCAAGTGCGCTACGTGCGCGGCGCGCAATTCGGCCAGCGCATCATCGTGCGCGCCGATCTGGTGGAGTGGGAAAGCCGCCTGAAGATCAATTACCTGATCAGCGATGCCGAGACGGGCGAGCGCATGACCCGCGGCAGCACCGTGCAGGTCGCCGTGGAAATCGCCACGCGGGAAATGCAGTTCGCCTCGCCACAGGTCTTCATCGATGCCGTGCAGAGGGCCATCGCGTGAACCGCCTGCTCAGCGCCGCCCTGGCTGGCGTAGCCCGGATGCAATCCGGGAAAAACCTCATTGCCAGGTGCATCTTCCGGATTATCTCCGGGCTCCTGCTGGCGGGCCTTGCCCAGCAGGCCATGGCCTTCGACCTCGACCAGCTCAGCGCACAACTCGGCGAGCCCGAGGTAGTGCGCGGCAGTTTCATCCAGGAAAAACACCTGCGCGCCCTGCCGCAACCGCTGACCAGCCGTGGCCACTTCGTCCTGGCCAAGGATCACGGCCTGCTCTGGCTGCTCGAACGCCCGCTGCAGCAGGATTATCGTATCGACACCCAAGGCATCGCCCGACGCAGTGAGCAGGGCTGGCAGTTCGTCGCCCAGCAAAGCGCCACCGCTCAGCAGAATCGCCTGTTCCTCGCCGTGCTCAAGGGCGACAGCAGCGGCCTGCGTCAGGATTTCGAGCTCAGCCTGAGCGGCACAGCCGAGGCCTGGCAGCTCGATCTGACGCCTCGCAGCGTTCTGCTCAAGCAGGTCTTCAAGGCCATCGTCATCAATGGCGGTGAGCTGGTACAGCGCATCGAGCTGCAGGAAACCCAGGGCGACAGCACCGTGCTGCGCCTTGAGGACAGTCAGGCCGATCAGTCCCTGAGCGATGCGGAGCGACATGACTTCCAGAGTTGAATACTGGGGTTCACGGCTGTTCCCGCTCGCCCTGCTTCTGCTCATTATCGTTGCAGCCTGGCAGTGGCGCGGCGGCGCGCCCATCACGGCCAACCTGCTGGAGCTGGTACCCAACGGCAAGCCGGACGCGCTCGAGCAGCAGGCCGTGCAGCGCATGCAGGAGCCGCTCAACCGCGAGCTGCTGGTGCTGATCAGCCACCCGCAGCGCGAACAAGCCCTGGCGCTTGCAGCCGCACTGGGCACGCGCTGGCAGCAGCAGGCGCTGTTCGAGAAGGTGCAGTGGGAGCCGCAAGCCGACCTGTCTGGCATACGTCAGCAATTGCAGGATCAGCGCCTGGCGCTGTTGCCGGCTGCCGACCGCCAATTGCTGATCGACAACCCGGCCGCCTTCGTCGAACGACGTGTTCAGGATCTGTTCGACCCCTTCCGCAGCCAGGGCGTGGTTGCCACCAACGATGACCTGCTCGGCCTCAGCACCCTGGTGGAGAAAGGCCTTCCCCACCACCACAATGTCCAGGTCGATCTCAGCGGCGCGCTGATCGCCGAAAGCGAGGGAATCACCTGGGCCCTGCTACGCGCCCGCACCAATGCCGACGCCTTCGACGGCAACCTGGCGCTGGCGGTGGACGATCTGGTCATTCAGGCCCGCGACGAGGTGCAGGCACGCGGCGGCCAATTGCTCGCCAGCAGCGGGTTGCTGTACTCCGCCCACGGCCAGCGCGAGGCCACACGCGAAATCAGCCTGATGGGCAGCATCGCCAGTGCCGGCGTCCTGTTGATGCTGCTGCTGGTGTTTCGCCGGGTACGCGTGTTGCTCGCCTTCATCCCCGCTGCCATTGGCGTATTCGCCGGGCTCACGGCTTGCGTCGCGGTGTTCGGCCACATCCACGTGATGACCCTGGTGCTGGGCGCCAGCCTGATCGGCGTGGCCATCGACTACCCCCTGCACCTGCTGTCGAAGAGCTGGACGCTGCAACCCTGGGATAGCTGGCGTGCCTTGCGCGCCACGCTGCTCGGTCTGAGTCTCGGTCTGCTGACCAACGTCATCGGCTATCTGGCCCTGGCCTTCACGCCGTTCCCGGCACTCAAGCAGGTAGCGATCTTTTCCGCAGCCGGCCTGCTCGGCGCCTACCTGAGCACCCTGTTCCTGCTGCCAACGCTGCTCGGCAAAGCCGAGATCCGCCCCTGGCAGCCGCCGCATGTCCTGGCACAGCGTCTGCTCGACTGGCGCGAAGCCTTGCTGCGTAAACTGCCCACACCCTGGCTGCTGTTGATCTTCGCCCTGTTCTGCGCTGGTGGCCTGCTGCAGCTCTCGCACAAGGACGACCTGCGCCAGTGGGCCAGCGTGCCGCCGCAATTGCTGGAGCAATCGAAAACCATCAGCCAGATCGTCGGCATGCAACCGACCAGTCAGTTCTTTCTGGTGCGCGGCGACGATGAAGAGCAATTGCTGCAACGCCAGCAGTCGTTGAGCCAGCGCCTGGACAGGCTGGTCGAGCAGGGTCAGTTGAAGGGCTATCTGGCGTTGAGCCAACTGATCGCGCCGGCCACACAGCAGGAAAAACTGCGTCAGGCCGTGGCACAACTCCCTAGCCACAGCACCGCACTCAGCGAACTGGGCATCCCCGCCGCAGCCATCGAACAGGAAGCACAACAGCTGCAAGCCCTGCCGACGCTGAGTATCGAGCAGGTGCTCGCCGCGCCGCTGAGTGAGCCCTGGCGACCACTCTGGCTGGGCAACGCCGATGACGGCCGGGTCGCCGGGCTGATCAGCCTGCAAGGATTGACCGACAGCGACCTGCTCGACGCCCAGGCCGAAGGACTCGACGGGGTAAAACTGGTCGACCGTCTCGGCGAGCTCAATCGCCTGTTCGCCGCCACGCAAGTCAGCGCCGCCGAACTGAAGCTGGCCTCCTGCCTGCTGATCTTCGCCGTACTCTGCATCTTCTTCGGCGCACGCGGCGCCGCTCGCGTACTGGCGGTTTCTCTATTGGCCGCGCTGGCCAGCCTGGCCAGTCTCGGCTGGCTTGGCCAGCCCTTGACCCTGTTCAGCCTGTTCGGCCTGCTGCTGGTCACCGCCATCGGCGTGGACTACGCCATCCTCATTCGCGAGCGGGTCGGCGGTGCGGCCACCAGCCTGCTCGGCACACTGCTGTCGGCGCTGACCACCTGGTTGTCGTTCGGCCTGCTGGCCGTTTCCAGTACACCTGCGGTGAGTAACTTCGGCCTGGCCATCAGCATCGGCCTGGCCTTCAGCTTCCTCCTCGCCCCCTGGGCGGGTGACGCGCAGACAAAGGAAAAGCAGCCATGACGGTCGCCCTGTTTTGGTTGCTGGCCCTGGCCATCTATGCACTGGTCGCGGTCGGCGGCGGGCGCCGCTTGATTCCCATCGTCGGCCAGTTGCTGGTAGCGGCGCTGGTCATTCCTGCGCTGCTGTTGCTGTGGGCCGAGCCGCACTGGCAGTTGAGCGCCAACGAGCTGCTGGCGCCCGACTGGCTGAGTGTTGCCTATGGCCTGTGTTTCGCGCTGCTGCTCGGCTACATCCTCAGCGACGTGATCGACCTCGATCTAAGCCCGGCCTGCGTGAAGATCGCCCTGCCGAGTTTTCTCGTGCCCATGCTGGCAGGCCTGGTCTGTTCGCTCTGGCTACTGCCCGGCGAGCGCGGCTGGCTGAGCGCCGTGGGCATTGGCCTGCTGTTCTCCATCACCGCCATCCCGGTGCTCTATCTGTTTCTGCAGAGCGTCGGTTACCCGGCCGCCGACACCAAGCGTCTGCTGCATGCGGCAATCCTGATGGACTTCATGTGCTGGAGCCTGTTCGGCCTGGCCCAGGGCAGTAGCCAACCGGCGACGCTGCTCTGGCCGCTATTGGCGGCATTGCTGCCGCTGCTCGCGCGCGCGTTCAAGTGGCGCCACCCGTCGTGCTACAGCCTGCCGTTCTTCGCCCTGATGCTGCTGTTTCAGCAGCTTGGACTGAATGCGCTGGTGTTCGGCATCGCCTACATGCTGTGTCTGGCCTATCTGAAGCAACCCTTCGTCCTGCCGTTGTCGCAGCGCCACTGGAAGCTGCTGATGAATGGTATCGCGGTCCCGCTGATTCTCACTTATGGCGTGCTGCGTGTGGATTTCCATGGCCTGGATCAACACATGTCCTGGCTGGTGATAGGTACCCTGCTGGCACTGCCGGTCATCAGTAAGGTGCTTGGCAGTTGGCTGGGCCTGCATTGGGCAGACCCGGCTGCGTCGGCGCGGATCAAGTGGCGTGAAAGCCTGCTGCTGAACATCCGTGGCCTGACCGAAATCGTGTTCCTAAACCTGCTCCTGCAGCTCCAGCTGATTGATTCAACGGTGTACTTCGGCCTGCTGCTGATGAGTCTGTTCTCTACTCTGTTGCCTGCCCTGCTGGGCCGGCACACCGTCAATCATGAAGCGAAAGCCCGCTATGAAATCTCCTGAACTCGAACAACGTCAGATCGTCGTCATCGGTGCCGGCCCCTCCGGCGCCATCGCCGCCGCTATTCTCAAGCGCCAGGGCCATGACGTACTGGTGCTGGAGCGCCAGCGCTTCCCGCGTTTTTCCATCGGCGAGAGCCTGCTGTCGCATTGCCTGGACTTCGTCGAAGAGGCCGGCATGCTCGAAGCGGTTCAGGCCGCCGGTTTCCAGACCAAGCACGGCGCCGCATTCGCCTGGGGCGAGCGCTATACCAGCTTCGATTTTCGCGACAAGTTCACCGAGGGCAAGGGCTCGACCTATCAGGTGATCCGCGCCGACTTCGACAAGCTGCTGGCCGACGAGGCCGAGCGTCAGGGCGTAGAAATCCGCTACGAAGAGGAAATCTTCGCTGCCGACTTCAGCGGCGACTGCCCGCGCCTGTCGGTACGTCGCCTGGCCGACGGCCATGAATACCAGGTCGAGTGCGCCTTCGTCCTCGACGGCAGCGGTTATGGCCGCGTACTGCCGCGCCTGCTCGATCTCGACACGCCGTCGGCCTTCCCGGTCCGCCGCGCGGTGTTCACCCACATCGAGGACAACATCGATCCAGCCTCGGGTTTCAACCGCGAGATGATCCTTATCACCACTCACCCGACCCTGCGTGACGTGTGGTTCTGGACCATTCCATTCAGCAACGGCCGCTGCTCGCTGGGCGTGGTCGCCGCGGCCGAGCACTACCAGAACTCCCCGAAAGATCTCGATGCCTGCCTCAAGCAGTTCGTCGCCGAAACCCCATCGCTGAGCAAGGTGCTGGGCAATGCGGTGTGGGATACCCCGGCGCGCGAGATCAACGGTTACTCGGCCAACGTCAAGAGCCTGCACGGCCCGGGCTTCGCGCTGCTGGGCAACGCCGCCGAGTTCCTCGATCCGGTGTTCAGCTCGGGCGTGACCATCGCCATGCGCTCGGCGAGCATGGCCGCCGGGCTGCTGCATCGGCAATTGAACGGCGAAGCGGTGGACTGGGAAAACGAGTTCGCCATCCCGCTCAAACGCGGCGTCGATACCTTCCGCGTTTACGTCGAGGGCTGGTACGAGGGCTCCTTCCAGGACGTGATCTATTACGAGAACGCCTCCCCGGAAATTCGCCGCATGATCAGTTCGATCCTTGCCGGCTACGCCTGGGACGGTAAAAATCCCTATGTTTCTGAACCACGCCGGCGCCTGCGAGTACTCGCAGAGCTTTGCTCCCCAAACTGACAAGGATCGTCGATGAACGCCCTGCGCCCCGTCTCGCCCACCTACGTCGAAGAAACCCGCTTCGGCTTCTGGTTCCTGCAGAGCCATGTGTGGCAACACCATGTGTTGCGGGTCGCGATCAACGACCTGGTGCGCCTGACCGGCAGCCCGCTGCCGCAAGCACCCGTGCTGCTCGATGCCGGCTGCGGTCAGGGCCGTTCCTTCGGCCTGCTCAACGCCGCCTTCGCACCGACACGGATGATCGGTCTCGACGCCGACCCGCACAGCCTCGAGTGCTCGCGTCGCGAGGCCGAGCGCCTGGGCCTGGAGGTCGAACTGATCGCCAGCGACTGCGCCTCCATCGACCTGCCCGACGCCAGCGTCGACCTGCTGTTCTGCCATCAGACCCTGCACCACCTGGTGGAGCAGGAACAGGCGCTCGCCGAATTCTGGCGCGTGCTCAAGCCCGGTGGCCGGCTGCTGCTGGCCGAGTCGACCAAGTTCTACATCGACACCTGGGTGATCCGCTGGCTGTTCCGCCATCCGATGCACGTGCAACGTAGCGCCGAGCAGTACCTGGACATGCTGCGTGCACAGGGCTTCCAATTCGACGATACCCGCGTTTCCTACCCCTACCTGTGGTGGAGCCGGGCCAAGGACTTCGGCCTGCTGGAACGTTGGGGCCTGATGCGGCCCAAGCCGGTCGGCCAACGCGACGAAACGCTGCTCAACGTGGTGGCGCGCAAACCGTGATGCCACGCATACTCCTGCTCGTCGCCAGCCTGCTGCTGGGCGCCTGCACCGCACGCACACCCGTGCCGCAAGTGGCCCCGGCACTAGTCGCGCCCTTGCCGCTCACCTTGCAGATCCGGCGTGAACAGGCGGACGCGCTCCAAGACTGGTTGCTGGTGATCCAGCAGGAAGGTTCGCTCCTGCGCTGGTCGCTGCTGGATCCGCTCGGTATTCCCCTGGCCCGCCAGTTGCTGGATGCCGGGAAGTGGCACAACGACGGCTTGCTGCCACCCAATAGCGAAGCGCGCGAGCTGTTCGCCACGCTGCTGTTCGCCCTGGCTCGCGCCGACGCACTGCATGCTTACCCGCCCGGCAGTTGGCAGCAGGTGAATGATGAGCAGCGCCGACTCGAGCCGGACTGGGTCATCGATTACCACGGCCCACTGGATTTCACCCTTGGCAAGACCGGTTTGAACTACCGGATACGCGTACTGAACCTGGAAGAAAGCGACTGATGCACCGTTCCCCCACCCCCGGCTACCTCAATGCACTCGGCCTGCTCTGCGCCCTCGGCGAAGGCAAGCAGGCCGTGGCCGATGCGCTGTTTGCCGGCGACGCCTCGGGCATGCGTGCCGAAGCGGGCTGGGTCAGCGACCGCAGCCTGACGGTAGGCGCCGTGCATGTCGATCTGCCCGACATGCCTGCAGGTTTCGAGGCATTCCACAGCCGCAACAACCAGTTGCTGCTGGCCGCTGCGCAGCAGATCGAGCCCGAGCTGCGCGCAGCCATCACCCGCTTTGGCGCGCAGCGCGTCGGCCTGGTACTGGGCACCAGCACCTCGGGCATCCGTGAAGCGGGTGAGCATATCGCGCGTCACTTCAACGAAGGCGTGCTGCCCGCCGAATACGACTACGCCCAACAGGAAATGGCTGCACCGGCCAACTTCCTCGCCGACTGGCTGGGCCTGACGGGCCCGGTGTACTGCCAGTCCACGGCCTGTACCTCCAGCGCCCGTGCCATGCTCAGCGCTCATCGCCTGCTCAGCCAGGGTCTGTGCGATGCGGTGATCTGCGGTGGCGTCGACAGCCTGTGCCGCCTTACCCTGAATGGCTTCTCATCGCTGGAAGCCGTCTGCGCCGAACCCTGCAATCCGTTCTCGGTGAACCGCCACGGCATCAATATCGGTGAGGCGGCGGCGTTGTTCCTGATGACCCGCGAGCATAGTCCCATCGCCTTCTTCGGCGGAGGCGCCACCTCGGACGCCCACCATATCTCCGCACCGCACCCGGAAGGTCTCGGCGCCCGAGCAGCCATGGAGAAGGCGCTGATCCAGGCCGGCGTCGGCGCCAGCGAAATCGACTATCTCAACCTGCACGGCACCGCTACCCGACATAACGACGTGATGGAGAGCAAGGCCGTGCACGCGCTGTTCCCCGACGGCCTGCCCTGCTCTTCGAGCAAACCCATGACCGGCCACACCCTGGGCGCTGCCGGCGCGCTGGAGGCGGCCTTCTGCTGGCTCACCCTGAGCGAATACAACCGCGACGGTCTGCTTCCGCCGCACCTCTGGGATGGCCAGCACGACCCCGAACTGGCGCCCCTCGAGCTCGTCCAGCCTGGCGCACGCCTGGCCCGCGACAAGGGTCGCTACCTGATGAGCAACTCCTTCGCCTTCGGCGGCAACAATGTCGCGCTGATCCTGGGAGATGCGTCATGAGCCTGTGGCCAGTCGCCGAACTGGTACCCCATGCGGGCAACATGGTGCTGCTCGATGAAGTACTGAGCTGCGATAGCGAAGCGATCGAGGTACGCCTCACAGTGCGCCCCGGCGGCCTGCTCAGCGATGCTGACGGCAGCCTGCCGGCCTGGACCGGCATCGAGCTGATGGCACAGGCCATTGCCGCCTTTGCCGGTATCCAGGCCAAGCGAGCTGGTTTGCCGGTGGAGCTGGGCTTTCTCCTCGGCACCCGCAAGTACACCTGCAACGTCGAGAGCTTTCCGGCCGGAAGCGAATTGCGCATCCGCGCCCTGTGCTCGCTACAGGACGACAATGGCATGGGTGTGTTCGAATGCCACCTGCAAGGCCCCGGCATCCAGGCCGAAGCCCGCCTCAACGTGTTCCGCCCGCCGCAACCGGCGGTCTATCTACAAGAACAGCAAGAACAATCCCATGACTGAAAGCACTTCTGCCGCCACCGTTCTGGTCACCGGTTCCAGCCGTGGTATCGGCCGCGCCATTGCATTGCGCCTGGCGCGCTCGGGCCATGACATCGTCCTGCACTGCCGCTCGCGCCGCGATGAGGCCGAAGCCGTGCAGGCGCAGATCGCCGAACTGGGTCGCCAGGCGCGCATCCTGCAATTCGACGTGTCCGACCGCGCAGCCTGCCGCGAGGCGCTGGAGGCCGATGTCGAGCAACACGGCGCCTACTACGGCGTGGTGTGCAACGCCGGCCTGACCCGCGATGGCGCCTTTCCGGCGCTGTCCGAGGACGACTGGGATCAGGTCATGCGTACCAACCTGGACGGTTTCTTCAACGTGCTGCACCCGCTGACCATGCCGATGATTCGTCGCCGCGCGCCAGGCCGCATCGTCTGCATCACCTCGGTATCGGGTCTGGTCGGCAACCGCGGTCAGGTCAACTACAGCGCGTCCAAGGCCGGCGTGATCGGCGCCGCCAAGGCCCTGGCGATCGAGCTGGCCAAGCGCAAGATCACCGTCAACTGCGTAGCGCCCGGCCTGATCGATACCGAGATCCTCGACGAGCTGGTACCGGTGGACGAGATTCTCAAGATGATCCCGGCCGCCCGTATGGGCACCCCCGAAGAGGTGGCCGGTGCGGTGAACTTTCTGATGTCCGACGAGGCGGCGTACATTACGCGCCAGGTTCTCGCGGTGAATGGTGGTTTGTGTTGATGAAACGTGTAGTCGTCACCGGCATGGCCGGTATCACCTCGCTGGGCAGCGACTGGCCAACCATCTCGGCCGCGTTCAAGGCCGGCAAGAGTGGTATCCGCCGCATGGACGAATGGGACCGCTTCACCGAGCTGAACACCCGCCTGGGTGGGCCGGTGGACGATTTCGTCCAGCCCAAGCACTGGAACCGCAAGCAGACGCGCAGCATGGGCCGGGTGTCCAAGCTGGCCGTGTACGCCGCCGAACGCGCCCTGGAGCACGCCGGGCTGCTCGGCGACCCATGCATCGCCGACGGGCGCATGGGCGTGGCCTGTGGTTCGTCCACCGGCAGCACCGAGGAGGTCAAGGCCTTCGGCAACATGCTGCTGAACTCGGTGGCGGACGGCCTCAACGCCAATTCCTATATCCGCATGATGCCGCACACCACGGCGGCCAATATCAGCATCTTCTTCGGTCTCAAGGGCCGCCTGATCCCCACGTCCAGCGCCTGCACCAGTGGTAGCCAGGGCATCGGCTATGCCTATGAGGCGATCAAGTTCGGACGCCTGAAGATGATGGTCGCCGGCGGCGCCGAAGAGCTGTGCCCCACCGAAGCCATGGTCTTCGACGCGCTCTACGCCACCAGCCTGAAAAACGACGCGCCGCACACCAGCCCGCGCCCCTACGACAGCGGCCGTGACGGTCTGGTAATCGGTGAAGGCGCCGGCATCCTGGTGCTCGAAGAGCTGGAGCATGCCCTCGCTCGTGGCGCCACCATCCATGCCGAGATCGTCGGTTTCGGCTGCAACTCGGACGGCCAGCACGCCACCAAGCCGGTGCAGGAGACCATGCGCGGCGCCATGCAGCTGGCGCTCGATGACGCCGGCCTGGAACCTTCCGCCATCGGTTACGTCAACGGTCATGGTACTGCCACCGAGCAGGGCGATGTCGCCGAGACCCTGGCCACCAGCAGCCTGTTCGGCGCGCGGATGCCGATCAGCTCGCAGAAGAGCTACCTCGGCCATACCTTGGGCGCCTGCGGCGCGCTGGAGTCCTGGTTCAGCATCGAAATGATGAACTCGGACAGCTACGTCTACACCCTGAACCTGGACGAGATCGACCCGGCCTGCGGTGAGCTGGACTATCTGCGCGGCGAGTTCCGCCAGATGAGCCATGAGTACGTGATGAACAACAACTTCGCCTTTGGTGGCGTCAACACCTCGCTGATCTTCAAGCGCTGGCACTGACCTTCAACTGACAAGGAACAAGGATGATGTCTCATTTCACTCGATCTGCTCTGATCGTTGCGCTGCTGCTGGGCGTCGCAGCCTGTACGTCAAAACCGGTGATGAACATTGAGAACCGTACACCCACTTCGGCGGTCAGGAATGAGGATGATATGCGCCGCGCTATTCTCAGCGCCCTGCAAAACCGCCAGTGGACGGTCGAGCGTGCCGACCGGGGCAATATCATGGCGTTGATCCAGCGTCGCAGCCACCAGGCCGAGATCACCATTCCCTATAGCGTGTCGAGCTATTCGATCCGCTATCGCGACAGCCAGAACCTTGGCTACAAGAACGGCAAGATCCATCGCAATTACAACAACTGGATCCATAATCTGGATCGCAGCATCCAGCAGGAACTGAACAGGGCTTCCTTCTAGCAGGTGCCTGGTTGGTAACGGCCTGTTCATCAGTGCGACAGGCCCACGCGCAGCAGACGTTGAACGCGCTCTTACACACAGTGATATTCAAGGAGATACCCATGCAAGCCAAAATCTGGACCACTGCCGCTCTTCTCTCCGTCGCCCTGCTGCCCGGCCTCAGCCAGGCGCGCGACACCGCTCACTTCCTCGACTTCCAGTCGGTGGTCAACGAAGCCACCCAGGCCGGTCGTCTCGATGGTTCGGTGAAGTTCTACCTGAACAAGACTCCGGCTGGCGCACAGATCATCAACGCCAACGTCACCACCAGCCAGAAGACCAACGCTTTCAACAAGAGTGATGAAGAAGCCTGCAGTTGGGTTCTGCAATCGGCCCTGATCAAACTGCAGAACGCCGCCAAGGCTGCCGGTGCCAACGCCGTGGTCGACCTGGCCAGCAACTACAAGAACAAGGAATACCGCGACGACAGCAAATACGAATGCCATGCCGGCGCCATCATGGCCGGTGTCGCGCTGAAGGCCAAATACGCCAAGGTGAAGTGACACCAGCGGCACTCACGCAAAGGCCGCCTTCGAGGTGGCCTTTTCACGCAAGGAAGCCCTCTAACATGTCGACAATACGCATTGCCCTGCCTCTGCTCGCGGCGGCCACGCTGCTCGGCGGTTGCACTGCTACCCGGGTCACGCCACTAAAGGCGGCGGCCGACCAGATGTGTATCGAAGAGAACCCAAAAGTTCAGGTCAGCGACTTCGTGTCCGTACTGCAAGAAGGCTTCGCACGGCATGGAATCCAGACGCAGATCTACTCGAAGATTCCCAGAGCAGACTGCCCTTATGTGGTGACATACACCGCCCGCCGCTCCTGGGACATGGCGCCCTATCTGTCCACCGCCGAAATCACCATACTCGGCCCCCGTCGTCAGACACTGGCCAAGGCCAACTATCACCTGCGCGGCAAAGGCGGTTTGTCGCTGATGAAATGGCAAGGCACCAAAAGCAAGATCGACCCGGTCATCGACGAGTTGCTGGCCAGCGCTCAGTTGAGCAGCACAACCCCACCTGCCACACAGGCCACCTCGACACCCGGGCCACGCAAAAGCCTGGATGAACGAGTGCGCGACCTGCAACAGCAGAACCTCGGCTATGAAGACTATCAGCGCGCCTATCGACAGTTGCTGCTGGAGCACCAGAGCGCGCAATAGCAACCCTGTGTGAGATCAGAGCACGAGCGGCACGAACATCCAGCTTCGCCCCATGTACTCGCGGTAGGCCTCGCCGAAATAGGCCAGGCACTCGCGCTCTTCGCAGCGCGCCGAACACCACAGCAGCACACTGGAAAGCACAGCCAGCAGGACGATCAGCGCATCGATGCGCTTGAAAGCGATGCCCCAGGCCAGCAGCAGCAACGAGCAGTACATCGGATGGCGGATGTAGCGGAAGATACCGCCCGTCACCAGTTGCGACGTGCGCTCGAAGGCGAATAGCTCATCATCCTGGCGCTGCGTACCCGCCTGACCAAAACGGCGCATCTGGTACACGCCCGCAAACAGCACCGCCAGCGAAAGACTCAGTAGCCCCCAGGATATGCGCTGATGCAGTTCACCCCGGTCGCCAAACCAGGACGGCGCATTGAGCACCAGCATCAGCGCCATCGCCTCCCAGGCGAGGAATCGATAGAAGCCGTGACTGCGCGGATTGCCCAAGGTGCGCCAGGAAATGCCTACCAGCACTGCGCTGAGCATCACAAAAGCCGCCAACTGCCAGATTGTCACTGCATCCTCCCTCTATCCCTGCCTCTGTTACACTGCGTCACCCGTACGTACCGACCGCCTGCCATGGATCGCACCCAACTGCACACACTGCTGCCGCACCAGGGCGACGCGCTATGGCTGGATGCATTGGTCGATCATGACAGTCTCAATATCCGCGGCCTCAGTGCCTGGCATCACCTCGACAAGCTTGGCGAAAATGCCTCGCCGTGCCTGCTGTTCGAAGCCGCAGCCCAGCTTTGCGCCGCACATGGTGCCCTATACGGCGAAGCGGATGCCATCGAAATGGCCCTGGTCGGCAAACTTTCCCAGCTCCATCTGCACCCGGTCACACGCAGTGCAGAGCCACTGCTGGTGAGCGCCCAGCAGGAGGCGCTGAGCCCGGCCGGCGCCCTCTATGCCTTTGCCATCCATGCCGGCGCGCAACCGCTGCTGGACGGCAAACTGCTGCTGGTACTCGTCCGTGCTTGAACTAAGCAACGTCAGCTTTCGCTACCCAGGCGCAGACACTTCGGCGCTGCAAGGCATCGATCTGCAACTGGAGGAAGGTCAGTGCCTGGGCCTGCTCGGCAGCAACGGCGCCGGCAAAACCACACTGCTGGCCTTGCTCAGCGATACGCTGGCCCTGCAACAGGGCGAAATCCGCTGGCACGGCCCGCGCAGCCTGGGTCTGGTGCCGCAGCAGCTGGCGTTCTACGCCGAACTCACAGTAGCCGAGAACCTCGCCCTGTTCGCCGATCTCTATCGCCTGCAGGGCACCCAGCGCCGCCAGCGCCTGGAGCTGTGCATCGCCAGCAGTGCCCTGGAAGACAAGTTGCCGCGCCGAGCAGCACGCCTGTCCGGTGGCGAGCAACGTCGCCTGAACTTCGCCATTGGCCTGCTCCAACCCGCGCGCCTGTACCTGTTCGACGAAGCCACAGTCGGCGTCGACGCCGGCAGCCGCCAGTTGCTGCTCGATGCCGTAGAGCGACTCGCTGCGCAAGGCCATGGGGTGATCTACACCAGTCACTATCTGGACGAGGTCGAGCGCGTGGCCGGGCGCATCCTGCTTCTTCATGAGGGTAAGGTGCGCCTCGATGTGGACAAGAATCAACTGCTCGATGCCGGCCACGGCCTGCTGCTGGAATGGCCGGAGCAGGTACCGGCCGGTTTTCAAGCGCTGCTTGACCAACTGCAGCTGAGCGCCGAGGCGCTGCCGGATGGTCTGCGCATCAGTAATCTGGACTGCCAGCAACTGCTCGCCATCACCCAGTACCTTGCCGCGCAGCCGACCCCACCGAGCCTGCTGCGCTTTGGCCGGCCATCACTGGAACAGCTCTACCTGAGCCTCAACGGAGGCCGCCTGTGAGCCCGTTGCTGGCGCTGGTGCGCAAGGAATGCCTGCTGCTGCTGCGCGACCCGCACGCGCTGGCCGTGCTGTTCATCATGCCGATCCTGTTTCTCGTGCTGATGGCCGCCGCGCTGTCCAACTACCTGCGCGACCAGCCGCCACCGCTGAGCGTGGTGCTGGAGGTGCCACGCAGCAGCGAGGCCAGCCAGTTCTTCCATGAGGCGCTGATGGCCCAGCTGCCGGGCAGCCTGCTGCTGGCCAGCAGCGATGAAGCACTGCCGCGAATCAGCCTTGCCAGCGACTTCTCCGAGACCCTGCTAAACATTCCCCACAAGGGTCCGGTACTGAGCTTTCCCGCGCGCTTCGACAGTCAGAGCCGTCAGCGCCTGCGCGCGGCGCTGAACATCGCTCTGGCGCAGACGCGCCTGCTCGCCTACCTCGAAGACAGCGAAGCGCTGCCAGCAGAGATGACGGCAGACGAACGCTGGCAACTTATCCGCCAGCGTACGCAGAGCGAAGTCGTTGAATTCCAGGTACTGGCCAGCGGCGAACTCAGCGGCAAGGCCAACGCCAGCCAGCTGAGCGTGCCAGCCTGGCTGATCTTCGGCATGTTCTTCGTCGCCCTGCCGATGGCCGGCGGCTTCCAGCGCGAACAACAGAGCGGCGCACTCCTTCGTTTTCGTGCGCTGGGCGTGAGCCCTGCCACCCTGGTTCTGAGCAAGTTGCTGCCCTACCTGGCGATCAATCTGCTGCAGTTCGCCCTGCTGCTGGCCATCGGCATCCATATCCTGCCGCTGCTCGGCCTGAGCGGCCTGAACCTGCCAGGCTCGCCACTGGCCTATGTACTGCTGGCCCTGAGCCTGAGCCTGGCGGCCTGCAGCCTGGGCCTGCTGCTGGCCGCACTGGCACGTAGCGGCGAACAGGCGTTGCTGCTGGGCGGTGGCCTCAATATCATCCTCGCCGCAATCGGCGGCATCATGGTGCCCAAGAGCGTGATGCCAGAAGCGATGAGCCAACTGGCGGAAATCTCGCCGATGAGCTGGGCACTGGACGCCTTCCTGACCCTGCTGGTGGGCCAGGGAACGCTTGCCGACATCGCCCCTGACTGTGCCCGTCTTCTGCTGTTCGCCATCCTGCTGGGCGGCACCGGGCTTTTCCTGTTCCGCAAACGAGTGCAGCAAACGCAATGGACGACACATTACTAGAACAAGAGCTCAAGCAATTGCTGATCCGTGAGTGCGACAAGGAAGACGACATCGACTGGCAGAGCATCGCCGATGACGAGCCGCTGTTCGGTCAGCAAAGCCGCATCGCCATGGATAGCCTCGATGCCCTGCAGGTGTCCCTGGCGCTGCAGCAGCACTATGGCGTACGCATCGAAGGAGCCAAGGACGGACGGCGCATTCTCAACAGCATCGCCAGCATCGCGGCCTTCATCAGGCAGAAAAAGTGACGCCCATCTACCTCCAGCGCGGCGCCCTGCACAGCGCCCTTGGCGCCGACCTGCGCGCCGCTGGCGCGGCCCTTCAAGGCGGCCAGCGGCCTGTGTCCGGCTCGTTTCTGCTGCATGAGCTGCAGCAGCCGCGCCCCTATCTGGCAGTCGGCGGCTGCGCTGAAACCCGCCTGCAGCGCTGTGACCGACTGCTCGGCGAAACCCTGGGCGAACAGCCGGGGGGGCTGGATGACTGCCTGCTGATCATCGCCAGCACCAGCCTGGATATCGACGACCTCGAACAATTGATCGCCGCAGAAGGCGGTTTTCACCCGGAGCATTCGACCCCGCTCGACCGGCTGGCCGAAGACCTTCGCCAGCGGTGGGGCTTCGCCGACGCCTTCACCCTCAACACCGCCTGCACCAGCGCTGCCAATGGCCTGCTGTATGGAGCGCGAATGCTCGCGTCCGGCCTCTACGAACGCGTGCTGGTACTGGCCTTCGAGACGCCCAGCGCCATTGCCCAACAAGGCTTCGGTGCACTCGAGCTGATCAGCCCAAGTGGCGTCTACCGGCCCTTTCACCCGGAACGCGACGGCCTGATTCTCGGCGAAGCCTATGCCGCCACGCTGCTGGCAAAGGAGCCCGGCGACGCGCCACTGGCGAAGCTGCTCGGCGGTTTCAGCGCCTGCGACACCAGCAACCTGACCACCACCCGCGAAGACGGCAGCCATATCGACTGGGTAATGCGTGAAGCCCTGCGCAGTGCCGGTGTCGACATCGGACAGATCGGTTTGGTGAAACTGCACGGCACCGCCACCGGCGCCAATGACCGCGCCGAGAGCAATGGTGTGCGCCTGCTGTTCGGCGATGCGCTGCCACCGCTGTGTGTGCTCAAACCCTGGCTCGGCCATACCCTGGGCGCCTGCGGCCTCAGCGAAACCCTGCTGCTGGTGGAAAATCTAGCCAGCCTGCCAGGCGTGGACTATGCGGCGGAGGCGCTGCTGCCACTCATTGCCCAGCCGACCAGCATCGCGGCAGACAGCCTGCTGCTGGCCAACTTCTTCGGTTTCGGTGGTAACAATGCCAGCCTGATATTGCAGCGCTGCACGGGAGACCAGGCATGAAGCCGGTCATCGCCGCGTGCAGAGTTCGCGGAGAGGCGCGCTGCTCCGACAAGGATCTCAAGGCCGCGCTGAGCCAGTGGCTGGCTACCCCGCCACGGCGCATCGACCGCATGATCCTGCAGGCACTGCTATGCAGCGCGCCACTCAAGGCGCGGGTACGTAGCGACTGCGGTCTCTATCTGGCCTCGCGCCACCCGGCACGCGCCACCATGGGCGCACTGCTCGATGCCGTGTGCGTCCACCAGCGCCAGCCCAAGCCCTTTGAGTTCGTCAACAGCGTCAGCAACGCTGCCGGCTTCCACGTCGCCGCTCAATTGGGGCTGGAGGGGCCAAACCTGTTTATCGGAGCCGGGACGAATGTATGGAAACAGCTGCAGGCACTGGCTGCCCTGGATCTTTCCGATGGCGTAATCACCCAGGCGCTGCTGGTGGTGATCGACGAGAATGGCGATTTTCAGGCGCAGGCGGTGTTGATCGAGGCGCCAACGAACGCACAGGATTTTGCCGAGCTGACGGCAGACATCGAAGTGCTGCAGCTGCAGGCTTGTTGACGGCATTGGTGATCCGCTTCAGCCCACCACAACCAGCCTCTCAGAAAGCAATCAGCCCTTGCGTTTGGCCCAGGCACCCAGCTCTTTCATCAACACCCGCTCCTGCCCGGCGATGCCTCGAAGCATCTCGGCGATCGGCCTGAAGTCCGGCGCCTCGCCCTTGCTGCGGCTGGCCCGTACACAGGCCGAGGCAAACTGGCGCCAGTCATCGCCCACCGCCGTGAGCCGGGACGATGCCTCCTGCAAGCTGGTATCGCCGATTTTCTCGCCGGCCTCCTGCAGGAAACTGGCGTACATGAAACGAAAGCCTGCACCGCCAGTGCCGATCTCTTCCTGCATGCGCACGATATGAGTGAGGTACAGGCGGTTGTACTTGACCTGCGCCGGGTCGAGCGACTCGACGCATTTGGCCAGGTGCTGGATGCCGCGAATACCGATCCACGGCAGCGGCATGCCGTCGAGGATGCGCGAGGAGGACAGCACGCTCTGGCGGATCAGGCGCTCCCAATCCTGGTCCGGCGACACGTCGTCGAGGTAGTACATCAGCCCCTTGGCCGCCAGCGCGCCCTTGGCGAAGCGCGCCTTCTGCAGATCGGCGCTGGCGCAGCGCACCGGCTCCTCGAATACCGGATCGCTGAGCAGGTACTCGTCACCCTCGCGCCCATAGGCCAGCAGGTTGTGCGCGTTGAAATGAAAGCGCATCTCCGGTGGGAAATACGGCAGCCAGAACACCGAGCTCTGCAGGCCAGCCAGGCGACCGCTGTCGAGCGCCGCATCCAGCGCAACGCGGCCCTGCTCGGGGTTGGAAAACGTGCGGCTGGTCAGGCGCACGCCAAGGCGTTTGCTCAGGGTTTTGATCAGGTGGCGCGGCGGCATGCGATAGGCAATCAACGGCATACCACCGAGCTTGACGATCGGCAGGTAGGCGAAGGCCAGACCCGAGGCCAGGCCGAAAGCCATCGGCTCGCTCATGGGCAGGCCTGCGTGGGTCAGCAGACTGGCCATGACGCCACTTTCGCAGTGGGCGCTCTGGCGGTGTTCGAACGCAGTCATGGCAACTCTCTCTGGTAGCGACGCAACTCGTCGACGGTCAGGCCAAAGGCCTCGGCGTAGCGCGCCAGCAGCGAAGTGCTCAAGCGGCGATAGATGTCTGGACGGAAATGCCGGCGCACGCGCCATTGCCACAGGCCGGTGATTTGCGACAGGGCCGCTTCATCCATGCGGTAGCGGTACATCAGGCATTTCAGCGGTGACAGCTCGCCGCGCTGCCAAGCCTCTCTGGCCTCGGCCTCCTGGGCCTCGAGCTCGGCGACGGCGAGCAATGTGCTATAGGCCTCCGGCTCCCAGCCATCGCTCTGGGTCCCCTGGTAATGACCGCTGGCATCCACTGCGTAAACCAGCTTGCTGTGGCCGCCATAGGTGGAGCTGTGATCCTGGGGAACCTCATCAAGCTTCATCGCCGACCACCGTCAGGTGCATGAACGCACTGGAGAAACGCCCGCTCTCGGGCACGTAGCAGAGCAACCGCTGGCCGCTGCGCAAGCGACCGCCATTGAACAGCTCTTCGAGGATGATGAAGATCGACGCCGCGCCGGTGTTGCCCTTGCTGGTCAGGTTGGTGAACCAGCGCTCCATCGGAATCGGCAGGTCGACATTGGCCAGGCCCACGGCCAGCGGCTCGCGGAAGAACTCCGAGGAGTAGTGCGGCAGGAACCAGTCGATATCCGCCACGCGCAACTCGCGGCGCGCCATGATCCGGCGCAGCGCCTCGATCACGGTGTATTTGACGATGTTCTCGTTGAGCAGTTTGACGTTCTGCTTGATCGCCATCACCGACTGCTTCGCGCGCTCGTCGGCGTCGTAACGGCTCCAGCCACGCAGGGTGTCGTCCTGCATATCTGCACCGGCGTACATGCAGGGCGGCATCTGATCGGCGAAGGAGTAGATATCCAACCAGTCGATGCGCAGGCTCAGACCGCTCGGATTCGGGCGATCCTGCAACAGCACGGCGCCAGCACCATCGGAAAGCATCCAGCGCAGGAAATCCTTCTCGAAAGCGATCTCCGGATGCTTTTCCAGCTCGTCGACGCGGCTTTCATACTCGGCGTTGAAGTTGCGCGCCTGCATCAGGGTCGAGGCGACCTCCGAACCACAGGCCACGGCCGTGCGGCTCTCGCCACTGGCCACGCTCATCCAGGCGTATTTCAGCGCCGTCATCCCACACAGGCAGATACCTGCCGTGGTCACCACCTCGCAAGACGGGTTGCCCAACTCGCCATGCACCATCACGGCGTGCCCCGGCATCACCTGATCCGGCGACGAGGTGCTGGCCACCAGGCAGTCGAGCTGGTTCAGTTCGAAGCCGCCACCTTGTAAACCGCGAATGGCTTCGGCGCTGAGCTGTGCGTTGCTCATGCTCGGCTCGCCGGTATTCGGGTCGATCACGTAGTGACGCTGCTCAATACCATTGCGGCGCAGCACCAGTTTGCGCGCGCGCGATGGCTTGCCACCGACCATACCGAGGCGCGTCTCCATCTGCTCGTTGCCCACAGGATCGTGCGGCAGGCAGGCGCTGATGCGATTGATGAATACGGGATGAGCCACTGCAATACCTCAGGTCACATCACTCGCCGGACGGGCCGGCAAAGTAGGCCTTCTCTCGCTGGATACGCGCCTTGAACAACGGAGCCAGCAACTTTTTCAACACCGCCGTGATCGGCACCACGGTCAGAATCAGGCAAATCAGGAACACGATGTACAGCACCAGCCCGGCGCCGCGTCGGCGGCTCTGCTGCGGGCCTAGCGCCGACAGCAGACGACTCCACAAGGTGAAACTGCGATTGCCGACCTTTTCGCTGGCGATCAGCTTTTCATCCACTTTCACCGCGCCCAGGCCAGCAAGCATCGGTGTCTCGATGGGTAGTTCGTCAGCAAGCAGCCGACGGGCCATAGCGTCGCCGAAGCGGCTGGCCGCCGCCAATTCCCGCTCGTCGATACCGGCACGCGGCACCCAGCTGTAGGGCTTCTGCCGGCCGGTGAACATCCACAGCGGCGTAGCCAGGAAGCTGGCGGCCGTACCGCAGGCGTCGGTCAGCACCACGTTATCCACCAACTTCGCACCCAACGTCTGCAGGCGTGCCTTGACCTTCTCTTGCGCCATGAGCCACATGTTGCGGCAACCAATCAGGGTCACCACTGGCGTGTCCTTCAGCAGGCGGGCAGCCTCGGGCGAGGCGAGAAAACTGGTGCACGGCAGCGAAGGCGAGAGGAACCACACCTGATAGGCCAGAATCACCAGGTCGTAGCGCTTGTTGGCGTCCACGGCGAGCGGCAGCAACGGCTGCGGCTTCATCAGCACGGTTTCCGGGAAGATGCGAAAGAAGCCGAGAAACGGCCAGGGAAAGGGGAAAGGTTCGGCCGGTTGCAGCGCCAGGCAATCCACCTGGATGCCGTCACACTCGCGCAGGGGCGCACAGACCGATTGCGCCAAGCGGTCTAATTGGCCAGTCTGAGAAAAGTGGACGACTAAAACATGACGCATTCGCGGCGCATTCCCTGCAAAATGTGCAAATTATGCCACAGAGAATTCTTCAAACCGTAACCCGCCTGTGCCAACTTTGCCTATTGGTTCCGCTACTCGTTTGCCAGTCGCTCCAGGCGGGCGACCTGCTGATCGAGGTGGAAGACTTACAGGATCAGGCAAACCTGTACCTGGCGCTGGTGCCAGCAGACCAGCAGGACTGGCAGCCCAGCCTGCGCGAACTTCAGGGTACGGAGGCACCGCTGCGCCTGGATGATCTCCCCCCCGGTCGCTATGCCGTGCAGGTGTTCCAGGACAGCAACGGTAACGGCCAACTGGATCTCAGCCCCCGTGGCATCCCGCTGGAGCCGGTGGGTTTTTCCGGAAATCCTGCGCTTTTCGGCGGCAAACCCACACCCAGCGAAAGCCTGTTCGAGCATGGCGATACGGACAGCATAATCGGCGTGCGCCTGATTCATCCGCGCAAGAAAACGGAACGCGTGGCGCCAAGGGAAGCGCCAGGACGGCCGCTGAAATAACCGTCATTCTGCTTCGGTTGGCATCCAGATAGCACGCAGCACCGACGCTCCCGCCTTCGCGGGAGTGATGGGGAATGGGTCTTGGCGTCGTGGAGACGCCTTACCGGTGATACTGCGCGGACAGCTCGTGCACGGCCTCGAAAAAGGCGCCCGCGTGGGCCGGGTCGACTTCCGGGGTGATGCCATGGCCGAGGTTGAACACATGGCCACTGCCAGCACCGTAGGCGGCCAGGATGCGCGCCACCTCGGCACGAATCGCCGCCGGCTTGGCATAGAGCACCGCCGGGTCCATGTTGCCTTGCAGGGCGACCTTGGCACCGACACGGGCGCGAGCGCTGCCGATGTCGCAGGTCCAGTCCAGACCCAGCGCTTCTGCGCCGGTGTCTGCCAGGGATTCGAGCCACAGGCCACCGCCCTTGGTGAACAGGATCACCGGTACACGGCGGCCATCATGCTCGCGAATCAGGCCGTCGACGATCTTCTTCATGTAGGCCAGGGAGAACTCCTGATAGGCCGCCGCCGACAGCGCGCCGCCCCAGGAGTCGAAGATCTGCACCGCCTGTGCACCGGCCAGGATCTGGCCGTTCAGATAAGCGGTGACTGACTGCGCCAGCTTGTCGAGCAACGCATGCAAGGCTTGCGGGTTGTCGTAGAGCATCGCCTTGGTCTTGCGAAAATCCTTCGACGAACCGCCTTCGACCATGTAGGTGGCCAGCGTCCACGGACTGCCGGAGAAGCCGATCAGCGGCACACGGCCATTGAGTTCACGGCGGATGGTGCGTACGGCGTCCATCACATAGCCCAGATCTTTCTCCGGGTCGGGCACCGACAGCGCCTCGATATCGGCCAGGTTGCTGACCACTTTCTTGAAGCGCGGGCCTTCGCCGGTCTCGAAGTACAGACCCTGACCCATGGCATCGGGAATGGTGAGGATGTCGGAGAATAGGATCGCCGCATCCAGTTGCGGGTAGCGATCCAGCGGCTGGATGGTGACCTCGCAGGCCAGCTCCGGGTTCTTCATCAGGCTCACGAAGTCGCCGGCCTTGGCCCGGGTCGCGCGGTATTCCGGCAGATAGCGGCCGGCCTGGCGCATCATCCAGATCGGCGTGACATCCACGGGTTGCTTGAGCAGGGCACGCAGGAAACGGTCGTTCTTCAGGGCGGTCATGGCGGCATCCGACGAAAAAAGTGCGGGCATTTTCGCAGAGCGCAAAACAAAAGGCACGGCGGGTGCCGTGCCTTTTGTCCATCGCGACGATATGCCGCGACGATTCACCAGCTGCGATAGGGCAGAAACTTGCCGTTGAGCACGATCTGTACACGGTCACCCTTGGGGTCGGCGACGCGGGAAATGTCCATGCTGAAGTCGATGGCGCTCATGATGCCGTCGCCGAATTCTTCGTGGATCAGCTCCTTGATGGTCTCACCGTAGACGTTGATCATCTCGTAGAAGCGGTAGATCAGCGGGTCGGTGGGGATGGCCTTGTCCCAGTGTTTGTGCGGGAACGCCTGCAGCGCGGTGGAGACTTCCGCCGGCAACTCGAGCATCTCGCACAGGGCATCGGCCTGCGCCTTGGCCATGCTGTTCATGCCCAGACAGGCGGAGGTCGTCCACACCGGCGACATGCCGATGCCCTGGCCAAGCGCGGCCCAGTCCAGGCCCAGGCGCGCCTTCGCGTCGATGATGGTGGTGCGCATCTGTTGCTTATCCATGGTGAAACTCCTTCACGGGGGTCAGAGGTACGACCCTGGCGGCCGCTGCCGGCTCGTCCAGGGCGGGGTTGATATCGGGTGGGAAGCCTTGCTCGTCGGCCACGGTGCGGCCGCGCAGCTCGTGCGAGCGGTTCACCAGAAAGTCCACGAGGTGGTTACGGATGCGGTAGTACGCCGGGTGGTGAATCACCTGGTCGCGCTGGCGCGGCCGGGGCAGGTCGATGCGCACCGACTCGGCGATGCGCGCCTGCGGGCCGTTGGTCATCAGCAGGATGCGGTCCGAAAGCAGGATCGCCTCATCAACGTCATGGGTGATCATGAACACCGTCTGCTTGGTGGCGCTCCAGATCTTGATCAGTTCGTCCTGGATCACCCCGCGGGTCAGGGCGTCCAGTGCGCCAAAGGGCTCATCGAGCAACAGCAACTGGGGCTGAGTGGCGAAGGCGCGGGCAATGCTCACGCGCTGACGCATGCCGCCAGACAGCTGCGCCGGCTTGCGCGCCTCGGAGCCGCCCAGGCCGACCATTTCCAGGTACTTGCGGCTATGCGCGCGGCGCTGCTCCTTCGACCACTGCGGGAAACGCGCACGCACGCCGAACTCGACGTTCTCCAGCGCACTGAGCCAGGGCAGCAGGCTGTAGTTCTGGAACACCACGCCGCGTTCGAGGCTGGGCCCGGCGACTTCCTTGCCGGCCATTTCCAGCGTGCCTTCGCTGAAGCTGTCGAGCCCGGCCAGGGCATTGAGGATGGTCGATTTACCACAACCGGAGTGACCGATGATGCAGACGAATTCGCCCTGGTCGAGACCGAAGCTGACGTCTTCGAAGACTGTCAGCGGCTCGCTGCCGGGTTGCGGGAAACGCTTGGCCAGGCGGCGCGCATCGAGAAAATAGCGGGACATGACATCACTCCTGATAGCTGACGAGACGGGCGACGCTGCCCAGCAGAAGGTCGAGCAGCATGCCGACCACGCCGATCATCAGAATCGAGAAGATCACGCTGGCCAGGTTGAGGTTGTTCCACTCGTTCCACACGTAGTAGCCAATGCCGGTGCCACCAACGAGCATCTCGGCGGCGATGATCACCAGCCAGGCGATACCGACCGAGATGCGCATACCGGTGAGGATGGTCGGCATGGCCGCAGGCAGGATCACGCTGAACGCCGTGCGCAGCGGGCTCAGCTCATGGGTGCGGGCGACGTTGATCCAGTCGCGGCGCACGCCAGCGACGCCGAACGCGGTGTTGAGCAGCATCGGCCATACCGAGCAGATGAAGATCACGAAGATCGCCGAAGTCTGCGAATCCTTGATCACGAACAGCGCCAGCGGCATCCAGGCCAGCGGCGAAATCGGTCGCAGAATCTGGATGAAGGGGTTGAGCGCGCGGTACATCAGTGGCGACATGCCGATGACGAAGCCGACCGGGATCGCCACCATCGCCGCCAGCAGATAACCGGTCAGCACCCGATACAGCGAATGCGCGAGCTGGATGCCGATGCCCTTGTCGTTCGGCCCGTTGTCATAGAAGGGCTGGCTCAGCTCGGCGTAGGCATGCGCCAGCACCACCGAAGGCGGTGGCACACGGGCCTCCTGCTCGGCTTCGCCCATGAGCAGGGCGTATTCGTCATCGGCACTGACTGCCGCGCTGGCGGGCACTCGGCAGAGCACCTCCCAGATGGCGAGTAGCAGCACCAACAGCAGCGCGGAGAGGATCGCCGCGCGCAGGGAAATGGACGCTTTCATCACGACCTCCGCATGGCGAAGCTGGCCAGGTAACCGTCCGGATCGGCCGGATCGAAGGGTTTGCCCATCACACTGAAGGATTTGTAGGCATCGGCCGGTACCGGCAGGCCGAGCTCTTTCATCACCTTGCCGGCGTCAGCCGCGAGGAACACCCGCTCGGCAATATTGCGGTAGTCGACATCCCCCTGCAGATAGCCCCAACGCTTCATCTGGGTGAGGATCCACACCGCCATCGACTGCCAGGGGAACGGATCGAAGTCGATGCGCTGCGGCTCGTCATGAATGTTGCCCAGGCCATCGGCATAACGCCCGCTGAGAACCTGCTGCACCACCGGTACCGGCTGGTTGAGGTAGTTGCGAGTGGAGATCGCCTCGGCCACCGCCTTGCGGTTCTCGGCCTTGGAGGAGTACTGCGTGGCATCGATCAGCGCATGCAGCAGCGCGCCATAGGTATTGGGGTTCTCACTGGCGAAGCGCTGGCTGCAGGCGAAGGCGCAGCACGGATGGCCCGGCCACAGCTCCTTGGTCAGCAGGTGGATGAAACCGACCTTCTCCCACACCGCGCGCTGGTTGAACGGGTCCGGCGAGAGGAAGCCATCGAGGTTGCCGGCGCGCAAGTTGGCGACCATCTCCGGTGGCGGCACCACGCGAATCTGTATGTCGCGATCCGGGTCCAGGCCGTGCTCGGCGACGTAATAACGCAGGAGGAAGTTGTGCATCGAGTATTCGAACGGCACACCGAAGCGCATGCCTTTCCACAGCTTCGGATCGCGTTTGTCCTGGTGCTGCATGCCTAGCACGATGGCCTGGCCGTTGACGTTTTCCAGCGCCGGCATGACGAAGGGCGACTGCGTCGACCCCAGCCCCAGGCTGATGGCCAGCGGCATCGGCGAGAGCATGTGCGAGGCGTCGTATTCGCCGGCCAGCGACTTGTCGCGCGCCACCGCCCAGCCGGCGGTCTTCACCGTTTCCACCTCCAGGCCGTACTTGGCGTAGAAGCCCATCGGCTCGGCCATGATGATCGGCGTGGCGCAGGTGATGGGCACGAAGCCGATCTTCAGCTTGGTCTTTTCCAGCGGGCCAAGGCTGTCCTTGACCGCCGCCTTGACCGCGTCCAGCGGGATCATGCTGCCCAGAATCGCCGCCGCGACACCGCCCCCGATCATCCCCATGAAACTGCGCCGGGAGAAATCGTTGTGGCCGAACACACCGCGCACGATGGCGTTCTCCACCGCGCGATCGAGCATGGCTTCGCTGCTATCGGGCAGCGCAGCGGCACTCGGCGTGCAACGCTGGCAAGCACACCCGGCGGCATGGGAAAGCTCGCTGTCGGGGCTGAATGGATCGTCCAGGCTGTTGACGCTCATCATGATCACTCCTGCGATGGCCTGCCCCAGATTGGTGAGGCGGGCGCTGACTGGGCTGGGCCATTGCTGACCGGTTCATGTCAGCTATTGCAGGAGCTGTACCAGCTCATAAAAACACAGTAAGCAATTGAAAAATAAAGACTTTAAATCTAAAACTTAAAAACGAAATATCGTCATTAACGATATTTCGTCAGCGTTAGAAGCGATATTTCGTCAAATGGCACGGCCTTTGGATAACAAGACAAAAGCTCAATCCCGCGAGGCCCGAGATGCCCGAACCAAATGCCGCCAGCCAATTGCTGCTACAGCGCATGCAGAGCGCCAGCCTGGTAATCGATCCGACCCACGACCGTATCCTGCATGCCAATCCAGCCTGCTGCGCCCTGCTCGGCTGGCCGCAGGAAGAGCTGCTCACACTGCGCGCCAGCCGTCTCTGGGCGCATGACCTTGGAGCACTGGTCACCTTCACCGAGGAAGTGCAGGTGCGCGGCAATGCCTGGCGCGACGGCCTCGGACTGCTGCGTCGCGACGGCGAGCGCCTGGAGGTGGAAATCGATGGCAGCCGACTGGAGCATGATGGCACCACCCTGCTCGGCCTGCTGATCCAACAGCGCCGCCGCCTCGACGCCCTGCGCGGGCTCGCTGAAGCCGAGCGCTATCAACGTCAGGGGCTGCTCGAATGGCAGGGCGTGGAACGCATCTTCCGCCAGTTCGAGCGGCAGAATCAGCTGATCCTCGGCGCCGCTGGCGAGGGCATCTACGGCGTCAACCGTAATGGCGAGACCACCTTCGTCAACCCGGCGGCCGAGCGTATTCTCGGCTGGCGTGCCGACGACTTGATCGGCCACAACATTCACGACCTGATTCACCACCACCATCCCGACGGCAGCACCTACGACGGCCACACCTGCCCGATCTACGCCGCCTTCAACGACGGCGAAGTGCATCAGGTGGCCGACGAGGTGTTCTGGAACAAGGACGGCAAGCCGATCCCGGTGGATTACACCAGCACACCGCTGCGCGATGACGGCGAACTGGTCGGCGCCGTGGTGGTGTTTCGCGACATCAGCGAGCGCCTGGAAACCGAGCGCCGGCTGCGCCAGGCACTGAGCGAGGTGCAGCAACTCAAGCAACGCCTGGAGCTGGAGAATGCCTACCTGCAGGAGGAAATTCGTGGCGAGTACGCCCAGCATGACCTGGTCGGGCGCAGCGCCGCCATGCAGCAGGTAATCCACCAGATCGAGCTGGTCGCCCCCACCGGCGCCAACGTACTGATCACCGGCGAGTCAGGCACCGGCAAGGAGCTGATCGCGCGCGCCATTCACGACAACAGCGGTCGCAGTCGTCGCCCACTGATCCGGGTGAACTGCGCGGCGGTACCGCGCGAACTGTTCGAGAGCGAATTCTTCGGCCATATCCGCGGCGCCTTCACCGGCGCGCTGAACGACCGCGTCGGGCGCTTCGAACTGGCCGACGGCGGCACGCTGTTTCTCGACGAGGTCGGCGAAATTCCCCTGGAGCTGCAGAGCAAGTTGTTACGCGTGCTGCAGGAACAGCAGCTGGAACGGGTCGGCGACAACCGTACCCGCCAGGTGGATGTACGCGTGATCGCCGCCACCAACCGCGACCTGCGCCAGGAAGTACGCGCCGGCCGCTTCCGTGAAGACCTGTACTTTCGCCTCAACGTCTTCCCCATCGAGTCGGCGCCACTGCGCCAGCGCCCGGAAGACATTCCGCCCCTGGCCCAGCACTTTCTCAGTCGCGCCTGTCGCCAGCTCAACCGCCCTGAGCCGAGCCTGCGCCTGGCCGACATCCAACGCCTGCAGGCCTATTCCTGGCCGGGCAACATTCGTGAGCTGGAGAACCTGATCGAGCGCGCCGTGATCATTTCGCCCGGCACTCGGCTGCGCCTGGATTTGCCCAACGACAACGGCAACGATGCGCCGTCGCAGCCGCCCATCGAACAGGAAATGCGGATTTTTACCCAGGGCGAGCAACGCCGGCAGATGCGCGAAAACCTGATCGCGGCGCTGACAGCCTGCGCAGGCAGAATATCGGGAAAGGACGGCGCGGCGCGGTTGCTGGAGCTCAAGCCAACGACCCTGCGCTCACGCCTGGAGAGCTTCGCCATCGACCCGCGCGACTACCGACCGGGTAGGTCGCAGCCGCGCAGGTACGAGACGAATCAGACGCCGAGGTAGTCGAGGATACCTTCGGCGGCGTTGCGGCCCTCGAAGATCGCCGTCACCACCAGGTCGGAACCACGCACCATGTCGCCACCGGCGAAGATCTTCGGGTTGCTGGTCTGGTGCTTGAACTGCGACTGCTCGGGCGCCACGACGCGGCCCTGGCTGTCGGTCTGGATCTCGAACTGCTCGAACCAGGGCGCCGGGCTCGGGCGGAAGCCGAAAGCGATCAGCACGGCTTCGGCCGGGATGATCTCCTCGGAACCCGGGATCGGCTCGGGGCTGCGACGGCCACGGGCATCAGGCTCACCGAGACGAGTCTCGACCACTTTGATGCCTTCCACCTTGTCTTCGCCAACGATGGCGATGGGCTGCCGATTGAAGAGGAACTTCACGCCCTCTTCCTTGGCGTTCTTCACTTCCTTGCGCGAGCCCGGCATGTTCTCTTCGTCACGACGGTAGGCGCAGGTCACGGCCTTGGCGCCCTGACGGATCGAGGTGCGATTGCAGTCCATCGCGGTGTCGCCACCACCCAGTACCACGACGCGCTTGCCCTTCATGTCGATGAAGTCTTCCGGCGACTTCTCGAAACCGAGGTTGCGGTTGACGTTGGCGATGAGGAAGTCCAGCGCGTCATAGACGCCCGGCAGGTCCTCGCCCGGGAAGCCACCCTTCATGTAGGTGTAGGTGCCCATGCCCATGAACACGGCATCGTACTCATCCAGCAGCTGCTGCATGGTTACGTCCTTGCCGATCTCGGTGTTCAGGCGGAACTCGATGCCCATGCCGGTGAAGACTTCACGACGGCGGCTGAGCACGGTCTTTTCCAGCTTGAACTCGGGAATGCCGAAGGTCAGCAGGCCACCGATTTCCGGGTTCTTGTCGAACACCACCGGAGTCACACCGTTGCGCACCAGCACGTCGGCACAGCCCAGGCCGGCCGGGCCGGCTCCGATCACCGCGACACGCTTGCCGGTCGGCTTGACCTTGGACATGTCCGGGCGCCAGCCCATGGCGAACGCCGTGTCAGTGATGTACTTCTCCACCGAACCGATGGTCACCGCGCCGAAGCCGTCATTGAGGGTGCAGGCACCTTCGCAGAGGCGATCCTGCGGGCACACGCGGCCGCAGACTTCCGGCAGGGTGTTGGTCTGGTGACTCAGTTCGGCAGCGGCGAGGATGTTGCCCTCGGACACCAGCTTCAGCCAGTTGGGAATGAAGTTGTGCACCGGGCACTTCCACTCGCAATAGGGGTTGCCGCAACCCAGGCAGCGATGCGCCTGGTCTGCAGCTTGCGCCGGCTTGAAGTTGTCGTAGATCTCGACGAACTCCTTCTTGCGCTGACGCAGCAGTTTCTTCTTCGGGTCTTTGCGCCCGACTTCGATGAACTGGAAGTCGTTATTCAGACGTTCAGTCATTGCATTACCTCATCAAACCACTTCAGGCGCATTCTTATTGCGGGTTGGCACGGGTGCTGGACAGCAGAGACTTCAGGCTGGCCGCTTTCGGTTTCACCAGCCAGAACTTGCGCAGGTAATCGTCCAGGTTTTCCAGCAGGTTCTGACCCCACTCGCTGCCGGTTTCCTCGACGTACTCGGCGAGCACGCTTTCGAGGTGGCTGCGGTAGGCCTCCATCGCTTCGTTGTTGATGCGCTGGATTTCCACCAGTTCGTGGTTGACGCGGTCGTAGAAGCCGTTGTCCATGTCGAGCACGTAGGCGAAGCCGCCGGTCATGCCCGAGCCGAAGTTATAGCCGGTCTTGCCCAGTACGCAGACGAAACCGCCGGTCATGTACTCGCAGCAGTGGTCACCGGTGCCTTCCACCACGGCATGGGCGCCGGAGTTACGCACGGCGAAACGCTCGCCCGCAGTACCGGTAGCGAACAGCTTGCCGCCAGTGGCGCCATACAGGCAGGTGTTGCCGATGATGGCGCTGTCCTCGGTGGCGAACGGGCTGCCGGCAGGCGGCGTGATGACGATCTTGCCTGCGGTCATGCCTTTGCCGACGTAGTCGTTGGCGTCGCCTTCCAGGCGCAGATGCAGACCACCGGCGTTCCACACGCCGAAGCTCTGACCGGCAGTGCCCTTGAAGCGGAAGGTGATCGGGGCGCCGTTCATGCCCTGGTTGCCATGCACACGCGCGATCTCACCGGAGATACGCGCACCGATGGAGCGGTCGCAGTTGCCGATGTTCAGCTCGAACTCACCACCGGTTTTGCCGGCGATGGCGTCCTTGGCCATTTCCACCATCTTCTCGGCCAGCAGGCCTTCGTCGAACGGCGGGTTCTTCGGCACCTGGCAGAACTGCGGCTTGTCAGCCGGGATATGCGCGCTGGCCAGCAGCGGCGACAGATCCAGGTTGCCCTGCTTGGCGGTTTCGCCCGGCAGCATCTCAAGCAGATCGGTACGCCCGATCAGCTCTTCCAGGCTGCGCACGCCCAGCTTGGCCAGCCACTCGCGGGTTTCCTCGGCGACGTAGGTGAAGAAGTTCATCACCATCTCGACGGTGCCGATGAAGTGATCCTTGCGCAGCTTGTCGTTCTGCGTGGCCACGCCGGTAGCGCAGTTGTTCAGGTGGCAGATGCGCAGGTACTTGCAGCCCAGGGCCACCATCGGCGCGGTACCGAAGCCGAAGCTCTCGGCGCCGAGGATGGCTGCCTTGATCACGTCCAGGCCGGTTTTCAGGCCACCGTCGGTCTGTACCCGCACCTTGCCGCGCAGGTCGTTGCCGCGCAGAGTCTGGTGGGTTTCGGCCAGGCCGAGTTCCCACGGCGCACCGGCATAGCGGATGGAGGTCAGCGGCGAAGCGCCAGTACCACCGTCGTAACCAGAGATGGTGATCAGGTCGGCATAGGCCTTGGCCACACCGGCGGCGATGGTGCCGACACCGGCTTCCGCCACCAGCTTGACCGACACCAGCGCCTTGGGGTTGACCTGCTTGAGGTCATAGATCAGCTGCGCCAGGTCTTCGATCGAGTAGATGTCGTGGTGCGGCGGCGGCGAGATCAGGGTCACGCCCGGCACTGCATAGCGCAGCTTGGCGATCAGGCCGTTGACCTTGCCGCCCGGCAACTGGCCGCCCTCGCCGGGCTTGGCGCCCTGGGCCACCTTGATCTGCAGCACTTCGGCGTTGACCAGGTATTCCGGGGTCACGCCAAAGCGGCCGGTGGCCACCTGCTTGATCTTCGAGCTCTTGATGGTGCCGTAGCGGGCCGGGTCTTCACCGCCCTCACCGGAGTTGGAGCGGCCACCCAGGCGGTTCATCGCCTCGGCCAGCGCTTCATGCGCCTCCGGCGACAGCGCGCCAAGGGAGATACCGGCAGCGTCGAAGCGCTTGAAGATCGACTGCAGCGGCTCGACTTCGTCCAGGGAAATCGGCGCGTCGGATTCCTTGACCTTGAGCAGGTCGCGGATCATCGACACCGGGCGGGTGTCGACCAGCTTCGAGTATTCCTTGTACTTCTCGTAGTTGCCCTGCTGCACGGCCTCCTGCAGCGTGCGCACCACGTCCGGGTTGTAGGCGTGGTATTCGCCGCCGTAGACGAACTTGAGCAGGCCGCCCTGCTGGATCGACTTGCGGTTGTTCCAGGCTTCCAGGGACAGCAGCTTCTGCTCGCTTTCGATGTCGACGAAACGCGCGCCCTGGATGCGGCTGGCCACGCCACGGAAGCACAGTTCGGTGACCTCATCGGCCAGGCCGACCGCCTCGAACAGTTGCGCACCGCGGTAGGACGCGACCGTGGAGATGCCCATCTTCGACAGGATCTTCAGCAGGCCCTTGGAGATGCCCTTGCGGTAGTACTTGAACACTTCATACAGATCGCCCAGCACTTCGCCGGTGCGGATCAGGTCTCCCAGCACTTCGTAAGCCAGGAACGGATAGACCGCCGAGGCGCCGAAACCCAGCAGCACGGCGTAGTGGTGCGGGTCACGCGCGGTGGCGGTTTCCACCAGGATGTTGCAGTCGCAACGCAGGCCTTTCTCGGTCAAGCGGTGGTGCACGGCGCCGGTGACCAGCGCGGCATGCGCCGGCAGCTTGCCCGGAGCGATGTGACGGTCGCTCAGCACCAGCAGTACCTTGCCGGCACGCACGGCTTCCTCGGCCTGGTCTGCCATGTTGCGCACGGCCGCTTCCAGACCCAGCGACTCGTCGTAGTTCATGTCGATGACATGACGATCGAAGCCCGGGCGATCCAGGTTCATCAGCGCACGCCACTTGGCTGGCGAAATCACCGGGCTGCTGAGGATCACGCGGGTAGCGTGCTCCGGCGACTCGCTGAAGATGTTGCGTTCGGCGCCCAGGCAGATTTCCAGGGACATGACGATCGCTTCGCGCAGCGGGTCGATCGGCGGGTTGGTGACCTGCGCGAACTGCTGGCGGAAGTAATCGTAAGGCGAACGCACGCGCTGGCTGAGCACCGCCATCGGCGTGTCGTCACCCATGGAGCCGACGGCCTCCTGACCCTGCTCGCCGAGCGGGCGCAGCACCTGGTCACGCTCCTCGAAGGTGACCTGGAACATCTTCATGTATTGCTTGAGCTGATCCGGGTCGTAGAAGGCCGAACCGTGGTCGCGGTCTTCCAGCGTTGCCTTGATGCGCTGGGCATGCTTGCGCAGCCACAATTTGTAAGGGTGGCGCGACTTCAGGCGGCTGTCGATGGACTCGGTGTCCAGCACTTGGCCGGTTTCGGTATCGACGGCGAGGATCTGCCCCGGACCGACACGGCCCTTGGCGATGACGTCCTCGGGCTGGTAATCCCACACGCCGATTTCCGACGCCAGGGTGATGTAGCCGTTCTTGGTGGTAACCCAACGCGCCGGGCGCAGACCGTTACGGTCGAGCAGGCACACGGCATGGCGACCATCGGTCAGCACCACGCCGGCCGGGCCATCCCAGGGCTCCATGTGCATGGAGTTGTATTCGTAGAACGCACGCAGGTCGGCGTCCATGGTCTCGACGTTCTGCCAGGCCGGCGGAATGATCATGCGCAGGCCACGGAACAGGTCGATGCCGCCGGTGACCATCAGCTCGAGCATGTTGTCCATGCTCGAGGAGTCGGAACCGACACGGTTGACCAGCGGGCCCAGCTCGTCGAGATCAGGGATCAGCTCGTTGGCGAACTTGGTACGACGGGCCTGCGCCCAGTTGCGGTTGCCGGTGATGGTGTTGATCTCGCCGTTGTGCGCGAGATAACGGAACGGCTGCGCCAGCGGCCACTTCGGCAGGGTATTGGTGGAGAAGCGCTGGTGGAAAACCGCAATAGCGGTCTGCAGGCGCTCGTCACCCAGATCCGGGTAGAACTGCTGCAGGTCCGCCGGCATCATCAGGCCTTTGTAGATGATGGTCTTGTGCGAGAAGCTGCAGATGTAGTGATCGCTGTCGTCGGCGTTGGCCACCGAGGAACGACGGCGGGCGCTGAACAGCTTGATGGCAAATTCCTGGTCGGACAGACCTTCGCCGCCGATGAACACCTGCTCGATCTGCGGCAGACGCTCCAGCGCCAGCCTACCGAGGACGCTGGTGTCGATCGGCACCTTGCGCCAGCCCACCAACTGCAGGCCGGCTGCCTGAATTTCGCGGTTCATGTTCTCGCGCGCAGCCTCGGCCTTGGCCGAATCCTGATTGAAGAACACCATGCCCACGGCATATTGCGCAGGCAGTTCGACGCCGAATTGCTCCTGGGCGATGGCGCGCAGGAATTGATCGGGCTTCTGGATCAGCAGGCCACAGCCATCACCGGTCTTGCCGTCGGCGTTGATACCGCCGCGGTGAGTCATGCAGGTGAGGGCCTCAATAGCGGTATTGAGCAGGTGATGACTAGGCTCACCTTGCATGTGGGCGATCAAGCCGAAGCCGCAGTTATCCTTGAACTCATCAGGACGGTACAAACCTGCTTTCATAGGGGAAACTCTCACCAGGCTGCCTAGACCTCAGGCAAATTACTTTCTAATTCAATTACTTAAACCCGAAAAGCGGGCACGGGCCAGCTTTGCATAGGCAAAAGGGAGGTCATTGTACATATCCACCCATGGCGTCACAAATTTTCGTGACGAGGGGGTGAATATTTATGTCGCAAAAACGAAGGATAAGACTGCAAGGTCGTGCTAACGACCAAGCAGTCATCTTGAGACAGAGCGCTTAGCGGCTCATTTCCTGCTGGATGCTGCCCAGGGTGCGAGGCCAGGGCTTACCGGCCTGCAGCTTGGCAGGCAGGGTTTTCACGGCGGCCTGAGCGGCGTCGCGACTGGAGAAACTACCATAGGTCAGCACATACAGCGGCTGCCCCTGGTGGATCTTCTTGAAGTAACGGTATTCGCTGCCACCCTCACGCACCAGCGCCTGAATATTGGCCTCCGAACGCGACCCGACCACCTGCAAGGCATAGCGGGACGCCGGCTGCTGCGCGTACCAGCCACTCGTCGCTCCACCCGAAAGCGCAGCCTGAACGGGCGCAGGCTTGGGAGCAGGGACCGGCGCTGGCGCTGGTGGTTTCGGGGTAACGGGTTCAGGCTGCTTGGCCGGTGCCGGTGCCGGTGCCGGTGCCGGTGCCGGTGCCGGTGCCGGTGCCGGTGCCGCAGTGATTGGCGCTGACGGCGGCGTAACTGTCGAGGGCTCAGGCGAAACAGGCGGCTCGAAGTTATCCAACTCTTCGCCTGCTGCCTCAGCCAACGGCTGGCGAATAACGGCCTGCGACTCGCCCACCAGTGGCAACGGCAGCGGCTGACTGGCACCCGCGAACTCGATAGCTGGCGCGCGACTTTCCGCAGCAGGCGCTTGCACCGGCTCTTCAGCTTCCACAGCTGGCGCGGAAGACTGCAAAGGTAGCGACGTATTGCTAGCCACCGGCGCCGGCGCGGCAGACTCGCGCCCCTGCATGAACCAGGCAGCAGCAACGCCGACCAATACGACGGCCAGCGCCAACAGATGCTTTTTCGGCAGGGCAAAACCGCCGCCCGCACCACGACCAGCCGAGCGCTGCGCGAGCATCTGCTCGACCAGCAGCTCGCGCGCCTCCTGATTGATTGCCCCAGGCCACCCCTGAGCACGAACATGAATGTCCTCGATCTGCTCTTCGGTCAACAGATCAATACTCTGGCCGGCGCCATCGAGCCTCTGAGCCAGGTAGTCGCGCGTTTCCTCTTCAGCGTACGGCTGAAGCTCGATCGCGTGATAACACTCCTCGCCACCTGCCAACGCTTCCAAGCGCGCCAACAGATCCTGCTCGGCAAACAGAAAGATATGCGGACGCCCCTCGGCATTACCCGCCGCAAGCGCCAGGACGCCCTTCAGTGCCGCGTCATCCAGTTGATCGGCGTCGTCGACCAACAGATAAACCTCCTGCCCGGTCAACGCCAACTGCCCAACCTGCGCCAGAATCGAACGCACATCGGCCTGAGCAATGGACAACCCCTGAGCGACCTGACGCAGCAGCGCCTCGCTACCGGTGACCCCCTGCGCAACGACAATGCTCTGCACTGCCTGCTTGTTGGTGCTGGCGACCAATGCCTGACGCAGCAGAGTCTTACCACTACCTTCAGGACCAACCACTGCCAGCAACAGCTGGCTATAACGCGCAAGATGATGCAATTGCCCCAGCACCGGCTTTCTCTGTGCCGGGAAGAACTTGAAGCCAGGCACTCTTGGCGCAAAGGGGTCGTGACTGAACTGGTAATGCGCCAGGAAAGCTTCGTCAGCATGCAAACTGGTCATGGATCACTCTTCAAGAGTTGGACGACTGAGCCAGCGCTGCGTAATCGCTACGCAGCGTGGCGTCGAGAATTTCACGCGGGTAGTCGGCGGTCACTACAGCCTCACCCAAACGCTTGAGCAACACGAGACGCAGCTGACCATCGAGCACTTTCTTGTCCACCGCCATATGCTCGAGGAACTGCTCAGGCGTCATATCCCGCGGCGGTACCACTGGCAGTCCGGCAGCCTGCAACAGGCGCACACCTCGGTCTCGGTCCGCCGCCGATAGCCAGCCCAGACGATGGGACATCTCCAACGCCATCACCGTTCCAGCGGCAACGGCTTCGCCATGCAGCCAAACGCCATAACCCTGCTCGGTCTCGATGGCGTGCCCAAAAGTGTGGCCGAGATTGAGAGTGGCACGCACTCCTGACTCACGCTCATCCGCACCGACGACACGCGCCTTGGCCGCACAGGATCGCTCGATGGCCTCGGTAAGCGCCCGCTGATCGAGCACACGCAAGGCCGGCATATTCTGCTCCAGCCATGACAGGAAAGGCTCATCGCAGATCAGGCCATACTTGATGACCTCGGCAAGGCCAGCCGACAATTCACGAGCGGGCAAGGTATTCAGGCTGCTCGTATCGATCAGAACGGCCTTGGGCTGGTAGAAGGCGCCCACCATGTTCTTGCCCAGCGGATGATTGATGCCAGTCTTGCCGCCCACCGACGAATCGACTTGAGAAAGCAGGGTCGTCGGGACCTGGATGAAATCGACACCACGCTGGTAACAGGCCGCTGCAAAGCCCGCCATATCACCAATCACGCCCCCACCAAGCGCCACGACAGTGGTGCGGCGATCATGTCGAGCACTCAGCAGACCATCGAAGATCAGTTGCAAGGTTTCCCAGTTCTTGAACGCCTCACCGTCAGGCAGCACTACAGAGGTGACGCTGTAGCCTTCGAGAGCCTGCTGCAGCGTTTGCAGATACAGCGGCGCGACGGTGTCGTTGGTCACGATCGCCACCTGCCGCCCTGCTATGTGCTGCGCGAGCAGTTCAGGGCGGGACAGCAGCCCCTGACCGATATAAATGGGATAGCTGCGTTCGGCGAGATCGACGCGAAGAGTCTGCATGAGGCCCCCAGAATAAAAAGGCCACTAGGATAGCGCAGTTCGCCCCGCGCTTTAACGGGGCGACAAGGCTTCCAGACGCGCGAGAATTTCCTGAACCACCATGCGCGGCGGCCGCTCGTCCGTCTCGATGATGATATCAGCGACCTCTCGATACAGAGGATCACGCATGGCCATCAGATCCCTGAGTACCTGAGCCGGATTGGCCGTGCGTAATAACGGACGATTGCGATCACGTGACGTGCGATCGATCTGCTGCTCCACCGAAGTATGCAGGTAGACGACTCGGCCACCAGCATGCAGCGCTTGGCGATTCTCCGGACGCATGACCGCTCCGCCGCCAGTCGCCAGCACAAGACCGTCCTGCATCGAAAGCTCGGCGATCACCGCCCGCTCCCGCTCACGAAAGCCCTGCTCACCCTCGACATCGAAAATCCAGGGTATATCGGCACCGGTACGCTGCTCGATCTCCTTGTCGGAGTCCTTGAAAGACAAACGCAGTTCTTTTGCAAGCAAACGCCCGATGGTGCTCTTTCCAGCTCCCATCGGGCCCACGAGGATTACATTCCGCACTTAGGTCATCGGTTCACGGCAATGGCTTGGTTGTTCATGATGCGCGGAGTGAGGAATACAAGCAATTCCGCCTTTCTGTCCTGAACCAGATCACGCTTGAACACCCGCCCGATAAAAGGGAGATCCCCCAGGAAAGGTACCTTGTCCACTGACTTGGACTGGGTGTTGGAATAGACACCACCAATGACGATCGTTTCACCATCAGCCACAAGAACCTTGGCATTGACTTCGTTCTTGCTGATGGCAGGGATGCCACCCGTTGAAGATGCCACAGAGAAGTCAGGAGCATCCTTGGTGACCTTCACCTCCATGAGAACGCGATTGTCGGGCGTGATTTGCGGCGTCACCTCAAGCGAAAGTGCCGCCTCTTTGAAGGAGGTACTGGTCGCACCGCTGGAACTCGCCTCCTGATAGGGCACTTCGGTACCCTTGAGGATCTTCGCGGTTTCCTTGTCGGAGGTTACGACCTTCGGCTGAGAAACAACCTCACCAGAACCAGACTTCTCCATCGCACTCAACTGCAGATCCAAGACGGTATTGTTCGTAATAAAGCCAATACCTATGCCCGAGGTGCTTCCGTTCACCCCCATATCAACGAAGGGCGTGTTAAACGGAACATCGATCTGCTGAACACCATCGGTCTCTTCGCCCAGTTCGAGATTGCCATTCTTACCCCAGGCATTCCAATTACCAGAACCGATGTTCCCACCCCAGCGAACACCAAGCGACTTGTCATAATCGACATTCGCTTCGACGATACGAGCTTCGATCATTACTTGGCGAACCGGAATATCCAGCTGAGTGACGATGCGGCGCAATTCGTCGATACGCTCCTGAGTCAGGGTTACGATGAGACTGTTGGTGCGGTCATCAAAAATCACCGAGCCCCGCATATCATCCTTCAGCGTGCCGGAAGAACCCTCTTCGTAGAGCTTGGCAATGTCGGATGCCTTGGCATAGTTCAACTGAATGATGTCCTTGCGCAGCGGCGCAAGCTCGGCCACTTGCTTCTGTACGGCCAACTCCTGCTGTTCACGAGCAGCAATCTCATCCGCCGGAGCAACCATCAGCACGTTACCGACCTTGCGCTGATCGAGCCCCTTGGTCTTGAGCACCAGATCCAGGGCCTGATCCCAAGGCACGTTCTGCAGACGCAAGGTGATGTTGCCGCGAACCGTGTCACTTGCGACCAGGTTCAGATCCGTGAAATCGGCGATCAACTGCAGCACCGAACGCACATCGATGTCCTGGAAATTCAGAGAAAGCTTTTCACCTGTGTAGGTGAAGCGATCCGCCTTACGGCGAACTGCATCTTCTTCAGTAAGAGGCTTGACGCTGATCGTCAGTTTGTTGTCCGCCTGAAACACCAGATAATCATAGAGGCCCGTTGGCTCCACAACGATACTCGCGCGATCAGCTGAAGCGCTGGCATTGACGAATTGTACGGGCGTGGCGAAATCCTTTACATCCAACCGCACGCGCAGCGACTCCGGTAATTGAGTCTTGGGAAAATCAATACGAATCTTCCCGCCCTGCTCCTGAACATCTGGGCTGATCTTGGGGTCGGACAGGGAAATCACGATATTACCCTCGCCCTGCTCGCCGCGCTGGAAGTCGATATCACTGACCGAGCGAACACCTGCGACAGCACGAGCAGTGGGCGCAGACGCAACAGGAGCAGGACTTGCAACCGACGCAGAGCTTACGCTCGCCGCAGAAGATAGCGGACCATCCCCGACAATTACGAACAGGGCATTGCCGTCAACGCGAGTTGTATATGGCGCCAGATTGGTCAGATTGACGATAAGTCGAGTGCGATCCTTGGCCTCAACTACAGTCAAGCTACGCGCGTTGCCCGTCCCTATTTCACGGTTCTTGCTGCCCAGATTATTGGACACGCCCGGCAAGTCGAGGGCAATACGCGCAGGTTGCTCGATGGTATAGCCTCGAGGCGCTGGAATAGGCTCATCGAAGGTCAATTTCAACTCAACTCGGTCTCCCGGTAGAGCGGCGACATCCAAGCTGTTCAAGCTTGCCGCGAGCAGGGCCGGAGACATTAAAAGGGCCGCAACAGAAAGACCGAATCGCGAGAACGAGCTGTTCATTACATACTTCCGTTGTGCAGACTGAAAATTATTTTTCATATTTGTTCCCGCCTGTTAAGAGCGCTCTTTGAGCGTTAGGCTTCGCGGCCTTTCAAGCCAACCCTGATCACCATCCGGCACTATTTCTATTACGTCGATCTTGGCCTCGTCCACGGACACCACACGCCCATGGTTTCGCCCTAAATAGTCACCGACCTTGACCCGGTGAACCCCACCAGCGCCACCGACAAGTGCGAAAAAGCCGCTATCGTTCGAAAGCGTCCCTACCATTTCGAACGCCTCAATATTGAAGCCTTCCAGAAATTGCTTGACCCTACTCTCGTCAGGGCGAACTTCCGGAGCACCCTTGACACGACTGACGGTGTCAACTTTGACCGGAGGCTGAAAAGGACTCCGCAAAGCAGCTGCCCCGTAAATAAAGGCTTCATAAGGAGGGACTTTAGGTAAGGGTTCGATATCGCCCTTTGGCCTGGAGCGAACCTCGTCCATAAATACCTGGAGATCAGAGAAGTCACCACCACCACAACCAATCAAGCCACTGGACAAACAGGCCAAGAAAAGCAACTTAAATGTCTTCATTTTTCCAGCCCCTTATCATTATAACGATAAGTCTTGGCAAGGATATTCATCCGCAAAGTAGATGATGCAGAGTCTTTTTCAACTGGCTTAATTTCAAAGTCATGCAACGTCACAATACGAGGGAGACTCGCCACGCCACTGACAAACGTAGCCAGGTCATGGTAACCACCCACTACCGCCATCTGGATCGGCAGTTCGATATAGAACTGCTGCGTGACCTCCGGAAGCAGCTTGATTTCCTCAAACTCCAACCCGCTGCCAAGCCCGGTACGCGTGATGTCTTCCAGCAAACCAGGAACCTCGGTATCGCTGGGCAGCTGGCTCAACAATGCACCGAAGCGAACCTCCATTTCCTTCATCTGCTCCTTATAGGCCTCAAGGTTCGCCGCCTGAGATGCCTTGATAGAGAACTGCTGCTTCAGGCTTTCCTCTTCCGATGTAACACGATCCAGATCGGCACGCAGATCACTCAGATGGAAGTAATAGCCCGCACCAAGCACAGCCACGAAGAACAAGGCAAAAACCACCCCCTTCACGGCACCAGGCCAAGAACCTACGTTATTAACATCAAGATCATTCAGATCGAATTTGCGCAGACTATCGATGGATTCGGCCAGACTCATTTTTGATTACCCTCGACTGCTTCTGCTGCAGGCTGAGTCTGCTGCACGCTCAGTTGGAAAACATTGGCCTGATCCAGTGCCCCCGCTGTTGTAGCCTTGACCTGAGTTAGGTTAGGCGCGTTCAACCATTCAGAAGCGTCCAAGTTACGCATCAGGTTGGAAACTCGGTTGTTAGACTCCGCCGCGCCCAGAATATCGATCTTCTTCCCAACCATCTTCACACTGGAAAAATAAACGCCATCCGGCAAAGTTCGCACCAGTTGGTCGAAGACGCGTCCAATAACAGGGCGATTCCCCTGCAAGTCCTGAATAATCTTCATCCGTTCCAGCAGCTGCTGACGGCGAGTCTTCAACTCACTGATTTCCTTGATACGGGCATCAAGTACTGCAATTTCCTTTCTTACAAATTCATTGCGGGCATTCTGCTGATCAATTGCCCCGTTGAGCAATTGGTCGCCCAGAAAAACAACGCCAGCAGCCACGACGAGCACACCAACCAGCGTAACCAAAAACCGCTGCTTGCGTTCCTCACGCAGCTGTTCACGCCAGGGAAGTAGGTTAATCCGCGCCATCAGTCGAAACTCCTCATCGCCAGACCACAGGCAATCATCAGTGCCGGCGCATCACTGGCCAATGCACCGGCGTTGACCTTGCTGCTCAGCGCCATATCGGCAAAGGGATTGGCCACTAGCGTCTGCGTACCGATCTTTTGCTGGATCAGCCGATCGAGATCAGGAATGGACGCGGTGCCGCCAGCCAGGAGGATGTAGTCGACATCATTGAACTGCCCGGCGGCGAAGAAGAACTGCAGCGAACGCGAAACCTGCTGAACGACAGCTTCTTTGAACGGCTGCAAAACCTCACTGTCGTAGTCATCTGGAAGACCGCCTTGCTTCTTGGCAAGACCAGCTTCCTCGACCGACAGCCCGTAGCGACGCTGGATTTCCTCGGTCAGCTGCTTGCCGCCGAAAAGCTGCTCGCGGGTGTAGATGGTGCGGCCATTGTGCAGAACACTGAGCGTGGTCATCGTCGCGCCAATATCCACCACCGCGACGGTCAGCTCATCGTGGCCGCCACCCAACTGCGCCTCCAGTAGTCCGTAGGCGCGCTCGAGGGCATACGCCTCGACGTCGACCACTTTCGCGGTAAGCCCAGCGAGCGCCAGAGCCGCCTCGCGGACCTCCACGTTCTCCTTGCGGCATGCAGCCAGCAGCACCTCGACCCGATCGGGGTTACGCGGCGCCGGCCCCTGCACTTCGAAATCGATGGCGACTTCTTCCAGCGGGTAGGGAATGTATTGATCAGCCTCGATCTTCAGCTGGTTTTCCAAGTCGTCCTCGGAAAGACCGGCTTCCATTTCGATGGTCTTGGTGATAACAGCCGAACCCGCCACAGCAACTGCAGCCGTCTTGACGCCGCTCTTGGCCTTGGCCAACACGCGAGAGAGCGCCTGACCGACCCCCTCCAGCTCGGCGATGTTCTTCTCTACCACTGCGTTAGGTGGAAGCGGCTCGACTGAATAAGCCTCTACCTTGTAGCGGCTTCCCGAGCGACTCAGTTCGAGGAGCTTGACCGAAGTCGAGCTGATATCAATCCCCAGCAGCGTATTCGCTTTCTTAGTGAAGAGCCCTAGCACGACCGTTTTCCTATTGGCATCCGCGACTTACGGACTATTTATGTTTTTCCACATTAAATATCAGTCTTGACAGAAGCGCAAATGGCTCCCCGGGAAAAAAAACGCTTATAATGTGATCAGCTTTTCCCTTTTTGCCTCGACTCCTGCTTAACTCATTCTTTTACTTGGAATTCCGAACATTTTGATACGCCTGCTGAAGTTCATCTGGTGGTCTTGCGTTGCCGTTTTTTGTGGGCTGTTGCTCAGTTTCAGCGGCGCGTTTCTTTATCTTAGCCCGACCCTTCCGTCCGTCGAATCGCTGCGTCAGGTACAGCTGCAGATTCCTCTGCGCGTCTACAGCAGCGACGCCAAGCTGATCGCCGAGTTCGGCGAGATGCGCCGTTCGCCCATTCGCTTCGACGAGATCCCCAAGGCATTCATCAGCGCCCTGCTGGCTGCTGAAGACGATAATTTCGCCAATCATTATGGCGTCGATGTGACCAGCCTGATGCGCGCTGCCACGCAATTATTGAAAAGCGGCCAGATTCAGAGCGGTGGCAGCACCATCACCATGCAGGTGGCGAAGAATTTCTTCCTCACCAGTGAGCGCAGCTTCTCACGCAAGGCTACCGAAATTCTCCTGGCGCTGCAGATCGAGCGCGAGCTGAGCAAGGACGAAATCCTCGAGCTCTACGTCAACAAGATCTACCTCGGCCACCGCGCCTATGGCATCGAAGCTGCCGCACAGGTGTACTACGGTAAATCGATCCGCGAACTCAACCTGGCGCAGATGGCGATGATTGCCGGCCTGCCGAAAGCACCATCGCGCTACAACCCGCTGGTCAACCCGACACGGGCCAAGGAGCGCCGCGACTGGATTCTCGGCCGTCTTTACCGCCTCGGCCGCATCGACCAGGCCAGCTACGAGCAAGCACTGGCCGAAGAGGTCGACGCCCGCTATCACGTTCCGACTCCGGAACTGAGCGCTCCCTACATAGCCGAGATGGCGCGTGCGGAAATGGTCGGACGCTATGGCAGCGAGGCTTATACCGAAGGCTTCAACGTCACCACCACCGTACCCAGCCATCTACAGGAAGCGGCCAATACCGCGCTACGTGACGGACTGATCGCCTACGACCAACGTCACGGCTACCGTGGCCCTGAGAGTCGCTTGCCGGGCATGACCCGCGAAACCTGGCAGGCCGAGCTGGGCAAGTACCGCAGCATCGGCGGCCTGGAACCAGCGGTGGTTACCCAGGTCGAGAAAAGCGGCATCCTGGTATTGACCCGTAACGGTGAAGAACAAGCTGTCTCGTGGGACAGCATGAAATGGGCTCGCCCATTCCTCAATACCAACAGCCTGGGGCCGCGACCACAGCAACCTGGCGATGTCGCCCAGGTCGGCGATATCGTTCGCGTACAGCGCCAGGAAGATGGCAGCCTGCGTTTCACTCAGGTTCCAGCGGCGCAGAGCGCGCTGGTTTCCCTCGACCCATACAGCGGCGCCATTCAGTCGCTGGTCGGCGGCTTCTCATTCGACCAGAGCAACTACAACCGCGCAGTGCAGGCCAAGCGCCAGCCGGGCTCGAGCTTCAAGCCCTTCATCTATAGCGCGGCACTGGATAGCGGCTACACCGCAGCAACGCTGGTCAACGATGCACCAATCATCCTCTCCGACGATTACCTGTCGCAGAAATGGCGCCCGAAGAACGACAACAACACCTTCCTCGGCCCGATTCGGATGCGTGAAGCGCTGTACAAGTCGCGCAACCTGGTTTCCATCCGCCTGCTGCAGGACATGGGTATCGACCGCAGCCTTCGTTACATCGAGCGCTTCGGCTTCGACCCACAAGATCTGCCGCGCAACCTGTCGCTGGCACTCGGCACCGCCAGCCTGACACCCATGGAAATTGCAGAGGGCTGGGCCACCTTCGCCAATGGCGGTTACAAGGTCGAGCCCTACCTGATCGAACGCATCGACGATCGCGACGGCAAACCGCTGTTCCGTGCCAACCCGGCACGCGTGCCAGGCAGCGCGCCGGCCGAGGAGAACGCCAGTCTCACCGTCAACGCAACCGACGAGTTGCCGCTGGAAGAACCCAAGGTCGCCGAGCAGATCATCGACGAACGCACCGCCTACATCATGACCAGCATGCTGCAGGACGTGATCAAGCGCGGTACCGGCCGACGCGCTCTCGCCCTTGGCCGCAATGACCTGGCCGGCAAGACCGGCACTACCAATGAGTCCAAGGACAGCTGGTTCTCTGGCTACAACGCCGACTATGTGACCACCGTCTGGGCAGGCTTCGACCAGCCCGAGAGCCTGGGCCGCCATGAGTACGGCGGCACTGTCGCGCTGCCGATCTGGATGAACTACATGGGCGCGGTACTCAAGGATCACCCCAACCATCCGCCCAAGGAACCCAAGGGTCTGCTGACGCTGCGCGTCGACCCGATCAGTGGCCGCGCTGCAGCACCTGGCACCCCGGACGCCTACTTCGAATTGTTCAAAAGCGAAGACTCGCCACCCCCGATGAGCGAGTTCGAACCTGGCATGGGCGTACCTGGCAGCCCGCTGCCGGCCGACGAGATGGCACCGATCGACTTGTTCTAGGACGAGGCTCAGGCGACGGCAAGCGCTGCCTTGAGCCGAATCACAGGCAATAAAAAACCCGCCGAGGCGGGTTTTTTACTACTCGGCTGATCAGCCGTTGAATACTTCATCCACCGATTTCAGCGGATAGTGCTTCGGATAGGGCAGGGTCGCCACACCGGATTCGATGGCAGCCTTGGCCACGGCATCGCAAACCACGGTGATCAGACGCTGATCCATCGGCTTCGGAATGATGTACTCACGACCGAACGACAGCGCGATACCACCGTAGGCGTCACAGACGTCCTGCGGTACCGGCAGCTTGGCCAGGTCGCGCAGTGCCAGCGCTGCGGCGATCTTCATCTCTTCGTTGATGCGGGTGGCGCGTACGTCCAGAGCACCGCGGAAGATGAAGGGGAAACCCAGAACGTTGTTGACCTGGTTCGGGTAGTCGGAACGACCGGTGGCCATGATCACGTCGTTGCGCGTCTCGTGTGCCAGCTCCGGCTTGATTTCCGGGTCAGGATTGGAGCAGGCGAAGACGATCGGGTTGGCCGCCATGCGCTTGAGATCTTCCGGGCTCAGCAGGTTGGCGCCAGACAGGCCGACGAACACATCCGCGCCGTCGAGCGCATCGGACAGGGTGCGACGATCGGTTTCATGAGCGAACACCGCCTTGTACTGGTTCAGATCATCGCGACCAGCGTGCACCACGCCCTTGCGGTCGATCATGAAGATGTTCTCGACCTTGGCGCCCATGCTCACCAGCAACTTCATGCAGGAGATAGCGGCAGCACCGGCACCCAGGCAGACGATCTTCGCCTCTTCAAGGGTTTTGCCGGCGATTTCCAGGGCGTTGAGCATGCCGGCAGCTGTGACGATCGCGGTGCCATGCTGGTCATCGTGGAATACCGGGATGTCGCACTGCTCGATCAGCGCGCGCTCGATCTCGAAACATTCGGGGGCCTTGATATCTTCCAAGTTGATGCCGCCGAAGGTAATGGAGATGCGTTTTACGGTGTCGATGAAGGCCTGCGGGCTTTCCGAATCGACTTCGATATCGAACACATCGATACCAGCGAAACGCTTGAACAGCACGCCTTTACCTTCCATGACCGGCTTGGAGGCCAGCGGACCGAGGTTACCCAGGCCGAGGATGGCGGTGCCATCGGAAATAACGGCTACCAGGTTGCCTTTACCGGTGTAACGGTAGGCCAGCTCGGCATCACGAGCGATTTCGCGAACCGGCTCAGCGACACCCGGGCTGTAGGCCAGCGACAGGTCGCGGGCAGTAGCAGTGGCTTTGGTCAACTCGACGCTCAGCTTACCGGGGCGGGGCTGGGCGTGATATTCGAGAGCGGCAGTTTTTAGATCTGACATAGTGGCATTTCCGCTTTTGTTGGCTGTTGAACGGGCAGGCGGCCGAGGATACGCAAGTTGTATACACCTGCACAAGACCGTTCGGTCGCGATTGAGGCGCCGCGCTAGCGCAGCGTTTTCAGCCACTGGCCGGGGCGCGGCTCACCACTCGGATAGAGCCCGTTAAGCAGCCTCAGCTGCGCCTCGCCATCAACCGCCAGCGGCGAATCCTTGGCCAAAGCAGAGATGCCCTGCCCCGTCTTGACCCGCACCAGACGCAAGCGCACTGGCTCGGCCAGCTTGCGCTCAGCCGCCTTGAGCGGCCGGTAACTGCGGATGACATCGAGGAAACGTTGGTCCTCGGTTTCCAGCGACGCACGCCCTTTCACCGCCGCCACGAACAGGTAGGCATTGTCGCCCCGATAGATCACCGCAACGCGCCGCGCCGATTGGCCCTGCAACACCGCCGTATAGCCCTGCAGCGCACCAAGACGCAACTCCTCGCCCGCCACCAGACGCTGACTGCCGACGCGCTTGCGCAGGAACTCGGCAGGCGAAAGACCTTTTTCCACCGCCTCCAGGGTCATGGCGATAAAGGCTTGCTCATCCGGGGTGTGGCCGATCAACACATCCGGGCGATTGACCAGTTGCCAGCCCTGCGGGTAGGTCAGGGCGAAGTCCAGCTCGCCGTGATAGAAATTGCGCCCACGGCGAATTCCGCTGGCAGCCGAATCGCCGAACACCAGGCCGTCGAGCATCTGCAGGAAATTGTCGCGCCCCACTTCCTGATTGCCGCCCACCAATGCACGCGCAGGGCCAATGACTTCCTGCAGACGTCGATCATTGTCCGGGTGCGTGTCGAACAAGCCGTGGTACCCACCCGCTGCAGGTGCCTCGCCCCGCTTGGCAGCCTGCTCGCGAGCGAAGTCCTCCTGCCCCTTGAGCACCTTGACCACTTCGATCATCGCCTGCGGATCGTAGCCACCACGCGCCAGGTATTGCGCGCCCAGGCCATCGGCCTCCAGCTCCATGTCGCGCCCGTAGCCGCGCACGAAGGCATTGCCCATGGCGCTGGTCAGATCCCCCACCGCTCCGACACCGGTACCGATGGCCGCAGCCTGACCGAGCAAGCCCCAGGCCGTGGACTGACTTTGCTGGCGCACGCTATGGCGCGCGGTCACGTGACCGACCTCATGGCCCAGCACGGCCGCCAGCTCCGCCTCGGAGTTGAGGTAGGCGAGCAGCCCACGATGGATATAGATGTAGCCCCCCGGCAGGGCGAAGGCGTTGACGTCCGGACTGTCCACCAGAGTGAAGACGTAGTTGAGCTGATTACGATGGCTGCTGCGCGCCACACGCTCACCCACGCGCTGGATATAGGCCTGCAGTTTGGCATCTTCGTAACGCGGGTATTGCTTGAGGATTTCCTGGTTGTAGCGCGCACCAAGATCCAGCTCCTGGCGTTCGCTCATCATCACGAAATCGGTGCGGCCAGTAGCGGGATTGACCGCACAACCCGCCAACCAGCTGCAGAACAGACACAGCGTCAATGCACGCATCATGGCAACACCTCCAGCATCGCCGAATGGGTAAGCGGCAGCATCCAGCGTGCCTGCCCGGATTTCAAGCCGCCGCGACTCTGGCGATCGATGACCCAGCCACGCGCCTCCACTCGCCGCCCCTTGAGTTTCTGCAAGGCGCGCATGTCGAACTCACCAAGCAGTTCTGGTGCAACGCGCAACACCCGCCCACCATCGAGATCGAGCCAGAGGCCGCCGCGATTGCGCTGCACGCCAGTAACCCGCCCACCGAGCAGGGCGAAGCCGCCACTGCGTAGCTGACCAGCCGTCTTAACCTGCTCATCACGCCACAAGCCAAGCCGCTGGCTGCGCGCCACGCGCTCGGCTTTCGCCTGGCAAGTCACCAGCGCCGTATTGGGCGCCACCGCCACCATGAAGCCGAGGCCTTCGCCCAAGAGTTGCGCTTCGAGATTACGCCCCTGGCGGTCGTAGAGATGGGCCAGGGTACGCCCGTAGCGATCCTTGCGCTGCGCGCCGTAGAGCAGACCGACCCGACCATCGCTGGCATCGACCAGCGCCTGCAAGCGGCGCTTGGCCTGCACCGCATAAGGCTCGTCGCTGCGTCCCTTGCGCCCCAGTTCAGGCGCGTTGATGCCGATCAGGCGGATGCTGCGCCCGTCGGCCAGGCGCACCGTGTCACCATCGACTACCTGGCGCACCGCGACCTGCGCCAGATCGGCGCGCTGCGGGCAGAAGGCCTGGGCCAGATCGGCGCCAAGCAGAGAAACGAAAAAGGCGCCCACCAGGGACGCCTTTTTCAGATTCACGGACAGGTGCATGGCACGTTCCGTAATCGTTCGGTCGCTTACTTGGCGCCGAATACGCCGAAGCGCTGCTTGAAGCGATCGATACGGCCGCCGGTGTCCAGCACTTTCTGCTTACCGGTGTAGAACGGGTGGCACTCGGAGCAAACGTCGAGGCTCAGGTTCTTGCCCAGGGTGGAGCGGGTCTTGATCACGTTACCGCAGGAGCAGGTAGCGTCGATTTCGACATAGTTCGGATGGATATCGGCTTTCATCGTGCTTTCCTCAGGGTAGTCGTGCCGCCACCCGACCAATGTCAGGCACCGCACAGAAATAGGCCGCGCATCTTACCAGACGCGCAAGCCGATGCAAGCCACGCAAGGCGCCGGTCGTCGCGTGTTAAGATCGCCGGCCTGTCAATGGAGCTTCTGGCTTGCCCAACCTGATCCTGCGCCTCGCCCTGCCCTCGCCGCTGCGCCGCCTGTTCGACTACCTCGCCCCCGCTGGCGTGTCGCGCAGCGCCTTGCAGCCCGGCGTACGCCTGCGCGTGCCTTTCGGCCGGCGCGAGATGATCGGCGTGCTGGTGGAGGTCGACAATCAGAGCGACGTCCCCACCGACAAACTCAAGCCCGCCCTGGAACTGCTCGACGCCCGCCCACCGCTGCCAGCGTCGCTGTTCAAGCTGTGCCTGTGGACTGCGCAGTACTATCAGCACAGCCTTGGCGACACCCTGAGCTGGGCCCTGCCGGTATTGCTACGTCAGGGCGAGCCGGCCGAAACCCGCCAGGAGCGCTACTGGCTGGTCAATAAAGACGCCAGCGTCGACGACCCACGCCTGGCCCGCGCCCCACGCCAGCGCGACGCACTCAAGGCGCTGGCGCAACATCCACACGGCGTGGCCCACAGCCTGCTCAGCCAACTGCAACTCAACCGCGACAGCCTGCAGTTACTGCATGAGAAGGGACTGGTGCGGGTCGAGGTGCGCCGCACCCAACCTCATGCCAAGCCGGCGCACTGGCTGGCACAACCGGAATTGCCGCTCAACGCCGAGCAGCGCGCAGCAGTGAATGCCGTGGCGTCGAACTGGGATCAGTTCAATGCCTTTCTGCTCGCCGGCGTCACCGGCAGCGGCAAGACCGAGGTCTATCTGCAACTGATCCACCAGTGCCTGGAGGCCGGCAAGCAGGCGCTGGTACTGATCCCGGAGATCAACCTCGGCCCGCAGACCTTCGACCGTTTTTCCCGCCGTTTCAACGCACGCATCGCCTTGCTGCATTCGGCGGTGAATGATCGCGAGCGCCTGGACGCCTGGCTGGCCGCTCGCGATGGCGAGGCCGACATCATCATCGGTACGCGCTCGGCGCTGTTCACGCCGATGAAGAACCCAGGACTGATCATCGTCGACGAAGAACACGACGCCTCTTATAAACAGCAGGAAGGCCTGCGCTACCACGCACGCGACCTGGCTCTGGTACGCGCCCGCCAGGAAAACGTGCCTATCGTGCTCGGTTCGGCGACGCCCTCGCTGGAAAGCCTGCACAACGCCCACAGCGGCCGCTACGCCCTGCTCAAGCTGACTCAGCGCGCCGGCGGCGCCAGCCAGCCACGCTTCCTGCGCCTGGACGTGAAGAGCCGGCCACTGGACTCGGGCATCTCCGGGCCAATGCAGCAGGCCATCGCCCAGACTCTGGCGGCCGGACAGCAGGTGCTGGTGTTTCTCAACCGCCGCGGCTTCGCCCCGACCCTGCTCTGCCACGACTGCGGCTGGCTGTCCGAGTGCCCGCGTTGCGATGCGCGTATGACCGTGCACCAGCGCTACCAGGAACTGCGCTGTCATCACTGCGGCCATGTCGAAAAGCAACCGAGCAACTGCCCGAAATGCCAGCACGTCGACTTGCGCCCGGTCGGCGCCGGCACCGAGCGCGCCGAAGAGCGCCTGGCGGTGCTGTTCCCCGACTACCCGGTGCTGCGCATCGACCGTGACAGCACCTCGCGCAAGGGCGCGATGGATCGCCTGTTCGCCACAATCAACAAGGGCGAGCCGTGCATCCTGGTGGGCACCCAGATGCTTGCCAAGGGCCACCACTTCCCACGGGTGACGCTGGTGTCGATTCTCGATGCCGACGGCGGCCTGTTCTCAGCCGACTTCCGCGCCAGCGAGCGCATGGCGCAACTGATCGTGCAGGTCGCTGGTCGCGCTGGTCGCGCGGAGGAACCAGGCAAGGTAATCATCCAGAGCCACCTGGCCGACCATCCGCTGCTGGTACAACTGACCGAACAAGGCTACTTCGCCTTCGCCGAACAGGCACTGAGCGAACGTCGCAGCGCCGGCCTGCCGCCGTTCTGCCACCTGGCGCTGCTTCGCGCCGAAGCGCACAAGCCTGGCCAGGCGGAAAGTTTTCTTGATGAAGCCTGCAGCGAGGCCGAGCATTTACTGGGAGAGCTGGGCTTGACCGGCATCGAACTGCTCGGCCCGGTCCCCGCACCGATGGAGCGCCGCGCTGGGCGCTTCCGTGCGCAACTGCTGCTGCAGGGCAATGCCCGTGCACCTTTGCACCGCCTGCTCAACCACTGGCTGCATGCGTTGGAGCAAATGCCCAGCGGCCGCGCGGTGCGCTGGTCGCTGGACGTCGACCCGATCGACCTGTTTTGACGCACCACCGCTTCGCCGAACCGTAGGGTGCGCCGTGCGCATCCGCTTCTCGATTCGCAACCAGGCAACCCTTGGTGCGCATGGCGCACCCTACAAGTTATGGCTTGCAGCTTGTAGCTGCTCTTATAATGCGCAGTTTTCGACCAAAGCCCCAAGGCAACCCGAGCCGAACATGAAAGACAGCATTCGCCACCTGATCCAGCAAGCCCTCGACCGCCTGACCGCCGAAGGCGTGCTGCCTGCCGGCCTGACGCCGGCCATCCAGGTGGAGAACACCAAGGACAAGAGCCACGGTGACTTCGCCAGCAACATCGCCATGATGCTGGCCAAACCCGCCGGCATGAAGCCGCGCGACCTGGCCGAAAAACTCATCGCAGCCCTGCCGGCCGATGAGCAGATCACCAAGGTGGAAATCGCCGGCCCCGGTTTTCTCAACTTTTTCCAGAACAGTGATGCCCTGGCCCAGCGCCTGGAAGCCGCACTGGCCGATGCCAGGCTCGGCGTACGCAAGAACGGCCCGGCACAGCGCGTGGTGGTCGACCTGTCGGCGCCCAACCTGGCCAAGGAAATGCACGTCGGCCACCTGCGCTCGACCATCATCGGCGACAGCGTGGCGCGCGTACTGGAGTTCCTCGGCGACACGGTGATCCGCCAGAACCACGTCGGTGACTGGGGCACCCAGTTCGGCATGCTGCTGGCCTACATGCAGGAAAACCCGACCGCCGCCGAAAGCGAGCTGGCCGACCTGGAAGGTTTCTACCGCGCCGCCAAGAAGCGCTTCGACGAATCCCCTGAGTTCGCCGACCGCGCCCGCGAGCTGGTGGTGCAGCTGCAGGCCGGCGACGCCGAGTGCCTGCGCCTTTGGCACCGTTTCAACGACATCTCCCTGTCGCACTGCCAGGCGCTGTATGACCGTCTCGGCGTCAAGCTGAGCATGGCCGACGTCAAGGGCGAGAGTGCCTACAACGACGACCTGCCACAGGTAGTCGCCGACCTCACCGCCAAGGGCCTGCTGACCGAGGACAACGGCGCGCAGTGCGTATTCATGGACGAGTTCAAGAATGCCGAAGGCAACCCGCTGCCGCTGATCGTGCAGAAGGCCGGCGGCGGCTACCTGTACGCCACCACGGACCTCGCTGCGACCCGCTACCGCGCTGGCACGCTCAAGGCCGACCGCGTGCTGTACTTCGTCGACCAGCGCCAGGCCTTGCACTTCCAGATGGTCTTCGCCTGCGCACGCCTGGCCGGTTTCGTACCTGCCAACATGGAAATGGAGCACATGGGCTTCGGCACCATGAACGGCCCGGACGGCCGCCCGTTCAAGACCCGCGACGGCGGCACCGTGAAGCTGGTGCACCTGCTCGACGAAGCCGAACAGCGCGCCTACAGCCTGGTCAAGGACAAGAACCCGGACCTGGCCGAAGACGAGCTGCGCAGAATCGCCCGCGTAGTGGGCATCGCCTCGGTGAAATACGCCGACCTGTCCAAGCACCGCACCAGCGACTACAGCTTCAACTTCGACCTGATGCTGAGCTTCGAAGGCAATACCGCACCCTATCTGCTGTACGCCTACACCCGCGTGGCCGGTGTGTTCCGCAAGCTGGGCAAGGGCGTGGACGAGATTGGCGGGCAAATCACCCTGGTTGCCGATCAGGAGCAAGCCCTGGCCGCCAAGGTGGCACAATTCAACGAGCTGCTTGGCAACGTCGCCGACAAGGGCACGCCGCACATCCTTTGTGCCTACCTGTATGACCTCGCCGGCCTGTTCTCCAGCTTCTACGAAAACTGCCCGATCCTGAGTGCCGAGGACGAAGCCACCCGTGACAGCCGTCTGCGCCTGGCTGCCCTGACCGGTCGCACGCTCAAGCAAGGCCTGGAGCTGCTCGGCCTGGAAACTCTGGAGCGGATGTAAATGGCAGCGCGCAAGAAGCCGGCGCCGAAACGCGGCGCCAGTCGCTATCAGGCCCCGGCGAAGAAGCCCGTACCGGGCTGGATCTGGCTGGCTTGCGGTCTGGTGGTCGGCGGTTTCTTCATGTTCCTGTTCAGCCTCGAACCGGGCCGTGACGAGATCAAGCGCGACAAGGGCGAACAGGTGCGCAGCACCAAGCCCGAGCCGAAGCCGACGCAACCCGAGCCATCCAGGCCCAAGTACGATTTCTACACCCTGCTGCCGGAGTCGGAAGTGATCCTGCCGCAGGCCCTGGAAGAAACGCCACCACCCGTGCCTGAGCAAAAGCCGGTCACCCCGGAAGAGGCCGCGAAGATTGACACTGCCCGCGCCGAGGCCGCGCTCAACGGTCAGGTGCCGCCGCCCCCGCCACCCGTGCTGGCCAACGCGCCGGTCACCACGCAGTTCTTCCTGCAGGCCGGCTCGTTCCGCAAACGCGATGACGCGGACGGCCTGCGCGCGCAGATCATCCTGCTCGGCCAGAACGTACGGGTGGAAACCGGCAAGGTGCGCGAGGAAACCTGGCACCGCGTACTGGTCGGCCCCTTCGCCAGCCGCGAGCAACTGGCCAGCGCGCAGAAGACCCTGGCAGCCGGCGGCTTCAGCAACCTGCTGTTACAGCAGCGCCAGGTCCGCTGATCGCCTGACAGGCCGTTGAAAAACGTAGGCGAGGCAGGCTGGCCGAGGCAAAAATAGCCGAAAAAGCGCAGTTTACGCGTTGTAAATGAGCATTTTGAGGCTGTTTTTAACGACGGCCAGACAACGCAGGTAGTTTTTCAACAGCCTGTTAAACCCGTCGCCGGTTGAAAAGCCGCGGAGGGCACCCCATCTGAGTTTCCATCCGGGCAAGTTCGCCCCGCAGCGTGGAGATTCACCCTTGACCACCATCGTTTCAGTGCGCCGCCACGGCAAGGTCGTGATGGCTGGCGACGGCCAGGTTTCCCTCGGCAACACCGTCATGAAGGGCAACGCCAAGAAGGTGCGCCGCCTCTACCACGGCCAGGTGCTGGCTGGTTTCGCCGGTGCCACCGCCGATGCCTTCACCCTGTTCGAACGCTTCGAAGGCCAACTGGAAAAACACCAGGGCCATCTGGTCCGCGCCGCCGTCGAACTGGCCAAGGACTGGCGTACCGACCGCAGCCTGAGCCGCCTGGAAGCCATGCTGGCAGTGGCCAACAAAGACGCCTCGCTGATCATCACCGGCAACGGCGACGTCGTCGAACCCGAGGAAGGCCTGATCGCCATGGGTTCCGGCGGCAACTTCGCCCAGGCCGCCGCGCGCGCCCTGCTGATGAAGACTGACCTGTCCGCCCTCGAGATAGCGCAGACTGCACTCGGCATCGCCGGCGACATCTGCGTCTTCACCAATCATCACCAGACAATAGAGGAACTGGACGCCCCCGAGTGACGTCCGTTCTTCATACAGATTCGATAGCGAGCCAAATTCCATGTCCATGACGCCCCGCGAGATCGTCCACGAACTCAACCGCCACATCATCGGCCAGGACGACGCCAAGCGCGCCGTGGCCATCGCCCTGCGCAACCGCTGGCGGCGCATGCAGCTGCCGGCCGAACTGCGCCAGGAAGTCACGCCGAAGAACATCCTGATGATCGGCCCGACCGGCGTCGGCAAGACCGAGATCGCCCGTCGTCTGGCCAAGCTGGCCAATGCGCCGTTCCTGAAAGTGGAAGCCACCAAGTTCACCGAGGTCGGCTATGTCGGCCGCGATGTCGAATCGATCATCCGCGACCTGGCCGATGCAGCGGTGAAAATGCTCCGTGAGCAGGAAATCACCAAGGTCCGCCATCGCGCCGAAGATGCGGCCGAGGAACGCATCCTCGACGCCCTGCTGCCACCAGCGCGCCAGGGCTTCGGTGACGAGCCGGTGCGCAGCGAGGACTCCAACACCCGTCAGCTGTTCCGCAAGCGCCTGCGTGAAGGTCAGTTGAACGACAAGGAAATCGACATCGAAGTGGCCGACTCGCCCATGGGCGTGGAGATCATGACCCCGCCGGGCATGGAGGAAATGACCAACCAGTTGCAGAACCTGTTCTCCAGCATGGGCAAGGGCAAGAAGAAGAGCCGCAAGCTCAAGGTCGCCGACGCGCTGAAGCTGGTACGCGACGAGGAAGCCGCGCGCCTGGTCAACGAGGAAGAACTCAAGGCCCGCGCGTTGGAAGCGGTCGAGCAGCATGGCATCGTCTTCATCGACGAGATCGACAAGGTGGCCAAGCGCGGCAACACCGGCGGCGCCGACGTTTCCCGCGAGGGCGTGCAGCGCGATTTGCTGCCGCTGATCGAAGGCTGCACGGTCAACACCAAACTGGGCATGGTCAAGACCGACCACATCCTGTTCATCGCCTCGGGCGCCTTCCACCTGAGCAAGCCCAGTGACCTGGTGCCCGAGCTGCAGGGCCGTCTGCCGATCCGCGTCGAGCTCAAGGCCCTGAGCCCCCAGGATTTCGAGCGTATTCTCAGCGAGCCGCATGCCTCGCTCACCGAGCAGTACAGTGCACTGCTGCAGACCGAGGGTTTGAACATCGAGTTCGCCGAAGACGGCATCAAGCGTCTGGCCGAGATCGCCTGGCAGGTCAACGAGAAGACCGAAAACATCGGCGCCCGCCGCCTGCACACCCTGCTCGAGCGCCTGCTGGAGGAGGTGTCCTTCAGTGCCGGCGACCTGGCGGGCCAGCAAAACGGCGAACCGATCCGTATCGACGCGGCTTACGTCAACGGCCACCTCGGCGAGCTGGCACAGGACGAAGACCTGTCGCGTTATATTCTGTAAGCCCGTAGCCCGGATGAAATCCGGGGACGTTCACCACAGCGTCCCGGATTGCATCCGGGCTACATCGTTTCAGGAGCCGAGCATGCCCATCCCCAGCGCGATCAAACTGCACAAGGCATCGAAAACCCTGGAGCTGCACTACGGCGAGCAGAGCTATCAGCTCAGCGCCGAGTTCCTGCGTGTGCATTCGCCCTCGGCCGAGGTGCAGGGGCATGGCAAACCGATTCTGCAGACCGGCAAGCTCAACGTCGGCCTGGAGCGCATAGAACCGGCCGGCAACTATGCACTGAAACTGTGCTTCGACGACGGCCATGACAGCGGCCTGTTCACCTGGGAATACCTGCACGAACTGGCCACCCGTCATGACCAGCTCTGGGCCGACTATCTGGCGCAGCTCAGCGCCGCCGGGAAATCCCGCGACCCCAGCGAATCGATCGTGCGTCTGATGCTCTGAGGTAACAGGAAAACCCTTGCCGCAGAGCGCTCGGCGCATCCCCCACCGACCACGTTAACGACAGTTAGGGCGAGTTTTCTAATCTATCGCGGCATACTCCTGCGCCATCGAGCAGCTTGCTTAACTTCACAAACTCGGGTAACCAAGGAACTGGCAGGTTCCCTGCATTTGGCTGTGCCAGGTGCAACGAAATACGCGGACTCGATCCGCCCCCGGTAACCCGAGCAGTACCTGGCCCTGTGTCGCCGTGCGCCCTCGCAGGCCGGTATTCGTCTCAGGACAATGGAGCGTCGTAGATGAGTGATAAGAATAACGAAGACCTGAAACGCCAGGCCTCGGAAAACACCCTGGGACTCAACCCGGTGATTGGTATCCGCGGCAAGGATCTCCTGACCTCTGCCCGCATGGTTCTCTCTCAGGCGCTCAAGCAACCCTTCCACAGCGCCAAGCACGTCGCCCATTTCGGCCTTGAACTGAAGAACGTCATGCTCGGCCAGTCCGCGCTCACGCCCGAAGACGGTGACCGCCGCTTCACCGATCCGGCCTGGAGCCAGAACCCGCTGTATCGCCGCTACCTGCAGACCTACCTGGCCTGGCGCAAGGAACTGCACGACTGGATCGAGCACAGCTCGCTGTCCGAGCAGGATGCCAGTCGCGGACACTTCGTCATCAACCTGATGACCGAAGCCATGGCCCCATCCAACAGCATGGCCAACCCGGCCGCAGTCAAACGCTTTTTCGAAACCGGCGGTAAGAGCCTGCTCGACGGTCTATCGCATCTGGCCAAGGACATGGTGCACAACGGCGGCATGCCCAGCCAGGTGAACATGGAGGCCTTCGAGGTCGGCAAGAACCTGGCCACCACCGACGGCGCCGTGGTGTTCCGCAACGATGTGCTGGAGCTGATCCAGTACAAGCCGATCACCGAGAGCGTGCACGAACGTCCGCTGCTGGTGGTGCCACCGCAGATCAACAAGTTCTACATATTCGACCTGTCGCCAGACAAGAGCTTGGCGCGCTTCCTCCTGCGCAGCCAGGTACAGACCTTCGTGGTCAGTTGGCGCAACCCGACCAAGGCGCAGCGCGAGTGGGGCCTGTCCACCTACATCGAGGCGCTCAAGGAAGCCATCGACGTGATCTGCGCCATCACCGGCAGCAAGGACGTCAACATGCTTGGCGCCTGTTCCGGCGGCTTGACCACCGCTTCCCTGCTCGGCCACTACGCTGCGCTTGGCCAGCAGAAGGTCAGCGCCCTGACCCTGCTGGTCAGCGTGCTAGACACCCAGCTAGATACCCAGGTGGCCCTGTTCGCCGACGAGAAGACCCTGGAGGCCGCCAAGCGCCGCTCCTACCAGGCTGGCGTGCTGGAAGGCAGCGACATGGCCAAGGTATTCGCCTGGATGCGTCCCAACGACCTGATCTGGAACTACTGGGTCAACAACTACCTGCTCGGCAACGAGCCGCCGGTGTTTGACATCCTCTACTGGAACAACGACACCACGCGCCTGCCGGCCGCGCTGCACGGCGAATTCATCGACATGTTCCAGACCAACCCGCTGACCCGCCCGGGCGCGCTGGAAGTCTGCGGCACACCGATTGACCTGAAGCAGGTCACCTGTGATTTCTTCGTCGTCGCCGGCACCACCGACCACATCACGCCGTGGGATTCCTGCTACAAGTCGGCGCACCTGTTCGGCGGCAAGTGCGAGTTCGTGCTGTCCAACAGCGGCCATATCCAGAGCATTCTCAACCCGCCGGGCAACCCCAAGGCGCGCTACATGACCAACAGCGAGATGCCGCTGGACCCGAAGGCCTGGCAGGAAAGCTCGACTAAGCACGCCGACTCCTGGTGGCTGCACTGGCAAACCTGGCTGGCCGAGCGTTCGGGCGAAACCAAGAATGCTCCACGGGCGCTGGGCAACAAGAAATTCCCGGCCGGCGAAGCCGCTCCGGGCACCTATGTACACGAACGCTGATTTTCAGTTTCAACCGCAGCGGCACCGGGAAGTGCCGCACGCCACGACGGTCTGACCGGCGTGGAACCAGGTAACCCCTGGTAACCCTGGAGGCGGCCCGGACGGCCCTCTCCAGCGCTCAACTCCACAGGGGCTGCGCCTATGCCGCAACCATTCGTATTCCGCACCATCGATCTCGATGGGCAGACCATCCGCACTGCGGTGCGGCCAGGCAACAGCCAGTTGGTGCCGCTGCTGATCTTCAACGGCATTGGCGCCAACCTGGAGCTGGTGATGCCCTTCGTCGCCGCCCTGGATCCAGAGCTGGAGATCATCGCCTTCGACGTACCCGGTGTCGGCGGCTCCTCCACGCCGGCTACGCCCTACCGCTTCCCTGGCCTGGCCAAGCTGGCGGCGCGCATGCTCGATTACCTCGACTACGGTCAGGTCAATGCCATCGGCGTGTCCTGGGGCGGCGCCCTGGCGCAACAGTTCGCGCATGATTATCCCGAGCGCTGCAAGAAGCTGATCCTCGCCGCCACCTCGGCCGGCGCGGTGATGGTGCCGGGCAAGCCCAAGGTGCTCTGGCGCATGGCCAGCCCGCGACGTTATGTGCAGCCGTCCTATGGCGTGCGCATCGCCCCGGACATCTACGGCGGTGCCTTCCGCCGTGATCCCAAGCTTGCCATGGCTCATGCCAGCAAGGTGCGCTCGGGCGGCAAGATGGGCTACTACTGGCAGTTGTTCGCCGGCCTCGGCTGGACCAGCATCCACTGGCTGCACAAGATCCGCCAACCGACCCTGGTGATGGCCGGCGACGACGACCCGCTGATTCCGCTGATCAACATGCGTCTGCTGGCCTGGCGCATTCCCAACGCCGAATTGCACGTGATCGACGACGGCCACCTGTTCCTGGTGACCCGCGCCGAAGCGGTGGCGCCGATCATCATGAAGTTTCTCGAGGAGGAACGGCACCGCGCGGTGATGCACCCGCAACCCGCGCCCGTGCGCCAGCACTGATCGCACCAGCATGGTGCGCAATGCTCTGTGTGCTCGACAAAGGGGCCGTTCAAGGTCTCATGTTTTTCGGCGCGGCGCTCTGGAATGCAGTTCCCGCGTGTCTGGTACAGGGCTTGCTGCACACTGTGCACAAGTACAAGGTGCGCGTCAGGCAGTCCGCGCCATGAAAGTCTCTAGACGGTTTGACGATGGAGTGTTGCCCCATGCGAGACAAGTCGAACCCGGCTTCACTGCCGGCACCTGCCAGTTTCATGAACGCCCAGAGCGCGGTGGTGGGCGTGCGCGGTCGCGATCTGTTGTCCACCATGCGCCTGCTGGCAGCCCAGGGCCTGAAGAATCCGGTGCGCAGCGGACGTCATCTGCTGGCCTTCGGCGGCCAGCTTGGCCGCGTGCTGCTCGGCGACACCCTGCACAAGGTCAATCCGCAGGACGCGCGTTTCGCTGATCCGACCTGGCACCTCAACCCTTTCTACCGGCGCAGCCTGCAGGCCTATCTGGCATGGCAGAAACAACTGGCTGCGTGGATCGACGACAGCGACCTGTCGGCCGATGACCGAGCCCGTGCGCGCTTTCTCGCATCGCTGATGAGCGACGCCCTGTCGCCCTCCAACAGCCCGCTCAACCCACAGGCGCTCAAGGAGCTGTTCAACACCGGAGGTAGCAGTGCATTCAAGGGGTTGCGCCACCTGCTCGACGACCTGCTGAACAACGACGGTCTGCCTAGCCAGGTCAGCAAACATGCCTTCGAGGTCGGTCGTAATCTGGCCTGCACGCCAGGCGCCGTGGTGTTTCGCAACGAGCTGCTGGAACTGATCCAGTACAGGCCGATGAGCGAGAAGCAGTACCTGCGCCCACTGCTGATCGTGCCGCCACAGATCAACAAGTACTACATATTCGACCTGTCCAACGACAAGAGCTTCGTCCAGTACGCGCTGAAGAACGGCCTGCAGACCTTCATGATCAGCTGGCGCAACCCCGACCCGCGCCACCGCGAATGGGGCCTGTCGAGCTATGTGCAAGCCGTCGAGGAGGCCGTCGATGCCTGCTGCGCCATCACCGGCAGCAAGGACGTCAATCTGCTCGGTGCCTGCGCCGGCGGCCTGACCATCGCCGCCATGCAAGGCCACCTGCAGGCACGCCGCCAACTACGCAAGATTTTCAGCGCTACTTACATGGTCAGCCTGCTCGATAGTCAGATCGACAGCCCGGCGATGCTCTTTGCCGACGAGGAAACCCTCGAGTCGGCCAAGCGCCGTTCCTACCAGCAAGGCGTGCTGGACGGTCGCGACATGGCCAGGGTATTCGCCTGGATGCGCCCCAACGACCTGATCTGGAACTACTGGGTCAACAACTACCTGCTCGGCAAGCAGCCGCCGGCCTTCGACATCCTCTACTGGAACAACGACAACACCCGTCTGCCTGCGGCGCTGCATGGCGACCTGATCGATTTCTTCAAGCACAACCCGCTCAGCCGTCCAGGTGCGCTGGAGGTCTGCGGTACGCCGGTGGATCTGGCCAAGGTCAACGTCGACAGCTTCAGCGTGGCCGGCATCAACGATCACATCACGCCCTGGGATGCGGTCTATCGCTCGACCCTGCTGCTTGGTGGCAACCGCCGTTTCATCCTGTCCAACAGCGGGCATATCCAGAGCATTCTCAACCCGCCAGGCAACCCCAAGGCCAACTATTACGAGAACACCAAGCTTACCTCCGACCCACGCGCCTGGTATCACGACGCCACACACCAGCAGGGCAGTTGGTGGCCACAGTGGCTGGAGTGGATGCAGGCGCGCTCCGGCGAGCAACGGGAAACGCTGATGGCGCTGGGCAACCAGAACCATCCGCCGATGGAGGCCGCGCCCGGCACCTACGTGCATATCCGCTGAAGCGGGCATGCTACGAAGAAAGCCCGTGGGCATGCGCGCCCCTCATCCGGCGCTTCGCGCCACCTTCTCCCAAGGGAGAAGGGCATAGGAGGTGTCGCTACGCAACTTTTACTAAAGGGATGGCCGGCTTCACGCCGGCCGGTTATCGTCAGCCATTCGCGCCTAATCGAACAAGAAGCCAAGGATGAAAACCCGCGAGCGCATTCTGCAAGCCGCCCTGCAGTTGTTCAACGAACAGGGCGAGCCCAATGTTTCTACCCTGGAGATTGCCAACGAGCTGGACATCAGCCCGGGCAATCTCTACTACCACTTCCATGGCAAGGAGCCGCTGGTACTGGAGCTGTTCGAACGCTTCCAGAGCGAGATGGCGCCTTTGCTCGACCCGCCCGCAGAAGCCCGACTGGATGTCGAGGACTACTGGCTGTTCCTGCACCTGATCGTCGAGCGACTGTCGCAGTACCGTTTTCTCTTTCAGGATCTGTCCAATCTGGCCGGGCGCCTGCCAAAACTGGCGCGCGGCATTCGCCACTGGCTGAACGCGCTGAAACGCACGCTGGCCTCCCTGCTTGCCCGCCTGATGGCCGACGGTCAAGTGAACAGCGGCACCCAGGCGCTCGGCCAACTGGTCGAGCAGATCACCCTGACGCTGCTGTTCTCCCTCGACTACCAACGCATCCTCGACCAGGAAGGTGAAGTGCGCCTGGTGGTGTACCAGATCATGATGCTGGTGGCGCCACACCTGAACCAGCCCTCACGCAGCACCGTCGAGCACTTGGCGCAGCGCTATCTGGAAGCCTGAAGCGCAGCCGTGCGCACGCCAATGACACGCTGGGAATGTAGGGCGGGTGCAACCCGCCAGAGCGCAAATGGCGGGTTACACCCGCCCTACAAAGCCGAGACGCATCCACGGTTGATGCGCATGGCCCGCCCTGTGAGCAGAAACGCAAACGCCCGGCACTAGGCCGGGCGTTTTTGATCCTGAGACACTCAGGACGGCGTGGCTGGAGTTGCCGGGGTGGCAGCCGGAGCCGGTGCAGCTGCCGGCGTTGCAGCGGCGGCCGGAGCCGGAGCCGGTGCAGCCGGTTTCGGCGCAGCTGCCTTGGGTGCTGCCGGTTTCTTCGCAGCCGGCTTCTTCGCTGCAGCAGGCTTGGCTGCTGGCTTGGCTGCAGGCTTGGCGGCGGCCGCTGGCTTGGCAGTGGGTTTCGCTGCGGCCTTGGCTGCCGGTTTCGCCGCAGGTTTAGCTGCCGGCTTGGCGGCTGCAGGTTTCGCGGCAGCCGGTTTGGCAGCGGGCTTGGCTGCAGCTTTGGCAGCAGGCTTGGCGGCCGGCTTCGCAGCAGGTTTGGCAGCTGCTTTCGCAGCCGGCTTGGCGGCAGCCTTCGCGGCAGGTTTGGGCGCAGCTTTGGCAGCAGGCTTGGCGACCGACTTGGCCGATACGCCAGTGATTTTCTCCAGCTGCTTGGTCAGGCTGTCGACCTTGTCATTCAACGCCTTGACCTCATTGCGGCTGGGTACCCCCAGACGCGAGATGGCATTGTTCAGACGCTTGTCAAAAGCCTCTTCCAGCTCACCCCACTTGCCGATTGCCCTGTCCTTGACCTCATCGACCTTGGACCTGGCAGAGCCAACCTTGGAGCCGACACCGGCTTTCACTGCATCGACCTGCTTGTCGACTTCGCTCTTGGCCTGCTTTTCAGCCTTCTCGCCGTCCTTGACCAGCGTGTCGAACAGCTTGGTGCCGTCCTTGCTGACCTTGGAATAAGCGCCCAAGCCTGCCAACCAGATCTGACGCGAGTATTTCTCGACCTCGCCGATCCAGGAGCTGGTCTGTTTCTCGGTTTTCTTCTTAACAGCCATCCTGATCTCCTTATTTGGTACGCGCGACATGCTCGAGCAACGCGCTCAGCTCATCCAGCTTAGCAGAGAGTGCTTCAACATCCTGCTTGGACGGAATGCCGATACGGTTCAGAGCGGAAGCCACACGAGTATCGAAAGCCTTCTCGATCTTGTCGAGTTGAACTTCGACCTTGCCTTTAACGCTGGTGACATTGCTGTTGACCGACTGCTTGACCGATTCGATCTGGCTGTTGGCGGCTTCTACCTGCTCGTCGACCAGCTTCTTGCCTTTGCTTTCGACGCCTTCACCGGTCTTGACCAGCTCCTTGAAGTATTCGGCCCCTTCGCTACCCGCCTTGGCGTAAGCGCCCAGGCCAGCGAGGTAGATCTTGCGGGCATAGCCCTTCACGTCGTCGAACAGACCGGCTTTGTCTTCGACAACAGCTTCTACTTTTTTCTTCACGGCAACTTTCGACATGGTGCACCTCACGCGCTTTTACAGTTAGCGGAAACGCCCACGGAATGCAGGCTTGGGTACACCCTAAGGAGAAAAATTAGAAATCGCATACTAAGAGCGGCTGCAAGCTTCAGCGCGGTGGATCACGCCTCATCGATCCACCAACCTGGTGGATGTAAAAAGCGACATCCACCGCCTGCAGGATCAGGCCAGCGACTTGTCCAATACCTGCTCGATTTCGCGCTGGATCATGCCGCCCATGGGCGACAGCAGCAGCCCGAGCTTGAGCTCGACACGCACGGTGTTTTCACCCACCGCGATGCTGCCGTCAGCACCGCTGCGCTTGAACTCCAGGGTGTCGCCGTTCCAGCGATAGCGCACGTCGTACTCGCTGGCCAGGCGTTCGGCCAGGCGCTCGGCTTTCTCCCGCGCGGCCTCGCGGCCAAGGGAATGGGATCGTTCGACACGAATGCGGGACATGACAGCTCCTCGATCAGGCAGGCGCCGCAGCACTGCGGCATGAAGTCACAGCACTCTAACAGCCCGCCAACCCACCTGGCACCCAGGCAAGACAAAGGCAGCAGGCGGCTTTAGAATGGACAGGTTTTTTACCTGGTGAGAGCGACATGAGCGATCCACGCAAGGCCCACGAGCAGGAACCCACCACCCACTTCGGTTTCCAGGATGTGCCGGAAAGCCAGAAGGCGGAGAAGGTAGCCGAGGTCTTCCACTCGGTGGCAGCCAAGTACGACCTGATGAACGACGTGCTGTCCGGTGGCCTGCATCGCCTGTGGAAGCGCTTCACCATCGAGCTGTCCGGCGTGCGCACCGGCAACCGCGTGCTGGACATCGCTGGCGGCACCGGAGACCTGACCCGCAAGTTCGCCAGCATCGTCGGCCCGACCGGCCAGGTGGTGCTGGCCGATATCAACGACTCCATGCTCAAGGTCGGTCGTGATCGTCTGTTGGACAAGGGCGTGGCCGGCAACGTGCAGTTCGTCCAGGCCGACGCCGAGAAGCTGCCGTTCCCCGACAACCACTTCGACGTGGTCACCATCGCCTTCGGCCTGCGCAACGTCACCCACAAGGAAGACGCCCTGCGCTCGATGCTGCGCGTGCTCAAACCCGGCGGGCGCCTGCTGGTGCTGGAGTTCTCCAAGCCTGGCAACCCGCTGCTGGCCAAGGTCTACGACACCTACTCGTTCAGCTTCATGCCGCTGGCCGGCAAGTTGATCACCAATGACTCGGAAAGCTACCGCTACCTGGCCGAGTCGATCCGCATGCACCCGGATCAGGAAACCCTCAAGGCGATGATGGTCGACGCCGGCTTCGAGCGCGTCACCTACCACAACATGACTGGCGGCATCGTCGCCCTGCATCGCGGCATAAAGCCTTAATGCTCATCACGGGCTTGCTGGCAGGCGTCGAGGCGGGCCTCAACCGCGCCCTGCGCCTCGACGGCACGGCGTTGCCGCGTCTGCAGGCGCTGGCCGGGAAGGTCATCGCCGTGCAGTGCCAGAGCCCGGCACTGGAGCTGTTCATTCTGCCCAGTGGTGATGGTCTGCAACTCGCCGCACAGTGGCATGCACCCGCCGACTGCACCCTCACCGCACCTGCCGCCAGCCTGGTGCGCCTGGCCCTGAGCCGCGAGAAAACCGCCATCCTGCATCGCCCGGAAGTGTCGCTCGATGGTGACAGCGCGGTGCTGCTGCAACTGGCCGGTATCCTGCAGGATCTGGAGCTGGACTGGGAATACGAAATCTCCCGCTGGCTCGGTCCGGTGGCCACTACCCTGCTCGCCGGTCACCTGCGCAGCCGGGTCAATCTCGCCAGTCACGGCGCCGCCAGCCTCAAGCAGAATCTGGCCGACTACCTGGCCGAAGAATCACGCACCCTGGTGGGCCAGCGCGAAGCCGATGCGCGTTTCGCCGAGCTGGATCAACTCAAAATCGCCCTCGACCGCCTGGAAGCACGCATCGAGCGCCTCACTTCTGCCAATAAGTCCGACGCATGAAGCTGCTTGCCGTTCGCCGCCTGTTGCGCATCCAGCGCGTAGTCATCCGCTATCAACTGGACGAGATGCTCCTCGAGCTACCGCTGCCGTTCTGGCTGCGCGCGCTGTCCTGCCTGCTGCCCTGGCGCTGGCTGCCACGCAAGCCGCTGGAGCTGTCACGCGGCGCACGTCTGCGTCTGGCGCTGGAAGACCTGGGGCCGATCTTCATCAAGTTCGGCCAACTGCTGTCCACCCGCCGCGACCTGCTGCCACCGGATATCGCCGATGAGCTGGCGCGCCTGCAGGATCAGGTGCCGCCCTTTCCGGAAGATCAGGCCATCGCCCTGATCGAGCGCCAGCTGGGCGCCCCGGTGAGCGAGCTGTTCGCCCGTTTCGACAGCCAGCCGCTGGCCTCGGCCTCGGTAGCTCAGGTGCATGCTGCGCAGCTGAAAAGCGGCGAGCAGGTGGTGGTCAAGGTGGTGCGTCCCGGTCTCAAACCGATCATCCGCCAGGATCTGGCCTGGCTGTTCCTGATCGCCCGTATCGCCGAGAAAGCCTCGGCCGATGCACGCCGCCTGCGCCCGGTGGAAGTGGTCAGCGACTACGAAAAAACCATCTTTGATGAACTCGATCTGCTGCGCGAAGCAGCGAACGCCAGTCAGTTGCGGCGTAACTTCGAAGGCTCGCCACTGCTCTACGTGCCGCAAGTGTATTGGGACCTGTGCCGCCACCAGGTGCTGGTGATGGAGCGCATCTACGGCATCCCGGTGACCGACCTGGCGACCCTGGCCGACCAGCGTACTGACATGAAACTTTTGGCCGAACGCGGCGTGGAGATCTTCTTCACCCAGGTGTTCCGCGACAGCTTCTTCCACGCCGACATGCACCCCGGCAACATCTTCGTCAGCACTCGCACGCCCTGGAGCCCGCAGTACATCGCCATCGACTGCGGCATCATCGGCAGCCTCACCGATGAGGATCAGGACTACCTGGCGCGCAACCTGATCGCCTTCTTCAAGCGCGACTACCGCAAGGTCGCGCAGCTGCATATCGACTCGGGCTGGGTCCCGGCCGACACCAAGGTCAACGAATTCGAGGCGGCGATCCGCACCGTGTGCGAGCCGATCTTCGAGAAGCCGCTGAAGGACATTTCCTTCGGCCAGTTGCTGCTGCGCCTGTTCCAGACCGCCCGACGTTTCAATATGGAAGTGCAACCGCAACTGGTGCTGCTGCAGAAGACCCTGCTCAACATCGAAGGTCTGGGCCGTCAGCTCTACCCCGATCTGGATCTGTGGAGCACCGCGCAGCCCTTCCTCGAACGCTGGATGCGTGAACGCATCAGTCCGCTACATCTGCTGCGCAACCTGCAGCAACAAGCCGAGCAGGTGCCGCACCTGTCACAGATCGCCCGCGACACTCTGGAGCGTCTGCAGCAACCGGTACAGGTCCGGACCAGCGCACCGCGCGACCACTGGACGCTGCGCCTGCTTGGTGCGGCACTGATCGGCGCCGGGGCCATGCAAGGCCTGGCCCCCCTGCTGGCCACCTGGCCAGCCTGGCTGATGGTCGGCGGCGGACTCTATCTGGTGCTGCGCCGATAGCCAGTTGGCTGCGGCACTGGCACACTTGGTTAATTCACGGGCCGCGACCCGGCGAAACAGACACGGAATACCGATGAACGATTGGCTCGATGAAATCCACTGGAACGAAGACGGCCTGGTGCCGGCCATCGCCCAGGACCACCAGAGCGGCCGCATCCTGATGATGGCCTGGATGAACCGCGAATCCCTCGCCCTCACCGCCCTCGAACAACGCGCCATCTACTGGTCGCGCTCGCGTGGCAAGCTGTGGCGCAAGGGTGAGGAATCCGGCCATGTGCAAAAACTGCACGAGCTGCGGCTGGATTGCGACGCCGATGTCATCGTGCTGATGGTCGAACAGCTGGGCGGCATCGCTTGCCACACCGGTCGCGAAAGCTGCTTCTATCGGGTATACGAGAATGGCGGCTGGAAAACCGTCGACGCGGTGCTGAAAGATCCGCACGCCATCTATGCAGGACACAGCCATGAGTGACACCCTGAGCCGCCTGGCCGAGGTGCTGGAATCGCGCAAGGGCGCAGCAGCCGACAGCTCCTACGTCGCCAGCCTGTATCACAAGGGTCTGAACAAGATTCTGGAAAAGGTCGGCGAGGAATCGGTGGAAACCATCCTCGCCGCCAAGGACGCCGCCGCCAGCGGTGACTGCAAGGACCTGATCTACGAAACCGCCGACCTGTGGTTCCATAGCCTGGTCATGCTCGCCGCCCTCGGCCAGCATCCCCAGGCTGTACTGGATGAACTGGATCGCCGTTTCGGCCTCTCCGGCCACGCGGAAAAAGCCGCGCGACCGCAATCCGAATAAACCTTCATTACGGAGTACATATCATGGGTTTTGGCGGTATCAGCATCTGGCAACTCCTGATCATCCTGCTCATCGTGGTCATGTTGTTCGGCACCAAGCGCCTGAAGAGCCTGGGCTCGGACCTGGGCGACGCGATCAAGGGCTTCCGTAAATCGATGGACAATGGCGAAGCCGAGAAACCGGCAGTCGAAGAGCCCAAGGGCCAGACCATCGACGCCCAGGCACGCAAGGTCGAAGAGCCAGCGAAGAAAGACTAAGCCATGTTCGACATCGGTTTTACCGAACTGCTGCTGGTCGGTCTGGTGGCCCTGGTGGTGCTCGGCCCTGAGCGCCTGCCAGGTGCCGTGCGTACGGCCAGCCTGTGGATCGGCCGGATCAAGCGCAGCTTCAACTCGATCAAGGCCGAGGTAGAGCGCGAGATCGGCGCCGACGAGATTCGCCGTCAGTTGCATAACGAGCGGATTCTCGAACTCGAGCGGGAAATGCAGGCGATGAAGCAGGACATTCTCGGCACCGGCAAAAGCGACGATCCGCCAGTTGAGAACAGCGCCAAATCGACTGCCGACACGGCCCCGAGCGTTCAGGACAAGAATCCCCAGCCATGAGCAATAATCCACAAGCCGACCAGGAAATGCCTCTGGTCTCGCACCTGGCCGAGCTGCGTACTCGCCTGTTGCGCTGTGTAGTGATCATCCTGCTGATCTTCGCCGGCCTGTTCTACTTCGCTCAGGATATCTACGCCCTGGTCGCTGCGCCGTTACGCGCCTATCTGCCAGAAGGCGCGACGATGATCGCCACAGGGGTCGCCTCGCCGTTCCTGACGCCCTTCAAGCTGACCCTGATGTGTGCGTTGTTTCTCGGCATGCCGGTGATCCTGCACCAGATCTGGGGCTTCATCGCACCGGGGCTGTACACCCATGAGCGGCGTATCGCGGTGCCGCTGCTGATTTCGAGTATTTTCCTGTTCTATGCCGGTATGGCCTTCGCCTACTTCGTGGTGTTCCCGATCATGTTCGGCTTCTTCGCCAGCGTGACCCCGGAAGGCGTGGCGATGATGACCGACATCGGCCAGTACCTTGATTTCGTCCTGACGCTGTTCTTCGCCTTTGGCGTGGCCTTCGAAATCCCTATCGCTACCTTCCTGGTTATCTGGGTAGGTCTGGTCGACGTAGCGACGCTGCGCAAGAGCCGACCCTACGTGATAGTTGGCTGCTTCGTGGTCGGCATGGTGCTGACGCCGCCGGACGTGTTCTCGCAGACCCTGTTGGCCGTGCCGATGTGGCTACTGTTCGAAGCCGGCGTGCTGGCTGGCGCGCTGGTCAAGCGCAAGCGCGACCAGGAACAGAGCGAAGAAGAAGCCAAGCCCGAAGACCAACCTCCCGCACCCCTGCCGTGAATCTGCTGCTGCTGGAAGACGCCGACTTCATCGACGGCGATCGGGTACACCTCAGTGGCAGGCGCCTGAAACATCTGCATGACGTGCATCGCGCCGAAACCGGTGACCGCCTGCGCGTCGGTCGCCTTGGCGGGTTGATGGGCGACGGCCGACTGATCGCCCTGGATGCCGAATATGCCGAGCTGCAAGTCAGTCTCGAGCAACCGCCACCGGCCAAGCTCGCGCTGACCCTGATCCTCGCCCTGCCCCGCCCGAAGATGCTCAAGCGCGTGCTGCAGACGGTCAGCGCCATGGGCGTGGCGCGCCTGGTACTGGTCAACAGCTATCGCGTGGAGAAGAGTTTCTGGCAGACGCCGTTTCTCGAGGCCGAGGCCATTCGCGAACAGCTGATCCTTGGCCTGGAGCAGGCACGCGACACGGTGCTGCCCGAGGTGAGCATCGAGAAACGCTTCAAGCCCTTCGTCGAGGATCGCCTACCGGCCCTGGCAGCGGGAACGCTTGGCCTGACCGGCCACCCCGGTGATTACCCGGCCTGCCCGCGTGCCGTCGGGCAGCCCGTGACCCTGGCCATCGGCCCGGAAGGCGGCTGGATTCCCTACGAAGTCGAGCTGCTGCGCGAAGCCGCAGGCCTGCAACCGGTGCAGCTTGGCGAGCGCATTCTGCGGGTGGAGACGGCAGTGCCGGCGTTGCTGGCCAGGCTGTTCTGAGGCCTTGGGCGGTGGACAAGCTTCGCGTTGCCCACCCTACGCACTGACTGGTAGTTGCGGCTAAAGCCTCTCCCACAACAACGTGGGAGGGGCTTCAGCGCTGTAGGGCGGACTCAGGAGCGCCAGCGAACAGTCCGCCAAGCACGCCATACAGATGACTCACACCTCCAACAGGAAGGTAACCGGCCCATCGTTGACCAGGTGCACCTGCATATTGGCGCCGAAGCGTCCGGTGGCGACCTGCGGATGCTGGGCCTTGGCCATTTCGACCAGAGCATCGAACAATGCAGCGCCTTGGACAGGTGGCGCGGCGCTGGAGAAGCTGGGGCGCATACCACTTTTGGTGTCGGCTGCCAGGGTGAACTGCGACACCAACAATAGCCCGCCTTGCACGTCCGTCAGCGAGCGGTTCATCTTGCCCGCTTCGTCACTGAACACCCGATAGTTCAACAACTTGTGCAAAGCACGGGACAGGCTGGTCTGATCATCCTGCGGCTCGATGCCAACCAGTGCCAGCAGGCCCTGATCGATGCTGCCCACCACCTCGCCTTCGACCTCGACCCTTGCTGCGCTGACGCGCTGGATCAGCAGCTTCATGCATCCTCCGGCGGCAGGTCGAGCAGGCGCCGGGCCATCTGTTCGGCTGCGCGGATCAGCGCGTCGGTAATACCGGGTTCCGCCGCCGAGTGGCCGGCGTCACGGATGATCTGCAGCTCGCTGTTGGGCCAGGCCTGATGCAGCGCCCAGGCGTTATCCAGCGGGCAGATGGCATCGTAGCGCCCATGTACGATGATACCCGGCAAGTGAGCGATCTTCGGTATGTCACGGAGCAGCTGGTTGGGTTCGAGGAAAGCGTCATTGACGAAGTAGTGGCACTCGATACGGGCAATGGACAGTGCCCGATGTGCCTCGCTGAAACGATCGACTACCTGAGTATTGGGACGCAGGGTGGCGGTGCGGCCTTCCCAGGTCGACCAGGCCTTGGCTGCATGCATCTGGGCAATCTGGTCGGCACCCGTCAGGCGTTTGTAGAAGGCCCGCATCAGATCGCCACGCTCCTCGACCGGGATGGGCGCCACGTAATCCTCCCAGTAATCGGGGAACAGACGACTGGCACCCTCCTGATAGAACCAGCTGAACTCCTGCGGCCGACACAGGAAGATGCCGCGCAGAATCAGCCCATGCACGCGCTGCGGATGCGCCTGTGCATAAGCCAACGCCAGGGTCGAGCCCCAGGAGCCACCGAACAGCACGAACTTGTCGATACCCAGGTGCTCACGAATACGCTCGATATCGGCGATCAACGCCTGGGTGGTGTTGTTTTCCAGGCTCGCGTGCGGCGTCGAACGGCCACAGCCACGCTGGTCGAAGGTGACGATGCGATACAGGGCAGGATCGAAGTAACGGCGGCTGGCTGAATCGCAGCCTGCACCTGGGCCGCCATGGATGAACAGTACCGGCAACCCGTCCGCAGAGCCGCTCTCGTCGATGTACAGCACGTGCGGTTGCTCGACCGCCAGTTCATGGCGCGCGTAGGGTTTGATCTCCGGGTACAAAGTCTGCATGGTTGGCTCCTGTTGGCTGGGCTACAACTGCCGTGTTCCACTCTGCCCGGCATCATAACCATGAAAAGGAAGTTCAGCATGTCGATGCGTCATCTGGCTTGGTCGCTGTTTATGTCCTTCACCCTCCTGCTCGCCGGCTGCGGCGGTCGCGACGATCCACAGGCTGCTCTGGAGGCGGCCGTTCAGCAGTTGCAGGACAACATCGAGGCCAAGAGCACCGGTGCGGTGCTGGAGCAGTTGCATGGCGACTTCCTGGCCCGCCAGGAACTCGACCGTGAGTGGGCCAAGCGCACCATGACCCTGCTGTTCCTGCGCCACAAGAACATCAAGGTCATCGCGCTGGGCAAGAACAGCTGGATCGACTCGGCGATCAGCAGCAAGGGCTATACCGAAGCCCAGGTCGGCCTGAGCGGCGCCGAGGGGTTGATCCCCGACAGCGCGCGGCACTACTCGGTGAAGCTGGAATGGTGGCTCGACGGTGACGGATGGAAACTGGCGCGCCTGGACTGGGAGTGACGACGTAGCCCGCCTGCCTGCGTAGGAGCCGGCTTGCCGGCGATCCCCCGATGTTCACCATCCGGTCTGATCGCGAGCAAGCTCGCTCCTACAGGGGAGCGGCCCTAACGCACCCAGTTATGTAGCCGATGCAATCCGGGCTATAGGCTAGTCAGCCTGGCGCCAGATCAGGTCTGACGTGACGTAGCCCTGCTCGCGCGCGACGCTGAGCAGCTTGTCGCGGGTTTCCTGATCCACCTCCGGGGTGCGTGACAGCAGCCACAGGTACTTGTGCTCCGGGTGACCGACCAGCGCCACGCGATAGTCCTCGTCGTGGTAGATCACCCAGTAGTCGCCCTTGATCGGCAGCAGCTTGCTGGCCCAGTTGTCGAAGCGCACCCACAGCTTGTCGGTTTGCCCTTCGACCTGAGGCTCGGCCATACCCTTGGCCTCGACCCACTCACCGTCCTTGTCGCGGCAGCGGTTGGTCACGTCGATGCGGCCATCGTCACGCAGGCCGTAGTGTGCCTCCGATTGCACGCAGTTGCGCTGGAAGAACATGGGCAGACGTGCCAGTTCGTACCAGGTGCCCTGGTAGCGCTGCAGGTCGACCTGCATGGTCTGCGGTGGCGGTTTGGAGATGCTGCCGGTACCAGAGTTGGCACAGCCCGCAAGGGCGAGAATGGTGCTGGCGATTAGGATCGAACGCATGGAAGCTCCTGTTTACTTGAGTCCCTTGCCGGAGAACAGCATGACCTTGTCCCCGGCGTACTGGACACTGATATAGGCCTTGTCGTCACCCCAGGTGCAGCTGGTCACCCCCAGAGCGCCCGCACACTCGCCCGGCGCACCGAGCAGGCTTTCCACTTCCTGCTTGCTCATGCCCGCCTTGAGCTTGGAATAGTTGTCCTGATTGATCTTGCTGCAGGCGGCGAGCAGACAGCAGGCGAGCAACGCGACGATACGCATCGACATGGATGAAGCTCCTGATGGGAAGGTGCCAGCAAGCTTGGCATAGCCGGCGATGACTTGCCCGCTTGGAGTTCAGAAACGCGAGCCGGGTTCCCGCAGGAAGACTTGCTCTTCGTCAGTGGAGGCACGACCCAGAATCGCGTTGCGATGAGGAAAGCGACCGAAACGGGCAATCACCCGCTGATGACGCTCGGCGAAATCGAGGAAGTCGGCGAACAAAGGCCGCTCAGCGGCAGCGGCTTCGTTCAGCAGATCAGCAAACAGTTCGACCGCGCGGTCCTGCAACGACAGATCTTCGGCGTGCTCGAAGACCAGATAGGCAAAGACGCGCTGGATCGGCGTCAGCCTGCGATCCCAGCCGCGATCCAGGCCATCGCGCAACAGCGGGCGGGCCAGGCTGTCGCCGGCAAAGGCCCGCGGCGTATCGCGAAAGATCATACGCGGCAGCTGATCGAGCAGGATCAGCTGCGCCAGCCAACCTTGCGGGTCGCCCGTCCAACCCTGCAGCTCGCCAGCCAGTGCCTTCTCGACCAGGGCACCGAAGCGCACCTCAGCCTCACGATCCTGGCTATCACGCTTGCCGAACCATAACCCCTGGCGCGCTGCCGCGACTTCGGTAGCGCTGCCGTCGGCACCAAACCACCAGTCGAGCAGCGGCTGCCAGACGTGCATCAGCTGCGGTGGTAGGCAGTGATACGCAGCACTTCTTCCTTGGAGCCAAGGTAGACCGGTACGCGCTGGTGCAGGGAAGTGGGCTGGATATCGAGAATACGCTGGCTACCGTCGGTGGCTGCACCACCGGCCTGTTCGATGATCATCGACATCGGGTTGGCCTCGTACATCAGACGCAGCTTGCCCGGCTTGTCCGGCTCACGGGCATCACGCGGGTACATGAACACGCCGCCACGGGTGAGAATGCGGTGCACATCGGCCACCATCGAAGCGATCCAGCGCATGTTGTAGTTGCGCCCCAGCGGTCCGGTTTCACCGGCCAGCAACTCGGAGACATAACGCTGTACCGGGGCTTCCCAGTGGCGCTGGTTGGACATGTTGATGGCGAATTCCTTGGTGGACTCCGGCACCTTGATGTTGTCATGGGTGAGCACGAAGCTGCCCAGTTCACGATCCAGGGTGAAGCCCTTCACGCCATCGCCGAGGGTCAGCATCAGCATGGTCTGCGGGCCATAGATGGCGTAGCCGGCCGCGACCTGCTGAGTACCCGGCTGGAGGAAGGCCTCTTCGCCCAGATCACCGGTTTCACCGTTACGTTCAGGGCTGCGCAGCACCGAGAAGATGGTGCCGACCGAGACGTTGACGTCGATGTTGCTGGAGCCATCCAGCGGGTCGAATACCAACAGATAAGCGCCTTTCGGGTACTTGCCGGGGATCTGGTAGGCGTTGTCCATTTCCTCGGACGCCATGCCGGCCAGGTGACCGCCCCACTCGTTGGCTTCGAGCAGAATCTCGTTGGAAATCACGTCGAGCTTCTTCTGCACTTCGCCCTGCACGTTCTCGCTGTCCAGGCTACCCAGTACGCCGCCGAGGGCGCCCTTGGAGACCTGGTGGCTGATCGCCTTGCAGGCCCGCGCCACGACTTCGATAAGAAAACGCAGGTCGGCCGGGGTGTTGTGGCTGCGAGTCTGCTCGATCAGGTAGCGGCTCAGGGTGACGCGGGACATGGACGGCTCCGGAAAGGGGAAAAATCGCGCGCAGTTTAACCCGAGTCGCCGCGCAATGCTGCCTGCCGGGATGGATGGCTGAGATCGGCGCCTGCCAACTGCCCGCAAACGCGATTGCGCCCGTCGCGTTTGGCCTGATAAAGCGCGGCGTCGGCAGCCTGCAGCAGCTCGTCGAGTGCCTGCCCCTGCTCAGGCCAATGGGCCAGCCCGGCAGACAGGGTCACACGCTGGTCGCCGCCACGGGTGGCGACATCGCGAGTCGCCAGTTGCGCGCAGATGCTTTGCAGACGTTCGCTGGCCTCGCGCGGATCGGCGCCCGGCAGGATCAGCAGAAACTCTTCGCCACCGATACGAAACACCGCATCGGTACTGCGCAGGTTATCCAGCAGGTGCTGCGCGACGGCCTTGAGTACGTCGTCGCCGACCAGGTGGCCGCATTCGTCGTTGAGGCGCTTGAAGTGATCGAGATCGATCAGGGCCAGCGCCAATGGCAGGTTCTCGCGCTGCGCCCTGGCTAGTTCGCGCTCGAAGAACTCATCCAGATAACGGCGGTTGTAAAGCCCGGTCAGCGGATCACACAGGGCCTGCTCGCGCAGTTGCTCGTGCAGGCTGGAGATGGTGCGCAGACGCTCCTCACTCAGCGCCAGCGCTTCGGCCAGCTTGAGTTCACTGAGGTGGCGCTGGGTCACGTCACGGATGTAGAGCATGTGGCCCAGCAGGGTCGGACCATGGCGGCTGGCGCGCTGGATGGCGCGCACGCGCACCTCGTAGTAGCGCGCGGCACTGGTCAGTGTCAGCGGCAGGTCCTGCTCGTGGCCGTTGTGTTCTTGCAGCGACTGCTGCAGATCGGCACCGAAAACCGGCCACTGCCCCAACTCGGTGCCTTGCCATCCCGCTTGCAGGCCTGCCAGTTTCAGCGCCGCCGGGTTGGCCTCGATCACCCGTCCACGAGGGTCGATCACCAGCACCGGATCGAGCAAGGCTTCGAGCAGCAGATGACGGGCCACCGGCAACAGGTCGAACAGACGCACCCCGACGATCAACCAGGAGAACGCCATCAGCGTGAACGCGAAACTGAAGGGCGTCGGGTCGAAGCCGAACAGCGTCCAGCCGAACCCCACATAGCCGATATTGGCCACCCAGGGCACTGCGGTGACCAGCACGAAGGCCAGATAATGGCGGCGATGCAATCCCTGGCTCAGCGCGGCGGCACGCGTCACTACGCCCATGCAGAAGGCCATGAACAGGTAGACGTAGACGGCGGTGGCGTAGAACAGCGGGCCATGCTCGTAGCGCACCGGCGCACCCAGGCTGGCGTCGACCGGCGCACTACCGGCCCCGTAGAACAGACCATGCCAGGGGTTGCTCAGCGCCAGCCCCCAGACCAGCAGCGGCACCAGGCTCAACCCGAGGATGCTGCTGCGTGCCAGAGGCGCGCGCATGCTGTTGACGTATTGCCAGAGGAAGACGGCCCAGAACGTGGGCGTGGAAACGATGCCGGGCCAGGCCATGCTGGCCCAGAACATCTTGCAGTCGGCACTGAGGAAGGTCATTTCCAGCGCAGCAGCCACCATCCACCAGAGGCTGGCCAGATGCAGCAGGATGAAACTGTCACGTCCGGGAAAGTCGCGCTGGCGGGTCACCCAGTGCGCCAGCAGGATCACGCCGAGGCACACCAGCAGCGTCACCAGCACCGGCGCCGAGAAACTCCAGCCGGAAGCCATGCAGGCCTGCATCAGCGACTCCTCCGCATTCCCGACGAAGCAGTGCGTGAGTCGCATGCGCAAGCGACGCGAGGCGACTGGACAATGACGCGAATCGAAATACGCAAGGGCCTTCCTGACCTTCCATGCTGGATTGGCGCGGGGTGACTAAGATACTGCAAAAGCCCTGCCGCTTGTTGGTCCATGCCGCTCAGGCGTCTGGCGGGCGACGCAGCACACTGGCGGCCATCGCGGCCAGCAACCCAACTCCCACCAGCAGTACAGCCCAGAGTCCCCAACGCTGCCAGTCCTGACTGGAGCCGGCTTGGGATTCGACCGAAGCGGCAAGCGGCTCAGCCAATTCGGCACGACCAAGATTGGCGAGTCTTTCCGCCTGATAGCCGGGGATCAATGTGTGCAGCGGCAATGCTGCCGACTGTGCATTCGGGTTACCCAGCGCCAGCCGATAAGGCGGCTCGCCACGGGCGAGAAATACCAGTTGCGTCGCGCGCACTGCGACCTGCATGCGTGGCACATCCACGCCCAGGCCGCCGCCACGCGCATCCACCTGCATACGCAGCTGTCGCACCGGCCAACCGGGCAGCGTCAACTCATCGTTCACCACTTCGCGCCCAGCCTCGGGCAGGCGATAGAGAACCCCGTTGACCAGCTGACGCCAGGCGCCCTGATCACTGCTGCGCGCCTCGAAACGCAGTGGCGCCAGCGTGTTGCTCTGTTCCAGTTCGACCCGCAGTCGCTCCAGAGGCAACGACAAGGGCAGCTGCCATTGGTAATGCCCGTCAGCGTTGGCCTGCGCCGCCATGGGCTCGGACCACACCAGAGGCGCCGCCTGATGAGCCTGGCGCTGACTGCGCAGGGTAACGGCCTGCAGTTGCGGGGCCTGGGCAGGGCTGCGCCACAGCAGGCGCAGATAACGGGCACGCTGGCCGGGCAGTTCGACCTGGCGCTGATCGATGCGCTCGTCGGCGAAGCTCAGGCGCGCCACCTGCCCTTCCCCCCAACTGCGCCAGTGCTGCAGGTCATCACTGGCTTCGATGCTGAAACGCTGAAAGCCGTCTTCGGCTCCGCTCCAGTCCAGGCTCAGACGCACCAGCGGCGCGTCGATGGCGCTGGCGTCGAGCAACCAGCCCCGCAGTTGCTGCTCGCTTTCGGCCGGCGCCTCGCCGCGCAGCTCGATCAGCGTGCCAGTGGTGCTGCGTTCGACGCGTAGCGCGGGCATCTCCTGGGCATCGACGCGGCCCCTCAACGGGAACCCGTTTACGCCATGCTCCTGTTCGTGCTGCACGCTCTCGCTGCGCCCCGGAATCAGCGCATAGGCCTGCATCTGGCCATTGCTGTCGAATACGCGCAGATCACGCAAATCGCCATGCCCGGCGGCGAGGTGAGCGGCGAAGGGCAGCTCAAGGCGATACCAGGGCTCCTCGCCGGCTAGTTGCAGGGCAGCGCCATGCCGATAGTCATGAGGTTTCTCACTGGCCTGGCTGAGCGCACTCAGCGACACCCCCAGGAGCAGACACCAACGAACGAGCTTCATACGGCAGACTCCTGTTCGTCAGCAGCCGACTCTTGCGCCTTGCGCGGCGGTAGCGGGGCGAAATAGCCCACCACCAACAGCAGCACACCGACGCCGATGAACGAGACGATGCGCTCCAGGCCGCCACGGTTGCCCAGCTCGACGAAGAACAACTTGGCCACTACCAGGGCGATCAGTGCGGCGCCGACCAGCCACAGTTCACGACGCGCGCGCAAATGGCCGAACAGCATCAGCGCCAGGGCGATCAGCGTCCAGACGATGGACCAGCCAGCCTGCACCAGCATCGAGTCGAACAGTGCCGACGTCTGCCAGGGCACGCCACCCCAGTGGTGCGCGGTACGCATCACCATCACCGTCAGCAGGGCGAACAGCGAAACACCTGCCACGCCCTGCACCAGCGGCAGCGCCCGCACCGGCGCCAGGCCGAAGCGCGGCAGGGCATCGCGCGCCCAAACGAACAGCGCGCCCAGACACAGCAGCAAACCCAACTCCAGTGGGTTGAACAGCGGCAGATACGGCAGCGGATCACTATCTCCGGCGCTATTGGCGTTGGCCAGCCAGAACCAGGCGAGCATCAATGCGGCCAGAGGCGCCGCCGCCCACAGCCGGTACTCGCGCTCGAAGCTGGCCACCGGCCAGGGCAGGCGGCGTGCCTGCGCCATCGCCCACAGATAGGCGGTCGGCAGCAGCGCCCAACCCAGCCAACGCCAGGCGTTGTAGTGATCGGACAGGCTCAGCAGCAGATAACGCAGCTCCAGCGCCAGCACGCCGAGCAGCAGCCAGCAACCGAGCACATGGGCGACGCTGGCCGCCGTGGATGGCAGCAGCTCGTGCAACCGGCGCAGGACAAGCAGGTGCACTGCGATCACGGCAGCCCAGCCCACCCAGCCGAAGTGCGCGGCTGGATGGTAGAAGGAATGCCAGGCATGGATCAGGATCAACCCTGCCACCGGCGCCAGCAGGCTGCACAGCGTGGCCAACTCGCTCCAGCGGGTGCGCAACGCCAGCAGCATCCAGATCAGAGCCGACAGCGCTGCCACTACCAGCAACACGCTGGTCTGCATATCTACAGTCACGAAGCGCATCACTTCACTGGCCAGAGCCAAGGCCCACCAGGCGGCGCCCCAGGCCAGCAGCAACTGGCCCAGACGCTGCAGACTGACCCCATCGAGGCCGGTGTCCCGCCCGCTGTGCGCCAGACCGTGCAGGCGCCAGGCGCCAATCTGTGCAGCCAGGCCAAGCACGGCGGGCGTCCAGAAACCGGTGTGCGCCAGCGGCGACAGGCCTTCGCCACTGATGCCCGACAGCAGTAACGGCCCGGCCGCGAGGAAGGCCAGACCGGCGAAGACCTGCAGCGCCAGGCTGAACAGGAAAGCCGCGCGCTGCCGCAGGTAGAGCGCCAGCCACAGAATCAGCAACCCCGTCCCGCCCCACACTGCCGCAGCCGCCACCCAGGGCAGCACGAACAGCACCGCCAGATTGATGAACACCAGCCCAACCAGCATGACCATCGACAATACGCCGAGCAGGCGACGGTTCTCGCGGATCTGCGGATCACGTGCCGCCAGCAGCATGCCGGCGATCAGCCCCAGACCGACCATCGACGCCGCCAGCAGGCCGAACCAACCGGTGCTGAAACCACCACGCCCGAACAGCGAATCCAGCGCCATCTGCCCGAGGAACAGCAAGCCGCCGAGCAACTGGATGGCGAAGGCGCTGTAGACGAAGCTTGGCGCGGCGATACGCAGGCCGACGAACAGGGTCGCCAGCCCGGCCAGCGCCCAGGCGATGGCCGTACCCGGCGCAGCGAACAGCAGTGGCGCAATCAGATAGATGAATGCCAACCCGGCCAGGCCCAACCAGGGCAGCAGGCGATTTTCCCAGACGCTGGCCGCTTCGGGCATCGAGCGAAATTGCCAGTAGCTGAAGAGCAGCGCCGCACCGAGCATCAGCGCGCCCAACGGCGAGCCGTCGAGCAAGCTGCCGTAACCATGGTCCAGACCGCTGACGAACGCCAACGCCGCGCCCACCTGCAGCAACAGCGCGAACGCACGCGCCAGCGGCCGCCCCTGACGCAGGCCCAACCAGAAGATGCCGGCGCCTTCCACGGCCCAGGCCGCTGCCGTCCAGCGCGCATCCAGGCCGAGCGGAATGGCCAGGCTGGCGAACACCACGCCGAGCGCCAGGCAGGTTTCCACCAGCAACAGTGCGCGGTCGCCAGCACGCGCCTTGAGCACCCGTGCCAGTAATAGATAGAACAGGCCCAGACCCAGGGCGCTGAAGGCCGCAGCGAACTCGATATGTCGCACCAATGCGACTTGCAGACCGAAGCCGATCAGCGGCGGACCGAACAACGTGGTGGCATCGACGTAGTCGCCACGGCGCAGGGACCAGCGCAGCAATTCGTCACGCGCCTCAGGCGCATCCGCTGCATCGCGCAGGGTGCGGCGGGCGAATAACAGGCCGATGGCCACGTACATCAGGAAGAACAGGATCAAAAATGGCTGAGTGCTGCCCAGCAGTTCCGGCGTGTAGGAACGCAGCCCCCACGCGAAACCGATGCCGAAGGTGCCGACGAAGCCGATCAGGTTGAGCAGGCGCCAGGCCTTGAACCAGGCGATGGCGAAGATGCCGGCATTGAGCAGGGCGAAGTAGGAAAACAGCGCGACATGATTGCCGCTACCGGTGGAAGTGAGGATTGGCGCAGCGAAGCCGCCCAGCGCCGCAGCAGCTGCCAGGCCAAGCGCGTTCTGCTGCACGGCAAGGATGGCCGAGAACAGCGTCACCGCCACCAGCAGGCCGAGGGCCATGCCTGGGTCCAACAGCGGATGCAGGCGCATGGCAGCGAATACCGTCAGATACAGCACAGCGATGCCGGTGCCCTGCAGCACCAAGGCGTAATTGCGATTGCGTCGGCGCAACCACCAACCCAGGCCGAGCAACGCCAGTGCACTGGCCGCAACGCCCATGTAGCGCAGCTCTACCGGCACCTCGACACCTTCGGTGGCGTAACGCAGGAGGAAGGCCAGACCAAGGAACAGCAGCACCACGCCAACCCGCAGTACGGTGTTACCGCCAAACAGCCAGGCCTTGGCGGCAGCGATACCACGCTCAATCAGATTCGGCTCGCGCGGCGGTTGCTCGCGCCAGGGGCTTTGTTGCGGTGCCGGTTGGGGCTGGTGAGCGACCTGAGCGGCCAGTGGCGCAGGTTCTGCGACAGGCTGCGATGTTTCGATTTCAGGCAGCGGATCAAGTGTCCAGTCCAGTTCGGGCTGCGATTCTTCGGCAGCGCCCGGCTCGGGCACTGGGCTGGAGACGGGTTCGACGGAGGCCGGTTCCGGCTCGCTGCGCTCTCCCTGCTCGACCCTGACCAGGCGCTCGTGGATGGCGCGAGTTCCACTATCGAAGCGTTCGGCGAAGTCCTTGAGCTGCGCAGCCAGTTGCGCGTTACGCGTCTCCAGCCCCTGCAGACGCAGCGCCTGACCCAGACTGAGGCCGATCAACCCGCCCAGAAGCGCACCCGTGACCGATTCGCTGGCGCCCACACCGAGCACCAAACCGACCAGCATGAAGATCCATTGCATGCGTTATGTCCCAACCCTGAGAAAGAGGTCGCCTCGCGTTCCTAGCAGGCCGCCCGAGACGAGCCACAGTATAGGAGTCGCGCCGACCCACACCCATAGAGACGACTGCCAAGCTGTTCACAGGCACAACGGAAAACGATCAGCCGCCAGCCGGTGCTTCACAAACGCCCCGCGCCCGCTATTATCGCCGCCCCCGTGACCGTAGGGCGGACTCGGGAGCGAAGCGAACAGTCCGCCGCACAAGACAGGCCTACCCGAGCATCATGATGAAGCCCCGCCTGATAGCCGCTGCAGAAATCGACCGCCTGGAAACCTGGGCCAAATACACCAGCGACATGTGCCACAGCTGCATGTCCACCTGCTGCACCATGCCCGTTGAGGTGCGCCTGAACGACCTGATCCGCCTGGAGCTGGTGGACGAGTTCGAGCGCAGCGAGCCGCCGAAGAATATCGCCAAGCGCTTGCAGAAGGACGGCATCGTCGAGCGCTTCAACCAGAAGTCGGGCATCTTCACCCTGATCCGCATGTCCAACAACGACTGCCTGTTCCTCGACCGCAAGACGCGCCTGTGCACGGTCTACGAGAAGCGCCCGGACACCTGCCGTCACCACCCCAAGGTCGGCCCACGGCCGGGCTATTGCGCGTATAAGCCGAAGTAGGGCTGGTCCCGCGGGAATTGGCCCCTTCTACGAAGCCCGGCGCAGGCCGATAACACGCCCGACACAGGCAGGGCGTTGCAGGTTCTGCTGTTCGGCAGCCAGGTGCGCCACCCGCTCGGCCACCTGTTCGTCGAACAGCGCCGCACGGCCAACGGCACTGTCGATATTCATCAGCATCTGTTCGCTTTCCGCCAGGCTGGCGTCTTCGCCCGGCCGATAAAGGCCATGGTGGATATGCAAGCGCTTGGCGTCGTGCGCCAGCAGTTGCGTGCGCACCTCGACCTCTTCGCCCTCCTTCACCTCCGCCAGGAAGTTGAGATGGCACTCCAGGGTGTACAGGGTGTGCCCGGTGCGGGCGCGACCCGCTTCGTCGAGGCCCAGCACGTCCATTAGCGCATCGGTGGCGTGGCTGAAGATCAGCAGATAGAAGGCATCGCGCAGGTGGCCGTTGTAGTCGACCCAGTCGCGGGAGATAGTGGTTTGGTAGCTGGTCATCGGCTTGACTGGCATGCATGCGACTCCTGAAGTGCCCCTCTCCCCCAGCCCCTCTCCCGCAAGCGGGAGAGGGGCGCCAGACAGACGGTTGGCCGTAGGGTGCGCCGTGCGCACCGGGAATGACTCGGTTTACTCGGCGAACTCGAAGCCATGCCTGGCCTTGGTCTGGCGGATCGCCTCCAGCACCGCCAGCAGGCAATCATCGCGATAGCGCTCCAGCGCATCCAGGCTGCGTTCGCCTTGCTGCTCGGCGGTGCCTTCGACCACGGCATCGATCAACCCCTCGGTCAGTTCCGGCGCCTCCAGATAGGTCCAGGGCAGCTTCAGCGCCGGGCCGAACTGAGCCATGAAGTGGCGCATGCCGGCCGGGCCACCAGCCAGGGTGTAGGTCAGAAAGCTGCCCATGAACGACCAGCGCAGGCCGGCACCGAAGCGGATCGCGTCGTCGATTTCGCCGGTAGTGGCCACCCCGTCGTTGACCAGGTGCAGCGCCTCGCGCCATAGCGCTTCGAGCAGACGGTCGGCGATAAATCCTGGGACTTCCTTGCGCACGTGCAGCGGGCGCATACCCAGCGACTCGTACACGCCGATCGCTGCCTGCACTGCCTCGGGCGCCGTCTTCGCACCGCCCACCACTTCCACCAACGGCAGCAGATAAACCGGGTTGAAGGGATGACCGACCACGCAGCGCTCAGGATGTGCGGCGTCTGCATAGAACTCACTGGGCAGCAGACCCGAGGTGCTGGAACCGATCAGTACATCCGGACGCGCCGCAGCGCTGATCTTCGCGTGCAGCTCGCACTTGAGGTCGAGGCGTTCGGGCGCGCTTTCCTGGATGAAGTCGGCATCGCGCACGCAGTCTTCGATGCTATCGACGAAACGCAGACGATTCAGCGAAGCGCCAGGTGCCAGGCCCTGCTTTTCCAGCGCCGGCCAGGCGTTGGCCAGACGCGTGCGCAGCGCAGCCTCGGCGCCAGGCGCCGGGTCCCAGGCGATCACGTCGAGGCCATGGGCCAGGGCGCGGGCGATCCAGCCGGCGCCGATGACGCCGGTGCCAAGGGCGGCGAAGGTCTTGATGTCGGTGACGAAGGTCATGGTGGGTTCCTTGCGGGTGTAGCCCGGATGCAATCCGGGGGTGGCAGGTGAAATTTCCCCGGATTGCATCCGGGCTGTCGCGGCTAAAGCCCCTCCCACAAGAGCAGCGCAAACCTGTGGGACGGGCCGGGCGACGTTGCGCTCTAGCCGCGACGCTTGAGCTTCATCTTCTCGCGCCCTTCGGCCGGGCTCAGGGCACGTCCGCCGAGGCGTTCGATGATCTCGATGGCGCGCTCGACCAGTTGGCCGTTGCTCGCATGCACGCCACGGTCCAGCCAGATGTTGTCCTCCAGCCCTACCCGCACGTGGCCGCCGAGCAGCATGGCCTGGGCGACCATGGGCATCTGCATGCGGCCGATGCCAAAGCCGGCCCAGGTGATGCCCGGCGGCAGGTTGTCGGCCATGGCCTTCATGGTCGTGGTGTCGGCCGGCGCGCCCCAGGGAATGCCCAGGCACAGCTGGATCAGCGGGTCGTCCAGCAGCCCTTCCTTGATCATCTGCTTGGCGAACCACAGGTGGCCGGTGTCGAAGATTTCCAGCTCGGCCTTCACGCCCAGTTCTGTGATGCGCTTGGCGCCGGCACGCAGTTGCGCCGGGGTGGAGACGTAGATGAAGTCGCCGTCGCCGAAATTCAGGGTGCCGCAGTCCAGGGTGCAGATTTCCGGTAGCAACTCCTCGACATGCGCCAGGCGGGTGATCGGCCCGACCAGATCGGTACCGGCACCGAACTCCAGCGGCTGCTCGCCCCGGCCGATCTCCAGATCACCGCCCATGCCAGCGGTGAGGTTGATGATCACGTCGGTGTCGCTTTCGCGGATGCGCTCGACCAATTCGCGGTACAGCGCCACGTCGCGGCTTGGCTTGCCGGTCTGCGGGTCGCGCACATGGCAATGGGCGACGGTGGCGCCGGCCTTGGCCGCCTCGATGGCGGCGGCAGCGATCTCCTTGGGGGTGACCGGGATCGCCGGGTGCTTGCCGACGGTGTCGCCAGCGCCGGTCACCGCGCAGGTGACGATAACCTCGTAGTTCATTTTCGACTGTCCTTTCCAGGGGCGAACGAGTGCCGACGGCAGGGCCGCAGGCGTTTTGCAAGTAAGGGGAATCGGCGCCGGCTCACCCGGCGCCCAGGTATCAGTTGCCGGCAACCAGCGCGGCGTTGGCGGGTTTGCCGTCCAACGTGGTGACGCCCTCGAGCCAGGCCTCGACCACCTGCGGATTGGCCTTGATCCAGTCACGCGCTACCTGTGCAGGCTGCTTGCGATCCATGATCGGCTGCATCAGCTCGGCTTCCTGCGCACTGGTGAAGCGCAGGCTGGTCAGCAGCCGGTTGGCGTTGGGGCAGCGTTCGGCGTAATCCGGCGCGGTAACGGTGGACACCGTGGCGGCACCGTCATTGGGGCCGAACACGTCTTCGGTACCGGTCAGATAGGTGATCTGCATCGACAGGTTCATCGGGTGCGGTTTCCAGCCGAAGAACACCACCGGTTTCTCGTTACGCGCAGCGCGGCCGACGGCGGCGAGCATGCCAGCCTCGCTGGACTCCACCAATTTGAAGCCGCCCAGGCCGAACTGGTTGGAGTCGATCATCTTCTGGATCGCCGTATTGGCGCCGGAGCCGGCCTCGATGCCGTAGATCTTGCCGTCCAGCTCGTCCTTGAATTTGGCAATGTCGGCCAGGGTCTTGAGCCCCTTGTCAGCGGTGTAGCTGGGCACGGCGAGCACGGCCACGGCGTCATCCAGCGACGGCTCTGCCGCGACCTTGACCGCACCGGCATCGAGGAAGGGCTTGATGTTGTCGTCCATGATCGGCTTCCAGTAACCGAGGAAGGCGTCGATCTGCCCTTTCTGGATACCGGCAAAGATGATCTGTTGCGACGCCTGGGTCTGCTTGGTTTCGTAGCCGAGGCCGTGCAGCAGCTCGCTGGCGACGGCAGTGGTGGCGACCACGTCGGTCCAGCCGACGGCGCCGATGCGAACGTTCTTGCAACTGGCGTCGTCGGCCAGCAGGGAGGTACTGAACAGGCTCAGGGTGCAGCACGCGGCCAGCGCGGTAAGACCTTTCATCTGGGTGCTCCTCATCGTGTCACAGCGGTTCTATTTCGTTTTTCTAGAGGCCTGCCAGCGGACAGAACCCCCACCGTGCTCGGGGAATCTCGTCTCCCGATGAATGCACCTTACGCTTCGACTTAACGCCAAACTCACACTTGAGCGACTATTCATTGACCTATACCGACTTTCTGCTTGTATGAAAGCCATGCTGGCCCATTAATCTTTCGACATGCCCGTAGCCCGGATGCAATCCGGGAGTCCGACCCCGGATTGCATCCGGGCTACCTGCCACCTCCGATACCGGCGCCATGAGCTGTATGCCCCAGACCTTCTGCTTCCTGCTGCTGCCCGGCTTTTCGATGATGGGCCTGATGTCCGCCATCGAGCCGCTGCGCGTGGCCAATCGCTTTCGCGGCGAGCTGTATCGCTGGCGCCTGCTCAGCCAGGACGGCAATGCCGTGCAGGCCAGCAACGGCATGTCGCTCAACGTCGACGACAGCCTGGAACTGCCAGGGGAAAGTCGAGCACTGTTCGTTGTCGCCGGTTTCGAGCCGCTGGCCCATTACGACCACACTCTGGCGCATTGGCTGCAACGCCGCGAACCCGAGTTGGCCGTGCTCGGCGGTATCGACACCGGCAGCTTCGTGCTGGCCGAGGCCGGGCTGTTCCAGCATCAGCGTCTGACCCTGCACTGGGAAGCCATCGACGCCTTCCGTGAGCGCTACCCGGCGTTGCTGGTCACCCAGGAGCTGTTCGAGATCGATGGCAAACGCATCACCAGCGCCGGTGGCACCAGCAGCCTCGACCTGATGCTCGGCCTGATCGGCCAGGAACACGGCGAGCCGTTGGCGGTGCAGGTGTCCGAGCAGTTTGTGGTCAGCCGCATCCGCACCCGCCTGGATCACCAGCGCATGCAGGTGGCCAGCCGTTACGACCTGCACAACAAGAAGCTGGTGCGGGTAATAGGCGAGATGGAGCGTCAGTGCGAGCAGCCTCTGCCCAGCGAAACGCTGGCCGAGCGGGTCGGCATCACCGTGCGTCAGTTGGAGCGCCTGTTCCGTCATCATCTGGAGACCACGCCGTCGGCCTTCTATCTGGGCCTGCGCCTGGACAAGGCGCGCCAGCTATTGCGCCAGAGCGATCTCAGCGTGCTGGAGGTGAGCCTGGCCTGCGGCTTCGATTCAGCCTCGTACTTCTCGCGTTGTTACCGCAAGCGCTTCGCCGCCAGCCCCAGCCAGGATCGCCACGAGCGACCAGGCAGCTAGCAGGCTGTTGAAAAACTACCTGCGTTGCCATTGCTGCGTTAAAAACAGGCTGGAACGCCAGCCCGGTCAAATGCTCATTTACAACTCGTAAAGTCGAGCGCGACTCCGACCGTTTTTCGCCTGTTTTTGTGGGGCCACCATCGGTATTGCACTGGCTGCCTCGGCTCGGGCTTCCTGCTTCGCTCTACCTCCTGCATCCATGCAGTCGTCGCCTACGTTTTTCAACGGCCTGCTACGCCAACCCTAGCCCGGATGCAATCCGGGGCCAGGCGCCACAGATTCCCCGGCTTGCATCCGGGCTACGCGCAATAGGCGAAACGATGACATATCCGTTCGCGACCTCGGCTTGACGCTTTCGGCAAACCCCCAGTCGTTTTTGCACCGGGTCGCCCTGCCCCCCAGGGATAAGCTCTCCCCAAAGCGCCGACGACCGACTCGGCGCATACGTTTAGGGGACAAGCCTGATGAGCCCAGCCGAATTGCACGCCGACAGCATCGTCATCGACGGTCTGATCATCGCCAAGTGGAATCGCGACCTGTTCGAGGACATGCGCAAGGGCGGCTTGACCGCAGCCAACTGCACGGTGTCCGTGTGGGAAGGTTTCCAGGCCACGGTGAACAACATCGTTGCCAGCAACAATCTGATTCGCGACAACAGCGACCTGGTCATGCCGGTGCGCACCACCGCCGACATCCGCAAGGCCAAAGAGCAGGGCAAGACCGGCATCCTCTACGGTTTCCAGAACGCCCACGCCTTCGAGGACCAGATCGGCTACGTCGAGGTGTTCAAGCAGCTCGGCGTGGGCATCGTGCAGCTGTGCTACAACACCCAGAACCTGGTCGGCACCGGCTGCTACGAGCGCGACGGCGGCCTGTCCGGCTTCGGCCGCGAGATCGTCGCCGAGATGAACCGCGTCGGCATCATGTGCGACCTGTCCCACGTCGGCTCCAAGACCAGCGAGGAAGTCATCCTCGAATCGAAGAAACCAGTCTGCTACTCCCACTGCCTGCCTTCCGGCCTGAAAGAACACCCACGCAACAAGTCCGATGAAGAACTGAAGTTCATCGCCAACCACGGCGGCTTCGTCGGCGTGACCATGTTCGCGCCGTTCCTGGCCAAGGGCATCGACTCGACCATCGACGACTACGCCGAAGCCATCGAGTACGTGATGAACCTGGTCGGCGAAGACGCCATCGGCATCGGCACCGACTTCACTCAGGGCCACGGCCAGGACTTCTTCGAGTACCTGACTCACGACAAGGGCTACGCCCGGCGCCTGACCAACTTCGGCAAGATCGTCAACCCGCTGGGCATCCGCACCGTGGGCGAGTTCCCCAATCTGACCGAAACGCTACTCAAGCGAGGCATGTCCGAGCGCGTGGTGCGCAAGGTCATGGGCGAGAACTGGGTGCGCGTATTGAAGGACGTCTGGGGCGAGTAAGCCTTTTTAACTGCCCCTCTGATCATTCCCACGCTCAGCGTGGGAATGCAGCCCGTGACGCTCTGCGTCACAGAAGCGGACGCAGAGCATCCAATGAGGCGTTACCACGCAAAGCGTGGGAACGATCAGACAACGAATTCTGGAGCTGAAAACACATGGCCACCCACGCCCCCGAAATGCCTATCGCCGTCGACGACGAAACCGGCGTCTGGACCACAGACGCCCTGCCGATGCTCTACGTGCCGCGACATTTCTTCGTCAACAACCACATGGGCATCGAGGAAGTGCTCGGCGCCGACAAATACGCCGAGATCCTCTACAAGGCCGGCTACAAGTCCGCCTGGCACTGGTGCGAGAAGGAAGCCGAGTGCCACGGTATCTCGGGCGCTGCGGTGTTCGAGCACTACATGAAACGTCTGTCGCAGCGCGGCTGGGGCCTGTTCGAAACGCAGAAGCTCGACCTGGAAACCGGCCATGCCGAGGTCAAGCTCAAGCATTCGGCCTTCGTCTACGTGTACGGCAAGGTCAATCGAAAAGTCGACTACATGTTCACCGGCTGGTTCTCCGGTGCCATCGACCAGATCCTGGCCGCCAAGGGCAGCCCGATCCGCACGGTCACCGTGCAGCAATACAGCGGCGCCGAAGACGACCACGACGACGGCCTGTTCGTCACCCGGCCACTCTGAGTCACCCATAAGAAATCCGTGGGGGCGGCCAGCGCCTCCCACAACGCTAGAGCGCTTACCGTGAGGATGCCGTAATGGCCTTCGAAGCAATGTTCCAGCCGATCCAGATCGGCAAGCTGACCATCCGCAACCGTGTGCTCAGCACCGCGCACGCCGAGGTCTACGCCACCGACGGCGGCATGACCACCGAGCGCTACGTCAAGTACTACGAAGAGAAGGCCAAGGGCGGCATCGGCCTGGCCATCTGCGGCGGCTCCTCGGTAGTAGCCATCGACAGCCCGCAGCAGTGGTGGAGTTCGGTCAATCTGTCCACCGACCGCATCATCCCGCACTTCCAGAATCTCGCCGACGCCATGCACAAGCACGGCGCCAAGATCATGATCCAGATTACCCACATGGGCCGCCGCTCGCGCTGGGATGGTTTCCACTGGCCGACCCTGATGTCGCCGTCCGGCATCCGCGAGCCGGTGCACCGCGCCACCTGCAAGACCATCGAGGTCGAGGAGATCTGGCGGGTGATCGGCAACTACGCCCAGGCCGCGCGCCGCGCCAAGGAAGGTGGCCTGGATGGCGTCGAGCTGTCCGCCGTGCACCAGCACATGATCGACCAGTTCTGGTCGCCGCGCGTCAACAAGCGCACCGACGAATGGGGCGGCACCTTCGAGGGCCGCATGAAGTTCGGCCTGGAAGTATTGAAGGCAGTGCGCGCCGAGGTCGGTGACGACTTCTGCGTCGGCATGCGCATCTGCGGCGACGAATTCCACCCGGACGGCCTGTCCCACGAGGACATGAAGCAGATTGCTGCCTATTACGATGCCACCGGCATGCTCGACTTCATCGGCGTCGTCGGCTCGGGCTGCGACACCCACAACACCCTGGCCAACGTCATTCCGAACATGAGCTACCCGCCCGAGCCCTTCCTGCACCTGGCGGCCGGCATCAAGGAAGTGGTCAAGGTGCCAGTGCTGCACGCGCAGAACATCAAGGACCCGAACCAGGCCACACGAATTCTCGAAGGTGGTTACGTGGACATGGTCGGCATGACCCGCGCGCACATCGCCGACCCGCACCTGATCGCCAAGATCAAAATGGGCCAGATCGACCAGATCAAACAGTGCGTCGGTGCCAACTACTGCATCGACCGTCAGTACCAGGGCCTGGACGTGTTGTGCATTCAGAACGCCGCGACCAGCCGCGAATACATGGGCGTGCCGCACATCATCGAGAAGACCACCGGCGTCAAACGCAAGGTAGTGATCGTCGGCGGCGGCCCGGCTGGCATGGAAGCAGCGCGCGTGGCCGCCGAGCGTGGTCACGATGTCACCCTGTTCGAAAAGCAGGAACAACTGGGCGGGCAGATCACCCTGGCGTCGAAAGCGCCGCAGCGTGACCAGATCGCCGGTATCACCCGCTGGTATCAACTGGAGCTGGCGCGCTTGGGGATCGACCTGCGTCTGGGCACAGGCGCCGACGCAGCGAGCATCCTCGACCTGCGTCCGGACATCATCGTGCTAGCCAACGGCGGTCATCCGTTCCTCGAACAGAACGAACACTGGGGCGCGGCCGAAGGCCTGGTGGTGAGCAGTTGGGATGTGCTCGCGGGCAAGGTCGCACCGGGCAAGAACGTGCTGGTGTACGACACCATCTGCGAATTCACCGGCATGTCGGTGGCCGATTTCCTCGCCGACAAGGGTGCGCAGGTGGAGATCGTCACCGACGACATCAAGCCGGGCGTGGCCATCGGCGGCACCAGCTTCCCGACCTATTACCGCAGCCTGTACCCCAAGGAAGTGATCATGACCGGCGACATGATGCTGGAAAAGGTCTACCGCGAGGGCGACAAGCTAGTGGCCGTGCTGGAGAACGAATACACCGGCGCCAAGGAAGAGCGGGTGATCGACCAGGTGGTGGTGGAGAACGGCGTACGGCCGGACGAGTCGCTGTACTACGCGCTGAAGGAAGGCTCGCGCAACAAGGGCCAGATCGACGTCGAAGCACTGTTCGCGATCAAGCCGCAACCCTGTTTATCCGAGTCGGGCGAAGGCTACCTGCTATTTCGCATCGGCGACTGCGTGGCCCAGCGCAACACCCACGCGGCGATCTACGACGCCTTGCGCCTGTGCAAGGACTTTTAAGCTTGTCTCCCCTCTCCCTCCGGGAGAGGGGCCGGGGGTGAGGGATTGTTGGCGCGACTGGATTACCAGTCGCCGGACATCCCCCTCACCCCAGCCCTCTCCCAGAGGGAGAGGGGGCTGACCGGATCGCCTTGAGGTCCCCCTAAGGAGACCAACGAATGTTGAATACCCTACTCCCCATTCTGCTCTTCGCTGCGCTCAGCCTCGCTGTGCTGGGCGCGTTGAAGCGCTTCTTCATGTGGCGCCGTGGCCGACCATCGAAGGTCGACTGGATAGGCGGCCTGCTGCAGATGCCGCGCCGCTACCTGGTAGATCTGCACCACGTGGTCGAGCGCGACAAGTACATGTCCAGGACCCACGTGGCCACTGCTGGCGGCTTCGTTCTGGCGGCGGTGCTGGCCATCGTCGTGCACGGTTTCGGCCTGCATAACCGCATCCTCGGCTTCGCCCTGCTGGGCGCCACGGTGCTGATGTTCGTCGGTGCCCTGTTCGTCGCCAAGCGCCGCCTCGACCCGCCGTCGCGCCTGTCGAAAGGCCCGTGGATGCGTTTGCCGAAAAGTCTGCTAATGTTTGCCGCCAGCTTCTTTATCGCCACGCTGCCGGTGGCCGGTATCCTCCCCGAAAACTTCGGTGGCTGGAGCCTGGCCGTCATCCTCGCCGTCGGCGTTGCCTGGGGCGTGTCGGAGTTGTTCCTCGGCATGACCTGGGGCGGACCGATGAAACACGCCTTCGCCGGCGCCCTGCACCTGGCCTGGCACCGCCGCAGTGAACGTTTCGGTGGCGGGCGCTCGACCGGCCTGAAAGCCCTGGATCTGGACGACCCGAAAGTCCCGCTGGGCGTGGAAAAACCCACCGACTTCACTTGGAACCAGTTGCTCGGCTTCGACGCCTGTGTGCAGTGCGGCAAGTGCGAAGCCATGTGCCCGGCCTTCGCCGCCGGCCAGCCGCTGAACCCGAAGAAGCTGATTCAGGACATGGTCATCGGCCTCGCCGGTGGCAACGACGCCAAGTTCGCTGGCAGCCCCTACCCTGGCATACCACTGGGCGAACACAGCGGGGGCCCGCATCAGCCGATTGTGAACCTCAACGGCAAGGCGCTGGTGGATGCCGAGACCCTGTGGTCGTGCACCACCTGCCGCGCCTGCGTCGAGGAATGCCCGATGATGATCGAGCACGTCGATGCCATCGTCGATATGCGCCGTCATCTGACCCTCGAGAAGGGGGCGACCCCGAACAAGGGCGCCGAGGTGCTGGACAACCTGATCGCCACCGACAACCCGGGCGGTTTCAACCCCGGCGGGCGCCTGAACTGGGCGGCCGACCTGAACCTACCACTGCTCGCCGACAAGGGTGAAACCGACGTGCTGTTCTGGGTCGGTGATGGTGCCTTCGACATGCGCAACCAGCGCACCCTGCGTGCTTTCGTGAAGATCCTCAAGGCTGCCGCCGTCGACTTCGCCGTGCTCGGCCTGGAAGAGCGCGACAGCGGCGACATAGCCCGCCGCCTGGGTGATGAAGCGACCTTCCAGCACCTGGCCAAACGCAACATCGCCACGATGGCCAAGTACCGCTTCAAGCGCATCGTCAGCTGCGACCCGCACAGCTTCCACGTACTGAAGAACGAATACGGCGCACTCGGCGGCAACTATCAGGTACTGCACCACAGCACCTTCATCGACGAACTGCTGCGCAAGGGCTCGCTGAATCTCGGCCAGAGCAAGGCCACCAGCGTGACCTACCACGACCCCTGCTACCTCGGCCGCTATAACGGCGAGTACGAGGCACCGCGCGCCGTGCTCAAGGCCATCGGCATCGAGGTCAGGGAAATGGAGCGTTCGGGCTTTCGCTCGCGCTGCTGCGGTGGTGGTGGCGGCGCACCGATCACCGACATCCCCGGCAAGCAGCGCATCCCCGACATGCGCATGATCGACATCAAGGAAACGGGCGCAGAACTAGTGGCCGTCGGTTGCCCGCAATGCACCGCGATGCTCGAAGGCGTAGTCGCGCCGCGCCCGGAAATCAAGGACATCGCCGAGCTGGTGGCCGAGGTGCTGATCGAAGCCACCGAAGTGGCGGCAAAAAAGCCGCTCGCCAAGCGTGAACTGGTAGAGGTGCAGTGATGAAGCAACTGGCGCTCCCCTCTCCCTCCGGGAGAGGGGCTGGAGGTGAGGGTCTGAACCCGAGCCGCCCATCCCACCCTCACCCCAACCCTCTCCCAAGGGGAGAGGGGGTTGTCCGTGCAGCCCAGGAGATCACCTTATGAGCGACATCATCCGCCGCGACCCTCGCGCCGAGTGGATCGCCCGCAACCGCCTGCACCCGCTGCATGCGGCCATGCAGAGTCAGAACCAAACCAGCTGGATGGGCCCCAACGGCATCATCCGCAAGAACCCGCACGCTATCGCCGCCGGTTTCGTCGGCCCGGCCGGGCTCAAGCGGATCGATCGCAGCGGCGCCCAGCACGGCACCGCCGGCAAGCGCAGCAGCGCCAGCGTCGAGGTGCAATTGCCACTGCATGTCATCGAACAACCGGCCTTCCACATCTGCGTGGTGCCGGACATGGTCGGCGGCCGCCTGTCCAGCCATGACAAGGACCTGCTCGGCCTGGCCCGCAAGCTGGCCGGTGACAGCGGTGCGGTGGTCGCCGTAGTGTTCGGCGAGGACAAGGAAAACGCATTCGACACGGCCGGAGTCGACCGCCTGCTGCGCGTCCAGGGTGACACCTTCGACGGCTATGCACCGGAAGCCCGCGTGCTCGCCCTAAGCGCCGTGGAAAGCCAACTGGCGCCGCGCCACTGGCTGCTGCCCGACAGTCGCACCGGTGGCGGCGAGCTGGGTCGGCGCCTGGCCGCCAAGCTCGGCGAACGTCCGGCCACGCGCGTCTGGCAAGTCGCTGGCGAACAGGCCATCGGCCGTGCCGGCAGTGGCCAGCAGGACATCCAGCGCGCGCTGCCACGGCTGATTCTGGCCGCCGCCGAATGCGCCGAGCCGGTCAGCGAAACCCGCCATGAAGCTCGTCCGCTGGAACTGGCTGAAAAGGTCGCCCACAGCCTGCCGCGCATCGCAGATCTCGGCGCGGTGGCCGTGGACCCGGCGCAAATCCCCATGGCCGAAGCCGAGTTCATCCTCTCCGGCGGCAACGGCGTGAAAGACTGGAATCTGTTCCACCAGGCCGCCATCGCCATCGGCGCCACCGAAGGCGCTTCGCGCGTGGCGGTGGACGACGGCTTCATGCCGCGCAACCGCCAGGTCGGCGCCACCGGTACCTGGGTCACTGCCCGCGTCTACCTGGCCGTGGGTATCTCCGGCGCCATCCAGCACCTACAGGGCATCGGTGCCTGCGACAAGGTGGTGGCGGTGAACATGGACCCTGGCTGCGACATGATCAAACGCGCCGACCTGTCGGTGATCGGCGATTCGGCGGCGATCCTCCAGGCCCTGATAGCACGCGTCGCCGCCTGGCGTCAGGAGGGCAAACGTGATGCTGCCTGATCCTCACGAATACGCCCTCGTGGGAGGGGCTTCAGCCGCGACAGATTGCGCGTATGGCCATATCGCGGCTAAAGCGGAGTGCCGCCCAGCCGCTCCCACGGTTCGAGGTTGCCCAAATGACTGACCTGAATATCATCGCCCTGGTCTCGGTCGGCGCCCACCCCACCTCCGGTCGCCCACGCCGCGCCGAGCAGGACGCCCGTGCGGTGGAACTGGGCTTGCGTCTGGCCGGGCAGAATCTGCAACTGCTGCATGCTGGCGACCCACAGGCCGAAGCCCTGCGCGGCTACCTGGGCATGGGCCTGGAGCAGCTCGATGTACTGGAACAGCCCGAAAGCGCCGATGCCCTGCCGCTGCTGGTCGATTACCTGCAAGGCAGCCGAACCCAGCTGGTGCTCACTGGCAGCCAGGCGGAAACTGGCGAAGGCTCGGGCATGCTGCCGTTCCTGCTGGCCGAGCGCCTGGGCTGGCCGATGGTGGTCGGCCTGGCCGAAGTGGAAAAGGTCGAGAACGGCGTGGCCCAGGTGCTGCAAGCGCTGCCACGTGGTCAGCGGCGTCGCCTCAAGGTACGCATGCCGTGCGTGGCCAGCGTCGATAACGCGGCCCCGGTCGCGCGCCAGAGCGCCTTCGGCCCGGCCCGACGCGGGCAGATCGAAGCGCATGAGGTCACGGTGATAGACGATCCGTTACTGGCCGAGGCCAGCCTGCAGCCAGCCAAACCACGGCCCAAACGTCTCAAGGTGATCAAGGCCAAAACTGGCGCCGAACGGATGAAGGCGGCGACTGCCAAAGCCAGTGGAGGTGGCGGCCAGGTGCTCAAGGATGTCTCGCCACAAGACGGCGCGGAGGCTATCTTCAAGCTGTTGATCGAAGAAGGCGTCCTGCGTTGACGCCCCAAGCCAAGGAGCCACGACCATGATGCATGCCGATCTGATCGACCAGGAAGACTTCCGTGAGCGCCTGATCGCGCTGGGCCTGAGCATTCCACCAGGCGTCACGCCCGAGCAGGCTTGCGAACTGGCCGTCAGCGGCCTCAGCGCCGACCGCGCCGTGGCCCTGCGTCATCTGGTGGAAGAACTGCTCGGCGGCAGCGCCACCCTGCTGCCCAACGTGCGCGAAGCCATCAGCCGCCATCTGCTGCCGGCGCTGGTGCCGAAGCCGGCCTGATTTCCGGTGCGCACGGCGCACCCTACGGACGGGCGCCATTGGCGTAGGGTGGGCTTTAGCCCACCAAAAGCAGACAGGGATGGGGTCAACCTAAAATTGGACCACTGACAGAGTGGTGGGCTAAAGCCCACCCTACAGCAACGACACAATGAAAACGGGGCGCCGCTGGCGCCCCGTTTTCATTGCGGCTCGACTCAGATCCGCACGCTAGCGAAGGTCGACTCGCCTTGCGCACGGTTGAGCGCCAGCACCGCGCTGGAGTTGACCTGATGCTCGGGAATCGGCAACAGCATCACCAGGTTGTTGCCCTGCTGACCGGCACGTTCATCGCGCGGCGGAATGCCGAAGTATTCGCGGTAGCACTTGGAGAAATGCGGGGTGGAGACGAAACCACAGACCGAGGCCACTTCGATGATCGACATGCTGGTCTGCTTGAGCAGCTGCCGCGCGCGGATCAGGCGCAGCTTCAGGTAGTAGCGCGACGGCGAGCAGTGCAGGTACTTCTGGAACAGGCGCTCGAGCTGACGACGGGAGATGTCGACGAAACAGGCCAGCTCGTCGAGGTCGATCGGCTCCTCCAGGTTGGCTTCCATCAGCGCGACGATTTCCTGCAGCTTCGGCTGATTGCTGCCAAGCATGTGCTTGAGCGGCACACGCTGGTGATCCTGCTCGTTGCGGATGCGCTCGTAGATGAACATTTCGGAGATGCCGGCGGCCAGTTCGCGACCATGCTGCTGGCCAATCAGGTGCAGCATCATGTCCATCGGCGCGGTACCGCCGGAGGAGGTGTGGCGATTACGGTCGATGGAGAACAGGCGAGTGGTGATGGCCGCACGCGGGAAGGCTTCCTGCATCGAGGCCAGGCACTCCCAATGCACGCTGCAATCGTAGCCGTCGAGCAGACCAGCCTTGGCCAGCGCCCAGCTGCCGGTGCACACCGCACCGAGCAAGCGCCCCTGGCGCGCCTGCAGTTGCAGCCAACTGACATGTTCACGCTTGACGCTGTGCTGAATATCCACACCGCCACAGACGATCACCGCATCCAACGCCGGGGCGCTTTGCATAGTGGCGTCCGGAGTGATCTTCAAACCATCGCTGGCGCAGACCGGCAGGCCATCATGAGTCAGGGTATGCCAGCGAAACAGCTCCTTGCCGGAAAGCTGGTTGGCCATGCGCAGGGGCTCTACCGCCGAAGCGAGAGAAATCAGGGTGAAGTTATCCAGGAGCAGGAAGCCGATGGACTGGGCGACACGGTTCTGGGGTTGCGCCCCTTGGCTGAACTGCGACATTGATGGAACCCTCTCACGCTAAGCACGGTATGAGCCCAATTGAAGTGGGCCTCTGTTTTATCCTGGCCAGGTTCGAAAACCGGGTGGCTATGCATCTCTACGCAAAGGTCATGCCTAAATTGATCAAGCGTTCAATAAAAACTGAAGCGTTGATGAATGGCGCGCCGGACGGGCTTCCTGACCCTGTTTTCAGAGTTTGCGAAATGCTCTCAAAGCCTCTTTCTACAAGGCTTTGAGCATTTTGGTAGCACGGCCTGAGTGACCTGCTACGGCATCTCTGGCTGCCAGTAACGGACAGTCGGTAACAACATCGACCAACCGGTCACGCTTGATGGCATCGACACCGGCAAGCGTCGCACCAAAAGCTCGCGAAACGCGGGCTTCTGCCAGAATCGCTGCACCAGCAAAGGTCAACGCTCGCCGGCGTGTCATCCGCCGGGACCTCCATGGAGAGGTGCATCCTGATGAATCTGCAACGGGTTCGCGATGATCCAACTTTCGCCAGCGCACCCAGATACCCAACCGACTCACGCATATCCAATCGCGCCGCGGCGGCCGTCAGTGTCTGAGTCTTTTCTCGGCATGCCAGTGTGGCTTCTCCCCCCGAAGAGCGGCCCACCTCCTTAACGTCCGGGCATATGGACTTGCTCGGCTGGGAACCGCACCCGATGAACGAGCGTCTGAAGATGAGCTATCTGGCCGGTGGCGATGATTATTTCGGTGCCAATCACGGAGCGGCACAGGTCGACACGCTGGCACGCGGCGGGTTGAGCGAGCAGTGTCGCAACCTGGCTCGGCTTTTCCGCAATATGACCTTCACCATCAGCGCAGAAAACCAGTTGATGAGTGCCGTACTGGAAGACAACACCAACCGCCGCCGCGTGGCCAAGCAGTGGTTCGAAGACAACCCGCAGATGATTACGACCTGGCTGGAAGGCGTGACCCGCTATCAAGGTCGCCCTGCCAGCAAGGTCCTCGACGTATCACTGACAATAAATGACTGATAAATTCGACGAAATGGCCGAGAAAAACCAATAAAATGGCAAAAAGCAAAGGTCGCCTCACAGTCCGGAAGGGCCTTCCCTCATCTCGCAGAGAATCACGCTCAGGCGCGCGACCTGAACCAGGCGCGACCAATTGGTCACATTGCGCCGCCTTTCGCTTTTCCAGCGATTTTCGGCACTACACCACCCTTCTCTGTAAATTTTTTTCAACATCGCCACAGCCCCCGCGCTACGCCGCCTGCGCCTCGCTTGAAGAGCTGAAAACCAGCACCGGCGCGGCTTTCAGCCTTGGCCAAGGGACGAAAAAGTCTGTTAAGGTTTTTAAAGCACGTTCTCGAAAGCGCTTCTCGATGCTTACATCGAGCGCTAATCGAAACGGCATCACGCAGTGCTTTCAGGAGCCCGGAAAACGGCGAAAACGTGGAAAAATACAGGGTGTGACGGGCCATGTCGTCGCCCAACACGTCAGGGTCGCAAACCGATAATTGCGCAGAGCCCAAGACTATATCGTTGAGTCAGCCGATGACGTCGCTGCCGCCTCCCAAGGGGAACGGCAGACTGGGGCCCACCGCCCCAGACCGAAGAACATACAAGCGCTGGCCCACCATCGACAGGGCGCCAGCCCAACAAGAAATTTCGGATGTACGCATGCGCCAGGACGACGCATGAACCCCCAAGGGAATGGGCTTCGAAACACTGCCAGAGGGTTTGGAAAGCGGTTTGCAGCACGGCAAGACAGTGGTCACTCATCAACAGGTTGCAACGACGCTGCGGGCAGTTTTTGCCACCAGCCGCGTGCGCTGCAGCGTGCCCGAGCGCCACACTCGACGCCCGCAGCGAAACGTTCGCCAACCTCGAAACTCAGCAAACACCCACACAGGTATCAGAGGCCTGACACAGCTGATCTACGCTTCGACGATGCGTGCCCAGCCGTGCCAGCGTGAACTGGATGCCGATTGAAGGGGAAACGTCCCATGCAGTCTGGAAAGATCGTGGTCGAACACCTGTACAAGGTGTTCGGCTCCAACCCACAAGAAGCCATCGACCTGCTCAAGGAAGGCTGGAGCAAAGAGAGGATTCTGGCCGAGAAAGGCGCCGTGATCGGCGTCAGCGATGTGTCGTTCAGTGTCGAAGAGGGCGAGATTTTCGTTCTCATGGGCCTGTCCGGCTCTGGCAAGTCCACCCTGATCCGTCTGATCAATCGCCTGGTCGAACCCAGCGCCGGTGATGTCTACATCGATGGCCAGAACGTGGCCAAGCTGCCGCAATCGCAACTGATCGACCTGCGCCGGCGCGACATGAGCATGGTCTTCCAGTCCTTCGCCCTGATGCCTTCGCGCAGCGTGCTGGACAACGCCGCCTTCGGTCTGGAAGTTGCCGGCACCGGCCGTAAGGAGCGCGAGAAGCGCGCCATGGAAGTGCTCAAGCAGGTCGGCCTGGACACCTTCGCCCACAAGTACCCGCACGAGCTCTCCGGCGGCATGCAGCAGCGCGTCGGCCTGGCCCGCGCGCTGACGGTGAACCCGTCGATGATCATCATGGACGAGGCCTTCTCCGCCCTCGACCCGCTCAAACGCCGTGAGATGCAGGACGTGCTGCTGGAGCTGCAGAAGACCCACCGGCGCACCATCATCTTCGTCTCCCACGACATCGAAGAAGCCATGCGCATCGGCACCCGCATCGGCATCATGGAAGGCGGCAAGCTGATCCAGGTCGGCACCCCGCAGGAGCTGATCGAAAAGCCGGCCAACGAGTACGTGCGCAACTTCTTCGACACCGTCGACACCAGCCGCTACCTCACCGCCGGCCAGCTCAAGGCCGACAGCGTGCCGACCTATGTCTACAACGGCAAGGCGCCGGATGCGGCAGTGATCTGCAAGGACTTGCAGGCGCTGGACAAGCACTACGCCTTCATCGTCGACGAGCAGAACAACTTCCAGGGCTCCATCAGCCTGGAAAAGATCGCCCTGATGGTCGACGGTGACGAACCCAGGCCACTCGAGGCGGATGCGCTCAAGCACGTGGTACCGGTACCCGAAGACATGCCGCTGGAACACGTCATCACGCGCCTGGTGGATAACGAAGGTCCGATCCCTGTAGTGGACGCCCAAGGCCACTACTGCGGCGCCATCAGCAAGGGCCGTCTGCTGACCCGACTGCAGGGGGAATCCCATGAGTGACAAGAAACTCGACCTGGGTAGCTGGGTCAACGACGTCGTCCAGCACCTGCTGGACAACTACAGCGGTGCCTTCGACAGCATCGGCAAAGTGGTCAGCGGCTTCTCCGAAGGCATCGAAGCCTTGCTGATGCTGCCGCCGGCCTGGCTGCTGATCGCCATCTTCGTTGCCCTCGGTCTGTGGCGCATCGGCGCACGTTTCGCAGTATTCACCGCAGTGGCCTTCATCCTCATCGTCATGACCGGCTTCTGGGAACAGACCGTGGTAACCCTGGGCCTGACCTTCTCCTCGACGCTGATCAGCCTGCTGCTGGGTATTCCGCTGGGCATCTGGGCCGCCAAGAGCGAGCGCGTGGCGACCATCATCCGGCCGATCCTCGACTTCATGCAGACCATGCCGGCGTTCGTCTACCTGATTCCGGCAGCCATGCTCTTTGGCCTCGGCCGCGTGCCCGGCATCATCGCCACGGTGATCTTCGCCATGCCGCCGGCGGTGCGCCTGACCAGCCTGGGCATTCGCCAGGTGAACAAGGAAATCGTCGAGGCCGGCCAGTCCTTCGGCTGCACCAGCCGCCAGCTGTTGTTCAAGGTACAACTGCCCAACGCCATGCCGTCGATCATGGCCGGGGTCAACCAGACCATCATGATGGCCCTGTCGATGGTGATCATCGCCTCGATGGTCGGCGCCGGTGGCCTGGGGAACGATGTGCTGGCGAGTATCCAGCGCCTGGACATCGGGCTAGGCTTCGAAAGCGGCATGGCCGTGGTGCTGCTGGCGATCATTCTCGACCGCATCACTGAAAGCTTCGGCACCAAGCAGACCGCCCGCGGCGGCATCTTTGCCTGGTTCAGCGGCAAGCTGCAGCGCCAGTAAACATTTTTTCACTTCACAGGGAACCGCAGATGAAAATGATCAAGACCACTGCCGCCATCGGCCTGCTGTCCTGCGCACTGATGCAGGGCGCCATGGCCGCAGAGCCGGCGAGCTGCAAGCAGGTGCGTTTCGCCGAGATTGGCTGGGCCGACATCGCCGCCACCACGGGTGTGGCCATGACTCTGGTCGAGGGTCTGGGCTATCAGCCGCGCAAGATCATGGCTTCGGTACCCATCGCCTTCACCGGCGTCAAGAGCGGCCAGGTCGATGTCTTCCTCGGCTACTGGGCGCCATCAATGGACTCGGTGATCGAGCCGTTCCTCAAGGACGACGGCGTCAAGGTACTGCCCAAGGCCAACCTCGAAGGTGCCAAGTACACCCTGGCCGTGCCGACCTACGCGGCCGAGGCCGGCCTGAAGAGCTTTCAGGATATCGCCAAGTTCAAGGATCAGCTGGGCGGCAAGATCTATGGCATCGAGCCGGGTAACGACGGCAATCTGCTGATCGACGGCATGATCAAGAACAACCAGTTCGACCTCGGCGACTTCCGCATGGTCGAGTCCAGCGAAGCCGGCATGCTGGTGCAGGTATCGCGCGCCATCAAGAAGAAGGAGCCGGTGGTCTTCCTCGGCTGGGCGCCGCACCCGATGAATACCCAGCACGACATCACCTACCTGTCCGGCGGTGACGACGTGTTCGGCCCCGATTACGGCGCTGCCAAGGTTTACACCGTTGTGCCGCCGGATTACGAGGCGCGCTGCGAGAACGTCGGCAAGCTGCTGAACAACCTGCAGTTCACCGTCGATATCGAAAGCCAACTGATGGAAAAGGTCCTGGAAAAGGAAAACCCGCAGAACGTCGCCAAGGAGTGGATCAAGGCCAACCCTGCGATCCTCGATCAGTGGCTGAGCGGCGTGACCACCTTTGACGGTCAGGACGGCGTTGCCGCCGTGAAGAAACACGTGGGGCTGTAACAAGCCACAACCTCATTCGGGCTCGAACCTCAGGGTTCGAGCCCGGAAACCTCCTCGTAAACCACTAGCGGCTGATTTCTGGCCGTGACGGGGAGTCTTTGCCCGCGAACCGGCAATCTGCTGCGCAACACGGATTCGCAAGGCCCGCAATGAGAACGAGCCAGTCAACGATCTTGCAACTGCCACTCACTGATGGAGCACAACAAACATGCGCGTAATCAAGCACCTCTGCCTCGGCGCTGCCGCCCTGGCCATCGGCATGGGCAGCGCCCTGGCCGCCGACAAGCCCACCTTGAAGATCGGCTACGTCAACGGCTGGGATGACAGCGTTGCCGTCACCCATGTCGCCGGTGAAATCCTGCAAAGCAAACTCGGCTACACGGTCGAACTGAAGCCGGTCGAACCCGCCATCATGTGGCAGGGCGTAGCCCGTGGCGACCTCGATGCCACCCTCTCCGCCTGGCTGCCGGCGACTCATGGCGAATACTTCGAGAAACTCAAGGACAAGGTGGAAATCCTCGGCACCAATTACTCCGGCGCCAAGATCGGCCTGATCGTGCCGGACTACGTACAAGCCAAGAGCATCGAAGACCTGGAGAAATACGCCAAGGACTTCGACGGCAAGATCACCGGCATCGACGCTGGTGCCGGCGTGATGCGCCGCACCGAAGACGCCATCAAGGAATACAACCTGGCCAGCATCAAGCTGATGCCGAGTTCCGGTCCGGCCATGGCCACCGCCCTGACCCGCGCCGAGAAGGCGCAGAAGCCGATCGTGGTCACCGGCTGGATTCCGCACTGGATGTTCGCCAAGTGGAAACTGCGCTTCCTCGAAGATCCGAAGAAAGTCTTTGGTGACGACGAGCGCGTCGATACCGTGGCCAACCCGGAACTGAAGGGCAAGGCCGCCGACGCTGCCGCCTTCCTCAGCAAGATTTCCTGGAGCGGTGAAGAAGTCGGCGCGGTGATGCTGGCCATCCGCGAAGGCGCCAAGCCGGACCAGGCCGCCAAGGACTGGATCGCCGCCAACCCGGAGCGCGTGGAAAGCTGGCTGAAGTAAGCCTCACCCTGTCCCATCACAAAGCGGGCTTCGGCCCGCTTTTTTCTCTCCGCTACAAAGTCGACTTTACCTTCTGAAATCCTGAGTGCTTTCTGCAGATCACCTCGATAAGCTGGAGATCAATTCAAGTTCAAGGACGACCTGCATGCGCCTGCTATCCCTAGCCATCATTCCGCTGCTTGCCGGATGCGCAACCCAGTCAGTTCCAGCCAATCGCGCAATACCGGTGTCCCCCGAACGATTGTTTAATTATCAGGAAATACCATCCGAGCCCTTTCAATACCTGGTGATCAACCGGGATAAAGGATTTAGCGGAAGTAGCTGTGATGCCGCAATTTACATTGATGGCCAACTGAGCGTGCGGCTCAAACCTGAAGAATCAGCCATATTCAAACTGCCCTTGGGCGACTACGCCTTATCCGTAGATGCTGGTGATTGCGGGAAGGATCAGTTGCAGGCTTCAGTATTGAGTACTGCAGCTGCGAGATTCCGCATCGCCTTCGACTCGAAAGCCCAAGCAAGTATTCAACCGACAGAAGCAGGCCTCAATCGACTCTGCTCCATCGGAATGTGCGGCCAGTCTCCAGGAACGCCTGTTCCATGGTGGCTCTACTAATCAAAGGCGATATGCACAGTGCACTCTAGGCTCATCCTTGTGCCACACGGCATCTCGTTGTTCCATGTAATTGATCGAACGATCAAAATCCGCCTAGACTCCGGCCCAACTTCACCCGCTGGAGATCCCCATGCCCAAGGTCGGCATGCAGCCCATTCGTCGTTCGCAGTTGATTGCCGCCACCCTGGAAGCCGTCGACCAGGTCGGTATGGCCGATGCCAGCATCGCCTATATCGCCCGCCTGGCCGGGGTATCCAATGGCATCATCAGCCACTACTTCAGTGACAAGAACGGCCTGCTCGACGCCACCATGCGTCACCTGATGCAGGCGCTCAGCAATGCAGTGGGACAACGCCGTCGTGCATTGCGCGAGGACAGCCCACGCGCGCACCTGAAGGCGATGATCGATGGCAACTTCGACGACAGCCAGGTCAGCGGCCCGGCGATGAAGACCTGGCTGGCGTTCTGGGCCAGCAGCATGCACCAGCCGGCCCTGCGCCGCTTGCAGCGGGTCAATGATCACCGCCTGTACTCAAATCTGTGCGGTCAATTCCATCGCGCGCTGCCGCAGGATCAGGCCCGCTTCGCAGCTCGCGGCCTGGCCTCGCTGATCGATGGCCTGTGGCTGCGCGGCGCGCTTTCCGGCGAAGCCTTCGACACCGAACAGGCACGCCGCATTGCCTACGACTATCTCGACCTGCAGTTGAACAAAGCCCACTAGCCTGTCGCGAAGGCACATCGGGGGCGACGGTCCATTTTTGAGTTTGGTGGGCTGAAGCCCATCCTACAGCCCACCCAGGCCAATCTACGGGCTGCGGGCAACGCCTCGTAGGGTGTCGCGGGGCCACCTTGGCCGTGCGCACCAGCATCCCCAGCATCCCCGAACGTCCCGAACGGAAATTGCACACAGCCGAAGCGGCGCCAAGGACAAGTGGCGCCCTCCATGTCGCTTTTGATCACGCCGGGTCGTTTTTATTGATTGATCGTTCAATTTAAATAAAATAGGCTGTTCTCCAAGCAGATTGCCAAGTGCAGAGGACAGCCCATGCCCCGTTTCGCCGAACAGCAGCTCTACATCGGTGGTCAGTACGTCGCCGCCAGCAGTGGAGAAACCTTCGACAGCATCAACCCGGCCACCGGCGAGGTGCTGGCCAAGGTGCAGCGCGCCAGCCAGGCCGACGTCGACCGTGCCGTGGCCAGCGCAGCCGAGGGGCAGAAGGTGTGGGCGGCGATGACCGCCATGCAGCGCTCGCGCATCCTGCGCAAGGCCGTGGACATCCTGCGTGAGCGCAACGATGAACTGGCCGAGCTGGAAACCCTCGACACCGGCAAGCCGCTGTCCGAAACCCGTTACGTCGACATCGTCACCGGTGCCGACGTGCTGGAGTACTACGCCGGCCTGATCCCGGCGATAGAGGGCGAGCAGATCCCGCTGCGCGAGACTTCCTTCATCTACACCCGCCGCGAGCCGCTGGGCGTGGTCGCCGGCATCGGCGCGTGGAACTACCCGATCCAGATCGCCCTGTGGAAATCCGCCCCGGCCCTCGCCGCCGGCAACGCGATGATCTTCAAGCCCAGCGAAGTCACCTCGCTGACCGCGCTGAAACTGGCCGAGATCTACACCGAGGCCGGCCTCCCCGCCGGCGTGTTCAACGTGCTCACTGGCAGCGGTCGCGAAGTCGGCCAATGGCTGACCGAGCATCCGGGCATCGAGAAGATTTCCTTCACCGGCGGCACCGTCACCGGCAAGAAGGTGATGGCCAGCGCCTCCAGTTCCAGCCTCAAGGAAGTGACCATGGAGCTGGGCGGCAAGTCGCCCCTGATCGTCTTCGAGGACGCCGACCTCGACCGCGCCGCCGACATCGCGGTGATGGCCAACTTCTACAGCTCCGGCCAGGTGTGCACCAACGGCACCCGCGTGTTCGTGCCGCGCATGCTGCAGGCACGCTTCGAGGCCAAGGTGCTGGAGCGAGTCAAACGCATCCGCCTCGGCGATCCGCTGGATGACGCCACCAATTTCGGCCCGCTGGTGAGCTACGCGCACATGGACAGCGTGCTCGGCTACATCGAGAAGGGCCGCAGCGAGGGCGCACGCCTGCTGATCGGTGGTTCGCGCGTCATCGATGGCGACTATGCCAAGGGCGCCTACGTCGCCCCCACCGTATTCACCGACTGCCGGGACGACATGACCATCGTGCGCGAGGAAATCTTCGGCCCGGTGATGAGCATCCTCATCTACGACAGCGAAGAGGAAGTGATCCGCCGCGCCAACGACACCGACTACGGCCTGGCTGCCGGCGTGGTGACCCGCGATCTCAATCGCGCGCACCGGGTGATCCACAAGCTGGAAGCCGGCATCTGCTGGATCAACACCTGGGGCGAGTCGCCGGCCGAGATGCCGGTGGGCGGCTACAAGCAGTCCGGTGTCGGCCGCGAGAACGGCCTGGTCACCCTTGGCCACTACACCCGTATCAAGTCGGTGCAGCTGGAAATGGGCGATTACACCTCGGTGTTCTGAACCCCATCGCAGCGTAGGAGCGGCCGGGCGGCGCACCGCTTCAGCCGCGAAGTCATCGCGGATAAATCCGCTCCTACAAAAAAGCCGCCGCCCCGTAGCCCGGATGCAATCCGGGAACAATCACCGCGTTTTCCCGGATCACAGCCGGGCAACAGGAGGAGCCATGACCCAGGAATTCGACTACATCATCATCGGCGCCGGTTCGGCCGGTAACGTCCTGGCCACCCGACTGACCGAAGACGCAGACGTCAGCGTGCTGCTGCTGGAAGCCGGCGGCCCTGACTACCGCCTCGATTTCCGCACCCAGATGCCCGCTGCCCTGGCCTTTCCACTACAGGGCCGGCGCTACAACTGGGCTTACGAGACCGACCCAGAACCGTACATGAACAACCGCCGCATGGAATGCGGACGCGGCAAGGGCCTGGGCGGCTCATCGCTGATAAACGGCATGTGCTACATCCGCGGCAACGCGTTGGACTTCGACAACTGGGCCACGGCCAAAGGTCTGGAAGACTGGAGCTATCTCGACTGCCTACCGTACTTCCGCAAGGCAGAAACCCGCGACATCGGCCCCAACGATTACCACGGCGGTGACGGCCCGGTCAGCGTGACCACGCCCAAGGCCGGCAACAACCCGTTGTTCCACGCCATGGTCGAGGCCGGCGTGCAGGCTGGTTACCCGCGCACCGATGATCTCAACGGCTATCAGCAGGAAGGCTTCGGCCCGATGGACCGCACTGTGACCCCGGAAGGTCGCCGTGCCAGCACTGCGCGCGGCTACCTGGACCAGGCACGGGCGCGGCCCAACCTGACCATCGTCACCCATGCCACCACTGACCGCATCCTGTTCGACGGTAAGCGTGCCAGCGGCGTCAGCTACCTGATCGGCAACTCGAACAACGCCACCGAAGCCCGTGCCCGTCGTGAGGTGCTGCTGTGCGCCGGTGCCATCGCCTCACCGCAGATTCTGCAACGCTCTGGCGTCGGCCCCGCCGCGCTGCTGCGCGAGCTGGATATCCCGCTGGTACATGAACTGCCCGGCGTCGGCCAGAACCTGCAGGATCACCTGGAGATGTACCTGCAGTACGCATGCACCGAACCGGTGTCGCTGTACCCGGCGCTCAAACTGCTCAACCAGCCTGGCATCGGCGCGCAATGGCTGTTCGCCGGCAACGGCATCGGTGCCAGCAACCAGTTCGAGGCCGGCGGTTTCATCCGCACGCGCCCGGAGTTCGCCTGGCCCAACATCCAGTTCCATTTTCTGCCGGTGGCGATCAACTACAACGGCAGCAACGCGGTGAACGAGCACGGTTTCCAGGCTCACGTCGGCTCGATGCGCTCGCCCAGCCGTGGGCGCATCCAGCTCAAGTCGAAGGACCCGCGCCAGCACCCGAGCATCCTCTTCAACTACATGAGCGCTGATCAGGACTGGCAGGAGTTTCGCGACGGCATACGCCTAACCCGCGAGATCATGGCGCAGCCAGCGCTCGATCCTTACCGTGGGCGTGAAATCAGCCCTGGCGCGCATGTGCAGAGCGACGCCGAGCTGGATGCCTTCATTCGCGAGCATGCGGAAACGGCTTTCCATCCCTCCTGCTCGTGCAAGATGGGCGAGGACGACATGGCGGTGGTCGATGGTCAGGGCCGCGTGCATGGCCTGCAGGGCTTGCGCGTGGTGGATGCGTCGATCATGCCGGAGATCATCACCGGCAACCTCAACGCCACCACCATCATGATCGCCGAGAAGATCGCGGATCGGATTCGCGGGCGCCAGCCATTACCGCGCAGCAACGCACCCTATTTCGTCGCGGGCGAACGCCCGGTGCGTGGTACGCCGCTGCGCAGGCAGGAAGACAGACTAGTCGGGTAATTCCTGGCGGATCATCCAGTGGCCCTCGGGCGGCATCAGCCGGCCGAGGTCGAAACGATCGAGGGACCCAGCGTCGAGCATCTCGATCTGCGGGCTCACCAGTTGCGGCAGTTTTTCGCCCTGCAGGCCACGAACGGCCAGGTCCAGGGCGATGCGCGCCTGAATCACCGGTGAATCGGTGGGCGCAGCCAATACCTGTCCCTCGCGAATCTGCTCCAGTACCCGCTCGGTGGCGTAAAGCGACAGTACCTGCGCCTCGGAGCCGATGTTGCGCACCAGTTGCGCGGCGAAGGCCGCTGCTTCGGCATTGGCGATCAGGTAATCGAGATGCGGATGCTGCTTGAACAGCTCGCGCGCCAGTTGCGCCTGCCGACTGCGATCCACCGGGGCATAACCACCATGGATCAGGTTCACCCGGGTTCCAGGCAAGGCATCACGCAGACCGCGCTCGGCATCCTGCACCCAGCCGGCATCGGCCGGGCCGGGTAGCCAGCCGACCTGAATCGGCCGCCCCTCACTGACACGTACCAGATACTTGAGCGTGGCACGCGTCATGTCGGCGAAGTCGACGCGCGAATGCGCGCTGAGCCCCGGGCATTCCAGGCGATTGACCAGATCGATTACCGGCCGACCGGCCTTGATCTGCACGTCTGCTGCGCTGCACAGGTCATAGGTGTTGATACTGGCCACGACGAAGGCATCGGCGCCCTCGGCTACACAATGCTCGAACTGCTCCACCTGCACCTCGGCATACTCGTAGCCACCGGCTTCGTAGATACCCAGCCGCACGCCAAGACGTCTGGCTTCCTGATCCAGCCCCCAGGCCACGCCCCACCAGTAGCGGTCCTTGCCATGGGGCAGCAGCGCGCAGATACGCCAGGGCTGGCTGGCCACTGGCAAAGGCCGGTAGTCCAGCATGCGGCCATCGGCACGTACCGGATAAGGGAACCACTCGGCCGCCAGCAGTGACTGGCAAGCCAGCGAAAGCCACAGAGTCAACCAGCGCATGACGCCGTCCTTAGCCCTTGCGGGGCGATGTGCCAGTAACCCCAGCGTAGCACCACCTCGGACACCTGCTTGCACATCGGCAACCCGCAGTTGCCCGGGCTCGGTCGGCGGCCTAGAGTGGAGCGCACAGACCATGAGAACAGCATGACCAACCCCACCCTGCTCGACCCCAGAACCGCCCGCCTGCTGCCCTGGATAGTCGCCATCGCCTTCTTCATGCAGACGCTGGATGGCACCATCCTCAACACCGCATTACCGGCCATGGCCGCCGATCTCGGCGAAAATCCATTGCGCATGCAGTCGGTGGTGATCGCCTACATGCTTACGGTGGCCCTGCTGATCCCGGCCTCGGGCTGGGTCGCCGACCGCTTCGGCACGCGGCGCATCTTCTTCGGCGCCATCGCCATGTTCAGCCTCGGCTCGCTGCTCTGCGCACTGTCGGAGTCGCTGAGCATGCTGATCGGTGCACGCGTCATCCAGGGCCTGGGCGGCGCACTGATGATGCCGGTCGGGCGCCTGGTGGTGCTGCGCGCCTATCCGCGTTCTGAGCTGGTACGGATCATGAGCTTCATCACCCTGCCCGGCCTGCTCGGCCCGCTGATCGGCCCGAGCCTGGGCGGCTGGCTGGTGGAGGTGGCCAGCTGGCACTGGATCTTCCTGATCAACCTGCCGGTGGGGCTGCTCGGCTGCTGGGCGGCATTGCGCCATATGCCCGACCTGCGCGGCCCTGAGCACAGCCGCTTCGACACCGCCGGCTTTCTGCTGTTCGGCGCCGCCATGCTGCTGATCACCGTAGCCCTGGAGGGGCTCGGCGAATTGCACCTGCCTACCATGCGCGTGGTGCTGCTGTTGCTCGGCGGCATGGCCTGCCTGGCCGCTTATTGGCTCCGCGCCGGGCGCATCGAGCAACCATTGTTCGCACCCAATCTGTTCCACACCCGCAGCTTCGCCGTGGGCATCATCGGTAACCTGTTCGCCCGCCTCGGCAGCGGCGCGCTGCCTTTCCTCACGCCGCTGCTGCTGCAACTGGCGATGGGCTATTCGCCGGCCCAGGCCGGCATGAGCCTGATCCCGCTGGCACTGGCGGCCATGGCAGCCAAGCCCCTGGCCAGACCGCTGATCGAGCGCCTCGGCTACCGCAACATCCTCACCAGCAACACCTTGCTGCTCGGCGCCCTGATCGCCAGCCTGGCCCTGGTCGATGCACAAACCTCGACCTTGCAGCTGATCATCCAGTTGAGCCTGATCGGCGCCTGCAACTCGCTGCAGTTCACCGCGATGAACACGGTAACGCTGATCGACCTGGACAACCGCGACGCCAGCAGCGGGAACAGCCTGCTGTCGGTAGTAGTACAGCTGGCAATGGGCCTTGGCGTTGCGTCGGCGGCGGCGCTGCTCAGCGGTTTCAGCCGCGAGCTGGGCGACAACGGCCATGTGCTGGAGGCGTTCCAGGCGACCTATCTGTGCGTGGGCTTGCTGTCGATGCTGGCGGCGGCGATCTTCCTGCAACTGGACACGAAAGATGGCCGTAGCGGGCGCAATATCGAGGTTTCAGCGGACGAATGAGCGGGCCTGCTACACTGCCGGCCTGTTTCTTCATCCCCGAGCTCTTGCCGTGACCGCTACTGCCTTCGCCAGCCTGCCCATTTCTGCCGCCATGCAGGCCAATCTCGCCGCCATCGGCTATGCCGAGATGACGCCCATCCAGGCCGCCAGCCTGCCGCTGATTCTCAAGGGCCGCGACCTGATCGCCCAGGCCAAGACCGGCAGCGGCAAGACCGCAGCCTTCGGCATCGGCCTGCTGCACCCGCTCAACCCGCGCTACTTCGGCTGCCAGGCCATGGTGCTGTGCCCAACGCGCGAACTGGCCGATCAGGTGGCCAAGGAGATCCGTCGCCTGGCCCGTGCTGCCGACAACATCAAGGTGCTCACCCTCTGCGGCGGCGTACCCTTCGGCCCGCAGATCGGCTCGCTCGAGCACGGTGCGCACGTTATCGTCGGCACGCCAGGACGCGTGCAGGAGCACCTGCGCAAGGGCACACTGAAAGTCGATGGGCTCAATACCCTGGTACTCGACGAAGCCGACCGCATGCTCGACATGGGTTTCATCGACAGCATCAGCGAAATCATCGAACAGACCCCGGCACGCCGCCAGACCCTGCTGTTCTCCGCCACCTACCCGCCCGCCATCGAGCAGCTTGCCGCGCGTTTCTTGCGTAGCCCGGAGCGGGTCGAAGTGGAGGCACAGCACGACGACGGGCAGATCGAGCAGCGCTTCTACGAAATAGCGCCGAGCCAGCGCATGGAGGCGGTCAGCACCCTGCTGCGGCATTTCCGCAAACAACCGACCGTGGCCTTCTGCGCCACGCGCCAACAGTGTGACGAACTGGCCGCACAGCTGGAGGCCGAGAAGATTTCCGCCGCCGCCCTGCATGGCGATCTGGAACAGCGTGATCGCGATCAGATTCTCGCGCTGTTCGCCAATCGCAGCCTCAGCGTGCTGGTGGCCACCGACGTCGCAGCGCGCGGCCTGGATATCGCCGGGCTGGAAATGGTGATCAACGTCGAGCTGTCGCGTGATGCCGAGGTGCATATCCACCGCATCGGCCGCAGTGGTCGCGCTGGCGAGAAAGGCCTGGCACTCAGCCTGGTGGCGCCCGCTGAAGCCGGTCGTGCCCAAGCCATCGAAACCCTGCAGGGCAAGGAACTGGCCTGGTACCCGCTGCCTGCAGCCAAGGCGACGGGTGAGCCGCTGCTGCCGCCGATGCACACGATCTGCATCGGCGCCGGACGCAAGGACAAGCTACGCCCGGGCGATATCCTCGGTGCCCTGACCGGCGACGCCGGGCTGCCCGGTAGCCAGGTCGGCAAGATCGCCCTGTTCGACTACCAGGCCTATGTCGCAGTCGAACGCGACGTCGCTCGCCAGGCGCTCAAGCGCCTCACCGAAGGCAAGATCAAGGGTAGAACGCTGCGTGTGCGTCTATTGTAAGGTTGATATAAAGAGTCAAACGGCCTGGGCCGGAGTCACCCATGCGCAATATTCTGGTCATTGAAGACAGCCCACTGGTACTGAAGATCCTCGAGCATCTGTTTCGTCAGGAAACCGATCTGGAGCCGATCTTCTGCGCGTCACTGGCAGAAGCGGAAGTCATGCTGGAGACCTCGGCAGCACTGTTCTTCGCTGCCATCGTCGATCTGCACCTGCCGGATGCACCGGATGGCGAGAGCGTCGATCTGGTGATGCGCTATCACCTGCCGTGCATCGTGCTCAGTGGCAGCTACAACGAACAGCGCCGCGACGAATTGCTGATGAAAGGCGTGGTCGACTACGTGCTCAAGGAGAGCCAGCACTCCTACGAGTACGCCTTCCGTTTGCTGCACCGGCTCGACCACAACAGCCATATCAAGATTCTCATCGCCGACGACTCCACGGCGCAGCGCCATTACATCCGCCATATCCTCGAGCCGCACCACTATCAGATCATCGAGGCCAGCGACGGCAAGGAGACCCTGCGCCAGCTGGGCGAGCACCCGGATATCGACCTGCTGGTGCTGGACCATGCCATGCCCGGTGTCAGCGGTTTCGAGCTGGTCAAGCTGCTGCGACAGAAGCTGCGCCTCAATGACCTGATCATCATCGGCGTATCCGCCGACCCGAAGGGGTCGCTCAGTGCGCAGTTCATCAAGCACGGTGCCGACGACTTCCTGCGCAAACCCTTCTGCCCTGAAGAGCTGAACTGCCGGGTAATGTCGACCCTGGAGCGACGCGACCTGTTGCGCGCACTGAAAAAGGCCGCGCAGTTCGATGCCCTGACCGGTCTGAACAACCGCCGCGCCTTCTACGAACAAGGCATGCAGATACTGCAGAAGGCACAACGGGAAAGTCGCGAGGTCAGCGTGGCCATGCTCGATCTCGACCACTTCAAGCAGATCAACGACGGCTTCGGCCATGCCAGCGGCGACAGCGCCCTGGTGGTGTTCGCCCGGGCGATGAGCAATGCCTTCCCCGACATGCTGCTGGGCCGCCTGGGTGGTGAGGAATTTGCCCTGCTGACCCTGCATGGCGCAGATCATGTGGCTCAGGCACTGGATAAACTGCGCCGCCAGTGCGCCAGCTTGCACTATGCCGTCGGTGCGCCCGCGCTATCGTTCAGCGCGGGCCTCTATCAGGGTGAACCAGAGGATCTGGAAAGCCTGCTGCATGAGGCCGACATTCGCCTGTATCGGGCCAAGCAACAGGGCCGTGCCCGCACCGTACTGGCCTGATCAGGGGCTGTGGCGCTGCAGCGTCGCGGCATAACTACCGTCGTCGCTCATGGCCTGAATCGCCGCATCGAAACGCCTGGCAATGTCGCGATGCTGCGCATGGCTACGGCGTATCAGGATATGCAGGCCGTTCTCGCTCAAGGGCTGCGGCAGGAACTCCAGTTCATCGCGGATGGCGCTCAGCTTGCGACCGAGCAGGTGGCGCGCCACCAACTCGTCCTCCAGCGCCAGTTGCACGCGCCCGGCATGCAGCATCCGCGCGGCGATCTCGAAGCTGCCGACGCCGACCTTGAGCAACTGCGGATCACTGTCGAACTCCCTGGAATAGGCATAGCCCCTGACCACCGCGATGCTGTGCGGGTAGAGATCGGCCAGGGTCTCGAACTGAATGTCGCTCCCTTTGCGCCGCATGAAGCGGATGCGATTGACCAGATAGGGCTGGGAGAAATAGCCGTACTCGGTACGATCGGCGCTGTACCAGGCGTTGATCAGTACATCGTAATCGCCACGCTTGAGCCCCAGCACCGCACGCTCCCAGGGCACCTCCACGTAGCGGGTGGTGTAGCCGGCACGGGCGAGCGCCTGCTCCACCAGATCACTGGCCAGACCTTTGCCGGGCAGCCGTTGATCATTGAACGGCGGCCAGGGGTCGGCCACCAGGCGCAGCAGCTCGGCCGAGGCCAATACCGGCGACAGCAGCAACAGCAATAGCCAGGCACGCACTGCGAGCATGGGTGGTGGTCCATCCGAAATGATCAGTTCTAGTGATAGCAGGCACGAGGCCACTCGTCACTGTCTCATATCTGAGACAGTCAATCGGGCGTTACACACTTGCCAGCCGCACGGCGACAGAAACGTCGGCCCAGAGCGGCTTCGGGTAAACTTCAGCGGTTTCCGCGCAGCGCTGGCTGCGTCAGCGATTCACCTGAGGACATTTCGTGTTGCAAACCGACGTACTGATCATCGGCGCAGGCGCCGCCGGGCTGATGTGTGCTGCCACTGCCGCAGCCCGTGGCCGCAGCGTGCTGGTGTTCGACCATGCCAACAAGGCCGGAAAGAAAATCCTCATGTCCGGTGGTGGCCGCTGCAACTTCACCAACCTCTACTGTGAGCCGAACAACTTCCTTTCCGGCAACCCGCACTTCTGCAAGTCCGCCCTGGCACGCTTCACCCAGTGGGACTTCATCGGCCTGGTGGCCAAGCACGGCGTGCCTTACCACGAGAAGAAGCTTGGCCAGCTGTTTTGCGACAACAAATCCAGCGACATCCTCGAACTGCTGCTGGCCGAATGCGCCGAGGCTGGCGCACAGATTCGCCTGAATACGGCGGTACACAGTATCGAAAAGACCGAAGGTGGCTTCCTTCTGCAAAGCGACCTCGGCGAAGTGGTCTGCCAGTCACTGGTGATCGCCAGCGGCGGGCTGTCGATTCCGACCCTCGGCGCCACTGGCTTCGGCTATCAGGTGGCCAGGCAGTTCGGCCACGATTTGCTGCCGACCCGCGCCGGGCTGGTACCTTTCACCCTCACCGACCCGCAGCTCAAGACGCTGTGCACGGAGCTTTCCGGCACCTCGGTGGAGGACTGCCGGGTGAGCTGCAATGGGCAGAGTTTCGTCGAAAACATCCTCTTCACCCACCGTGGCCTGTCCGGCCCGGCGATCCTGCAGATATCCTCTTACTGGCAGCCGGGCGATACCGTGCATATCGACCTGCTGCCGCATATCGATCTGCCCGAATGGCTGGCCACCCAGCAGCGCGAGCGTGGCAACAGCGAGCTGAAAACCCTGCTGGCCGAGCTGTTCACCAAGAAGATGGCGACCCTGCTGGTCGACAGCTGGTTCACCAACAAACCGCTCAAGCAGTACACGCCCGGCGAGCTCAAGACGATTGCCGAGCGCCTGTCCGACTGGCAATTGGTACCGGCTGGCACCGAAGGCTACCGCACTGCAGAAGTGACCCTGGGCGGGGTGAATACCGACGAGGTGTCATCCAAGACGCTGGAATCGCTCAAGGTGCCTGGCCTGTATTTCATCGGCGAAGTGCTCGACGTCACCGGCCACCTGGGCGGCTTCAACTTCCAGTGGGCCTGGGCGTCGGGCTACGCCGCCGCGCAATACGTCTGAGGCTGAAATATTGCGCCCCAGTCGACAGCGCAGCGGGAACTGCCGACGCGGCGCAGACTCTGCTATGAACAGCAGACCAGAAGTCTGCACATAACAGGGACGGCACCGCCTCATGACGCTCGAACAAGGCCTGATTTTCGTCATTCTCGTTGCCAGCATGGGTTTGTTCATCTGGGGCCGCTGGCGCCATGACGTGGTAGCACTGGGCGCGCTGTTGGCGTGTGTGATCGTTGGCCTGGTACCCGAGCGCGAGGCCTTTGCGGGTTTCGGTCACCCGGCGGTGATCACCGTCGCCTGCGTACTGGTGCTCAGCCATGGCTTGCAGCGCACGGGGGCGGTCAGTCGACTGGCCCAACGACTGCTGCCCAGCGGCGCTGGCGTGCTGCTTTCCATCGCCGCATTGACCGGCCTGGGCGCGCTGCTCTCGGCATTCATGAACAACGTCGGCGCCCTCGCCCTGCTGATGCCCATCGCCCTGCAGATTTCTGCACGCCTGGAACTGCCGCCGGGGCGCGTGCTGATGCCACTGGCCTTCGGCACCATCCTCGGCGGCATGACCACGCTGATCGGTACACCGCCGAACCTGATCGTCTCCAGTTTTCGCGCCCAGAATGGCAGCGGTCCCTTCGCCATGTTCGATTTCAGCCCGGTCGGTGTCGCCGTGGCAGTCGCCGGCGTGCTGTTCATCACCCTGCTCGGCTGGCGCCTGGTGCCCAAGCGCGAAGTAGGTAACGCCGCCAGCTTCGACACTGGCCATTACCTGACCGAGGCGCGAGTCAAGGAAGGCGGCAAGGCCCAGGGCAAGACCCTGCGCGAGATCGAACAGTTGCTCGACGAGGCCGACGCCCAGGTGGTGGCCATGGTGCGCAACAAGCTGCGCCTGACTGCGCCCAACCCTCGGCGCGTACTGCAGGCCGACGACGTACTGGTGATCGAAGCGGAACCGGAGGAGCTGGGCGAGGTGCTCGGCCAGCTGGACCTGTTGCTGGAGGCCGAGCGCGAAGCCGAGGAAGCCGAGCTGCAGCAGGCCAAGGACGGCGAAGCAGACAAGAAAGCCAGCAACGGCGAAGACCGTGCCATGCAGGAACTGCTGGTCAAGCCCGACTCGTCACTGATTGGCCGTTCTGCCAGCAGCACACGTTTGCGCAGCCGCTATTCCATCAACCTGCTGGCCATTTCCAGGCAGAGCCATCGCTCGATCAAGCGCCTGCGCTCGACCCTGATCCAGGGCGGTGACGTGTTGCTGATGCAGGGCAGCGCCGAGGATATCGGCGAGTTCGCCAGCGACTATGACTGCGTACCGTTGGCCGCACGCGCCATCAACATTCCCGATCCACGACAGGCCAACCTCGCGCTCGGCATCATGCTGCTGGCCATCGCTGCCGCCGCCTTCGGCCTGCTCTCGGCGGCGATTGCCTTCGCCAGCGGTGTACTGGCCTACATGCTGCTGCGTCTGGTGCCGCTGCGCGCCGTCTACGAGTCCATCGACTGGCCGGTGATCGTGTTGCTCGGGGCTTTGATGCCGGTGGCCGGTGCGATGTCTGCGACGGGCGCAGCCGATCTGCTGGCACGCCTGCTGATGGAGAACCTGGCACAGGGCAACGCCATCATCACTCTGACCCTGTTGCTGGTGGTGACCATGACCCTGTCGGATTTCATGAACAACGCGGCGACTGCAGCGGTGATGTGCCCCATCGCGCTGAGCGCCGCCAGCCAGCTCGGCGTCAGCCCGGACTCGCTGCTGATGGCCGTGGCTATCGGCGCCTCCTGCTCGTTCCTCACTCCCATTGGCCACCAGAACAACACCCTGATCCTCAGCCCCGGTGGTTTCCGTTTTGGTGACTATTGGCGCCTGGGCCTGCCGCTGGAGATCCTCGTGGTGCTGATCAGTGTGCCCATGCTGCTGTGGATCTGGCCGTTGTAATCATCCACTCAAGCGCTCGGGGTGATGCCGAGCACCACGTCGAAGCGGGCGACCTGCTCGTCGGTCTGCCCGCTCACCGGCACGAAGGGCACGACCAGCAGTTCGCGCAAGCGTGGGTCGCGGATCGCGTTGAGCAGGCCATCGCGCTGATTGAGCGGTTCGCCTTGGACATAGCACTGCGTGGAGAAACGCGGCAGGCCGGGCAGGGTCACCGCCAGATGGATATGCGGGGTGCGGCCGGGATAAGGCACCGGGCGGATGGTGCGAAAGCGATAGCGCCCATCGGCCGCGGTGGTGAAACGGCCATAACCCTGGAATCCGAGGTCGAGCCTCTGGCGGTCACCGCCGCGACTGTGCAGGTAGATACCGTTGGCATCCACTTGCCAGATTTCCACCCGTGCCCCCGCCAGTGGCCGACCACCCACATCGAGGATCGAGCCGTGCAGTTGCACGCGAATCCCGCGCGCCTCTGCGGCCTGGCCGTCAACTCGCACCAGGTCGTTGTCGTCATCCAGCGGTAGTTGGTCGGGGTAGAAGGGGCCGAGCGTCTGCCGTGGCGTCAGCAGGCGCTCGGCCAGCGCCAGTGCCGGGCTGGCCAGCAACGCGCCGCCAGCGGCGAAGAGGAGATGACGACGGCTGGACATGGCCTTTTCCTCCGTAGCGCGCAACCCAGGCGGCCCTTATGACAGATGCTCCAGCACCCCGGCGGCCGATTGAAAAGGCAGGCCATGGGCCTCGGCCACGCTGCCGCAGGTGATTGCCCCCCTGGCCACGTTGAGCCCATTCAGCAGATGCGGGTCGTCTTGCAAGGCGCGGCGAGTACCCTTCTGGGCGAGCGCCACGACGAACGGCAGGGTGGCGTTGTTCAGTGCCAGGGTCGAGGTACGTGCCACCGCGCCGGGCATGTTGGCCACGCAATAGTGCACCACATCATCGACCACATAGGTGGGCTCGGCATGGGTCGTGGCGCGGGAGGTCTCGGCGCACCCACCCTGGTCGATGGCGACATCCACCAACACTGCACCGGCCTTCATCTGCCGCACCATCTCCGCTGTGATCAGCTTGGGCGCGGCAGCCCCGGGAATCAGCACCCCGCCAATCACCAGGTCAGCCGCCAGCACCTGCTCGCGCACCGCCGCGCGAGTGGAGTAGAGCGTGGTGATGCGATTGCCGTACTGGGCATCGAGCCGGCGCAGCGCGTCGACGCTCTTGTCCAGCACAGTGACATCGGCGCCCAGGCCGACCGCCATCGCCAGGGCATGACTGCCGACCACGCCGCCACCGAGAATCACCACCTTTCCCGGCGCCACGCCTGGCACGCCACCCAGCAATACGCCACGCCCGCCGCGGGCTTTTTCCAGGCAGCCGGCGCCGGCCTGGATCGACATGCGCCCGGCCACTTCCGACATCGGCGCCAGCAACGGCAGGCGGCCCTGTGCATCGGTCACCGTCTCGTAGGCGATGCAGGTGGCTCCGCCGGCCATCAGCTCTTCGGTCTGTGCCCGATCCGGCGCCAGGTGCAGGTAGGTGAACAGCGTGTGGTGGGCGCGCAACCTGGCGCGCTCCACCGCCAGAGGCTCCTTGACCTTGACGATCAACTGCCCCTGCTGGAACACCTCGCACGAACTACGGGCGATCTGTGCGCCCGCCTCGAGGTAATCCTCGTCGGCGAAACCGACAGCGGCACCGGCATGGGTTTCGATCCAGACCTCATGACCGAGCGCCGTCAGCTCGGCCACCGACTGTGGCGTGAGGCCGACTCGGTACTCGTGGTTCTTGATTTCCTTGGGTACGCCGATTCGCATAACCATCTCCAACCATTGCGGGCCAACAGTTGCAGTCTAGGAAAGCGTGAGCCAGCTCACAGGAAAATCCACGAGAAATTTCGTCCGTCCGTCACTGCCCGAATAGCAGCCGCCGTGCCTCTGCGGTGAGCAGAGCCTGCGGATCGGCGTTCACCTGTTCTACCAGCGCGTAGGCACGCTGCACTGCAGGGCGTGCATCGATGCGTTCGAGCCAGGCGGCCATGTTGGGGAAATCCTCCAGTTTCTGTTGCTGCATCTTCCACAGCTTTGCCCAGGGATAGATGGCCATGTCGGCGATGGAATAATCGTCCGCCACGTAGTCGCACCCGGCCAGCTGGTGGTCCAGCACGCCGTAGAGGCGCGCGGTTTCCTTCACGTAGCGGTCGATGGCGTAAGGAATCGGCTCCGGCGCGTAGCGCACGAAGTGGTGGTTCTGCCCCGCCATCGGCCCAACGCCGCCCATCTGCCAGTAGAGCCACTGCAGCACGGTGAAACGCGCGCGTGTCTCGCGCGGCAGGAACTGCCCGCTCTTGTCGGCCAGGTATTCGAGAATCGCCCCGGACTCGAACAGGGCGATAGGCTCACCGCCATCGGCCGGCGCATGATCGACGATGGCCGGAATGCGGTTGTTCGGTGCGATCTTGAGAAACTCGGGTGCGAACTGCTCGCCCTTGCCGATATGCACCGGAACGATGCGGTAGTCCAGCCCGGCTTCCTCGAGAAAGATGCTGACCTTGTGGCCGTTGGGCGTGGTCCAGTAGTACAGGTCTATCATTGGTTTTCCTCCACGTGGATCGCGGCCCGCTTGACCGGGCCGTGAGTCGCTTCGTACGTCTGCAGGATGCGCGCGAACCAGGCGCCCAGCGCCGAATCGTCGGCCCAGGGTTGAGCGCCCAGGCACCAGGCCCAGAGCAGCATGCCGGCCAGCAGGTAGTCACAGCCTCCAGGGGCCTGACCGTCGAGGAAGGGCTGATCACGCAGCCACATCTCCAGCGGCGCTACGCCTTCACGGAACAACCGCTCACCGCCCTGCGGATCGGCGAACGCCTCCAGATTCATGCCCAGCGCCTTCTCCCGGCTACTGCGGAAATACTCGCGGTCAGCCGGGTCGATCACCTGCCAGACGCGCGGGATCAGCATCTTCAACAGCGGCACACGCACCATATGAAAGCTCAGGCGCTCGACCAGACGGGCGCGCTCGGCAGCCAGCGCGTCACCGAGCAAGGGACGTTGCGGATAACGCTGATCGAGGTAGGCGAAGATCGCCAGGCTGTCATGCACCGTTTCACCTTCGTCAATCAGCACCGGCACCAGCTTCTGCCCGGAAAAAGCGATCAGCTCCTTGTCGGTGAAACGTGTCGGTCGGCTCTGCCAGTCCAGCCCCTTGTGCGCCAACGCCAGACGTACGCGCCAGCAGTACGGCGAAAACACCAGCTCAGGATCGGCACCGCATAACTCGAACAATTCCCGCATACCACCCCCATTCAAAACCAATCAGTCCAGAATCAAGCGAACAAAAACCAGCGCAGGATTGCTCAGGCGCAATCCAGGCTGGCCATCACCACTGCCACGGTGGCGCGGATCGAATCCGCCGGCACCGCAGATTTCACCTGGGTACGCAGCCCGCTCATCACACATTGCAGATAACTGGCGCGAGCCGCGAGGTCCTGAGCGTTGCTCAGCTCGCCGCAGGCCACGGCGCGTTCGAGCGCCTGCACGAAGACCTGGCAGATACCCGCCGTGGCCTGTTGCAGAACTGGCACCAGCGCCGGCTCCGACAGGGAAAATTCATTGGCGACATTGACCAGCATGCAGCCACGCGGCACACCGTCAGGGCCGTCGTCTTCGAGCACACTGAGCAGTCGCTCGCGGATGAAAGCGAGCGGCGAGGTGCTGGCAGCAAGCTGTTCCAGCAACAAGGCACGACGCTGCGCTACGTAGCGGCTGAAGGCAGCGACGAACCAGGCCTGCTTGCTCGGGTAAGTCTGATACAGGCTGCTCTTGGACAGCCCGGTGGCCGCCTGCAGGTCCTGCAGCGACGCGGCTTCATAACCGCGTTGCCAGAACAGCTGCATGGCGTTTTCCAGGGCCCGGTCCGGGCAGAAGCTCTTGGGGCGTCCACGTGTCGTCATGCACGCAATTTAGAACCGATCGGTTCTAAATTCAAGCCTTGGGCTCCTTCAGATCGACGATGCCGCGCAACAACTCCACCGGTAGCGGAAAGACGATGGTCGAGCTCTTGTCACTGGCGATATTGCTCAGCGTCTGCATATAGCGCAGCTGCATGGCGCCGGACTGGCGGCCGAGCATCTCGGCGGCCTGCATGAGTTTTTCCGAGGCCTGCAGCTCGCCTTCGGCGTGAATCACCTTGGCCCGCCGCTCGCGCTCGGCCTCGGCCTGCTTGGCGATGGCGCGGATCATCGACTCGTCGAGGTCGACGTGCTTGATCTCGACGTTGGCCACCTTGATGCCCCAGGCGTCGGTCTGCGCGTCGAGCACCTGCTGGATGTCGAGGTTGAGCCGCTCGCGCTCGGCGAGCATCTCGTCCAGCTCGTGCTTGCCGAGCACTGCACGCAAGGTGGTCTGCGCCAGCTGGCTGGTGGCGACGTGGTAATCCTCGACCTGGATGATCGCCTTCTGCGCGTCGAGCACGCGGAAGTAGACCACCGCGTTGACCTTGACCGAGACGTTGTCGCGGGAGATCACATCCTGGGTCGGAACGTCCAGCACGATAGTGCGCAGGTCAACCCGCACCATCTGTTGCAGCCCGGGGATGACCAGCACCAGGCCCGGCCCCTTGACCCGCCAGAAACGGCCGAGCTGGAACACTACGCCACGTTCGTATTCGCGCAGGATGCGAAACGATGAGACGAGCAGTGCAAGGACGATGATTACCAGCGAAAGAAAACTCAGTTCGAAGCCCATCAGTGACCTCCTTGGGGCGGGGATTCATCCACCGCGCTGACCTGCAGATGCACGCCTTCGCGCGCCGTGACTCGTACCTGCTGCCCGGGCCTTAACGCAGAGGCGCCCTGCACCTGCCAACGTTCGCCCTGCAGCGCCACCCAAGCGACGCGCGGATCGTCGTCGCGCACCGCGGTTATCGCCACCAGGCTGCCGACCAGACCGCTGTCACCGGCCACCTGCTGACGCCGCCTGGCCCGAAGTGCCATACCGACTATGGCCAGGATCAGCGCGGCACTGATCAGCGCGAGGGTGAAGATCAACGCCAGCGGGATGCCGAAGCCCGGCACGTCGGTGTCGATCAGGATCAACCCGCCGAAGACGAACGCAACCACCCCGCCGATACCGAGCACGCCGAAGCTGGGCAAGAAGGCCTCGGCGGTGATGAAGGCAATACCGAGCAGGATCAACGCGACCCCGGCGTAGTTCACCGGCAACAGCTGCAGGGCATAGAGCGCGAGCACCAGGCTGATGCCACCGAGCACACCGCCGACGCCGCTGCCGGGATTGGAGAATTCGAAGAACAGGCCGTAGACACCGATCATCATCAGGATCAGCGCCACGCTGGGGTTGGTGATCACCGCCAGCAGCCGGGTGCGCCAGTCCGGCGCATGGCTGATCAGCGTCGCACCGGCGGTGGTCAGGGTGACTTCGACGCCTGCAGCTTGCAGGGACTTGCCATCAAGCTGGCGCAGCAGATCGCTCAGGTCCCTGGCCAGATAGTCGATCACCTTCTGCTCCAGCGCCTCCTCGGCGGACAGGCTGACAGCCTCGCGCACCGCCTGTTCGGCCCACTCGGCATTGCGCCCGCGCATATTCGCCAGACCGCGGATGTAGGCGGCCGCATCGTTGACCTGCTTGGCGGTCATGGCATCAGCCGGCATCTTGTCGGCTTCGCCCTTCTTCTGCGTGTTCTCCTTGTCCTCGCCCGTCGGTTTGCTCGGCGCCCCCGGCATGCCAATGGCCACCGGCGTGGCTGCGCCGAGATTGGTGCCCGGCGCCATGGCGGCGACATGACTGGCGTAGAGGATATAGGTGCCGGCGCTGGCTGCCCTCGCGCCACCCGGGGCGACATAGCTGGCCACTGGAATCTGGCTGGCGAGAATCGCCTTGATGATGGCGCGCATGGAGCTATCCAGGCCGCCCGGCGTGTCGATTTCGATCACCACCAGTTGCGCACCCTCGTCCACCGCCTTGGCCAAGCCGCGCACCAGGTAGTCGGCACTGGCCGGGCCGATCACCCCGTCCACCTGCAGCTGCACCACCGCGCCCGGCGCCGCACTCGCCCCCACCGAACCGCAGAGGATCAGGGCACTCAGACACAGACGCAACCAGCCAGGAAACACGTTCGACTCCCAGGCCCTGCAGTGATACCAGGCAGCTGGCGGAGGGCCTCTGTTGAGCATAGTTCATGCCTCCAGCGGCTCCCGCGACAGGACCGGCGGATGTGCTACAGGGGATGTACGGGTGCGCCAGCAGTTGCTACCTGTAGGAGCGGATTTATCCGCGATACGCGCGAAGAACTCACGAAAGGGGTCACGCCGAACAGATCGCCGGCAGACAGATACCCAACGGCCAACCAGTTCCGGTAGGCTGCTCAGATCGTTTCCGACCAGACTCCCTATGCCCCGCCCTCGCCTCCGTCAATCACTGCGCCGCCTCTGGGCGCTGGACAAGTTCAGCGCCAGCCTGCGGGTATTCATCGCCCTGGCCGGAGCCCTGGCGCTATGCGGGTGGCAGGGCTGGATGCATGGGCTGATCCCACTGTTTCTCGGCATCATCGCCAGCGCCCTGACCGAGACCGACGACAGCTGGCAAGGCCGCCTCGGCGCAGTGCTGGTCACCCTGGCCTGCTTCAGCGCGGCGGCCTATGCGGTGGAATTCCTCTTTCCCTATCCCTGGTTGTTCGTCATCGCCCTGGCCTTTTCCGCCTTTTGTCTGACCATGCTCGGCGCACTCGGTGAACGCTTCGCCACCCTGGGTTCCGGCACGCTGATCCTCGCGGTGTACAGCATGATCGGCGTCGAGCAGCGCGGCGGCGTCGCCGGCCTGTGGCTGGAGCCGCTGCTGCTGGTGGCTGGTGCCGCCTGGTACGGCCTGCTGTCGGTGATCTGGCATGGCCTGTTCGCCCATCAGCCGGTACAGCTCGCCCTGGCCCGACTGTTTCGCGAACTGGGCAAGTACCTCAAGCTCAAGGCAGCGCTGTTCGAACCCGTGCGCCAGCTGGATGTGGAGCAACGCCGTCTGGAGTTGGCCCAGCAGAATGGCCGCGTAGTCTCCGCACTCAACGCGGCCAAGGAGATCATCCTGCACCGGGTCGGAGGCGGTCGCCCAGGCCCCAAGGTCAATCGTTATCTGAAGCTGTACTTCCTTGCCCAGGACATCCACGAGCGCGCCAGCTCGTCGCACTACCCTTACAACGAACTGGCCGAAGCCTTCTTCCACAGCGATGTGCTGTTTCGCTGCCAGCGCCTGCTGCGTCTGCATGGCGAAGCCTGCCAGCGCCTGGGCAGTGCCATCGAGTTGCGCCAGCCGTTCGAATACCGCGAGCTGTGCAGCCAGGCGCTGGAAGACCTGCATGCCTCCCTCGATCACCTGCATCTGCAAAGCAACCCGGCCTGGCGCCGCCTGCTGCGCTCGCTCGGCGCTCTGGCCGGCAACCTGGCCAGCCTCGACCTGCTGCTCGGCAGTGCCAGCAACCCCGAGGCCCTGGCCGATGAGCAGGACAGCAGCCTGCTGGATCGCGAACCGCATTCGTTGCGCGAGGTCATCGAGCGTATCGGCCAGCAACTGACACCCACCTCGCTGCTGTTTCGCCACTCGCTGCGCCTGTCCATTGCTCTGGCTGCCGGTTATGGCCTGCTGCACCTGATTCATCCGACCCAGGGCTACTGGATTCTGCTGACCACCCTGTTCGTCTGCCAGCCGAACTACGGCGCCACGCGTCTAAAGCTGGTGCAGCGCATCGTCGGCACCCTGATTGGCTTGGGGTTAGGCTGGGCATTGATCGATCTGTTCCCCGACCCACGCATCCAGGCCCTGTTCGCCGTGGTCGCCGGCGTCGCCTTCTTCGCCACACGCAGCACGCGCTACACCCTGGCCACGGCGGCGATCACCCTGCTGGTGCTGTTCTGCTTCAACCAGATCGGCGATGGCTACGGCCTGTTCCTGCCGCGCCTGGTCGACACCCTGCTCGGCGGCATGCTGGCCGGGCTGGCGGTGTTCCTGATCCTGCCGGACTGGCAGGGCCGGCGCCTGGGGCGCATGTTGGCGAGCACGCTGAGCTGCAACAGCGCCTACCTGCGACAGATCATTGCCCAGTACGCACACGGCAAGCGTGACGACCTCGGCTACCGCCTGGCTCGACGCAACGCGCACAACGCCGATGCAGCGCTGTCCACCACACTCGGCAACATGCTGATGGAGCCAGGGCATTTCCGTAAGGACGCCGACCTTGGTTTTCGCTTTCTGGTGCTGTCGCACACCCTGCTCAGCTACCTCTCCGGGCTCGGCGCCCATCGTGGCGAGCAGTTGCCGCAGACGGCCCAGGCACAATTGCTGGAACAGGCCGAAGCGCTGGCGAGCAGCCTCGATGACATCGCCACCGGCCTGCGCGGCGAGCAACCGTTGGCCATTCACAGCGACGAGGAACAGGCACTGGCGCAGAGCCTGGAGCAGATCTCCGACGACGTCGACGAGCGCCAACGCCTGGTGCAGACGCAACTGGCGCTGATCTGCCGCCAACTCGCGCCCCTGCGCACGCTGGCCGCTCATCTGCAGAAGGATCGCCACTAGCAGGCTCACGGGGCTTTCTGCCACTATCTGACGACGCCTAGTTCCCAGGCCTTGCCCATGCCAGTCAACCGACACACCACCCTCACCTACCTGGCCTCGCTGCCGGGTCTGCTGCTGGTGTGCAGCCTGCTGTTGGCGTGCCAGGTCACTCTCGCCAGCACGCGCCTGGACGACAGCAGCGCAGCACAGGATCTCTATGGACGGGTCGACTTTCTCGCCGATCCCCAGAGCGCGCTGAGTCTGGACGACGTTCGCGCTGTCGACGCCCCTTTCCAGCCCTCCTTGAACCGCCGTGACCTCAGCTTCGGCTACGTGCCGGGGGTGATCTGGCTGCGCCTGGCGCTGCAATCGGATGCCCAGCAAACGCGCGTCTGGCGCCTGGAGCTGAATTACGCCTCACTGGACGAGGTACGCCTGTACGACATCGGCGCCGATGGCGTGCGCGAGTCGCGTAGCGGTGACACCGTGCCCTACGCGCAGCGCAGCGTCGGCCATCGCAACCCGGTATTCGAGATCGCGCTGCAGCCCGGCGAGCAACGCACGCTGTACCTGCGCGTCGACTCGCGCGGCAGCATGACCCTCAGCGGCACCCTGATGCCTGCGCGCGATTTCGAGCAGCACAGTCAGAATGGTTATCTGGTGCATGCCATCTACTTCGGCGTGCTGATCGCACTGGGGCTGTACAACCTGCTGCTGTTTCTCGCCCTGCGCGAACGGCCTTTCCTCAACTATGTGCTGTTCATGTTCGCCTTCGCCCTCAGCGTGCTCTCGCTCAATGGTCTTGGCGCGCAGTATTTGTGGTCCGAAGCTGCGCCCTGGAGCAACCGCATGCTGCCGGTCAGCCTGACGTCGGCGGCGCTGCTGTCGGTGGTTTTTGCGCGCAGTTTTCTCGATACCCGCCAGTGGCTGCCGCGCTGGGACAAGGGCCTGCTGATGCTGTCCATCGCCATCGGTGCAGCCGTCTTGGCCAGTGTGCTGCTGCCACTGCAGCGCGCGCTGCAGCTGATGTCGCTGACCGGCCTGATCGCCACCCTGACGCTGCTGGTCACCAGCTTCGTCTGCATTGGCTACCGGGTGCCCGGTGCTCGCCTGTTCGCCCTGGCCTGGCTGATGCTGCTGACCGGCGCGGTGCTGCTGGCGCTACGCAACTTCGCCCTGATTCCGTCGAACTTCATTACCCTGTACGCCATGCAGATCGGCTCGGGGCTGGAGATGATCCTGCTGTCCTTCGCCCTGGCGGCACGCTTCAACGAGCTCAAGCGCCAACGCGAAGCCGCGCTGCAGCTCAACGAGCAGATCCTCGCCAAGCGCGTCACCGAACGCACCCAGGCCCTGGAACAGGCCAATCAGCGCCTCAGTGAGCTGGCCCTGCAGGACCCACTGACCGGCCTGGCCAACCGTACCGCCCTGCAGCAACACCTGGAGCAGGCACTGGCGCGCAGCCTGCGGCGCAACGAACTACTGGCCGTGATGCTGATCGACCTGGACGGCTTCAAGCCGATCAACGACCAGCACGGCCATGGCTATGGCGACCTGGTACTGGCCGAAATAGCGCGGCGCCTGCGGCAGTACGTGCGCGATACCGATCTGCCTGCCCGCCTCGGCGGTGACGAGTTCGTGGTGATCTGCGAGAGCGTGCAATCAGCCGAACATGCGCATGACCTGGCCAAGCGCCTGCTGGAAGGACTGGACACGCCGATGCACCTGGAAGATCGTGCCGTGCGCGTCGGCGCCAGCATCGGCATCGCCCTGAGCTGCGGCGCCGATGATGCCACCCAGCTGATCCGCCTAGCCGATGCCGCCATGTACCGCGCCAAGGCCGAAGGTCGCAACCGCGTTCAACTGGCCACCCAATAGCTTTGAAGAGGGGCCGCCGTCCCTTTCACCAACCCGAATCCGAAACGCACCATGAACAAGAATCTGCTGCTGCAAGACGTGCTCACCCATCTGCAGACCGACCTCGAACAGGCCAGCCTCGCAGCCCTGAGCGCCCACGAAGCGGCTACCCACGAAGAGAACGTCGCCGAGAACAAGTACGACACCCTGGGCCTGGAGGCCGCCTACCTGGCCAGTGGGCAGGCGCGTCGCGTCGAAGAACTGCGCCAGACCCTGATCATCTGGCGCCAGTTGCGCCCGCGCCCCTTCGATATCGAGCAGGGTATCCAGCTCGGCGCGCTGGTACAGCTTGCGACCGAGGATGGCCACGAACAATGGCTGTTCCTTGGCCCACCGGGCGCCAGCATGAAACTGCAACTGGCCGGCCAGACCATTCAGGTGCTCGGCCATACCGCACCGCTCGGGCGGTTGCTGCTCGGCAAGAAGCCCGGCGACGAGATAAGCCTGCCAGTAGGGAGCCGCCAACAGGTTTTCGAGGTGCTGACAGCCGCGTAAACGGAACTATCTGGGCTAGGGTTGGTAATGAGCGATGAACACCACGCCTTGCGAGAGCCCATACCATGGAAAACCCGACCCACAGCCTGCCAGCCCTGTTCAAGCAGCTCGGCCTGCCTGACGATGCCACCAGCATCAACGCCTTCATCAGTACCCATTCGCCGCTGCCAGCCACTTGCTCGCTGGCCGATGCGCCGTTCTGGAGCCCGGCGCAGGCCGCGCTGCTGCGCGAGGAAATTCTCGAAGACGCCGACTGGGCCGAAGTAGTCGATCAGCTCAACCTGCGCCTGCACAGCTGATACACCGGGGTGTTCCACCGGTGCGCACAGCACACCCTACGATGGAGCCAGCCGCACCCTGTGGCTCAGCCTGTGCCGGTCATTTCGCGCCAGGTCAGGTACATGCGCAAGTCGAACTCGATCTGCGCATAGCCCGGCAACATGTGATCGCACAGCTTGTAAAAAGCCTTGTTGTGATCGGCCTCTTTAAGGTGCGCCAGTTCGTGCACCACGATCATCTGTAAAAAGGCCGGCGCCGCATCGCGAAACAGCGAGGCGACGCGAATCTCCTTCTTCGCCTTGAGCTTGCCGCCCTGCACCCGCGAGATCGCCGTGTGCAGGCCGAGGGCGCGGTGGGTGAGGTCGAGGCGATTGTCGTAGAGCACCTTGTCGATGGCCGGTGCGTTCTTCAGGTGCTCCTGCTTGAGCGCCATCACGTAGCCGTAGAGCGCCTTGTCGCTCTGCACCTCATGCCGGCCCGGATAGCGCTGCGCCAGGTAGTCGCCCAACCGGTCATCGGCGATCAGTTGGCGAACCTGCTGCTGGAAGGCAACCGGATAACCCTGTAGATACTTCAACGATACGATTCCACATACATCAGGACCGCCAGTGTAACGGATGCCGCATTACTCGCTGGGCACCACACGCAGCAGGCGCCCCTCTGGGTTATCGGTGAGCAGATAAAGCGCGCCGTCCGGCCCGCTGCGCACATCGCGAATGCGCTCGCCCAGCTCCTCGAAGAGGATTTCCTCACCGGCCAGCATGCCGTCGCGCACGCGAATGCGTCGTACGCTGCGCTCGGCCAGGGTGGCGGCGAACAAGTCGCCCTGCCACTCGGGGAAACGCTCGCCGCGATACAGGGTCAGGCTCGACGGCGCCACCGAGGGCGTCCAGTGCAGCAATGGCGAGGTCAACCCCGGCAGCTCGGTGTAGGGGCTCACGCGCGCACCGGTGTAATCGATACCGAAGGTCGCCAGCGGCCAGCCGTAGTTGTTGCCGGCCTCGATCAGGTTGAGCTCGTCCCCTCCGCGCGGGCCGTGCTCGTGGCTATACAGCCGGTTGTGCTCGGCGTCGTAGAAGATGCCCTGGACGTTGCGGTGGCCGAGGCTGTAGATCTCCGGCGCAGCGCCTTCCTGCCCCACCAGCGGGTTGTCCTGCGGCACGCTGCCGTCGCGGTTCAGACGCACGATCTTGCCCAGGTGGTTGGCCGGGTTCTGCGCCTGCTCGCGCCAGTCGAAGCCGTCGCCCAGAGTCAGCACCAGGGTCTTGTCGGCGAGAAAGGCGATACGCCCGCCGTAATGCGCGGCGCCAGCCTTGAGCGGCTGGGCGGTGAACAACACTTCGAAGTCGTGCAGCTCGTCATCCACCAGGCGGGCGCGAGCCAGACGCGTGTTGTTGGCCTCCAGCGAGCCATGCGCATAGGTCAGGTACAGCCAGCGGTTGTCGCTGTAGTCGGGATCCAGCGCCACTTCCATCAACCCGGCCTGGGCAGCGATGAAGGCTTCGGGCAAACCCGCCACCGGCTCGGGATCGACACTGCCGTCGGCTTCGATGATGCGCAGCCGCCCGACACGTTCGGTAACCAGCATGCGACCGTCCGGCAGGAAAGCCACGGCCCAAGGGTTCTCCAGGCCTTCGCTGAAGATTTCGACACGGTAGTCCTGGGCCAGCAGCGGCGTGCTGACGAACAGGGCGCCGAGCATCAGCGCGCGGGTGCTTCTCAACATGGGCAACGCCTTGTCACAGAGAATCGGAGGAAGTCGGCTGCGTCCGGTAGCGCACTTGTCGGCCGAGCAGGCCGAACAGCAGCGCACCGACGCTACCGCAGGCCATCAGCCCGAGCGTGCCGAAAGGGCTGCGGTCAGCGGCAATCAGAGTCGGCATCGGCGCCAGCGCATTGGCCAGTGCCAGTGCCGTCCAGATGGCTGCAGCACCGGCCAGCACGAAGATCAGCCAGCGCAGCGGCGGCATGCGCCGCGCCAGCCAGGTAGCCAGCGGCAGGGCGATGAGAAATCCCAGGGCACTGAGCAGAGCGAAGGTCGGGGCGAAGCCAAGCAGATCGAGACAGGTGGTGCCGACGCGCACATCCAGCGGCATCGGCGCGCCGAGCGCCTGCAGCGCGGCGAGGTTGGTCTGGGTCTGGAAGATCGAGGCGAGCAGCGAGGCCAGCAACACGGCAAGAAGGAAAGCGAGCAACAGACGTGGCTTGCTGGACATGGGTGGCAGGTTCCCGGAACGACAGTGCAGGGATTATGGCGTACCCCATCAGCCGTTATGCCCTGGGTGTTTTACAGGGTTTTACCTGCACCGAGCCGAGCGCAGCACGACAGGATTCCAGAGTGGATCGAAACGCCACTGATTACGACCTTATATTGACGCCAACAATACGACGTACGGCCCTCTCGCTTTCCCACCGGCAGCCGTTACAACGCCTGCCACGAGCGCACTCGCTGCTCGCGACAGGCAGCCCTGCCGCCCTTCTAGCTCGCGCGTCACCGGCTGGAACGCCAAGTAAGCCGTTACTGACTCCTGGATGAGATGTGCCACCGACTGAAGTTTCCGTTTTTCAGGAGCGTTGAACATGATCGAACTCGCCATGTGGAATCTCAGCATTCCAGTCGGCGTCCCGGCGACTACCATCGAAACCCGCGTGCTGGCCGGTGGTTATCAGGATCACTATTTTCAGTCCAAAGATGGCGCCATCTTCTTCTGGTCACCGGTCAACGGCACCACCACCGAGAGCGCCAAGTACCCCCGCAGCGAGCTACGCGAGACCTACGCCGACGGCAGCCTGCGCAACTGGACTTATCCGGGAGCCGACCATTTCCTGCGCGCCGCGCTGAGCGTTAGCCAGGTACCGTCGACCGGCAAGATCGTCATCGGTCAGATCCACGCCTACAAGAGCTCGATGCCGCTGCTCAAGCTGGAGTATCAGTACAAGGCCCATACGCAAAGCGGCAATATCGTCGCCAAGGTGCGCCTGCGCCCCGAGGCCGAGATTCAGACCGTTACCCTTGCTACTGGCATTGCCCTGGACCAGCGTTTTACCTATGTGGTGCACCTGACACCCAAAGGCACGCTGGTAATCAACCTCAACGCCAGCAAATGGGGCACCCGACTTGACTCGGGTTGGGCTCAGAAGCCGCTGTATTTCAAGGCCGGCGTTTATACCCAGGACAACACTGGCTACGAGACCGAGGCGGGCGCTGCACGCTTCGACAAGCTGCTTATCGAGCACCGCGCCCTGCTCAGCGCAACCCCCTGAAACCCGAACGCCAGGCATGAAAAAGCCGCGACGTTTGCGCAGTCGCGGCTTTCGGCTGAACCAGGCGGCGGGCTAGCGCCCGCGCAGGCTCAGTTTACCTTGGCATTCAGCTCGCCGCTGGCGTAGCGCTGGTACATGCCTTCCAGGGAGATCGGCTTGATCTTGGAGGCGTTGCCGGCGGTGCCGAAGGCTTCGTAGCGGGCGATGCAGATGTCGCGCATGGCGACGATGGTCTTGGCGAAGAACTTGCGCGGGTCGAACTCGCTCGGATGCTCGGCCATCATACGGCGGATGGCGCCCGTGGAAGCCAGACGCAGGTCGGTGTCGATGTTGACCTTGCGCACGCCGTGCTTGATGCCTTCGACGATTTCCTCGACCGGTACGCCGTAGGTTTCCTTGATGTCGCCGCCGAATTCGTTGATCACCTTCAGCCATTCCTGCGGAACGGAGGAAGAACCGTGCATCACCAGATGGGTGTTGGGGATGCGCTTGTGGATTTCCTTGATGCGCTCGATGGAGAGCACGTCGCCGGTTGGCGGCTTGGTGAACTTATAGGCGCCGTGACTGGTGCCGATGGCAATGGCCAGGGCATCGACCTGGGTGGCCTTGACGAAGGCAGCAGCTTCTTCCGGGTCGGTCAGCAGTTGACTGTGATCCAGCACGCCCTCGGCGCCGACGCCGTCTTCTTCACCGGCCATGCCGGTTTCCAGGCTACCCAGGCAACCCAACTCACCTTCTACGGAAACGCCACAGGCGTGTGCGAACGCAACGGTCTGTTGGGTCACGCGCACGTTGTAGTCGTAGTCGGCCGGAGTCTTGCCGTCTTCCTTGAGCGAGCCGTCCATCATCACCGAGGAAAAACCCAGCTGGATGGAGCGCTGGCAGACGTCAGGGCTGGTGCCGTGATCCTGATGCATGCACACCGGGATGTGCGGGAACTCCTCGATGGCAGCCAGGATCAGGTGGCGCAGGAAAGGCGCGCCTGCGTACTTGCGGGCACCAGCGGAGGCCTGGACGATGACCGGCGAATCGGTCTTGTCGGCGGCTTCCATGATGGCGCGCATCTGCTCGAGGTTGTTGACGTTGAAGGCCGGCACGCCGTAGCCGAATTCGGCGGCGTGGTCGAGCATCTGGCGCATGCTGATAAGTGCCATGGTGTTTCTGTCTCCCGGTTTGGAGGTCGTTAATCGTGCAAGCCTGCCGCAGGGGCAGGCGTTGTTCAAGTTTCCTGAAGCTCGGGCATGCCCGCAGTTCTCGCCTCGGCGTCGCCGAGGATGTTACGGGGCCTTGCAGCCGCGGCCTATCAGGTCATCGGTCGCCGTCCAGTAGACCAGGCCTTCCTCACCCTTGGTGTGGAAGGACAAACGCCCGTCGCTGTACAGCGCGCCAGATCCTGCCGGCTCCTGAGTCAGACGGTAAACGATGTCGCCACCGCCCAGGCGCACATCCACCTGGTCGACGCTGTCGTTGACGAAGCGCCACAGCACTTCGGTCTGGCTGTCGCATACCCAACGATTCCATTGATCCGGTGCCTCTGGCTGACTGCTACAGGCCACAAGCAGCAGGGTGGCGGCAGCAAGCCCCACCTGTCTGATTCCGATCATTGCCTCTCCTCGTCAGCAACGCTGTTCCGGTGTCGAACCCGTGGGCTGACCACTGCTCTGCTCGACACGCTGATCATCCTGAGTGGTCGGAGTTTCGATCTGCGCCGGGCTGAACACCTCGCAGGCCGCTTCTCGACCACCGCCAGCGCAACCCGCCAGCAATATACCCATGACACTCAAGACGGCTAACTTGCCCATGACATGACTCCTTGTTCGATGATCCGGTTTTCTACAGACCACCCGTTCACGTCAGGGTTTAATCCGCCGCGGGTGAAGGACGCCCCTTCACCCTGGCCGGTGTTTATTGCGCGCGTTGCTCCAGCACTTCCACAGCTGGCAGCACCTTGCCTTCGACGAACTCGAGGAACGCGCCGCCGCCAGTGGAAATGTAGGAGATCTTGTCGGCTACGCCATATTTGTCGATGGCTGCCAGGGTGTCGCCACCGCCAGCGATGGAGAACGCAGGACTTTCAGCGATGGCCAGGGCCAGGGCCTTGGTGCCGTTGCCGAACTGATCGAACTCGAACACACCGACCGGGCCGTTCCACAGGATGGTCTGCGAAGCCTTGAGCATCTCGGCGAACATCACCGCAGTCTGCGGGCCGATGTCGAGGATCATGTCGTCTTCAGCCACATCCTTGACCGCCTTGACGGTGGCTTCGGCATCCTCGGCGAAGGCCTTGGCGACCACCACGTCGACCGGCAGCGGTACGCTGACCTTGGCCGCGATGGCCTTGGCGGTGTCGACCAGGTCGGCCTCGTACAGCGACTTGCCCACTGGCAGACCGGCCGCAGCGAGGAAGGTGTTGGCGATGCCGCCGCCGACGATCAGCGAGTCGCAGATATCGGCCAGGGAGTTGAGCACGTCGAGCTTGGTCGACACCTTGGAGCCGGCGACGATGGCCAGCATCGGTCGGGCCGGCTTGTCCAGGGCCTTGCCCAGGGCGTCCAGCTCGGCTGCCAGCAGCGGGCCGGCGCAGGCGACCTTGGCGAACTTGGCCACGCCATGAGTCGAACCCTGGGCGCGGTGTGCGGTACCGAAGGCGTCCATCACGAACACGTCGCACAGGGCAGCGTACTGCTGGGCCAGCTCGTCGGTGTTCTTCTTTTCACCCTTGTTGAAACGCACGTTTTCCAGCAGCACCAGCTCACCGGCCTTGACCTCGACACCGCCGAGGTAGTCCTTGACCAGCGGCACATCGCGGCCGAGCGCCTTGCTCAGGTAGGCGGCGACCGGTGCCAGGCTGTCTTCCTCGCTGTAGATGCCCTCTTCCGGGCGCCCCAGGTGCGAGCAGACCAGCACGGCCGCGCCCTTCTCCAGCGCCAGCTTGATGGTCGGCAAGGAGGCGAGGATACGCGCGTCGCTCTTGACCACACCGTCCTTCACCGGGACGTTGAGGTCTTCGCGGATCAACACACGCTTACCAGCGAGGTCGAGGTCGGTCATCTTCAGAACGGTCATGGATCAGTCCTTCACAAAGGCTGGTTGTACGGAGGAAGTGGATACAGCAAGAAAATGTTCGGCGACATCGAGCATGCGGTTGGCAAACCCCCACTCGTTGTCGAACCAGGCCAGCAGGTTGACCAGGCGCGGGCCGGAAACGCGGGTCTGGCTGCCGTCGACGATGGCCGAATGCGGGTCGTGGTTGAAGTCGCAACTGGCGTGCGGCAGTTCGGTGTAGGCCAGCAGCCCCTTTAGCGGGCCACTTTCCGCCGCCTGGCGCAGCACGCGGTTGATCTCTTCTGCAGAGGTATCGCGCGCGGTCTGCAGGGTGATATCCAGACAGGAAACGTTAACCGTCGGCACCCGGATGGCCTTGGCCTGGATACGCCCGGCCAGCTCCGGCAGCAAACGCTCGATACCGCGGGCCAGGCCGGTGGATACCGGGATCACCGACTGGAAGGCCGAGCGCGTGCGGCGCAGGTCTTCGTGGTGGTAGGCATCGATCACCGGTTGGTCGTTCATCGCCGAGTGAATGGTGGTAATGGAGACGTACTCCAGACCCACCACCTCATCGAGAAGTTTCAGCAACGGCACACCGCAGTTGGTGGTGCAGGATGCATTCGATACCAGTCGCTCGGCGCCGCTCAGGCACTGCTGATTGACTCCGTAGACCACGGTGGCATCGATATCCGCCTCGCTGGCCATCGGCTGCGACAGCAGCACGCGCGGCGCGCCGGCGTCGATGAAGCGTTGCGCCTGGTCACGGGTGACGTACTGACCGGAGCACTCCAGCAGCAGATCGATATCCAACGCCGTCCAGTCGATGGCCTCGGGTTCGCTCTGGCGCAGCACCTTCACGCAATCGCCATTGATGTGCAGGCAGTCGCCATCGACCTTCACCTCGCCGGGAAAGCGCCCGTGGGTGGAGTCGAAGCGGGTCAGGTATTCGATGCTGGCCTGATCGGCCAGGTCGTTCAGCGCGACGATTTCCAGACTCGCCGAATTGCCACGCTCATGCAGCGCGCGCAGCACGCAACGGCCGATGCGGCCATAACCGTTGAGGGCGACACGATAGGGGCGATTGGACATAGGAAATCTCGGATGAACGTTGGGTGGACCGCGCTTTATCGATCCACCGGGCGGTGTAACGGTGGGTGAACAGAGCGTCACCCACCCTACAGCGTCGCTCTCGCTCAGGCGTCCAGCAATTCTTCGGCAGTGGCGACGATGTTGTCGACGGTGAAACCGAAGTGCTCGAACAAGGCTGGGGCCGGGGCCGACTCGCCGAAGCTGGTCATGCCGATGATGCGTCCTTCCAGGCCCACGTACTTGTACCAGTAGTCGGCGTGCGAAGCCTCGATGGCGATGCGCGCGCTGACCTGCAGCGGCAGCACGTCCTGCTTGTAGCCGGCGTCCTGGGCATCGAAGACGCTGGTGGAAGGCATCGACACCACGCGCACCTTATGACCGGCGGCGGTCAGTTTGTCGTAAGCCGCCACGGCCAGACCGACTTCCGAACCGGTGGCGATCAGGATCAGCTCCGGCTCGCCAGCGCTGTCTTTCAGTACGTAGCCACCACGCTCAATATCACTCAGCTGCTGGGCATCGCGCGGCTGGTGCGGCAGGTTCTGACGGCTGAACACCAGGGCGCTCGGGCCGTCGGCGCGCTCGATGGCGTATTTCCAGGCAACGGCGGACTCCACGGCATCGGCCGGGCGCCAGGTGTCGAGGTTTGGCGTGCCACGCAGGCTGGCCAGTTGCTCGATCGGCTGGTGGGTCGGGCCGTCTTCGCCGAGGCCGATGGAGTCGTGGGTGAACACGTACAGCACACGTTTCTTCATCAGCGCGGACATGCGCACGGCGTTGCGCGCGTATTCCATGAAGATCAGGAAGGTCGCACCGTACGGCACGAAACCGCCGTGCAGCGCGATGCCGTTCATGATGGCGCTCATGCCGAACTCGCGCACGCCGTAGAACATGTAGTTGCCGGAAGCGTCTTCAGCGGAGACGCCCTTGCAGCCCTTCCACAGGGTCAGGTTGGAGCCGGCCAGGTCGGCCGAACCGCCGAGAAATTCCGGCAGCACCGGGCCGAAGGCATTCAGCGCGTTCTGGCTGGCCTTGCGGCTGGCGATGGTTTCACCCTTCTCGGCGACATCCTTGATGTAGGCAGCGGCCTTCTCGGCGAAATCGGCCGGCAGCTCACCGGCAATGCGGCGCTTGAACTCGGCGGCCAGTTCAGGATGGGCAGCGGCGTAGGCGGCAAACTTCTCGTTCCAGGCGGCTTCGGCGGCAGCACCAGCGACCTTGGCGTCCCACTCGGCGTAGATCTCGGCCGGGATTTCGAACGGGCCGTGGTTCCAGCCCAGCGCGGCGCGGGTCAGGGCAATTTCGTCGTTACCCAGCGGGGCACCGTGGCACTCTTCCTTGCCCTGCTTGTTCGGCGAACCGAAGCCGATGGTGGTCTTGCAGCAGATCAGGGTCGGCTGGTCCACGCTCTTGCGCGCGGTCTCGATGGCCATCTTGATCTCTTCGGCGTCATGGCCGTCGACGTTGCGGATCACCTGCCAGCCGTAGGCTTCGAAGCGCTTGGGCGTATCGTCGGTGAACCAGCCCTCGACTTCACCGTCGATGGAAATGCCGTTGTCGTCGTAGAAGGCGATCAGCTTGCCCAGGCCCAGGGTGCCGGCCAGGGAGCAGACTTCATGGCTGATGCCTTCCATCATGCAGCCGTCGCCAAGGAACACGTAGGTGTTGTGGTCGACGATGTTGTGGCCTTCACGGTTGAACTGCGCGCCGAGCACCTTCTCGGCGATGGCGAAGCCGACGGCGTTGGCAATGCCCTGGCCGAGCGGGCCGGTGGTGGTCTCTACACCTGGGGTGTAACCGTATTCCGGGTGGCCTGGAGTCCGGCTGTGCAGTTGGCGGAACTGCTTGAGGTCTTCGATGCCGAGGTCGTAGCCAGTCAGGTGCAGCAGCGAATAGATCAGCATCGAGCCATGACCGTTGGACAGCACGAAGCGGTCACGATCAGCGAAGTTCGGGTTTCTCGGGTTGTGCTTGAGGTAGTCGCGCCACAGCACTTCGGCGATGTCCGCCATGCCCATGGGGGCACCGGGGTGGCCGCTGTTGGCTTTCTGCACGGCATCCATGCTCAGGGCACGAATGGCATTGGCTCGCTCACGACGGCTGGGCATCGCTGAATCTCCTACGGGGGCTGCTTCTGAATGAAGGGGGCGAAAAAAGACGCCTATTTTCGCCCAGCCAGCCCCCATGGGGCAATGACAGATGGTCGTAGAGACCAAATCAGCCCGCCTGTTCGCTCAGAACGCTCACCGCCGGGCTGCCCGGCCCGCCCAGGCAGGGCGCCTGAAACAACTCACCATGCCAGACGCCGGCGAGCGTGCGACTGAACACCAGCGTCCAGACCGCCGCCAGTTGCACCGCCAGCAGCAGACCGATGAAGGCGAAAAGACTCAAACCGGTCACGGCCTGCAGTTCGAAGGTGGCCAGGGCGAATACGCCCAGCGGAAAGGTGAACCCCCACCAACCGAGGTTGAACGGCATGTTGTCGCGGATGTAGTGACGGGTGAACAACGTGGCGATCACCAGCCACCACAACCCAGCGCCCCACAAGGCCAGGCCGCCGATCAGACCGAGATCCCGCGCCAGCTCGGCGGCGCTGACCAGCGGCGTACCGGCAAAAGCCAGCGGCGCCGCCTGCCCCATGCTCAGAAGGCCCAGACAGCCGGTAGCCAGCGGCCCCAGCGGCAGCCAGCTGGTGGCGGCGAAATCGGTATCCGGCAATTTGTGCAGGGCCAGGCGCAGCAGCACCAGAGTGATCAGTGAGAACGCCAGCGACAGCGACAATCCCCAGAGCACGAAACCGGCCACCAGCAACTGTTGCGCCGCCTCGGCCGCCAGATGCGGCGCCAGCGCCCCTGCCGTGCTGGCGGCGACCTCCGGTGCGACGATAGGTAGCAGCCAGACCGCGGTGAGCTTCTCCAGCGCATGATGCTGGCGGGTGAACATCAGATAAGGCACCAACAAGGCGCCGAGCAGCGCCAGCGCCGCGTCCAGCCACCACAGTGCATGGGCCAGCGCGTAAATCCCTTCGCCCCAGCGCGGCACGCCGAACAGCAGCAAGCCCTTGATCAGCACCGCCAGGCCCATGGGAATGGCACCAAGGAACATCGACTGCACCGGATGCAGCAACATCGGCCAGATGGTTTCGCGAAACAGCGCCAGGCGCAGCAGAAACAAAATGCCGAACAAGGCAAACAGGCCGACCGCAACAAACCACAACCCCTCGGCGAGCATCGACAATCCCGGCAGATGCCAGGGCAGATGAGCGATCACCAGCGCCAGCACACCGGTGCCCATGGTCACGGCGAACCAGCTGGGAGTGAAATGGCGAATGAAAGCCAGGGGCTCGGGTAAACGACTGAAGGGGCGCGGCATGAGTCGGGTGGTCCCGTGACATGAGTGATGGCGCAAGGGTAAGAATTGGCTTGCCATATTAAAAATACATATTCAGCATTCAATCCATACTTTTCTTTTATGCATAAATCATGAATCTCCATCACCTGAAGGTTTTTCTGGCCGTGGCAGAAGCCGGCAGCATCAGCGCCGGCGCCGAACGCCTGCACATCAGTCAGCCTGCCGTAACGCGGGAAATTCGCGATCTCGAAGCCAGCCTCGACCTGCGCCTGTTCGATCGCCAGCCACGCGGCGTGCAACTGACCGAAGGCGGCCTGCGCCTGCATGACTATGCGCGGCGCATCTTCGCTCTGGAGCGCGCTGCCGAACGCGACCTGCGCGACTTTGCCCAACTGGAGCAGGGCGAGTTGCATCTGGGCGCCAGCGCCACGCTCGGCTCCTACCTGCTGCCGCCACTCCTCACCCGCTTCCGCGCCCTGCATCCACAGATATTCGTCAGCCTGGAAGTCAGCAACACCGACGTCGTGACCCGGCAACTGGACGAAGGCCGCATCAGTCTGGGCTTCGTCGAAGGCCCGTTCGCACAGACCGACTACGCGCATCACCTGTTGGCACGCGATGCCCTGCTTCCGGTGGTATCGCCGCTGCACCCGCTGGCCAGGGCCGAGCGCCTTGAGGCCCGCGACCTGCAGACGTACCCGCTGTACATGCGCGAACCCGGCTCAGGTGCTCGCGCCAGCATCGAGCAGGCCTACCGCGACCACGGATTGGAGCCAGAGGCCGGCATGGCCATCGGCAGCACCGAGGCGCTCAAGCGCCTTCTCACCGATGGCAAGGGCATCGCCTGGCTGTCGCAGCGGGTGGTCGAACGTGAACTGGCCAGCGGCGAACTGCAGCGCTTGGCAGTGCAGGACCTGCAGATCGAGCGTGAACTGCATGTACTGTGGCGCCTCGGCACCAGCCTGAGCCCGGCCCCCGCAGCCTTTCTGCAGTTGAGCCAGGTTCCAGGCTAGCCACGAAATCAATATCAAAACTTTTTGATATTGATATTGCTGTATGAAAAATGACCGACTAGACTGCGCCACCATGACCCTGCGCGCACCCCAGTTGGAATTCGACCCCTGCGACGAGCTCGCCGCCCTGTGCAAGGCCGGCGGCGATCCGCTGCGCCTGAGCGTGCTGCGCACCCTGAGCAACGATTCATTTGGCGTCCTGGAACTGGCGCAGATCTTCGCCATTGGTCAGTCAGGCATGAGCCACCACCTCAAGGTACTGGCCCAGGCCGGCCTGGTGGCGACGCGCCGCGAGGGCAACGCGATCTTCTACCGCCGTGCCCTGCCCAATGGCCGCCTGCATGCCGCCCTGCTGGACGATATCGACGAACTGCCGCTGCCCGGCGATGTGCAGGCGCGTATCACCACCGTGCATCAGCAGCGCGCCACCGTCAGCCGCGATTTCTTCGCGCGCATGGCCACCAGCTTCCAGGCCCAGCAAGATCTGATCGCAGGTTTGCCGCAGTACCGCGACAGCCTGCTGTCCCTGCTCGATGCCCTGCATTTCACCGCCGATGCCACGGCACTGGAAATTGGCCCCGGCGACGGCGCCTTCCTGCCCGAACTGGCGCGGCGCTTCGCCCAGGTCACGGCACTGGACAACAGCCCGGCGATGCTCGAACTGGCCAGCCAACGCTGCGCCGCCGAGGGCCTGGATAACGTCGAGCTGAAACTGGCCGATGCGCTGCAGGACGCGCCAGTCACGGCCGATTGCGTGGTACTGAACATGGTTCTGCACCACTTCGCCACGCCGGCCGAAGCCTTTCGCAAGCTGGCCGCCTTGGTCGCCCCCGGCGGCAGCCTGCTGCTCAGCGAACTGTGCAGCCACGACCAGAGCTGGGCGCGCGAAGCCTGCGGCGACCTGTGGCTCGGTTTCGAACAGGAAGACCTGGCGCGCTGGGCGACGGCCGCCGGCCTGACACCCGGCGAAAGCCTCTACATAGGCCTGAAAAACGGCTTTCAGATTCAATTACGGCACTTTGCCAAAACCGATGCGCACAGCGCCTTCAGCCTCCGGCAAGAAAGGAACCGATAGATGAGCGAATATTCCCTGTTTACCTCCGAGTCCGTGTCCGAAGGGCATCCGGACAAGATCGCCGACCAGATCTCCGATGCGGTGCTCGACGCCATCATCGCCCAGGACAAGCACGCCCGCGTGGCCGTGGAAACCCTGGTCAAGACTGGTGTCGCCATCGTCGCTGGCGAAGTGACCACCAGCGCCTGGGTCGACCTGGAGCAGATCGTTCGCGACGTGATCTGCGACATCGGCTACACAAGCTCCGACGTTGGCTTCGATGGCGCCACCTGCGGCGTGCTCAACATCATCGGCAAGCAGTCTCCGGACATCAACCAGGGCGTCGACCGCGCCAAGCCAGAAGATCAAGGTGCTGGCGACCAGGGCCTGATGTTCGGCTACGCCAGCAACGAAACCGACGTGCTGATGCCAGCGCCGATCTGCTTCTCGCACCGCCTGGTCGAGCGTCAGTCCGAAGCGCGCAAATCCGGCCTGCTGCCGTGGCTGCGCCCGGACGCCAAATCCCAGGTCACCTGCCGTTACGAGAACGGCAAAGTCGTTGCCATCGACGCAGTGGTGCTGTCCACCCAGCACAACCCGGAAGTGAAATACGACGACCTGCGCGAAGGGGTGATGGAGCTGATCGTCAAGCACGTGCTGCCGGCCGAGCTGCTGCACAAGGACACCCAGTTCCACATCAACCCGACCGGCCAGTTCATCATCGGTGGCCCGGTGGGTGACTGCGGCCTGACCGGGCGCAAGATCATCGTCGACAGCTACGGCGGCATGGCCCGCCACGGCGGCGGCGCCTTCTCCGGCAAGGACCCGTCCAAGGTCGATCGCAGCGCTGCCTATGCAGGCCGCTACGTGGCCAAGAACATCGTCGCTGCCGGCCTGGCCGAGCGCTGCGAGATCCAGGTGTCCTACGCCATCGGCGTGGCCCAGCCGACCTCCATTTCGATCAACACCTTCGGCACCCACAAGATCGCCGAAGAGAAGATCATCAAACTGGTGCGTGACGTGTTCGACCTGCGCCCCTACGCCATAACCAAGATGCTCGACCTGCTGCACCCGATGTATCAGGACACCGCAGCTTACGGCCACTTCGGCCGCACGCCGCAATCCAAGATCGTCGGCGAAGACAGCTTCACCACCTTCACCTGGGAACGCACCGACAAGGCTGCCGACCTGCGCGCCGCTGCCGGCCTGTAAGCCCTGAAAATGAAAAAGCCCCGCCAGAGCGATCTGGCGGGGCTTTTTCGTGCCTGAGGGCTTATTTGCCGAACATCGAACTCAGGCCCTTGAGTGCATCCTTGGTGGCATTCAACTGATCAGGTGCAGCAGCCTGAGTGGAGGCGTCGGATTCAGCGCTGAGACGCTCACAGCCACCATCAAGCGAAGCCAGGGTTTCGCTGGCCTTGTCGTTGCCAGCCAGTGCCGCCAACTGCTTGATCTGAGCCAGACCGTCCTGATTGGCAGCCATCTGCTCCTGACATTTAGCCTGGATCGCGGCGACCTCGGCAGCATGAGCAGGCAGAACGGCGAAGGCCAGAGCGGCGAAACAGGCAACGGAAACAATACGCATCGGTGAAGACCTCTGAGGGTTGAGGCCCGGCTGTCCATGCGCCCCCGCCGGGCAAATCCATTTGTTTGGGGGTAGAAAAGGTGCGCGAATCTATCACCCACACAGCCCGGTAACAAGAAAAAACCGAACAATATCCGTGGCTTAGCTGCAGAGACTCAGCGAATACCCATACAGCCTGCTAGGCTCAGTGAATACCTTGAGCAAGGAAGCTCCGCGATGAAACCTGCCCTACTGCTACTACTCCTTCCACTGGTCGCCCAGGCCACCCCTTGCCCCGACTGGCCCGCCAGTCGGGGCACGTCCGAACTTGCTGCACTCAGTCAGCAGATCGCCGAGTGGGACGACGCCTACCATAATCACGGTAGCTCGCCGGTGGCCGACGAAATCTACGACCAGGCACGCGAGCGCCTGCAAACCTGGCATCAGTGCTTTGCGACTGCCCACACGGCATTGCCAGACCCACTGGCTGGCAGCACTGGAACGATCACGCACCCGGTGCCGCAGACCGGACTGCGCAAACTGAACGAAGCGGCCGTGTTCGAATGGGTCAACAAGCGCAGCGATCTGTGGATTCAGCCCAAGGTCGACGGCGTCGCGGTCACCCTGGTCTACCGTGGCGGCGTACTGCAACAAGCCATCAGCCGTGGCGACGGGAGCCGCGGCCAGGACTGGACAGCCCGCGCGCGGCAACTGTCGGCCATTCCCGCGCGCCTGCAGAAGCCACTCGATGCCGTGCTGCAGGGCGAGCTTTACTGGCGTCTGGACAATCACGTGCAAGGCATCGACGGAGGTGCAGGCGCCCGTGGCAAGGCAGCTGGATCGATGGCGCGACAGACGCTCGATGAGCAGCAGGCCAATGCCATCGGCCTGTTCGTCTGGGATTGGCCGGACGGCCCGGCGAACATGCCCGAGCGCCTGCAAGCCCTGCAGGAGTTGGGCTTCAGCGACAGCCTGCGCTACACCCAGCCGCTCAAAAGCGCCGAGGATGCCCGCCGCTGGCGCCAGCACTGGTTCGATGAGCCGCTACCGTTCGCCAGCGACGGCGTGGTGCTACGCCAAGGCATGCGGCCACCCGGAGAACGCTGGCGGGCAGAAGCACCGCACTGGGCGGTCGCCTGGAAGTACCCGGTCAGCCAGGCACTGGCCGTGGTGCAGGCTGTGGAGTTCAACATCGGCCGCAGTGGTCGCATCACGCCGATTCTGCACCTGCAGCCGGTTGACCTCGATGAGCGGCGGATCAGCCGGATTGCCCTCGGCTCGCTGCAGATCTGGGAGAAACTGGACATACGCCCAGGTGATCAGGTTGCGATACGCCTGGCCGGCCTGACCATTCCGCGTCTCGACCAGGTGATCTGGCGCAGCCCGGAGCGCGCAGCCGTGCACGCACCGGACCCCAACCGATACCACGCCCTGAGTTGCTGGCGCCTCAACGACGAATGTCAGCAACAGTTCCGGGCACGCTTGAACTGGCTCGCCGGCAAGCAGGGGCTGAACCTGACCGGCGTAGGACCCGGCACCTGGAGCACGCTATTGGCGGGGCAGAAACTGGATGGTCTGCTCGATTGGCTGGAACTCGATAGCGAACACCTGCAACAGCTGCCAGGTATCGGCCCACGACGTGCCTCACAGCTGCTGCAGGCCTTCGCCCAGGCCCGACAGCGCCCACTGCAACAATGGCTGCGGGCACTCGGCGCACCGCCTGGTTTCAAGCTCGGCGCGGAGGACGACTGGGCCACGCTACTGACTCGCAACCACGCCGAATGGATGCAGCAACCCGGCGTGAACCAGAAGAGTGCTGAGCGCCTGGTAGCGTTCTTCAGCCACCCCGAGGTTCAGCGCCTGGGCGAGCGTCTGCAGCAAGCCGGCACTGTCGGTTTCAGGCCGCAGGAAAATTCACCGCGCGGCTGACCCAGATCAGCCAATGGTCCAATCGGGTCGAACCTCGCGCAACAACCAGGGTCACTTCGAAGTAGACCCTCACAAGGAGAGAGCATGATTCGTCAAACCGCTTTGCTCGGCCTGCTGCTGGCCGCCAACCTGAACGCCACACCGATTCTGGCCGCCGAAGGCGACAGCGGCTGCGCCGCCAAACGCCAGGTGCTCCAGGAGAAGATCGACGCAGCGCACAAGAGTGGCAACTCGCGAGAATTGGATGGACTGCAAAGAGCACTGGGTAATGTCGATGCCCATTGCGATGACGCTTCACTGCACAAGGAGCGCCTGGCCACCGTCAAGGAAGCCCGGGAGGAGGTGCAGGAGCGCGAGATGGATCTGCGCGACGCGATGGGCAAGGGTGATCAGGAGAAGATCGCCAAGCGTCAGGCCAAACTGGCCGAGGCACGCGCCGAGCTGCAGCAGGCCGAGGCCGAAGCGCGAGCCGATCAGTAAGCGCGGAACGCCTTGTGGCATGCCTCGCAACTATCCTCGATGGTCTGCATGGCCGGCTCCAGCTCGGAGCGGCGTAGCGGCGGAGTGGTCGCGGCCTGCACCAGCGCGGCGGTGGCCTGCTCCAGATCGCGTGCCATCGACTGGAACTGCTCCTGGCGCTGCCAGACTTCAGGGTTGGCCTTGCTGCGCTCGTCGTCGCGGACCTGTGGAAAGTGCTGCCAAGGCTCGCGCGACAGGCGCTCCAGCTTGCCGGCGCCAGTGATGAAAGCAGACTCGTCGTAGGGAATGCGGCCGCGCAGCATCCCACCGAGGTCTTCGCTGACCTTGAGCATCTCCTTGAACGCTGCCTGGCGCTTGCCCAACGGTGAATTGGGGTCGACCCCACCACAGGCGGCCAGGGTCAGGCAGACGCAGGTGAGCAGCAGGCGTTTCTTCAGGGGCATCGACACGACTTCCGGGCGACAAGGGGGCGCCAGTATCGCGGCTCGCCCCGGTCGGGCCAAGCGACCTCTTGTCACAACAGCTGTCGTTTGTATCCGTTGGTCAGCCAGGGTTCAGGTACGGAAGCGCCCCAGTTGGCTGTTGAGCTGTTGCACCTCGCCCTGAATCTGCGCACTGACTTGCACCACACTCTCGGTCTCGCCCTGGCTACGCTCGGCCAGGCTGGAGATGTGCGTTACCCGCTGGTCGATCTCCTGCGCCACCTGGCTCTGCTGTTCTGCGGCCGTGGCGATCTGCGCGTTCAGGGCATTGATGCCATCCACCGCACCGACGATGGTCTGCAGTGCCTCGCTGGCCTGACGGATATGCTGAAGGTTGCCGTCGGCCAGGGCCGCGCTGCGCTGCATCGCCAGGACCGCATCGCGCGCACCACCCTGTAAACGCTGGATGATCGCCTGGATTTCGCCAGTGGACTGCTGGGTACGACTGGCCAGGGTGCGCACCTCGTCGGCGACCACAGCGAAGCCACGGCCTGCCTCGCCGGCGCGCGCGGCCTCGATGGCTGCGTTGAGCGCCAGCAGGTTGGTCTGCTCGGCGATGCCGGTGATCACTTCGAGCACCTTGCCGACACCAGCGGTTTCGGCTTCCAGGCGTTGTACCTGCTCGCCACTGCGCTGCAGCTGCTCCACCAGCTCGGCGATCTGCTGCGCACTGCGCTGTACCACCTGCTTGCCGCTCTGCGCACAATCATCGGCACTGCGCGCCGACTCGGCAGCATGGGCAGCGTGACGCGCGACCTCGGCCACGGTGGCACTCATCTCGTTCATCGCGGTGGCGACCTGATCGAGATCCTCGTACTGGCGCCGCACGCCATCGCCCGCCGATTGCGCGGCACCGACCACACTGCCGACATGCTCCCCGGTACGCTCACCGCTGCGTTTGACCTCCGCCAGCAAGCCACGCACCTGCTCCTGCATGCGGTTGTAGCCCGCGAAGATGCGGCCGATCTCGTTGTCACCCTGACGACCTTCAAGGCTACGTGTGAAGTCACCGGAGCCGACTCGGGTCAGCGCCCCCTCCACTGCATTGAGGTTGTGCATCAGCGGACGCAGGCCGAACTGGCGGCCCAGCACCACCAGCGCCAGAATGCCCAGCACGCAACCGAACGCCAGCCACATCTGGCGGCGCTGGCTGCCTTCAGCATGCGCGGCCATCAAGCCGACGGCCTGGTTCATCTCGCGCAGCAGCTCGACCGACTGCTGCTCGAGGGCCTTGAGATCGACTGTCACATCGCCTGCAACAACGCGCTGCAGCTGAGAACGAAAGCCCTGCCAGAGGCCACCGACCTTGTTCATCTGCGCCTGGACGCTGGGCTCGGCGATGGCGCTGATATTGCGCGCCGCGTTGCCACTCAACAGGTCGCGATGGGCGGCATCGAACTGCGCCATGGTGGCTTCCAGCGTCGCTGCAGGCAGGACGCCTTCGCGCAGCAACAGCGCCTCCTTGGTCATCTTCTGGCTGAGCATGCGCTGCGCGCCGGCGACATTGATGGTCTCCGGTGACACCGACATGCTCAGGTACAGCGCCACCGAGGCGACCACCGCAAGCAGAAACATCAGCGCATAGGAAAACAGAAACTGCTGATTCAGCGTGCGCAGGCCGATGGCGCAGAGCAGGCGGTCGAAAAAGGCGGTGGCGGACATGAGAGGCTCCCTGGCAGACGGCGGGAAACCCCGCCAAATAACCAGGAGCAAGCAAGAATGTGGCCAGCGGCCAGCCGCCCTACAGGCTGATTGACCTCATAAAACGCACCAGAACGGCGCAATGACTGATCAGTCACGTGCCTTTCTAGCTCATCTTCACAGTCAGCTGCAGATATCGACTAGGCGGACACCACGAACAACGCCGCGATCAGCCCCATCCCGGCGAACCACACCAGCGAGCGCACCGGACCCCAGTCAGCCAGATAGCAGATGAAATACAGCACGCGGCTGACGATGAAGGCCACGGCCAACTGGTCGAGCAGCCCCTGCTCGGCACCGCCGGCCTGGTGGGCGATGATCACCGCGGCAGCGAACGCCGGGGTTACCTCAAAGCCGTTGAGCTGGGCGTTGTTGGCGCGCTTGCGCCAGCCCTCCAGGGTACTCAGGAACGCGCGCGGATCCTGATTGGCGCGCGGTCCGTAGCCGGGGCCAAGGAACTTGGCTGAAGCAGTACCCAGGTAGGGCAGAAAGATGGCAATCAGCACGCACCAGTAGGCAAGGGTCATGGAGGCTCCGCAGCTCGGTAATGGAGTGTGCAGCTTGTCCCGACCAGGAACGGGCGTCCATGACTGCCACCGCCCAAGTCGATGGCGATTCGGCCAATCATGCCGCCAGCTTGCCCTCTGCCAGTGCCACGGAGGCAGCAAGCATGGCGCGCAGCAACACCGCGCAGCCGGCGGCCAGGTCCGCTGGCGCGGCGTTCTCGATTTCGTTGTGGCTGATACCACCCTCGCACGGCACGAAGATCATCCCGGCCGGGCCCAACTCGGCGAGGAAGATCGCGTCATGCCCGGCGCCGCTGACGATGTCCATATGCGATAACCCCAACCCGGCTGCCGCGCCGCGCACCGCCTCGACGCAGCCCAGGTCGAAATACAGCGGCGGGAAGTCCGCGGTCGGCGTCAGCTCGAAACTCAGGCCATGCTTGGCACAGGTTGCCTCGATCACCCCACGCACCGCCTCGATCATCGAATCCAGGCGTTCCGGCTGCAGATGGCGGAAGTCCAGGGTCATGCGCACCTCACCGGGAATCACATTGCGCGAACCGGGGTAGGCCTGCAGGCAACCGACCGTGCCGCAGGCATGCGGTTGATGCTCCAGCGCCACCCGGTTGACCGCTGCGACCACGGCCGCAGCGCCGACCAGAGCGTCCTTGCGCAGGTGCATCGGCGTGGGCCCGGCGTGGGCCTCGACGCCCTTGAGAGTGAGATCGAACCACTTCTGCCCGAGCGCGCCGAGCACCACGCCAATGGTCTTGCCCTGATCCTCGAGAATCGGCCCCTGCTCGATATGCGCCTCGAAATAGGCGCCCACCGCATGGCCGCTCACCGCCCGTGACCCGGCGTAGCCGATGGCGTTCAGCGCCTCGCCGACGCTGATGCCTTCGGCGTCGCGCTTGGCCAGGGTTTCCTCCAGGGTGAACTTCTCGGCGAACACCCCGGAGCCCATCATGCAGGGGGCGAAGCGCGAGCCTTCCTCGTTGGTCCACACCACCACTTCCAGCGGCGCTTCGGTCTGTATGCCCAGGTCGTTGAGAGTACGCAGCACCTCTACACCAGCCAATACGCCGAAGCAGCCGTCGAACTTGCCGCCAGTGGGCTGGGTGTCGATATGGCTGCCGGTCATCACCGGCGCCAGAGCAGCGTTGCGTCCGGGACGTCGAGCGAAGATGTTGCCGACGCCATCGACCGTGACGGTGCAACCAGCCTCCTCGCACCAGCGCACGAACAGGTCGCGCGCCTGGCGGTCGAGGTCGGTCAGGGCCAGGCGACAGACCCCGCCCTTGGCGGTGGCGCCGAGCTGCGCCAACTCCATCAGCGATTGCCACAGGCGGTCACCGTTGACGTGCGGCTGGCTGGATTGCAGAACCTCGGTGGCAGTTTTCATGGTTATTTCCTCGGCCTCTCTGGTTGTCTGTGACGCGCCCGCCGCAGCGAGGCGCGTGTGCTGAGTCACGCTGCTGTTGCCTTAAACCGGCGCCTTGGCCACCACCGGCTGTGCGCTACGCAGGCTGCACAAACCGAAGTAGATCAAGCCGCCCAGAAAGGAGCCGGTAAACCAGCCGTAGTCGTAGAACCAGCTGAAGGCGTTACTGCCCAGCGACAGCAGGGTCAGCGCTACAGGTACGGCGAAGGCGGCGAAGCCGATCCAGTTCCACGCCGGGTAGACGTCATCGCGGTACAGCCCGGCCAGGTCCAGTTGCTGTTTCTTGATCAGGAAGTAGTCGACCACCATGATCCCGGCAATCGGCCCGAGCAGGCTGGAGTAACCCAGCAACCAGTTGGAATACACGCTCTCCAGGCTCAGCTCTGAGACCAGCAGACCGAGCTTCTTCAACAGCTCGTGGCCCATCAGGCCGAGACCGATCAGGCCGGTGAGGATCACCGCCTTGGTGCGGTCGATCAGCTTGGGCGCGATGTTCTGGAAATCATTGGTCGGCGAAACGATGTTCGCCGCCGTGTTGGTCGACAGCGTGGCGACGATGATCAACGCCATGGCCAGGGCGACCCAGCCGGGGCTCTGGATATGGCCGATCAGGCTGACCGGATCGGCCACCGTCTGCCCCACCAGACCTTCCGAGGCGGCGGTCATCACCACGCCGAGAGCGGCGAAGAGGAACATGGTCAGCGGCAGACCGAAGATCTGCCCGAGAATCTGGTCCTTCTGGCTCTTCGCGTAGCGGCTGAAGTCGGGGATATTCAACGACAGGGTGGCCCAGAAGCCGACCATGGCGGTCAGCCCGGCGAGAAAGTAACCGGTGACGCTGGCACCCTCGGGACGATTGGCCGGCTGCGCCAGCAGTTCGCTCATCGACACGTTGGGCAATGCCCACACCAGCAGACCGGCGCCAACCAACACCAGCAGCGGTGCGGACAGGGTTTCCAGCCACTTGATCGACTCGGCGCCGCGCAGCACGATCCACAGGTTGAGTACCCAGAAGATCATGAAACCGATCACCTCGCCGGTGCCGCCGAGCGCCTTCCAACCCTCGAAAATCGAACCCAGCAGCAGGTGGATCGCCAGGCCACCGAACAGGGTCTGAATACCGAACCAGCCGCAGGCCACCACGGCGCGAATCAGGCAGGGCACGTTGGAACCGAGTATGCCGAACGAGGAGCGCAACAATACCGGGAAGGGGATGCCGTACTTGGTGCCGGCAAAGGCGTTGAGTGTCAGCGGGATCAGCACCACGACGTTGGCCAGCAGGATCGCCAGCAGTGCCTCGCCCACCGACAGGCCGAAGTAGGCGGTGAGTACACCGCCCAGGGTGTAGGTGGGCACGCAGATCGACATGCCGACCCACAGCGCGGTGATGTGCCACTTGTTCCAGGTTCGCTGATGCACCTTGGTCGGGGCGATGTCATGGTTGTAGCGCGCGCTGTCGAGTACGTCGCTGCCAGCGTTCAGCTCATACAAGCCCTCCCGCTCGGTCACTTCCGATCTGCTCTGTTGCATGGGCCTCTCCAGTATTTTTCTGATTGTTAGCGCATCGGGCTAATTCGATGGCCGGAGTTCAGTAGCCGGCCAGCACGGGGGCAGCGCCACTCAATAAGCGTGCCGCATTCCCCGGCGGGACCTGCATCCTGCCTGCTTGAACACATTAAGCATCTGATCTGAAAACGCTTTATCTGAATCCAAAGGCGCCGCCAGCACGCGCCACCGACATCCTCGGGGCGGCTTGTCCTGTCAGTCAGGATTCAAACTGGTGCAAGCGAATTTTTTTTCGCCGCCCAAGGCCGCGCAATGCCAAGACACAAGCGGCTGATTTTCCATGAGAAATCTTGACCATATTGTCATTCTGTCAAGTGCGTCAAAATGGTGAGAGCCCTCACCATTTTGGTGATTTTTAGTTTTTATTTTTAATTTTCAAATACTTATATAAATAAAATCTGATCAAAAAATAATCTTGCCCAATCCGATTACTGCAACTAGATTCTGTTCTTGTCACCACTGACAGGAATGGACATTACCCCTCGTCAGCACCAGAAAGCCAAGAGCCGACACGCATCGGCCAGCCTGCGAGGAACCCACCATGTCGCTGTTGATCCGTGGCGCCACCCTGGTTACCCATGAGCAAAGCTACCGCGCCGATGTGCTGTGCGCAGACGGCCTGATCCAGGCCATTGGCGACAACCTCGACGCCCCCGCGGGCTGCCAGGTACTCGACGGCAGCGGCCAGTACCTGATGCCCGGCGGCATCGACCCGCACACCCATATGCAATTGCCCTTCATGGGTACGGTGGCCAGCGAGGACTTCTTTAGCGGCACCGCCGCAGGCCTGGCCGGTGGCACCACCTCGATCATCGATTTCGTGATTCCCAATCCGCAGCAATCCTTGCTGGACGCCTTCCACACCTGGCGCGACTGGGCGAAGAAATCCGCGTCTGACTACGGTTTCCACGTCGCCATCACCTGGTGGAGCGAGCAGGTCGCCGCCGAGATGGGCGAGCTGGTGACGAAGTTCGGGGTCAACAGCTTCAAGCACTTCATGGCCTACAAGAACGCCATCATGGCCGCCGACGACACCCTGGTGGCGAGCTTCGAGCGCTGCCTCGAACTGGGCGCAGTGCCCACCGTGCATGCGGAGAACGGCGAACTGGTCTATCACCTGCAGCAGAAGCTGCTCGCGCAGGGGCTGACCGGGCCGGAAGCCCACCCGCTGTCGCGGCCCTCGCAGGTCGAAGGCGAAGCCGCCAGTCGCGCCATCCGCATCGCCGAGACCCTGGGTACACCGCTTTATCTGGTGCATGTCTCGACCCAGGAAGCCCTGGATGAAATCACCTACGCCCGCGCCAAGGGCCAGCCTGTGTACGGCGAGGTGCTCGCCGGCCACCTGCTGCTAGACGACAGCGTGTACCGCCATCCCGACTGGCAGACCGCTGCCGGCTATGTGATGAGTCCACCGTTCCGCCCGCGCGGCCATCAGCAGGCCCTGTGGCGTGGCCTGCAGTCGGGCAACCTGCACACCACCGCCACCGACCACTGCTGCTTCTGCGCCGAACAGAAAGCCGCCGGGCGTGATGACTTCAGCAAGATCCCCAACGGCACCGCCGGCATCGAGGACCGTATGGCGGTGCTCTGGGATGAAGGGGTGGGCAGCGGCAAGCTGTCGATCAATGACTTCGTCGCGCTGACCAGCACCAACACCGCGAAAATCTTCAACATTTACCCGCGCAAGGGCGCGCTGCAGGTCGGTGCCGATGCCGACCTGGTCCTATGGGACCCGCAAGGCACACGGACCATCTCGGCGAAAACCCATCACCAGCAGGTCGACTTCAACATCTTCGAAGGCAAGACCGTGCGCGGCGTACCCAGTCACACCATCAGCGCCGGCAAACTGGTCTGGGTCGATGGCGAGCTGCGCGCCGAACGTGGCGCCGGCCGCTATGTCGAGCGACCGGCCTACCCGGCGGTGTTCGACCTGCTGAGCAAGCGCGCCGAACAGAACCGTCCGACTGCCGTCGAGCGCTAAGTCAGGGACACAGAAGAACCTGCGGGAGGGGCTTCAGCCGCGAAAATCTGGATAGCTCAGGAGCTGTCGCGGCTAAAGCGGAACGCCGCCCGGCCCCTCCCACAAAAAAACAACTGCGACCCATTCCGCCACACCGGCCCGCAGAGGCTGGACGGCCACTTATCCGCTGTTAACTGCCCAATAAAAGCCACAAAACCGTGAGGCAATAACCGTGATAGACACCCTCAGCCATTTGCCGCGACCGGATGCCGGCGCCGCCGAACTGGCCGATCGTTTCAGCGATCTGGCCCCGCCGCTCACCGCTCGCCAGGCCGCCTTGGAAAGTGCGCGCTGCCTGTATTGCTACGACGCGCCGTGCGTCAACGCCTGCCCCAGCGAGATCGACATCCCCTCGTTCATCCGCAATATCAGCCACGAGAACGTTCAGGGCGCGGCCGAGAAGATTCTCTCGGCCAATATCCTCGGCGGCAGCTGCGCCCGCGTCTGCCCCACTGAAATCCTTTGCCAGCAGGCCTGCGTGCGTAACAACACCGAGGAATGCGCGCCAGTGCTGATCGGCTTGTTGCAGCGCTACGCCATCGATAATGCGCAGTTCACTGAGCACCCATTCCAGCGCGCCCCGGCCAGCGGCAAACGCATTGCCGTGGTCGGCGCGGGGCCGGCGGGCTTGTCCTGCGCCCATCGCCTGGCCATGCACGGCCATGAGGTGGTGATCTTCGAGGCCCGCGAGAAAGCCGGCGGCCTCAACGAATACGGCATCGCCAAGTACAAGCTGGTTGACGACTTCGCCCAGCGCGAAGTGGAGTTTCTCCTGCAGATCGGCGGTATCGAGATCCGCCACGGTCACAAACTGGGCGACGACCTCAGCCTCAGCGAGCTGCACCAGCAGTTCGACGCGGTATTTCTCGGCATCGGCCTGGCCGCCAGCAAGCGCCTTGGCCTGCCCGGCGAAGAGGCGCCAGGCCTGCTCGCCGCCACCGACTACATTCGTGAACTGCGTCAGAGCGACGACCCGACCCAGTTGCCCGTGGCCGAGCGCTGCATCGTCCTCGGTGCCGGTAATACCGCCATCGACATGGCCGTGCAGATGAGCAAGCTCGGCGCGCGCGACGTCAACCTGGTCTATCGCCGCGGCTTCGAGGAAATGGGTGCCACCGAGCATGAGCAGGACATCGCCAAGGCCAATCAGGTGCGCCTGCTGACCTGGGCGCAACCGGACGCCGTGCTGCTCAATGAGCAAGGCCAGGTACGCGGCATGCGCTTCGCCCGCACCCGCGTGGAGAACGGCCGGTTGCAGAGCACCGGGCAGACCTTCGAGCTGGCCGCCGACGCCATCTTCAGCGCCATCGGCCAGGCGTTTGACGGTTCAGCCCTGGGCGACCCGCTGGCCCGCGAGCTGAAGCGCGAGGGCGAACGCATCTGGGTCGACGCCCAGCTGCAAACCAGCGTGCCTGGCGTGTATGCCGGCGGCGACTGCACCGCCCTCGGCCAGGACCTCACCGTTCAGGCCGTGCAACACGGCAAGCTGGCCGCCGAGGCCATCCACTCTCATCTGCTGCTCAATGTGGAGGCCGCATAAATGGCCGATCTATCCATCGAATTCGCCGGTATCAAGGCACCCAATCCGTTCTGGCTGGCCAGCGCGCCGCCCACCGACAAGGCCTACAACGTGGTCCGCGCCTTCGAGGCCGGCTGGGGCGGCGTGGTGTGGAAGACCCTCGGCGAAGACCCGGCCGCGGTCAACGTGTCGTCGCGCTACTCGGCGCACTTCGGCCCGAACCGCCAGGTGCAGGGCATCAACAATATCGAACTGATCACCGACCGCTCGTTGGAAATCAACCTGCGCGAAATCACCCAGGTAAAGAAAGACTGGCCGGACCGCGCGCTGATCGTTTCCTTGATGGTGCCCTGCGTCGAAGAGTCCTGGAAAGCCATCCTGCCATTGGTGGAAGCCACGGGCTGCGACGGCATCGAACTGAACTTCGGCTGCCCCCACGGCATGCCTGAGCGCGGCATGGGCGCGGCGGTCGGCCAGGTGCCGGAGTACGTGGAGATGGTCACCCGCTGGTGCAAGACGTACAGCTCGCTGCCGGTGATCGTCAAACTGACGCCGAACATCACCGACATTCGCACCTCGGCGCGCGCTGCCCATCGCGGCGGCGCCGATGCGGTGTCGCTGATCAACACCATCAACTCGATCACCAGCATCGACCTGGAGCGCATGATCGCTCTCCCCATCGTCGGCACGCAGAGCACCCACGGCGGCTACTGCGGTTCAGCGGTCAAACCCATTGCATTGAACATGGTTGCCGAGATCGCCCGCGATCCGGAAACCCGTGGCCTGCCGATCTGCGGTATCGGTGGTATTGGTAGCTGGCGCGACGCGGCGGAGTTCGTGGCGCTGGGTTGCGGCGCGGTGCAGGTGTGTACGGCAGCCATGCTGCATGGCTTTCGCATCGTCGAGGAGATGAAAGACGGCCTGTCGCGCTGGATGGACAGCCAGGGCTACGCCAGTCTGCAGGATTTCTCCGGGCGCGCGGTGGGCAACACCACCGACTGGAAGTACCTGGATATCAACTATCAGGTGATCGCCAGGATCGACCAGGACGCCTGCATCGGTTGCGGCCGCTGCCATATCGCCTGCGAAGACACCTCACACCAGGCCATCGCCAGCCTGACCCAGGACGACGGCACGCATAAATACGAGGTGATCGACGCGGAATGCGTGGGCTGCAACCTGTGCCAGATCACCTGTCCGGTGGAAAACTGCATCGAGATGGCGCCCCAGGACAGCGGCAAACCCTTCCTCGACTGGAACCACGACCCGCGCAATCCGTACCGCGTGGCCAGTTGAAAATAGCTCGCGGCTAAAACAGTTCGCGGCTAAAGCCCCTCGCACGGGATAGTAGTGCTCTTGTGGGAGGGGCCGAGCGACGCAATGCTTTAGCCGATGGGGTGAGCAAAGACAAAGACCGTGGGAGGGGCTTTAGCCGCGACAAGCAGCGACAAGCAGCGACTGCGATTACGGCTCCAGCCCGATCCCACGCAAGATCACACTGGTCACAGTCTGCACCGCTCGCTCGAATTGCGGCTCGGACAGCGCCTGGTGCTCGTTGAGCACGCTCACCTGATGACTGAAATCGGCATAGTGCTGGGTCGAAGCCCAGATCATGTAGAGCAAGGCCGACGGCTCGACGGCTAGGATGCGCTTGTCCTCGACCCACTTACGGATCTTCGCCTCTTTCATCTTCGCCCAGTCGTACAGGCCCTCGTCGAGAGTGACGCCGAGCACCGGCGCACCATGAATGATCTCGTTGGCCCAGACTTTCGAGCCATGCGGCCGACTGCGCGAGTGGTTCATCTTGGCGCGAATGTAGCTGCTCAGCACCACCCGCGGGTCATCGAACACCTCGAAGCACTGGGCATCCTGTTTCCAGACCTCGAGCAGATCGAGCAGCACGGCGCGATACAGCTCGTCCTTGGTGCTGAAGTAATAGTGCAGGTTCGAGCGCGGCAATTCGGCCAGTTCGGCAATATCGGCCATGGCAGTACCGCCGTAGCCCTTCTCGGCGAAGACCTTTTCGGCGGCCAGGAGAATCTTCTTGACGTTGCGACGGCGAATTTCGATTTTGTGGTTGGCCATGGCCGATCCGTTACGACTAGACATGCCAAGGCTAACACTGGCGATGCCGACGGAGCGACGGAAAGCCTTGGGCTGCACGCCGCACGCAGCTATAATCCGCCAGCTTCAAACGACCGGCACAGCTCCGGTCGCTCCCGCCACCTGTCCGAGGGGCGCTGCAGCAGGCCGGTCGACACCGGTTTGTCAGGCTCGGATGGGGCGTTAACCATACGCATCAACGGCGCCCATTCGCAGACAACGAATGGAGAGCTTTCATGAGCGCTGCTTTTAACGATTTCAAAGTCGCCGATATTTCCCTGGCCGATTGGGGCCGCAAAGAGCTGATCATCGCTGAATCGGAGATGCCGGCACTGATGGGCCTGCGCCGCAAGTACGCCGCCAGCCAGCCGCTGAAAGGCGCGAAGATCCTCGGCTGCATTCACATGACCATCCAGACCGGCGTGCTGATCGAGACGCTGACCGCCCTGGGCGCCGAAGTACGCTGGTCATCGTGCAACATCTTCTCCACCCAGGATCAGGCCGCTGCCGCCATCGCCGCTGCCGGCATCCCGGTGTTCGCCTGGAAGGGCGAGACCGAAGAAGAGTACGAGTGGTGCATCGAGCAGACCATCCTCAAGGACGGCAAGCCGTGGGACGCCAACATGGTACTGGACGACGGCGGTGACCTGACCGAGATCCTGCACAAGAAATACCCACAGATGCTCGAGCGCATCCACGGCGTCACCGAAGAGACCACCACTGGTGTGCACCGCCTGCTCGACATGCTCAAGGCCGGCACCCTGAAAGTCCCGGCGATCAACGTCAACGACGCCGTGACCAAGAGCAAGAACGACAACAAGTACGGCTGCCGCCACAGCCTCAACGACGCCATCAAGCGCGGCACCGACCACCTGCTGTCGGGCAAGCAGGCGCTGGTCATCGGCTACGGCGACGTGGGCAAGGGCTCGGCGCAGTCGCTGCGTCAGGAAGGCATGATCGTCAAGGTCAGCGAAATCGACCCGATCTGCGCCATGCAGGCCTGCATGGACGGCTTCGAGCTGGTCTCGCCGTACAAGAACGGCATCAATGACGGCACCGAGGCGAGCGTCGATGCTGCGCTGCTGGGCAAGATCGACCTGATCGTCACCACCACCGGTAACGTCAACGTCTGTGATGCCGGCATGCTCAAGGCCCTGAAAAAGCGCGCCGTGGTGTGCAACATCGGCCACTTCGACAACGAAATCGACACCGCCTTCATGCGCAAGAACTGGGCGTGGGAAGAGGTCAAGCCGCAGGTGCACAAGATCCACCGCACCGGTGCCGGTACCTTCGATCCGACCAACGACGACTACCTGATCCTGCTGGCCGAAGGCCGCCTGGTGAACCTGGGCAACGCCACTGGCCACCCGAGCCGGATCATGGACGGTTCGTTCGCCAACCAGGTGCTGGCGCAGATCTTCCTGTTCGAGCAGAAGTTCGCCGACCTCTCCGCCGAGAAGAAGGCCGAGCGTCTGACCGTAGAAGTACTGCCGAAGAAGCTCGACGAAGAAGTGGCGCTGGAAATGGTCAAGGGCTTCGGCGGCGTGGTCACCCAACTGACCAAGCAGCAGGCCGAGTACATCGGCGTGACCGTGGAAGGCCCGTTCAAGCCGGACGCTTACCGTTACTAATGCGTAGGGTGGGTAAGCCCCTGGCTTATCCACCGCCGACTTCCCGCAAGGTGGATGGAAGAACGCCATCCACCCTACGTCTCCAAGGCTAGAAACCCTATGAGCCAAGAACGCCGCTACAGCTTCGAGTTCTTCCCTACCAAGACCGAAGCCGGGCATGAAAAACTGATGGACGTGGCGCGCCAGCTGGCGACCTACAAACCCGATTTCTTCTCTTGCACTTACGGCGCCGGCGGCTCGACACGCGACCGCACCCTCAACACCGTGCTGCAGCTCGATGGCGAGATCAAGGTGCCCACCGCCCCGCACCTGTCCTGCGTGGGTGACAGCAAGGCCGAACTGCGCGAGCTGCTGAATCTGTACAAGAATGCCGGCATCAAGCGCATCGTTGCCCTGCGTGGTGACCTGCCATCCGGCATGGGCATGGCCAGCGGCGAGCTGCGCTACGCCAATGAGCTGGTCGAGTTCATTCGTACCGAAACTGGTGATCACTTCCATATCGAAATCGCCGCCTACCCGGAGATGCATCCGCAGGCGCGCAACTTCGAGGACGATATCGCCAACTTCGTGCGCAAGGCCAAGGCCGGTGCCGACAGCGCCATCACCCAGTACTTCTTCAACGCCGACAGCTACTTCTACTTCGTCGAGCGCGTACAGAAACTGGGCGTGGATATTCCGGTGGTGCCGGGCATCATGCCGATCACCAACTACAGCAAGCTGGCGCGCTTCTCCGACGCCTGTGGCGCAGAAATCCCACGCTGGGTACGCAAGCAACTGGAAGCCTACGGTGACGACGCCGACAGCATTCGCGTCTTCGGCGAACAGGTCATCAGCGAGATGTGCGAACGCCTGCTGCAAGGCGGCGCGCCCGGCCTGCACTTCTACAGCATGAACCTGGCTGGCCCCAGCCTGGCCATCTGGAACAATCTCAAGCTGCCGCGTTAACAGGCTGCTTACTCACAGGCTGCCCATCTTGGGCAGCCTGCTCGCTTCACCCTCCCGCCTTGCCGCCGAAGGATCGCCCCTCATGCTCAAACGCACCAAGATCAACGCCTCAGTCAGCCCCAAGGGCAGCCTGGAAACCCTCTCGCAGCGCGAAGTACAGCAACTGCGCGAAACCGGCTCCGGCAGCGTTTATCGCCTGTTCCGCCAGTGCGCACTGGCGATCCTCAATACCGGCTCGCACAGCGACAACGCCAAGACCATCCTCGAGGCCTACCCGGACTTCGAAGTGAAGATTCACCAGCAGGATCGCGGCATCCGCCTGGAGTTGATCAACGCTCCGGCTGACGCCTTCGTCGATGGTGAGATGATTGCCAGCACCCGCGAGATGCTGTTCAGCGCCCTGCGCGACATCGTCTACACGCAAAGTGAGCTGGAGAACAAGCGCATCGACCTGGACAGCTCCGAAGGCATCACCGATTACGTCTTCCATCTGTTGCGCAACGCCCAGACCCTGCGCAGCGGCGTCGAACCGAAGATGGTGGTGTGCTGGGGCGGCCACTCGATCAGCACCGAGGAATACAAGTACACCAAGAAGGTCGGTCACGAACTCGGTCTGCGCGGCCTGGACATCTGCACCGGCTGCGGCCCGGGCGTGATGAAGGGGCCGATGAAGGGCGCCACCATCAGCCACGCCAAGCAACGCAACCTCAAAGGCCGCTATCTGGGCCTGACCGAGCCCGGCATCATCGCTGCCGAAGCGCCGAATCCGATCGTCAACGAACTGGTGATCCTGCCGGACATCGAGAAGCGCCTGGAAGCCTTCGTCCGCGTCGGCCACGGCATCATCATCTTCCCCGGCGGCGCCGGTACTGCCGAAGAGTTCCTCTACCTGCTGGGCATCCTCACCCACCCGGACAACCAGGATCTGCCCTTCCCGGTCATCCTTACCGGCCCGAAGAGCGCCGGCCCGTACCTGCAGCAGCTGCATGATTTCATCGGGGCGACCCTCGGCGAGGCCGCGCAGCAGCGCTATCGCATGATCGTCAACGACCCGACCGAGGTCGCCCGTGAGATGGCCGTCGGCATCAAGGCCGTGCGCCAGTTCCGCCGCGAGCGAAACGACGCATTCCACTTCAACTGGTTGCTGAAGATCGACGAAAGCTTCCAGCACCCGTTCGAGCCGAGCCACGAAGCCATGGCCAGCCTCAACCTGACCCGTGAACAACCGCTGCATCACCTGGCCGCCAACCTGCGTCGTGCGTTCTCCGGCATCGTCGCGGGCAACGTCAAGGAGAACGGCATCCGCCTGATCGAGGAGCACGGCCCCTACGAGATTCGCGGAGAAACCACCATCATGCGCCCGCTGGATCGCCTGCTGCAGGCCTTCGTCGAGCAGCACCGCATGAAGCTGCCGGGTGGCAGTGCCTATGAGCCCTGCTATCGGGTAGTCGACTGAGGCTGCGCAAGACGCACTTTCAAGGCACCGGCAAAATCGATAATCTGGCGCGATGCCATTATTCCAGCGCCAGATTATCGCCACCCTCTTGCTATGCTGTTGCGCTTTCTCCGCCCGCGGTGAAACGCTGCGCCTGGTCACTGATGCCTGGGCGCCCTACGTCTACGAGGAAAACGGTCAGGCCGCAGGCCTCGACTACGAGATCACCCGCGAGGTGCTACAGCGCCTGGGGGTAAAACTGGACCTGCAATTTCTGCCCTGGAAGCGCTGTCTGCTGGAGCTGGAACTGGGCCATGCAGACGGCATCCTGGATATTTTCCATCTGCCCGAGCGCGAGGCGAGCATGCTCTTCGTCGAAGAGCCGCTGAGTGATGTCGAACTCGTGCTGTTCTACGCACGTAACCGCCCCTACCCCTATGAGAGTCTGGAAGACTTGCGTGACCTGGTGATCGGCATCTCGCCGGGCTACTGGTACAACGACGAAACCTTCCGCAACTCGCCCTTGTTCAGTCGCGAAGAGGCTCCGACTCACGAGGCCAATCTGGGCAAGCTGATCCGCCATCGCGTCGATCTGGTCATCAACGACCGTCGCGCCGGCCTCTATCTGACCACTCAGCTGGGCTTGCAACCGCAGGTCGACTACAACCGCAAGGCAGTCGGCCATGACCGCATGTACCTCGCACTGCGCCACGACCCTGCCCTGGCACACCTGGCCAAAGACTTCGCTGACGAGCTGCGCCGCTTCAAGCGCGAGCCTGCCTATGCCCAACTGCAGGAGCGCTACGCCAACCCTGAACGACTCAAGCCGTGAACCAACCGACAGGCTGGTAGCTGCGCAAGGCCTCAGCTCTGTTATACTCGGGACTTGCCGCCAGGCTTGCGCCCGGATGCTAGCTCCCAGAAGCCAGCAGTACCGGACGGGATCACTCGCCCCACGTGTGATTCAAGCCAGGCTCTATACCCCCAGGGCCACGCCCTCACTTAGTACAGGATTGCTCATGTCCTTTGCCTCCCTCGGTCTCTCCGAGGCTCTAGTCCGTGCGGTCGAATCCGCCGGCTACACCCAACCCACTCCGGTGCAACAGCGGGCCATTCCCGCCGTGTTGCAAGGTCGCGATCTCATGGTGGCGGCCCAGACGGGTACAGGTAAGACGGGCGGTTTCGCCCTGCCGATCCTCGAACGCCTGTTTCCGGGCGGTCATCCGGATCGCGAACAACGTCACGGCCCGAAACAACCGCGCGTGCTGGTGCTGACACCCACTCGCGAACTGGCCGCCCAGGTGCATGACAGCTTCAAGGTCTATGCCCGCGACTTGAAATTCGTCAGCGCCTGCATTTTCGGCGGCGTTGGTATGAACCCGCAGGTCCAGGCCCTGGCCAAGGGCGTCGACGTACTGGTGGCCTGCCCCGGTCGCCTGCTCGACCTGGCCAATCAGAAAGCCATCGACCTGTCTCACGTCGAAATCCTCGTACTCGATGAAGCCGACCGCATGCTCGACATGGGCTTCATCCACGACGTCAAGAAGGTGTTGGCCAAGTTGCCGACACAGCGCCAGAACCTGCTGTTCTCGGCGACCTTCTCCAAGGACATCACCGACCTCGCTGGCAAGCTGCTGCACAACCCCGAGCGCATCGAGGTCACGCCGCCAAACACCACGGTCGAGCGCATCGAACAGCGCGTGTTCCGCCTGGCCTCCAGCCACAAGCGGGCCCTGCTCGCCCACCTGATCACCCAGGGTGCCTGGGAACAGGTGCTGGTGTTCACCCGCACCAAGCACGGCGCCAACCGTCTGGCCGAGTACCTCGACAAGCACGGTCTGCCGGCTGTCGCGATCCATGGCAACAAGAGCCAGAACGCACGCACCAAGGCCCTGGCCGATTTCAAGGCCAACCAGGTACGCATCCTGGTGGCCACCGATATCGCCGCACGCGGCCTGGATATCGACCAACTGCCGCACGTGGTCAACTTCGAGCTGCCCAACGTCGAGGAAGACTACGTCCACCGCATCGGCCGTACTGGCCGTGCTGGCCGTAGCGGAGAGGCCATCTCGCTGGTCGCGCCGGACGAAGAGAAGCTGCTCAAGGGCATCGAACGCATGACCAAGCAGAAGATCCCCGACGGCGACCTGCTGGGCTTCGATGCCAGCACCGTCGAGGCCGAGCGCCCGGAAACCCGCGAACCGCGCCAGCCGCGCGGGCAGAAGCCGGCCAAGGCGCAGAACGCCCAGGGCGGCGACAAGCCCAAGGGCGAGCGCAACAACGGTGGTCGCAGAGACAAGGGCAAGGACAGCGGCAAGGATCAGAAAGCCAAGCCGCAGCAGCAAGGCCAGGGCCAGAATCGCCGTGGTCAGCAGCCTCGCAACCAGAGTCGTGGCGCAGCTCCAGCTGTTCCACCGTTGCCTCCGGATCGCGATCCGGAAGAGTTCCTCGACGACGAAATCGATAATTTCGGCAACCGTGCCGATTACGTACCGGTGCAGAACAAGCCGCAAGGCCGCGGCCGTCGCCCAGGCGGCGGGACTGCTGGTAATGGCGCGGCTCCAGGCCAGGGCCAGAAAGCCAACAGCAACAACAGGCAGCCGCGCAGCAATGCGGGCAGCAACCCAGGCACCCCCGGCAAGAATCGCCGTCAAGGTGGCCAGGGCGGCCAAGGCCGTAACGGCGGCGGTCGTGGCCGAGCGGCGGACGGTCGTATCACCTCGCTGGATCGCGACGAGCTGCCACGCGCCGAAGCCGCCGTGCGCAACCCGCGCGAAAAGCAGCCAATCATCGTGCACAAGGGCTCGCGCCTGGATCGTTTCCCCAGCGCTGAGCAGCTCGACGAGCTGAGCAACAGCACTCGTCCACGCAGCGAGAAACCGGCGCTGCTGACGCGTAACCGCGAAGAGTAAGCTGCCGCGCTAACGAAAACGCCGCCCATTGGGCGGCGTTTTTCATGGTGCGCTGGCGTGTCCGTTGCGTAGGGTGCGCCGTGCGCACCGATGACCCGCCTCGCCCCTTTTATTACTGACGAACACCTTCGACCGAAATGATCAGCTCGACGGTTTGCGAAGCCGGGCCGAGATCCATGGAAATGTCGAAGTCCTTCAGCGTCAGGGTGGTGGTGCCTTCGAAGCCTGCGCGGTAGCCGCCCCACGGGTCCTTGCCTTCGCCAATGAACTTGGCAGCGATCACCACCGGCTTGGTCACGCCGTTCAGGGTCAGGTTGCCGGTCACGTCAGCAGTGCCTTCGCCAGTGGACTTGACCGAAGTGGATTCGAAGGTGGCAGTAGCGTGCTTGCTCGCATTGAGGAAGTCGGCACTGCGGATGTGCTTGTCACGCTCGGCGTGATTGGTGTCGACGCTGGCGGTCTTCAGGGTCACGTTGACCTTGCTCGCCTCGGGGTTGGCGGCATCGAAGCTGAACGTGCCGTCGAAGTCCTTGAAGGTGCCGTACAGCCAGCTGTAGCCCAGGTGGCTGATCTTGAAGTTGACGAAGGCGTGCTGGCCTTGCTTGTCGATGGCGTAATCAGCCGCCACGGCCTGGCCGCCGATAAGAGCGGAGCCCAGAACCAGTGCAGCGAGGGCATTCTTCAACATGGGGTGTTCTCCTTGCGAGGTTGTCGATCTAGATGGGCATGAGCCCGGTTATGAATTGCTTCAGCGCCCGAACATCCGCAGCAGGGTGCTGTCGCGGTCGATGAAATGGTGCTTGAGTGCTGCCAGGCCATGCAGACCGGCGAAAATCACCAGCCCCCAGGCCAGGTATTCGTGAATCGCCCCAGCAATGTCTTCCTGTTGCGCGATACCCGTCAGGGTCGCCGGCACACTGAACAAACCAAACACCTCGATACCACGGCCATCGGCGGTGGAAATCAGGTAGCCGGAAATCATCACACCGAAAAGACCGAGATAGAGGACGCCATGACCCAGCTTGGAAGCCAGGCGCGTGAGCCGGCCATGGCTGGCCAGGGCTGCCGGCGCAGGATTGAGCAGGCGCCACAGAACACGCAGCAACATCATGGCAAACAGCAGGATGCCGATGCTCTTGTGCAGATCAGGCGCACTCTGGCGCCATGGGTCGTAGTAGCTGAGCCCCACCATCCAGAAACCGAGGGCGAAAAGACCGAACACGACCAAGGCCACCAGCCAGTGCAGCACGACGCTGACCAGACCATAACGAGCAGAGGTATTGCGAAATTGCATAGAAGACTTCCCTAGTCCTGGGTGCGGGCAAGATTAACGACAAATATATCGATTTAAAGCGGAAAATATCGTTATGAAACATCGAGAAATGCGATATTTCATGCCGACTATCTTTAAGCCAGTCAGTTTAGTTCAACGCGTCCATTGCAGAGTTCATAAGCAGCTGTACGGACGGTGCATTGCACCAGACCAGCGGCAACGACCACGTCTCAGTGGTGGCTTCTGGTAGGCTGTGCCGCCGAACACTGGGAGATTCCTCATGAGCCTGAACGACCACTGGATGCAACGCGACCTCGACGTGTTGTGGCACCCCTGCACCCAGATGAAGGATCACGAGCGCCTACCGCTGGTGGCGATTCGCAAGGCCTCTGGTGTATGGCTGGAGGACTTCGACGGCAAGCGCTACCTGGACGCTGTCAGCTCCTGGTGGGTCAACGTGTTCGGCCACGCCAACCCGCGCATCAATGCGCGCATTCGCGATCAGCTGGACAGTCTCGAGCACGTGATGCTCGCCGGCTTCACCCACCAACCGGTCATCGAGCTGTCCGAACGCCTGGTGCAGATCACCCCGGCCGGCCTGAACAAGGTGTTTTACGCCGACAACGGTTCATCGGGCATCGAAGTGGCGCTGAAAATGAGCTTCCACTACTGGCTCAACAGCGGCCAGGCGAGCAAGAAGCGCTTCGTCACCCTGAGCAACAGCTACCACGGTGAAACGGTCGCAGCGATGTCGGTGGGCGACGTGTCGCTGTTCACCGACACCTATAAACCCCTGCTGCTGGACACCCTCAAGGTGCCCAGCCCAGACTGCTACCTGCGCGCCGAGGGCGTGAGCTGGGAGGCGCACTCACGCGCCATGTTCGCCCATATGGAACGGACGCTGGCCGAGCATCATCATGAGGTCGCAGCAGTGATCGTCGAGCCGCTGATCCAGGGCGCTGGCGGTATGCGCATGTATCACCCGGTCTACCTCAAGCTGCTGCGCGAGGCCTGCAACCGCTACGGCGTGCATCTGATTCACGACGAGATTGCCGTCGGCTTCGGCCGCACCGGCACGATGTTCGCCTGCGAGCAGGCCGGCATCACCCCGGATTTCCTGGTGCTGTCCAAGGCACTGACCGGTGGTTACCTGCCGATGGCCGCGGTACTGACCACCGATGAGGTCTACAGCGCGTTCTACGACGACTACGCCACCCTGCGCGCCTTCCTTCACTCGCACACCTACACCGGTAACCCGCTGGCCTGCGCCGCCGCGCTGGCGACCCTGGACATCTTCCGTGATGACAATGTGATCGAGCGCAACAAGGCCCTTGCTGCGCGCATGGCCAGTGCTACCGCGCACCTGGCCGAGCACCCGCATGTTGCTGAAGTGCGCCAGACCGGCATGGCCCTGGCCATCGAGATGGTGCAGGACAAAGCCAGCAAAACAGCCTACCCCTGGCAGGAGCGGCGTGGGCTGCGCGTCTACCAGCACGCACTGGAGCGGGGTGCGCTGCTGCGCCCATTGGGTAGCGTGGTGTATTTCTTGCCGCCCTACGTCATCACACCCGAGGAGATCGATTTCCTCGCCGATGTGGCCAGCGAAGGCATCGATATCGCCACACGCGAATCAGTCAGCGTGGCGGTGGATAACCGTTTTCCCGATCATCGCGATCCAGGTTGAGTGAGCCAATAGCGAAACCCGGTGCGCACGGCGCACCCTACGGCAAGGGCAGCGCTTTTCCGTAGGGTGCGCTGCGCGCACCAGCGCTTTAAACTCGCCGCTTCGAACTTGCCGCCTGTAGCTGTCTTTATGCGCCTATCCCGTTTCTTCATCGATGCCCCACTCTCCCTCGGCCAACACGACCTGCCCGAGGCGCAGGCCCATTACATCGGCCGCGTGCTGCGCCACGCGGCGGGTGACGCTGTGCAGTTGTTCGACGGCAGTGGCCAGGAATACCTCGGCGAGCTGATCGAAGTGGGCAAGAAAAGCGTACGCGTCGAACTGCGCGAAGCCATCGCCGGACTCAGCGAATCCCCTCTGCGCATTCATCTCGGCCAAGGCCTGTCGCGCGGCGAACGCATGGACTGGGCCATCCAGAAAGCCACCGAACTGGGCGCTAACGAGATCACCCCGATCATCTCGGCTCGCTGCGAGGTGCGCCTGAAGGACGAACGCACCGACAAGCGCATGGCACATTGGCGCCAGGTGGCGATCAGTGCCTGCGAACAATGCGGCCGCTCGGTGCTGCCGGTGATCAACCCGCCGCTGGAACTGGCCGCCTGGCTGCAAAGAACCGAAGCGGACCTGAAGCTGGTGCTGCACCCTGTCGCAGCGCCCCTGCAAAGCCACGAAAAACCGAACAGCCTGGCCTTTCTGATCGGTCCGGAAGGCGGTTTGAGCGATGCCGAAGTGGATCAGGCTAAAGTCTCTGGCTTCCATGCAGCCCGCCTCGGCCCCCGCGTTCTACGCACGGAAACGGCTCCCGTGGTGGCGCTGAGCGTCGCCCAACAGCTCTGGGGCGACCTCCAGGCGTAAAATGTCGCCTTGGCGTAACAAAATGTGACCTCAAGAGATTGCAAGACTGACAGTCTTTGTCATGCTCTGCGCGCCGCTCGCGCGACCCGCTCACCAGCAATCCGCGCGCGGCCGAGGCCGGCGCCCCGCAGCGCCGTCCCTCTTCCAATAACAAACAACGGGCTTCGGCCCCGCCCAAAAGGCGGCCGCATGCCCAGGAGCATTGCATGAACGAACTGGTCTCGACCCTAAACGGTCTGGTCTGGAGCCCGGCGCTGATCTATCTATGTCTTGGCGTTGGTCTCTACTTCTCCCTGCGCGGCCGCTTTCTCCAGGTCCGCCACTTCAAAGAAATGATTCGCCTGATGTTCACCGGCAAGACCGATGAGCATGGCATCACCTCCTTCCAGGCCCTGACCATGACCCTCGCCGGTCGCGTCGGTACCGGCAACATTGCTGGTGTGGCTACCGCCATCACCTTCGGTGGTCCGGGTGCCGTGTTCTGGATGTGGATGGTAGCCTTCCTGGGTGCCAGCTCGGCATTCGTCGAGTCCACCCTCGGCCAGGTGTACAAGGAAAAGCTCAACGGTGAATACCGCGGCGGCCCGGCCTTCTACATCGAGCGCGGCCTGGGTCTGAAGTGGTACGCCTGGCTGTTCGCCATCGTTACCGTGTTCGCCTGCGGCCTGCTGCTGCCGGGTGTACAGGCCAACTCCATCGCCTCCAGCGTCAACACCGCCTTCGGTATCGACCCGAACGTCACCGCCGCTGTACTGGCCGTGCTGATCGGTCTGATCATCTTCGGCGGCGTCAAGCGTATCGCCCACTTCACCCAGGTGGTCGTACCGTTCATGGCGCTGGGCTACATCCTGGTGGCGATGGTCATCATCCTGCTGAACATCGAGAAGCTGCCGGAAGTCATCGCACTGATCTTCAAGAGCGCATTCGGCCTCGAGGCCGGTTTCGGCGCCATCGTCGGTATGGCCATCCAGTGGGGCGTAAAGCGCGGTGTCTACTCCAACGAAGCTGGCCAGGGCACTGGGCCGCACGCCTCGTCGGCCGCCGCTGTCAGCCATCCGGCCAAGCAGGGTCTGGTTCAGGGCTTCTCGGTTTACATCGACACCCTGTTCGTCTGCTCCGCCACCGCCTTCATGCTGCTGATCACCGGTCAGTACAACGTGCAGGCCCCGGATGGCAGCGCGCTGTTCACCGGTATCGCTGGCGTAGCCGCAGGTCCGGGCTACGTGCAGACCGCGATGGAGAACATGATGCCCGGCTTCGGCAACGCCTTCGTTGCCATCGCCCTGTTCTTCTTCGCCTTCACCACCATCCTGGCGTACTACTACATCGCCGAAACCAACATTGCCTACATCAACCGCAAGGTGAAGCGCCCCATCCTCACCCTGCTGCTGAAGTTCGGCATCATCGCGGCTACCGTGTACGGCACCGTGCACACTGCCACCTTCGCCTGGGATCTCGGTGATCTCGGCGTCGGCCTGATGGCCTGGCTGAACATCATCGCCATCCTGCTCATGCACAAGGTCGCCTACAAGTGCCTGAAGGACTACGAGCAGCAGTTGGACGAGGGCAAGGACCCGGTCTTCCACCCGGAAAAGCTCGGCATCAAGAATGCCGACTACTGGGGCACCAGCACCTCGGAAGAGAACCTGACTACCGAGAAGGGCGAGGCGCAGCAACCGCAGCGCTGATAGCCGCACAGCAGTAACGAAAAAGCCCCGGCCAGTGCCGGGGCTTTTTCATGGGCGACGTGATCGCGCCGGGTGGGTTCAGATCAGGCCAGCATCGGCGAGCAGTTGCTCCAGTGCGGCCAGATCAGGAATACGCACCACCTCCTCACCGACGCGAGCTGCACCCAGTTCCAGGGGCGCCAGCTCGACATCGGCGCCTTGCAGCTCGCTACCGACCTTCAGCGAGCGCGGAATACCCTGCACCAGCAGCGCGATGAACTTGACCTTGGGGCGACCGCCCAGGGCGTTGATCACCGCAACGCGGGCACCACTGGCGACATGCGCCTGGCCGCCGCTGGCAGCCTCGAAGGAGAGCAGCGGCAAGCGCAGATCACGCCAGGCGATCTGGCCGAGAAACCAGTCGGGAGTGCCCTCAGTGACCTGCGGCGCGCGATAGGGAATCAGCTCCGCCACCGCCACGTTGGGCAGCAACAGGGTGCGGTCGGCCAGAGGCACCAGCAAGCCGGTAAGACTGGCGGCGCTGTTCTGGGTGGCGACGGCTTGGCTCATTGAAACGTCCTCAACTGCAATGTTCGGCGAGGTGATTGACCAGGGCCACGGCGAGCTCACGCGGATCGGCGCTGAAGCTGCTGTAACCCCCCTCGCGCAGGCTGTCGGGCATGCTCGGACTGGCGCAACTGTCTGCGCGCTGAGTCCAGATCGCGCCACCCTGGCGTTTGACGTAGGCGGCGGCGGCGCTGCCATCGCTGCCCATGCCGCTGAACGCGATCACGCCGCACTCGGCGCCGAACTGCTGCGCCAGGTTGAGCATCATCTGATCGATGGAAGGACTGTAGGGCTCCGGCCAGCCGCGTTCGGCGATCTGCATCGCACCGTCTTCGGCAAAGCCCAGCTCGTTGCTGATCGGCACCACCACCACTTCACCGCAACGCACCGGGTCGCCCTGGCGCGCCGGATTGACATGCCACTGGCTGTGCCGGCCGACCGCCTGTGGCAGCGCGGCCTCGAAGCTGGCGTCGATATGCTGGGCGTAGATGAACCCGATGGGCAGGCCACCCGGCAGGGCATCGAGAAATGCCTTGACCGCCGCCGGACCACCCAGCGAGGCAGCCAGCAGCCATACCTGACGGGCCGGCTCGCCAGCTTTCAGCGGCGTGTTGGCCAGTGATTGCGGCAGCTCCAGACGCGCCGGACGCTGTGCTTCGTCGAGCAGTGCCTGCAAACTCGGTCCGACTGCCTGGGTCGGATCACCGACCAGGCGCTTGAGCTTGCCAAACAGGCTGCGCTCCCAACGCGGGTAGTTCTCCGAATGGCGCTCGGGGGCATGTCCCTCGCCGAACAACACCGGGGCGCTGACGCGCTCGAGCAGGCTGTCGACAAGCGGAGAATCCTCCGACTGGGCCAGATCCACCAACCACAGGTCGGTCTCGCAGGCTGCCAGTTGCTCCTCGTCGAGCCGCGCCGGGTCGCTGTTGAGCACCACCTGATAACCACCACCTGCCAATGCCTGCTGTAACACATGACGCTGCAGTGAGGTGTCGGCGATTACTGCGATACGCGCGGAGGTTTTGTCTGTCATGTCCGTTTGACCCGATGGCTATCCACTAACTGAGCGATGGTGTCGAGCAGCAAGGACTCCTGATAGGGCTTGCCGAGATACTGATTGACGCCGATGGACATGGCACGCTCGCGGTGCTTCTCACCGGTACGCGACGTGATCATGATGATCGGCAGATCCTTGAGGCGCTCGTCGTGACGCACCAGCGTGGCCACCTCGAAGCCGTCCATGCGCGGCATCTCGATGTCCAGCAGCATGATGTCAGGCTTGTGATCCTGCAGCTGGGCGATGGCATCGACCCCATCCTTGGCGGTGACCACGTTCATGCCATTACGCTCAAGCAGACGGCTGGTGACCTTGCGCACGGTGACCGAGTCGTCCACCACCATGACCAGCGGCGGCCGGTCGGCCTCGACCTCTTCATTGGCCGCAGCCTGACGCGAAGCCAGGCGCGGCATCAGCTGATTCTGCAGATGTGCATGCAACACACGAATGGTCGCCAGCAGATCGAGAATCACCACCACGCGACCGTCACCGAGGATCGTCGCACCGGAGATCCCGTGCACCCCGGCGAACTGCGGGCCGAGACTCTTGACCACGATCTCGCGCGAACCGGCCAGGCTGTCTACCTGCACCGCCACGGCGTGCTCGCTGGAACGCACCAGAATCACCGGCAGCGGCAGGCTCTGGCCCACCAGTTTGGGCTGCTGACCGTTGTTCAGCAGATCGCCCAGGTACTTCAGTTCGTAGGCCTGTCCGGCGTACTCGAAGCGCGGTGCATCCGGCGCGTAGTAGGCCTCCAGCTCGAACGGCGAGACCCGCACGATACCTTCGATGGTGTTCAGCGGGATGGCGTAGAGGTCTTCGCCGGAGTACACCATCAGTGCTCGGTTGACCGACACGGTGAACGGCAGGCGAATGGTGAAGCGCGTACCCTGACCCAGCGTCGAGTCGATGCTCATCGAGCCGCCAAGCTGCTTGACCTCGGAGTGCACCACGTCCATGCCGACGCCACGACCGGAAATCTGCGTGACCTTCTCGGCAGTGGAAAAACCCGCCTCGAGAATGAACTGCAGGATTTCGTGATCACTCAGATCGCTGTCGGCGTCCATCAGCCCGCGCTCGATAGCCTTGCGCCGCACGGCCTCCAGGCGAATACCACCGCCGTCATCGTCCAGGGTAAGAACGATGTCGCCGCCCTCACGACCGAGATTGAGACGAATGGTGCCGGTTTCCGGCTTGCCGACATCGCGGCGCACGGCAGTAGGCTCGATGCCGTGATCGACGGCGTTACGCAGCATATGCTCCAGAGGCGCGACAATGCGCTCGAGCACGGTACGGTCCATTTCCCCCTCGGCGTTGCCGACGACGAATTCCACCTGCTTGCCCAGCTCACCCGCCACCTGACGCACGATGCGGCGCAGACGCGGTACCAGACGATCGAACGGCACCATGCGGGTGCGCATCAGACCTTCCTGCAGCTCGGTGTTGACCCGCGCCTGTTGCAACAGCAGGGTCTCGGCGTCGCGGTTCTTCGCCGCCAGGGTTTCCTTCAGATCGAGCAAGTCGGAGGCAGACTCGAACAACGCACGGGACAGCTGCTGCAGCTGCGAGTGGCGGTCCATCTCCAGTGGGTCGAAATCTTCATAGCCGGCGCGCTCGGCCTCGGCCTGATAGCGACTGAGGATCTGCGCCTGGGTCTCGGTATCGAGACGGCGCAGTTGGTCACGCACGCGGTCGATGGTCGCTTCCATCTCGCTCAGGGTGAAGCCGACATCGCTCACCTGCTGCTCGACACGGCCACGGAAGATCGATGTTTCACCGGCCAGGTTGACCAGACCCTCGAGCAGCTCGGCTGGCACCTTGACCAGCTCCTGTGGCGCGCGACGGGATGCCGCCTCCAGCGCTGCCTCCTGCGCACGCTGGACGAACGGCAACACCTTCGGCGCCTGCAACTGGCTCGGCACGTCACTGGCAGCGATGATCGGGTTGAGCAGATTGCTCACAGGCGCTGCCGCTGGCTCAGCCTCGGCCACCACCGGCTCATCGCCGAGGCTGGCGCTGAGGCGCTGGCGCAGCACATCGAGCTCATTCTGCAGCCCTTCGAAACCGGACTGCACGTCGAGCAGCAGACTCTCCGGCCAGGGTGCACCCTGCTGCAGCGCCTCGCTGAGGTGCTGCTCCAGGTCGTGGCTCAGATCGCCCAGGCGCTTCTGCCCAGCCAGGCGAGCGCCGCCCTTGAGGGTGTGCAGCGTGCGCAACATTTCGTCGATGGCGCGGCCATCATCAGGTTGTTCTTCCCAACGCCCAATCGCTGCCTCCATCGCTTCGAGCAGGTCATCGCCTTCTTCGAGGAAGATATCGAGGATGTCACTGTCAGCCTCTTCGGCTTCGTCGCTCTCGACCACGGCCCTGAGCTGGACCGCCGACGGGATGCTCAGCTGCTCGTCAGGATTGGCGCGAAAGCGCTTGATCGTCTCGATCAGGGCATGGCCCTGCGGCACCGCTCGTTTACCACGCACAGCTTCGAGCATCTCGGCCAGGCGGTCGTGGCAGGCCTGCAGCAGAGTGAACAACTCCTGGCTGGCTCGCAGGCGACCGCCACCGAGACCTTCGTAAAGGAACTCCAGCTCGTGGGCCAGATCGCCGATCTCGCGAATTTCGGCCATGCGCGCACCACCCTTGAGGGTGTGCAGGTCACGCTGCAGGGCTTCCAGCTCCAGGCTGTTGTCGACATCGCCCATCCAACGCTGCAGAGCAGCGCCAGCACTGTCGATGATATCGAAACCTTCCTCGAGGAAGATTTCCACCAATTCGGGATCGCGCTCTTCATGCCAGTTGGCCAGCGTCGCGCCTTGTGGCTCTGGCTCGACAATAGCCTCAGCCTGAGCTGGCAGTTCGTCTTCGGGCAATACCAGCTCGACTTCGTCGATCAGCGGCAACTCTGCCTCAGGCTCTGCCTGTGGCGCTTCGTCGAGCACGATTTCGTCTTCGACCAGTGCCAGAGGTGGTAGCTCGACGCTATCCGGATCCAGCGCTTCGATCGGCTCGACGAGATCGTCGTCCAGCGCCGGTTCAACCTGAGCGACAGCGGCCGACAGGCTCTGCGGCGTACCGCCCTGGCGGAACTGACGAATTGCCTGAATCAGATCGTCACCAGAAACCAGCGGCTGGCGGGCCTGCAACTGATCGAGCATCTGTGCCAGGCGATCATGGCTTTGCTGCAGCAGGTTGCCCAGCGCCGGCGAATAGTTGTAACGGCGGTCGACCAAACCCTCGTAGAGCGACTCCAGTTCGTGGCCAAGATCACCAATCGGGCGAATCGCGGCCATGCGTGCACCGCCCTTGAGGGTGTGCAGATCGCGCTGCAGCGACGACAACGGCATGGTGTTGTCAGGCTCACCGAGCCAACGTTCCAGCGCCTGACCGGCGCTGTCGAGAATATCCACAGCCTCTTCGAGAAAGATCTCGACCATTTCTTCATCGAGGTCGGAGTCGACAGGGGTGAAACCCAGCTCGGCCTCGGTCTGCTGCTCCAGACCAGCGGCCTCGACGACTTCCGGCTCGACGGGCGACTCTTGCCACTGCAGCGGATCTGCCTCGGCTTGCTCCAGCTCGGCAGTGGCCTGGTCCAGCTCGATGATTTCCAGCCCCTCGGCGCCAGGCGCCAGCAAGGCCAGGGTATGCGGATCGATGGCTTCGCTCAGCAGGTCACGCAGCGCCTGTACGCGCTCGGGTTGCGGGCTGACCTGCAAGGCAGCAGCGACCTGATCCATCATGCCGATCAGCACTTCGTGGGCCTTTTCCGCCTCGTCGAAGAAGCGTTCGCTGACGGCCAGGCTGCCTTCCTCGACAGCGCCATAGAGATCCAGCAGGGCTTCGCAGAGTTCGTCGATCTGCGGCAGCTCGGCCATTTCAGCGCCACGACCGAGGGTGGTCAGCTCTTCCAGCAGCGCAGACAGCTCCTGACGCTCGGACGGATGCTCGCGCCATTTACGCAGCAGGTCCTCGGCATCCAGCAAGATGTCCATACCCTCGGCGAGGAAGATGCTGATCATCTGTGGATCGCGGCTTTCGCCGCTCTGAGCCATCCGCTCGCCTTCGGCGTTTGCGAGATGCTCCTGATGCAGCGCCTGGACGCGGGCAAGGAATGCCTCGGCGCCAGGAATAGGTGCAAGAGGCTGACTCTCGAGGTTATCGAGACCGATACGGAACACGCCCTCGGCGCTACTCAACAACTCGGCAGCCGCCAGATCCACCTGGATCAGGTTGGTCTTGAACTCCTTGACCAGCTTCTCCAGCGGCGCAGCGATTTCCGCCACCGGCAGGATGCCGGCCATATAGGCACTGCCTTTGAGGGTATGCAGGGCGCGCTGCAGGTCGTCGGTGACTGGCTGCGGCAGCTCCTGCGCGCAATCGGCGAGAAAGCCCACCAGAGTATCCAGATGGGTTTCCGCCTCGTTACGGAAGATTTCCAGCAACTGGGGGTCGAGGGGCTCACCATTGAGGGGCTCGCCGTCGAGAGACTCGCCATCGAGCGGTTGGTCGGTGAGCGACTCGACCTGCTCGACGACCTCGGTAGCGTCGTCAACGCCCGCGGGCTCGGCTACCTGCTGGGTGGCCGGGGCGTCAGATTTTGGGGGCGTCAGCCCCTTGGCCAGGGCATGCGCGGTGGCCGCCAGCAGATCGACATCGTCGCGCTGACGCTGAGCCTTGGCGGCGAATTCGTCGACCAACGCCGGCATCAGAGCCACTACGTCGAGCACCACCTGCTGCACCGGTGCACTCGGTTCGATGCTGCGGTCCAGCACGCGGTTGAGCAAATTCTCGATGGACCAGCCCAGTTCGCCAATGATCAGCGCGCGAACCATGCGACCGCTGCCCTTGAGGGTATGGAAGGCCCGACGCACTTCGATCAGCGCGTCCTTGTTCTCGGTATCGGCCTGCCACTGCGGCAGGTATTCGCCGATGGTTTCCAGCACCTCACCGACTTCTTCGATAAAGACTTCCAGCAACTCTTCATCCACCGGCTCTTCATCGGCAGGCGGCGGCAACAGGCTCGGAGGTACATCGGCGGCAGGCGGATTGATAGCCTGTACCGGCGCGGCCATCACGTCAGCCATCGACAGCGGCTTCTCTGCCACTGGCTCCTCGACCTGGATGTGCGGCGCGCTGGGCAGCTCGACTTCCGGCAGCTCCAGGTCGGCCAGTTCCAGCTCGTCCCACTGGTTAGCTTCGGCCAGTTGCTCCAGGCTCAATTCTTCGAGTTCCAACGCCGGCTCGTCTTGGGCGTCGAACAATGGCGCAGCAATGATCTCTTCATTCTGCGCAGCGGGCAGCTCTTCGAGCTCGCCCAGCTCGAAGGTGAAGGTCTCGGCGCTCTCGCTCACTGTCGGCAAGTCAGGCTCGACGTCCGCCAGTCCCAGCTCGGCAACGGCTTCTTCAGGTACATCGAGCGAATCGAAGGTCAGCGGCTCGACCTCGGAGAGGGGCTCCTCGAGCTGTTCGTCCTCGGCGCCCAGCAGTTCGATTTCCTGCAGCGGGTCGGCCAGCGGCGCCAGGCTTTCCTCCAGCGGTTCGACGCGGTCGAGAATCGACGGCTTTTCCTTGAGCGGATAACCCAGTGCGTCCAGGCTTTCCTCGGCGACGTCGAGAATCAGGTCGCCCTGCGTGCCATGGTCCTCGGCCAGACGCTCGAGGTAATACTCGACGCTGGTGATGGCATCAGCCAGGGTGTCCAGGCTCTGCCAGTTGGGCACGGCCTTGCGTGCCAGCAACTGCTCCTGAATGTAGCGGTTGCAAGCATTGAGCAGATCAGCGGCGCGCTGCAGCGGAATCATCGCCAGGCCGCCACGAACCTGGGTCAGCAGACCTGGCACACGCGCCAGGTGCTCGTGATTCCACTGCGAGGCGATGAACTCGATGATCGCGTCCTTTGCCTGCTCCAGACCGTTGCGCGCCTCTTTGATGACCACCTGATGAATCTGCGCCACATCGGTGGTGGGCAGGTGGCTCTGCTCGTTCTTGCTGTCATCGCTCGGCCCGACCATTCCGGCCAGTGTCGCCTCGACGTAGAGCAACGCGCCAGCCACATCCATCAGCACAGCATCGTTGGGCTCGCGCTGGCCGAGGGACAGGCCGTGAATGACGTCGATCTGGTCGAGAATGACCTTGCGCGGCTGGCCGAAACCGAGCACTGCGAGGGTATCGGCGATTTGCTTGAGCGGCGCCAGCAGGGCGTCCAGCTCACTGGGTTGACTGCGATCACTGCGCACGAACAGGTCCAGGCTGTCCTTGACCCGCACCAACTCTTCGCAGAGAGCAGCCACCACAGAACGCATGGCATCGCGGTCAGGACCGGCCAGACGGGCACGCTCCTCATCCACCACTTCGGTGTCGGGCAGCGCTTCGTCGAGACGATACTGCTCCTTCAGCGCGCGAATACGCGGCGATTGCGCCGGCGCCTTGGCCACGTAGAACAACAGGTTCTTGGTCAGCTCATCGGCAGCGGGCTGATTGATACCATCGGCCCCCTGCTCGACCAGGCGCTTGAGCTCCTTGTCGACCTGACGCAGCAAGGTGCGCACCGAGGTACCGTTGACCACGCTGCCGTTGGCCAGACCTTCGACCATGCCGGAAGCGATCTGCCACAGGCCGCCCAGCGGGGCGTCCTTGCACAGCGTTTCCAGACGGGCGAAAACACGTGCCATGTAACCGAGATTGGTCGCCAGATCCTGATTGCGGATCACGCCGACAAGGGCCATTTGCAGCATCTGCCGCAGTTTGCGCAGCAGCACCGGAAGCTCGGCAGTACGCAGCCGCGCCAGGCTATCGGACGGTAGCGCCGGCAGACGCGCGGACATGTCCGGGGAGAACAGGCTGGTTTCCGACAGCAGCTTTTCGCCACGGGCGGCACGCAGATCGTTGAGCAGCGGCAGCACGACCATGGGCAGGTCGCGGCGAGCGGTCTGGATACGGTCGAGGTACACCGGCAGTTGCAGGATGGCCTGCATCAGCACTTCCAGGGCTTCGCCTTGGTTGGCCACGCGACCTTCCATCAGCGCCTTGGCCAACTGTTCCATTTCCTCGGCAAGCAGAGCAGCGCCGTAGAACTCGACCATCTGCAAGGTGCCGTGAACCTGGTGCACGTAGGTCAGGCAGAAGCGCATGCGCGTAGGGTCCTGCGGGTTCTCGACGAACGCCTCCAGGGCTTGCCGCGCCTGCTTCAGGGTTTCCCCGATCTCGCCTTTGACCCACTCCAGGGCGACATAATCATGCCGATCACCCATAGCCACTCCACTCATAAACTTGGCCTTATCCCTTGCGGGTAAACGCCAGAACTCGCTCGTCGGCCACCGGCACCAGTTGCGGGTGCTGCCAACCGGCTACCTCGCCCACACCCACGACCAGCAGGCCACCCGGCGCCAGGCTTTCGGCCAGGCGATTGAGGATGTCGCGGCGACGCCAGCGGCGGAAATAGATCAGCAAGTTCTGACAGAAAATCACATCCATGCCGGACATCGGCGCCTTGGCCAGTTCCAACACATTGAGCTTGGCGCAGCACACACGTGCCGCCAGGCTCGGTACCACCTTGAAGCGTCCATCGGCCTGGGCGAGAAAATAGCGCTCGCGCAGCTCGTCATTCACCTGCTCCAGGCGTCGCGCCGAGTAGCACGCCTCGCGTGCCTTGCCCAGTGCGCCCTGGCTGATATCCGTACCGGTCACCGCGAAATGCTCGGGCAACTCGCTGCCTTGAAGAACCTCCGCAGCCTGAATCGCCAGCGAATAAGGCTCCTCACCACTGGAGCAACCCACGCTCCACAATTCCCAGGGCTTGCCCAGGCCAGCCGCCAGACGCTCCTGCAGATACTGCGAGAGCACCTCGAAGGAAGGCAGGTGACGGAAGAAGCGGGTTTCCTGCACGGTCAGACGATCCAGCAGGGTCGACCACTCCACCGCGCCACGCGGGCCATCGGTGACCTGACGGTAATAGCTGGCGTAATCCGTGACGCCCAGTTCGCGCATGCGCGCACTCAGGTTGGTCTGCAAAAAAGCGCGCCGCTGCTCGCTGATCACCACACCGGTACGCGCTTCGAGCAGCGTCTGCCAGTCGTGAAAATCGGCTTGCGACATATCGGCCACCGGGCGCAATGCCCAAACGCCCGCTGACTGCATACCTTCGCCCTGAGTCATGGCTGTGTAGCGAAGGCTGCCGCCAGCCTCCGCACTCCTTTATCAGGCGTCTGGCAGGGTGAAGCCGGACACCGACTTGCGCATCTCGCTGGCCATCTTGGCCAGGTTACCAATGCTCTTGGCGGTGGCGGTGGTACCCGAGGACGTCTGCGAAGTGATCTCCTGGATCACGTTCATGGTGTTGGAAATGTGGCCGGCCGAAGAGGCCTGCTGACGGGCGGCGTTGGAAATGTTCTGGATGAGGGCCGCGAGGGTTTTCGATACCTTCTCGATCTCTTCCAGTGCCACACCGGCGTCCTGCGCCAGGCGAGCACCGCGCACCACTTCGGAAGTCGTCTGCTCCATGGAGATAACGGCTTCGTTGGTGTCGGTCTGAATGGTTTTTACCAGCGCCTCGATCTGCTTGGTCGCCGCCGAAGAACGTTCTGCGAGGCGTTGTACCTCGTCCGCTACCACGGCGAAGCCGCGGCCCGCATCACCAGCCATGGAGGCCTGGATCGCAGCGTTCAGTGCGAGGATGTTGGTCTGGTCGGCAATGTCGTTGATCAGGCTAACGATGTCACCGATCTCCTGGGACGATTCACCGAGGCGTTTGATCCGCTTCGAGGTGTCCTGGATCTGCTCACGGATGTTATCCATGCCGGTGATGGTGTTGTGTACGACTTCGTTGCCCTTGTTGGCGATGGCTACGGAACGTTCCGCTACCGCGGAGGATTCCGAGGCGTTCGCCGATACCTGGTCAATCGACACGGCCATCTCGTTGATCGCTGCGGAGGCGCCAGCAATTTCCTGCGCCTGGTGCTCGGACGCTTCGGCCAGGTGCATCGCCGTGGCCTGGGTTTCCTGGGCAGCACCGGCTACCTGAACGGCGGTCAGGTTGATGGTGGCTACCAGGTCACGCAGCTGGTCGATGGAGTAGTTGATGGAGTCGGCGATGGCACCGGTGAAGTCTTCGGTTACCGTCGCGGCCACGGTCAGGTCACCGTCTGCGAGGTCGGCGATTTCGTCGAGCAGACGCAGAATCGCCGCCTGGTTACGTTCGTTCTTCTCGGCAGTCTCGGCCAGACGACGGTTGGTCTCACGCACCATCACCAGACCGATGAGGATGATCGAGCCCAGTGCCAGGGCACCCAGCACGTAACCGAACAGAGTGTTGATGGCACGGCCCGAGGCCAGGTCTTCGAAGCCGCCAGCCAGCTCGGAGGCCTTGTCCAGCAGGGTCTGCGACACGGTGAAGATGGAGTTCGCCGACTCACGCACCTGGAACAGTTCCGGCGAGGTCTCGAGAATCTCGTCCACCGAGCCGGATACGAATTCGAACAGTTCGGAAATCTCGGCCAGACGCTCGAGGGCTTCCTCGTCGGTTACCTGGCTGATTTCCATCGCTGCGTTGCCCTCGAGCATCGCCGCCAGTACACGACCGAACAGGCTGGCGTCACGACCGAACATGTCGGCGGCCTGCACCGAGTCTTCGTCACCCGCCAGCACCTTGTTCACCGAACCGAGGATACGTTCGGCCAGCAGCGACTGACGCTGGGCCACAGAAACCTGGGCAGCCGGTGCACCGCTTTCCAGCAGGATGTCGACCACTTCCTCGTACTCGACCTGCAGCTGCGGGATGGTTTCCGCCAGGGTGGCGGCTACCTGGTGCAGCGACAGTACCGTCTGCTCACTGGCGAGAATGGCGTCGGTGTTTTGCCGCAAGCTATCCCAGTCCTGCTGCACCGTAGCCATCTGTGCCTGTACAGACTCGGGCGCCGGCGGCAAACCGCTGCTGGCATCACCATCGGTCAGGTAACCCCAGCGCTGCTGGAAGTCGTTGCGCGCATCACGCAACAGCCCGAAGGCTTCGGCAGTACCTGCCGCCGCTTCCGTGGCGTTCTTGGCGATACGCTGGGACAGTACGCGCAGTTCACCGGAGTGGCTGATGTACTCGGTATCGTAGTTGGACTGGGTATTGATGTAGGCGAAGTTCGCGAACAACAGCACGATGGAGACGATGAGCACGACGAACAGCGACGCGATCAGCGTGCTGCTGCGTGCTCCGACCAACAAATTACCTGCATTGAATTTTTTCATTTTCTGGCCCCCGCCTGGACCGACCGCACTACGGTTCCCATGTAACGCCAAAGGGTCGGAAGAACCGACCCAACCGAAAATCCACAGGCTCTTTAAAAACTGCCTGCGTTGGCAACACTGCGTTGAAAACGACCTGGAAATGCTCATTTACAGTCGTAAATTACGCTTTTCGACCGCTTTCGCCTTGTCTTGCCTGCATCGACTCGGGCTTCCTGCTTCACCCTACCTTCTGCATCCATGCAGTCGTTGCCTACACTTTTTTTTCAACGGCCTGCTAATAAGCGACATCGAGAAAGACCTGATCGATTGCCAGCGCATGAGGGCTGAACACCAACCAGGGTTGTTCTCGTTGAAAGACTCCGTGGATAAACGGCGCAATGCTCGCCTCGAGAGGCGGCAGTTGTTCTGAAAATGCATCCACCGGAAAATGTTGCATACCGAAAACCTCGTCGACCGTAAGGCCAGCGAAGATTTCCTGGTGGTCGACCACCAGCACTCGCCGCAGCTTGCGCAGCGGCGACAGTTCATTACCGAAGAACCCGCACAGGTCCATGATCGGCAGCAGGCGGCCACGCACGTTGGCCACCCCTTTGACCCAACCCTTCACACCCGGCAGCAGGGTGTAGCGCGGCTCGTGCAGCACCTCTCCCACTTCCCCCATCGGCGCGACGAAGAATCGCTCGCCCATGCGAAAGCCGATACCGCTCCAACTCTGTACCGCCGCCTGTTGCGACGGCAGGCCAGCCGCCAAGGCCCGGCAACGCTGATCAATCTCAAGGAGAATCTGGAAAGGAGTCTGCACGGACATGCCAGCCTTGGCCTTCTTTTTATCTAGTAAGCGGACAGCACGGCATCAGCCGGCCAGTACCGCATTGAGAGTCTTCAGCAAGGTTTCTTCGTCGATCGGCTTGGTCAGGTAATCCTTGGCGCCCTGGCGCTTGCCCCAGACTTTGTCGGTTTCCTGATCCTTGGTGGTGACGATGATCACCGGGATATGGCTGGTCTCGGCGTCCTTGGTCAGCTGACGGGTCGCCTGAAAGCCATTGAGGCCTGGCATGACGATATCCATCAGCACCGCGTCGGGTTTTTCCTGGCGAGCCAGAGCCACGCCATCGGCGCCGTTTTCCGCCTTCAGTACCTGATGCCCATGTTTTTCCAGCATGGCGGTCAACTTGTACATCTCGGTCGGGGAGTCATCAACAATCAGAATTCGAGCCATGGTGTTTCCCAATACAGAAGTGGCGTGCGGCGCTCAGGCCGGAACGTCAGGAGGCTTGTTCCACTGGGGTGAAGTCGGGCACGTGAGCCTTGATGGCACCGAGCAGCTCTTCCTTGCTGAAAGGCTTGGTCAGGTACTGATCGGAACCGACGATACGCCCCTTGGCCTTGTCGAACAGACCGTCCTTTGAGGACAGCATGATCACTGGCGTGGACTTGAAAGCACTGTTGTTCTTGATCAGGGCACAGGTCTGATACCCATCGAGACGCGGCATCATGATGTCGACAAAGATAATGCTGGGATGCGTGTCGGCAATCTTGGCCAGGGCATCGAAGCCATCGACCGCAGTGATGACATCACAACCCACTTTTTTCAGCAGAGTTTCAGCGGTGCGACGAATCGTTTTCGAATCGTCGATCACCATCACTTTCAAACCCTCGGTATGCTGTTCCATGTTCGCCCTACCATCGCCTCGGTGAGTCGTTATATTCGTGTTATCAGTATGCCTGAGGCCCAGTCTTCGATGGGGCTTGACCCAATCGTCGGGCCTTTTTAGCACACTCTCCAGATGCAATCTATAAGCCTGCCGGGGCAGCTCCGCCCTTGACCACGCGGCCCGGCCGGCGCCACCCTGACAGCCATCGTTCGGCACGGCCAACCCGGCCTTCGCCCTTATCTCACGGAGTTTACCCCCCATGAGCCTTCGTCTCGGGATCGTCATGGATCCTATTGCCGGCATCTCCTTCAAGAAGGACAGCTCGCTGGCCATGTTGCTGGCCGCTCAAGCACGCGGCTGGTCGCTGTTCTACATGGAGCAGCAGGATCTCTATCAGGTTCGCGGCCAGGCCCGTGCCCGCCTGCGTTCTCTGGAAGTGTTCAACGATCCACAGCGCTGGTTCACCCTTGGTACGGAACAGGACACGCCGCTCGCCGAGCTGGACGTCATCCTGATGCGCAAGGACCCGCCCTTCGATAACGAATTCGTCTACTCCACCTACCTGCTCGAGCAGGCGGAGCGCGACGGCGTACTGGTGGTCAATCGGCCGCAGAGTCTGCGCGACTGCAATGAAAAGTTTTTCGCCACCCAGTTTCCCCAATACACACCAGCGACTCTGGTAAGCCGGCGTCCCGACATTGTGCGCCAGTTTGCCCATGAGCACCGTGACATCATTCTCAAACCCCTTGATGGCATGGGCGGATCGCAGATATTTCGCCACCGCGAGGGCGACCCCAATCTCTCGGTGATTCTGGAAACCCTGACCTTGCATGGCCACCAGCAGATCATGGCGCAGGCCTACCTGCCGGCGATCAAGGACGGCGACAAACGCATCCTGATGATAGACGGGGAACCGGTGCCCTATTGCCTGGCGCGTATTCCGGCGGCCGGAGAGACCCGCGGCAACCTGGCCGCAGGCGGCCGTGGCGAGGCGCGACCACTGACCGAGCGTGATCGCGAAATTGCCGCAGCAGTCGGGCCTACCCTGCGCGAAAAAGGACTGATCTTCGTCGGACTCGACGTGATTGGTGATCATCTGACAGAAATCAATGTCACCAGCCCGACCTGCATCCGCGAGATAGATGCCGCGTTCGACACCCGCATCGGCGAACAGCTGATGGACTGCATTGCACGCAAACGCGGGTTAAAAGCTTGACGCAGGTGGCAGCCTGGCGCCCGCAACTTGCAGGCGCCTACTGCTACCCGGCAGACTGCGCGACATTCGAAAGCAGACCCGATACGCGATGAACGCAGCAGCCTCCCCACCGACCACTTCCTCCGCCAACGCCCGACCGGCGGACCGCCTGGGATTCACCCTGTTTCTCGCGGCAGCACTGCACGCGGCACTGATCCTCGGCGTCGGTTTCACCCTTGAGTCGCCGCCGGAAATCAGCAAGACGCTGGAAATCACCCTGTCCACATTCAAGAGTGAAGAGAAGCCCAAGGAAGCGGACTTCCTGGCGCAGGACAACCAGCAGGGCAGCGGCACGCTGGAACACGCCGCAGCACCCAAGACCACCGAGCAGGCGCCCTTCCAGGACAGCGAGGTGCGCAAGGTCACACCACCCGCCACCCCGCAGCAGCCCGCCACCAGGCAGGAAGCGCCCAAGGCCGCGGTTGCCACGCACGCGCCGCAGCAGCAGAAAACCCCGGTCAAACGCGAAGAGACCAAACCGGTTCCGCAGACCCGGCCTGCCCCCGTGTTCGACTCCGCTCAGCTGTCTGCCGAGATCGCCAGCCTGGAAGCCGAACTGGCCCAGGAAGTTCAGCAGTACGCCAAGCGCCCGAAAATCCACCGCCTCAATGCCGCCTCGACCATGCGCGACAAGGGTGCCTGGTACAAGGACGAATGGCGCAAGAAGGTCGAACGCATCGGCAACCTCAATTACCCCGACGATGCCCGTCGTCAACGTATATACGGCAGCCTGCGCCTCCTGGTATCGATCAACCGTGATGGCTCGCTGTACGAGGTACAGGTGCTGGAGTCTTCCGGCCATGCGGTGCTCGACCAGGCCGCACAACGCATCGTGCGCCTGGCCGCGCCCTATGCCCCCTTCACCGGCGACCTGGCCGACATCGACCGCCTTGAAATCATCCGCACCTGGCGCTTCGAGCGCGGTGACCGGCTGTCGAGCAACTAGCCCGGCAACATCGCTTTTTACCGTAGCCCGGATGAAATCCGGGCGTTTCACCACCGCTCGCGGATTTCATCCGGGCTACGGACTGGGCGGTGCGCACGGCGCACCCTACGGGATGACGCACCACCAGCAGTCATCCACCCACGCCTTGCGGCTTGTAGCCTGAAGCTTGTGGCTCCAAACTAGGCGTCATGAAGAAATCAGCCCCCACTTCGCTCAAGCATCACTTCCTGATTGCCATGCCGCACATGGCTGATCCGCACTTTGCACAGACCGTCACCTACCTGGTCGAACACAACGAGCAAGGTGCGATGGGCCTGGTGATCAACAAGCCCAATGGCCTGAATCTGGCTGACGTGCTCGAACAACTGCGCCCCGACGAAGAACCTGCGGCGCTGTGCCACAGCCTGCCGATCTTCGCCGGCGGCCCGGTACAGACTGATCGCGGCTTCGTCCTGCACCCCGCTGGCCCGCAGTTCCAGGCAACCCTGGAGCTGGGTGAGCTGGGCCTTTCCACCTCGCAGGACGTATTGTTCGCCATTGCCGACGGCAGCGGCCCGGATCGCTACCTGATCACCCTCGGCTACGCCGGCTGGGATGCCGGGCAACTGGAGGCCGAACTGACCGACAACGCCTGGCTGACCTGCCCTGCCGACAGCAGCATTCTGTTCGACCTGCCGTTCGACCAGCGGCTAAACGCCGCAGCCGCACGCCTCGGTGTCAACCTCAGTCTGCTGACCTCGCAGGTCGGGCATGCCTGATGAGCGACAAGCCACTGCGCCTGCTACTGGGTTTCGACTATGGCACCAAGCAGATCGGCGTCGCCGTCGGCCAGGTGATCACAGGCCAGGCCCGAGAGCTGTGCGTGCTCAAGGCGCAGAACGGCGTACCGGATTGGAACCGCGTCGAAGCGCTGATCAAGGAGTGGCAGCCGGACGCCGTGGTGGTCGGCCTGCCGCTGAACATGGACGGCACGCCCAGCGAAATGAGCGCCCGCGCCGAGAAATTCGCCCGCCGCCTCAACGGCCGCTTCAACGTGCCGGCCTACACCCACGACGAACGCCTGACCACCTTCGAGGCCAAAGGCCAACGCCTGCGCGAAGGCCAGAGTGCCGGCTATCGCGAGCGCCCGGTCGATGCCATTGCCGCAGCTCTGCTCCTTCAGGGCTGGCTAGAGGAAAACTGTCCGGGCTGAGCGACTCAGCCCGCATCAAGGAGTTTCGCCATGCTACCCAACCCCAACGACCTGCTACCGGCCATGGCCAGCGCCCTGACCCAGCATCTGAACCAACGCCAGATCAGCGAGCCGCGCTTCATCGGCATCCGTACCGGCGGCGTCTGGGTTGCCCAAGCCCTGCTGCAAGCCCTGGGGCGCGATGACGCACTGGGCATCCTCGACGTGTCTTTCTACCGCGACGATTTCACGCAGAACGGCCTGCACCCTCAAGTGCAACCCTCCGAACTGCCGTTCGAGATCGAAGGCCAGCACCTGGTGCTGATCGACGACGTGCTGATGAGCGGGCGCACCATTCGCGCCGCGCTGAACGAACTGTTCGATTACGGCCGCCCGGCCAGTGTGACCCTGGTCAGCCTGCTCGACCTGGGCGCCCGCGAACTGCCGATCCGCCCCGACGTGGTCGGCACCACCCTGTCACTGGCGACCAACGAGCGGGTAAAATTGTCAGGCCCCACGCCGCTGACCCTCGAACTCCAGACGCTCGCCAACTGAGACCCTCCGCGATGACGCCACTCGCCGCCAAGCGCCCGCTGCAACTGAACGACCAAGGTCAGTTGCGCCACTTCCTCTCACTCGACGGCTTGCCCCGCGAGCTGTTGACCGAAATCCTCGACACCGCCGACTCCTTCCTCGAAGTCGGCGCGCGCGCGGTGAAGAAAGTCCCGCTGCTGCGCGGCAAGACCGTGTGCAACGTGTTCTTCGAGAACTCCACGCGCACCCGTACCACCTTCGAGCTGGCCGCCCAGCGCCTGTCGGCCGACGTCATCAGCCTCAACGTCTCGACCAGCTCCACCAGCAAGGGCGAGACGCTGTTCGACACCCTGCGCAACCTCGAGGCCATGGCCGCCGATATCTTCGTCGTGCGCCATGCCGACTCCGGCGCCGCGCACTTCATCGCCGAGCACGTGTGCCCGAACCTGGCGATCATCAACGGCGGCGACGGCCGCCACGCGCACCCGACCCAGGGCATGCTCGACATGCTCACCATTCGCCGGCACAAGGGCGACTTCGAGAATCTGTCGGTGGCCATCGTCGGCGACATCCTGCACTCGCGGGTGGCGCGCTCGAACATGCTGGCGCTGAAGACCCTGGGCTGCCCGGATATCCGTGTGATCGCACCCAAGACCCTGCTGCCCATCGGCCTGGAACAAAGCTACGGCGTACGCGTGTTCAGCGACGCCAACGAAGGCCTCAGGGACGTCGACGTGGTTATCATGCTGCGCCTGCAACGCGAGCGCATGCAGGGCGGCCTGCTGCCCAGCGAGGGCGAGTTCTACCGCCTGTTCGGCCTCACCGAGCAACGCCTCAAGCTGGCCAAGCCGGATGCCCTGGTGATGCACCCGGGCCCGATCAACCGTGGCGTGGAGATCGAGTCGGCGGTGGCCGATGGCCCGCAGTCGGTAATCCTCAACCAGGTCACCTACGGCATCGCCATCCGCATGGCCGTGCTCTCGATGGCCATGAGCGGGCAGAACGCCCAACGTCAACTCAACGTCGAGGAGGCCAACTGATGCGTACTGCAATCCTCGGCGCCCGGGTGATCGACCCGGCCAGCGGTCTGGATCAGGTCACCGACCTCTATATAGATGGCGGCAAGCTGGTCGCCACTGGTCAGGCGCCCACTGGCTACGTCAGCGAAAAGAGCCTCGACGCTCAAGGCCTGATCGCTGCGCCCGGCCTGGTCGACCTGTCGGTGGCCCTGCGCGAGCCCGGCTATAGCCGCAAAGGCAGCATCGCCACGGAAACCCTGGCCGCAGCGGCCGGAGGTGTCACCAGCCTGTGCTGCCCGCCGTTCACCAAGCCAGTACTGGATACCTCGGCCGTGGCCGAGCTGATCCTCGACCGTGCTCGTGAAGCCGGGCACACCAAGGTCTTCCCCATTGGCGCGCTTAGCAAGGGGCTGGCCGGCGAGCAGCTCGCCGAACTGGTCGCCCTGCGCGACGCCGGTTGCGTGGCCTTCGGCAACGGCCTGGACAACTTCCGCAGCAGTCGCACCCTGCGCCGCGCTCTGGAATACGCAGCCACCTTCGACCTGCAGGTAATCTTCCACTCGCAGGACGCCGACCTCGCAGAAGGCGGCCTGGCCCACGAAGGCCCGACAGCCAGCTTCCTCGGCCTGGCCGGCATCCCGGAAACCGCCGAAACCGTGGCCCTGGCCCGCGACCTGCTGCTGGTGGAACAGAGCGGCGTGCGCGCGCACTTCAGCCAGATCACCAGCGCTCGTGGCGCCGAGCTGATCGCCAACGCCCAGGCCCGTGGCCTGCCGGTGACCGCCGATGTGGCGCTGTACCAGCTGATCCTGACCGACGAGGCGCTGATCGACTTCTCCAGCCTCTATCACGTACAACCGCCGCTGCGCTCGCAGGCCGACCGTGATGGCCTGCGCGAAGCGGTGAAAGCCGGAGTCATCAGCGCCATCGCCAGCCACCACCAGCCGCACGAGCGCGATGCCAAGCTGGCGCCTTTCGCTGCGACCGAGCCAGGCATCAGCAGCGTGCAGTTGCTGCTGCCGCTGGCACTTAGCCTGGTGCAGGACGGCCTGCTCGATCTGCCGACGCTGCTGGCGCGCCTGACCAATGGCCCGGCCGCCGCACTGCGCCTGCCGGCTGGCTCGCTGCGCGTCGGCGGCGCTGCCGATATCGTGCTGTTCGATGCAGGGGCCTCGACCGTCGCCGGTGAGCAGTGGTACTCCAAGGGCAGCAACTGTCCCTTCCTAGGCCATTGTCTGCCCGGTGCGGTGCGCTACACGCTGGTCGACGGTCATATCAGCTACCAGGGCTGAGCCGACACAAGCCCGCCAGCCGGCGGGCTCGCTTTTAGTAGGGCGTACTCGGTTTTGGCTTCCTGCGTCGCTCTAACTCCTGCATCCATGCCGTCGTCGCGAAGCAGTACGCCGCTTTGTGATGCCGAGCCTGACGTGAGTCGGCGGACTGTTCGCTTCGCTCCTGAGTCCGCCCTACTCTCCCCCTCCCATCCGCGACACGCCTTGCACTCACCACGACATTGGACGAAGTAGTGACTCGACGGTCATGATCCACGTCAGGTTAGGCAGCCGAAATTTTCCAAATGCCACCGCCCTATGACCCTGCTCGCGCCCTGAGGCGCCGGCCTGGCGTCGCGCTGGCCTTGTTCAGGAGCTTTTGATTTATGTCGCGCTTACCTGTGATCGTGGGTTTTGGGGGTTACAACGCAGCCGGGCGCAGCTCCTTCCACCACGGCTTCCGTCGCACCGTGCAGGAATCGCTGGCCCCCCAGGCTCGCCAGGAAACCCTGGCCGGGCTGGCGCAGATGATGAAGCTGGTGCGCGTGGCCGATGGCCAGTACCAGGATCAGGACGGCCAGCCGCTGAGCCTCGCCGACATCGAAAGCCGCTACGCCAAGGAAATCCTGGCTGGCACCCTGGTGCGCCGTCTCGAGAAGCAGCATCTCGACCCGGACGCTGCCCACTGGCAGAAGAACATCAGCGTCGCCCCCGCCGATGGCGCCAACCTGAGCTTCATCACCCAGCGCAAACAACTGCCCGAGCCGCTGCCGGCGAACTGGTCGCTGGAAGAACTCGAAGGCAATGAAGTGCGCGTCACCCTGCACGATAGCTGCGAATTCAAGGTCGACAGCTACCGCCCGCTGGCGGTGAAATCCGCCGGTCAGTTGCCCACCGGCTTCGAGCCGAGCGAGCTGTACAACGCACGCTTCCACCCGCGCGGCCTGGCCATGACCGTGGTCGGCGTCACCGACGCCCTGCGTTCGGTGGGCATCGACTGGCAGCGCATCGTTCAACATGTCGCACCAGACGAGATTGCCGTGTTCGCCAGCTGCATCATGAGCCAGCTCGACGAGAACGGCTTCGGTGGCATGATGCAGTCGCGCCTGAAGGGCGGCCGCGTCACCGCCAAGCAACTGGCTCTGGGCCTGAACACCATGCCGGCCGACTTCATCAACGCCTACGTGCTCGGCAGCGTCGGCACCACCGGCAGCATCACCGGCGCCTGCGCCACCTTCCTCTACAACCTGCAGAAGGGCATCGAGCAGATCACCTCGGGCAAGGCGCGTGTGGTGATCGTCGGCAGCAGCGAGGCGCCGATCAACCAGGAGTGCATCGAGGGTTACGGCGCCATGGGCGCGCTGGCCACCGAAGAAGGCCTGCGCCAGATCGAAGGCAAGAGCGAGGTGGACTTCCGCCGCGCCAGCCGCCCGTTCGGTGACAACTGCGGTTTCACCCTGGCCGAGGCCTGCCAGTTCGTGGTGCTGATGGACGACGAACTGGCCCTGGAGCTGGGTGCCGATATCCATGGCGCAGTGCCGGACGTGTTCATCAACGCCGATGGTTTCAAGAAATCCATTTCCGCTCCCGGCCCGGGCAACTACCTGACCGTGGCCAAGGCCGTGGCCAGCGCCGTACAGCTGCTCGGCCTGGACGCCGTACGCAACCGCAGTTTCGTCCATGCCCACGGTTCCAGCACGCCGGCCAACCGCGTCACAGAGTCGGAGATTCTAGACCGAGTCGCGGCGGCCTTCGGCATCGAACAATGGCCGATCACGGCGGTGAAGGCCTTCGTCGGCCATTCCCTGGCCACTGCCAGTGGCGACCAGGTGATTGCTGCCCTCGGCGCCTTCAAGTACGGCATCGTGCCGGGCCTGAAGACCATCGACGCAGTCGCCGGCGACGTACACCAGGATCACCTGAGCCTGTCCACCGAAGACCGTAAAGTGGGTGAGCAGGCGCTGGACGTGGCCTTCATCAACTCCAAGGGTTTTGGCGGCAACAACGCCAGCGCTCTGGTGTTGGCCCCGCACGTCACCGAGCGCATGCTGCGCAAGCGTCATGGCCAGGCCGCCTTCGACGCCTACCTGGCGCGCCGTGAAGGCACCCGTGTCGCCGCTGCTGCCTACGACCAGCAGGCGCTGCAGGGCAAGCTGGACATCATCTACAACTTCGGCAACGACATGATCGACGACCAGGCGATCTCCATCACCACCGAAGAAGTGAAGGTGCCGGGTTTCGACCAGCCACTGGTGTTCAAGAAGGACTCGCGCTACAGCGATATGCTCGATTGAGCCTGTTGCGTTGTAGGGCGGGTGCAACCCGCCAATGTCGCGGCGGGTTTCACCCGCCCTACGATTGAAGCGCCCGCGCCAGCTCGATCAGCTCGCCACGCCATTCGGCTGCAGCCGGCAAGGCCAGGAAAGAGGGGTTGAGGAAGGATTCGCGCGCCTCGTAGGTGAGCGCTGCGCCGGCCAGATCCAGCACCTCGCCCCTAGCGCCTTCCAGCACACCCTGCGCTGCGGCGGTATCCCACTGCGAGGTGGGCGCCAGACGCGGATAGCAGTCGGCATTGCCTTCGGCCAACAGGCAGAACTTCAGCGAACTGCCGATATTGGCCAGCGCCGGCTCACCAAAACGGGCGGCCAAACCCGCTATCAAGGTTTCCTGCGCCGGGCTTGAATGACGCTTGCTGGCCACCAGGGTGAAGCCCTGCGCGGGCACCAGACGTACGCTGATCGACTGCTCATCGCCTGGTACTTCGCTGCGCCAGGCTCCTAGCCCCGCGCCGCCGTAATAGCAGCGCCCATTGGCCGGAATGCCGACCACGCCGAAGACCACGCGGCCACGCTCGATCAAGGCGACGTTGACCGTGAACTCTTCGGAACCGGCGATGAATTCCTTGGTGCCATCGAGCGGATCTACCAGCCACCAGTGCGTCCAGCCGGCGCGCTCGGCCAGCGGGATATTGGCGGCCTCTTCCGACAGCACCGGCACCTCCAGAGCCAGCGCCTGCAGGCCATCGAGCAGGATATGGTGCGCGGCCAGGTCGGCAGCGGTCACCGGCGAGGCATCGGCCTTCTCCGTCACCGCCACACCGCTGCGCCAGTAAGGCAGGGTCGCTGCGCCAGCCGCGCGTACCAGCTCGATCACCTGAGGAATAAAAGGATGACTCACGGGCAGAACTCCCCGCGCTCGGTCAGCAGGTCGCGCACCAGGTACAGCGCCGCCAGGGCACGCCCTTCACTGAACTGCTCGTGCTGGACCAGGCTGGACAACTCGCGCAGGCTGATGCGGTCGACCCGCATCGGCTCGGGTTCATCACCGGGCAAGCGTTCCTCGTACAGATTGCGCGCCAGCACCACCTGAATCTTCTGGCTCATGTAACCGGGCGACAGGCTCAGCTCGGTGATGTACTCCAGCTCGTGCGCGCCAAAACCGGCTTCTTCCTTGAGCTCACGATTGGCCGCCACCAGCACGTCTTCACCCGGCTCGATCAGCCCCTTCGGCAACGACAGCTGATAGTCGTCGGTGCCTCCGCAATACTCCTCGATCAGCACCGCGTGCTCGGCATCGAGCATCGCCACCACCATCACCGCGCCGTAGCCGGAGCCGCTGCCAACCAGTCGCTCATAGGTGCGCTCCGTGCCATTGGAGAAGCGCAACTGCACTTCCTCGACACGAAACAGACGGCTGCTGGCGACGATTTCGCGGGCGAGGACCGTGGGTTTTTGGCGCATGAGGCAACTCCTTGGCGGGACCGAGCGGGTTATCATACAGCGGCTTTTCACATTATCCCTGACCGAGATTGCATCAAGGCAAAACAACCTACAGATTCACAGGACCCTCTAAAAACGTAGGCGAGGCAGTCAGCGCAAGGCGCAACGACCAACGGGAGTAACAGCCGAAGGCTGGCCCGAAGGGTGAGCGCCAGCGAATCAAACAGGCGAGAAACGGCCGGGGTCGCGCTCGACTGTACTTTTGTACATGAGCATTTCGAGCGTGTTTTCAACGCAGCGATGACGACGCAGGTAGTTTTTAAAGGTGTCCTATCAGAGACGCGCGCATGTCCGCACTACCCTGGCACCAGATCGACACCGTCCTGCTGGACATGGACGGCACCCTGCTCGATCTGCATTTTGACAACCACTTCTGGCTCACCCACCTGCCGCAACGCTATGCCGAACATCACGGCGTCAGCCTGGCGTTGGCCCAGGCCGAACTGCTGCCGCTGTTTCGCCAGCATGCCGGTACGCTGAACTGGTACTGCACAGACTTCTGGAGCCGCGAGCTGAAGTTGTCGATCCGCGATCTCAAGCGCGAGGTCGCTCACCTGATCGCCCTGCGCGCGGATGCCGAGCTGTTTCTGAACGCTCTACGCACAGCAGGCAAGCGCGTGGTGCTGATCACCAACGCGCACCGCGACTCACTGTCGCTGAAGATGGAGCGCGTCGAGCTGGCGCCCTGGTTCGAGCGCCTGATCAGCTCCCATGACTACGGCTTCCCCAAGGAAGATCAACAGTTCTGGTTCGCCCTGCGCCAGGAGGTCGACTTCGACCCCGCACGCAGCCTGTTCATCGACGACAGCCTACCGATCCTGCGCAGCGCCGGCCGGTTCGGTGTCGCCCACCTGCTTGCCGTGAGCCAGCCGGACAGCCAGGCAGGACCGAAAGACACCGAGGAATTCGCCGCGGTGGAGGATTACCGGGAGTTGCTGCAGGGGCTGTAGGGTGGAAAACCGCGAAGCGTTTTCCACCTGTGGCTGCCCAATGCCGTTCTGGCGGATGTAAAAAGCAATATGCAGCCTACGGAATCCGCAATACCTGCCCCGGATAGATCTTGTCCGGGTGACTGAGCATCGGCTTGTTGGCCTCGAATATCTTCATGTAGGCATTGGCATTGCCGTATTCGGCCTTGGCGATGGCGCTCAGTGTGTCGCCCTTCTTCACCGTGACGAAGCGCGCTGCGGGGGCGGGCGTGGTCACGCTGATCTGGTCATCGACTTCACCGACACCGGCAACGTTGCCCAGCGCCAGGAGGATCTTTTCCTTCTCTTCCTGGCTGGCCGCTTCGCCACGGGCGATGACCTTGTCACCCTCGACACTGACTTCGATGTTCGGGTTACCCAGACCGACCTTGGTAACGTGTTCCTTGAGTGATTCGGCGGCCTGCGCCTCCTGACCCACCAGCGATTCCCAGAGCTTGACCCCGGCGTCTTTGACAAAGGCAAACAGACTCATGGCGATTCCTCTCGTTCCTTGTGAATGAGCGGGCAAACCGCCCGAAGACCAAAGTCTAGTTCAGGAAACACCCCTGATTAGCGTTCGCGCATTAGAATCCGGGCAAACCAGGAGCCCCCATGGATATCAAGCAGCTGAAATTTCTCGTCGCCCTCGACGAGACCCGCCACTTCGGTCAGGCCGCTGCACGCTGCCACGTGACCCAGCCGACGCTGTCCATGCGCCTGCGCCAGTTGGAAGACGAGCTGGGTCTGGAGCTGGTGCGCCGCGGACAGCGTTTCGAGGGTTTCAGCGCCGAAGGCGAGCGCATCCTGGCCTGGGCGCGCAGTTTGCTGGCGGCGCAGGATGGCCTGCTCGCCGAGGCTGCCGCCTGCCGTGGACATCTGGTGGGTACCCTGCGCCTGGGCGTGGTGCCGTTGGCCAGTTTCGACCCGATGCGCCTGATCAGTCTGTTCGCCGAGCGTCACCCCGGGCTGCGCTTTCAGCTGCATGCGCTGAGCAGCGATCAGATTCTCGAGGGACTGGTACGTAATCAGCTCGACCTTGGCCTGTCCTATCTCGACCGACTCGACCGCGAGCACTTCGCCAGCCTGGAGTTGGCGGAAGCACGCATGGGCCTGCTCTATGATCAGCGTCACTTCCACTTCGTCAGCAGCAGCCTGCGCTGGGAGCAGTTGGCCAACCTGCCCCTGGGCCTGCTCTCCACCGGCATGCACTTTCGCCAGTCCATCGATCACAGTTTCCGTGCTCGCGGCCTCAGCCCACAGGTGCGCCTGGAAGCCGACGCCGTGCACCACCTGACTCAAGCGGTCAGCGCCGGTCTGTGCTGCAGCGTCATGCCGTTGCCGGCCGACGGTGCTCCGACCGACGGTCACCTGCGCCTTCTGCCCATCGAGGAGGCTCATACCCTGGCACCTCAGGGCCTGATCATGCGTCGTAGCGCCCCTGCCTCACCGCTCGCGCAAGCCTGCTTCGAAGAGGCACGTGAGTGGCTGGCAGACGCTTGATAGATTTGCTCGATCAACACATCAAAGCCAACGATTAGACGCTCCCCGCCCATGGGCCTAGGCTTAGCTGTGTCAATCTGTCACAGAGCGCGCCTCGATGGCCAAGCCAGCCGCCCAGTCGCACATCGCCAGTGCCTACACCTACGCCGAACTCGGTGACGGTCGTGCGCAGCACGCTGCACTGGCCGAAGAATGTGCCCTGGCGATCAGCTACAACGACCTGAATCAGGCCGTGATGATGGTTTCCCCCCATCATCTGGAAGACTTTGCCGTCGGTTTCAGTCTCGGTAACGACCTGATCAAGTCCATCGACGACATCTATGACATCCAGTTACGCGGCCTCGGTGACAGCCGCGAAGCGCGCCTGCAGGTTAGCAGCAGAGCCTTCTGGGCGCTCAAGCAGCAACGCCGGCAAATGGCCGGCACCAGTGGCTGCGGCCTGTGCGGCGTAGATGCCCTGGAACAGGCGCTGCCGGCCCTGACCGCCCTGCACGGCGCTGCGTTGCCGCCGCTCGAACACCTGACCGGCCTGCGCGAACGCATCGGTGACAAGCAACAACTGGCACGCCACAGCGGCGCGTTGCATGCCGCCCTGTTCATCGACGCCAGCGGCGAGATTCGTCTGTGCCGCGAAGACATCGGTCGCCACAACGCCCTGGACAAGCTGATCGGCGCCATCGCCCGCGAGCGCCTAGACACCCATGGCGGCTTCGCCCTGGTCACCAGTCGCTGCAGCCTGGAGCTGCTGCACAAGGCGGTACGCGCCGGCATCGACACGCTGGTGAGCCTGTCCGCGCCCACCGCCCTGACCGTGGACTGGGCGCGGCGCCACCGCCTCAACCTGATCCACCTGCCCCATCACAGCACGCCGCGGGTCTACAGCCCCGCGCCTGACGAAGAAGAACGACCATGAGCCTGCAACCCGTCAATCCCCGTTACAAGCCCTACAGCGGCCCTGCTGCCGGTTGGGGCGCGCTGAACGCCGTCACCCGTTTCTGGCTGGACAGCAAACAACCGTTCAAGAACCTGCGCGCGCTGCTCAAGACCAACCAGAACGGCGGCTTCGACTGCCCCGGCTGCGCCTGGGGCGATTCGCCCGAAGACGGTCACATCAAGTTCTGCGAGAACGGTGCCAAGGCGGTCAACTGGGAAGCTACCAAGCGCCGCGTGGATGCGTCCTTCTTCGCCCGCTACACGGTCAGCCAACTGCGCGAGCAGAGCGACTACTGGCTCGAGTACCAGGGCCGCCTGACCCATCCGATGCGCTACGACGCCAGTACCGATCGCTACGTGCAGACCAGCTGGGATGACGCCTTCGCCCTGATTGCCCGGCACCTCAAGGCTCTGCCGAGCCCGGACCATGCCGAGTTCTATACCTCCGGCCGGGCCAGCAACGAGGCCGCCTTCCTCTACCAGTTGTTCGTGCGCGCCTATGGCACCAACAACTTCCCCGACTGCTCGAACATGTGCCACGAGGCCAGCGGTGTCGCCCTGGGCCAAAGCGTGGGAATCGGCAAGGGCAGCGTGACCTTCAACGATTTCGAGCATGCCGACGCCATTTTCGTGCTGGGTCAGAACCCTGGCACCAATCACCCGCGCATGCTCGAGCCGCTGCGTGAAGCGGTCAAACGCGGCGCCCAGGTGGTCTGCTTCAACCCGCTCAAGGAACGTGGCCTGGAGCGCTTCCAGCATCCGCAACACGCGCTGGAGATGCTCACCAACGGTTCCGAGCCGCTGAATACGGCTTTCTTCCGTCCGGCGCTGGGCGGCGACATGGCTGCCCTGCGCGGCATCGCCAAGTTCCTCCTGCAGTGGGAGCGCGAGGCGCAGGCCAAGGGCGAACCGGCAGTGTTCGACCATGCCTTCATCGCCGAGCACACCGACGGCGTCGAGGCTTATCTGCAGTTGCTCGACGATTGCAGTTGGGAGGCGCTGGAGGCTCAGTCCGGCCTCAGCCTGCAGGACATCGAACAGGCCGCGCGCATGTACCGCCGCGCCGAGCGAGTGATCATCTGCTGGGCCATGGGCATCACCCAGCACCACCATTCGGTGGCCACCATCCAGGAAATCGTCAACCTGCAATTGCTGCGCGGCAACCTCGGCCGCCCCGGCGCCGGCCTGTGCCCGGTGCGCGGCCACAGCAACGTGCAGGGCGACCGCACCATGGGCATCAATGACCGCCCGCCGGTGACGCTGCTCGATGCCCTGGAAAAACGCTTCCAGTTCAAGGTGCCGCGCGAGAACGGCCACAACACCGTCGAGGCGATCAACGCCATGATCGACGGCCAGGCCAAGGTGTTCATCGGCCTCGGCGGCAACTTCGCCCAGGCCACGCCGGACAGCCCGCGTACGCACAAGGCACTGCAGAGCTGCGACCTCACGGTGCAGATCAGCACCAAGCTCAACCGCAGCCACCTCACCGTCGGTCGTGATGCGCTGATCCTGCCGTGCCTCGGGCGTACCGACATCGACCACCAGGCCGGCGGCCCGCAGGCGGTGACGGTGGAAGACTCGTTCAGCATGATCCACGCTTCCTACGGCCAGCTCGAACCGCTTGCCGGCAGCGAGATGCGCTCGGAGCCGGCCATCGTCGCCGGGATCGCCAAGGCCGCACTGGGCAACCATCCGGTGGACTGGGACGCGCTGATCGCCGACTACGACCGCATCCGCGAACTGATCGCCGATACCATTCCCGGCTTCCACGACTTCAACCAGCGTGTCGCTCACCCCGGTGGTTTTTACCTCGGCAACTCGGCCGGCGCGCGGCAATGGAAAACCGCATCCGGCAAGGCCAACTTCAAGGCCAATGCGCTGCTTGCCGACCTGCTGCCATCGCAGGTGCGCGAGAGCGGTGAAACGCCGGATCTGATCCTGCAGACCCTGCGCTCGCACGACCAGTACAACACCACGGTGTATGGCCTCGACGACCGCTACCGGGGCGTGCGCGGGCAGCGTGACGTGCTCTTCGCCAACGAGGCGGACATCCTCCGCCTCGGCTTCAAGCCCGGGCAGAAGGTGGACATCCGCTCGCTGTGGAACGATGGCATCGAACGTCGCGTCAGCGGCTTCACCCTGCTCGCCTTCGACATCCCGGCCGGCCAGGCCGCTGCCTACTTCCCCGAGGCCAACCCGCTGGTGCCGCTGGAAAGCGCCGGTATCGGCAGCAGCACACCGACCAGCAAGTTCGTCGCCATTCGTCTGCAGGCGGCCAGCGGCGGCAATCTGCTGGGTAGTAGCGCAGCGAGCTGACAGGCGGCCAGGAACCTCCTGCGCAGATCACCGGTCAATGGCGTAACGCTCGCCATTGACCGGCGAATCCTGTGATCGAGGTGTCCATGAAGTCTCTGCAATTCTTCTTTCTTTCCCTTGGCCTGAGCAGCGGCGGCTTTGCCTTTGCCGGCAGTACCGAAGCCGGTTTGGGTGGTGCCCTGGGTGGCGCAGTGGGGGCGATGGTTGGCCAGCAGGTCGGTGGCAACACCGGCGCGGCGGTCGGCGCCGGTCTCGGCGGCGCAGCCGGCAGCATGGTCGGTGCCGACCGGCGCAGCCGTACCGAAGCCGCCATTGGCGGCGCACTGGGCGCAGCCGGCGGCAACGTCGTTGGTCAGCAGGTCGGTGGCAACACCGGCGGCGTGGTCGGTGCGGCAGTCGGTGGCGGCGCCGGTGGCGCGCTGGGCAACTACATGGGCAATGCCAGCTACGACGATGATCGTCGTGGCAAGCATCACCGCCACTACCATGGTAAGAAACACAAGAAGCACCACAAGCACTGGCGCCGTCACTGACGGATGCCTAGGGTCTGTTGGCATTTCGACGCAAGCCGCGTTGCCGCGAGAAATGGCTCCCGGTTAGGCGCAGGACGCAGGCAATGGTCATTCCCTTGCCAAGTCCTGCAACAACAGCGGGAGTCATTTCCCGCGCAACCCGAAGGGCCGGGCCAGTTTTAGCGTGGCGCGTCGTTACTCGACGGCTCATTTGGGCAACCAAACTTCGCGTCTCGTGCCTAGCTCCGCGCTAAAACTGGCTCCGGCGCGGTCGCGTCGAAACGCCAACAAACCCTAGCACCCAGGGCTCATGGCGACGACCGAAGGCGACTTCGATCTGTGCCTTGAACCCTGTTTGTTCATGTCCGCGCTCCCAGCCACGCGCCAGCTCGCGATAGGCATGGGGAACGCTAAGGCGGTCGCTCTCCAGGCGAATGGTCGCGCCATAGCCGGCCTCTGCACCGTGGTGATAAGGCTCGATACTTCCGGCCAGTAACACCTGGCGCTGTCTATCCGGCCAGCGCTGACGCAGCACCTGCGCATCCACCCCCGCATCCACCAGCATCAGACGGCTGGCTTGCTGCTCGATGAATTGCAGACGGCGCTGGCGATCATCACGCTCTTGCCGCAACACCTCGCTCTCGGGCTTACCACCTAATTCAGCTTCTGCAGCGTCCAGTGCCTGGCGAGCCTGCTGGACCTGACCTCGGTACAACGGTCCATCCAGCTCCAGCACCAACCAGACCTGGCGTGCCGGCTGTCTGTTCAAGGTTTGCTCATCGGTAGCAGAGAACCCCAGCTCACGCAGCTTGGTCTGATCCAGCCAGGGCAACTGCCAACCATCACCGGGGCGCTGCCAGCTCAGTTGCAGGCGCAGTACGCCATCGTCCTCATCGCGCAACCAGCCACCGTAGACGCGTTGTAGCTCGCGCTCGCTGAGCAGCAGTTGCGCCTCGGGCTCGCCGCTGCGGTTGTACCAGACGCCGCCCAGGGCAACGGCATTGCTCAACAGCACCACGCCGAGAGCAAGCCACGCTGACCGCTTCATTGCGCACCTCCCGGCGCGCTGCGCCGCCAGCGCTGCAACACCACCAGCAGCAGCACGGCGATCAGCCCGAGCAAGAGGAAGAACAGGTAGCGCGGCAGCAACTGCCACCACCAGTCGAACAGCTTGGCGAAAAGCATGATCAGCGCGAAGACCAGGCCGGTATTGACCACCTCTCCCCAGCCGCGACGAATACCAAGCCATATGGTCAGCCCGGCGAGGACGAAGCCGAGCGCCTGGTAGAAGGCCTCGATCCAACCCGTCGACCAGGCGAGGTAGCTGCCGCCGCCCCAATAGGACAGCACCAGCACCGGGCCCAGCAGATAGAGCAGGCCGACCACTCGGTAGCAGGCGGCAAAGCCCGGATAGCGCCGCTGATCGAGCCATTGCGGTACCAGCAGCAGCGCCGCCAGCGACAGGAACAGCTCCGGCCGTTCGCCCAACGACCACCAGTGCCAGCCCAGCCAGTCGCCAAGGCGCGCAGCGACGAACAGACCGAAGCAGAGCAACGCCACCACCAGCAGCAGGCGCTGGCGGCACTGGTAGGCCAGCAGCAGCGCTAACGCTCCCCAGGGCAAAAGAGCCCTGTCCGACGGGGTGATATTGAAGATCTGCCCGAGCATCGACAGGTTCAGTACGAAGCAGACGAACGCCAGCACGGCCGCCAGCTTGGCGTAGTAGCCCGAGGTATCGCGCGCCTGCAACCAGAAGCACAGCAGCAGGCTGCCCAGGGTGCTGCCGAGGAGGATGGCGACTTGCGCAATGGCGTCGAACAGCCCCCAGAACTGGTAGAACAGGAAAAACAGCCCGGCCGACAGCGCCAGCGCACCGAACAGCGAGGCCAGGCGCATGCCCAGCGACAGCTGGCGCGCGCGCGCATCGGCGTCGATATCCAGCGCCTGGCGAAAGTGAGCCAGCAACTGGCGATGATGGTCGGTGACGGCCTGTTCCTGTGCCTCGCTCAGCTGCAGCACTTGCTCCTGGCGCAGCTCGGCCAGCTCCTCGCGGAAGGCGGCGATGCGAGCGGCGCGTCGCTGCGCCTGCTCACGTTCAAGATCGGACATGGGCACTCCCTGGCGGATAATTGCCCACAGCCTAGCAGGCCGCGGCAGGAGGTGCGCATGGCGCCCCCTACCCAGTGATGATTACACCCAAAGTGGAGTGCGCTGTGTGCGGAGCGTTCAGTCCACCTGCAATGCTGCCATCGCCGCACGCAAGGTTTCAGGTATCGCGACGGGACGGTTGCTCGCACGGTCGACGAATACATGGACGAACCGCCCGGCGGCGCAGGCCTGCTCCTCGCCGCTCTTGAAGATCGCCAGCTCGTACTGCACCGAACTGTTGCCCAACTTGCCGACGCGCAGCCCCACTTCAATGGCATCAGGGAAAGCGATGGAGGCGAAGTAGTCGCAGCTGGAGCTGACCACGAAGCCGACCACCGCGCCGTCGTGGATATCCAGACCACCCTCGGCGATCAGGTAGGCGTTCACCGCGCTGTCGAAGTAGCTGTAGTAGGTCACGTTGTTGACGTGGCCGTAGAGGTCATTGTCGTGCCAGCGCGTGGTGATCGGCTGGAAGTGGCGGTAATCGCCACGCAGGTGCTGGGGTTGGGTCATCGATGATCCTTGGGTTGGAATCGCGGCTAAAGCCCCTCCCACAAAGCTTGCGGATCTGTGGGAGGGGCTTTAGCCGCGACCTGAATCAGTAAGCAGCCTGATAAATGGCCAGGGCCTGTTGCTCGTTCATCTCGCGCGGATTGTTCACCAGCAGGCGCTGCTGCAGCATGGCGTCCGCCGCCAGCGTGGGCAACATCGTCTCGCTCACTCCGGTATCGCGAAGCCGTGTGGGCAGGCCGCTGCGCTGGCTGAAGCCGGCCAGCGCTTCGATCAATTGTTCGGTCTGCGCCGCCGCGCTGCCCGCCCGCAGACGCTCACCCAGCACCAACGGCGCCAGCTCGGCGTACAGTGACGACGCTGCCGGTGCATTGAAGGCCAGCACCTGCGGCAGCACCAGGGCGTTGGACAGCCCATGGGGAATATGGAAATGCCCGCCCAGCGGGTAGGCCAGGGCATGCACCGCCGCCACTGGCGCATTGGCGAAGGCCTGCCCGGCCAGACAGGCGCCGAGCAACATGGCCTGGCGGGCGTCGCGGTTGCTGCCGTTGTTCACCACCTCGTCGAGGTTGGCTGCCAGCAGGCGCAGCGCTTCACGTGCCAGCAGGTCGGAAAGCGGATTTTTCTTCAGCGCGCTGGTGTAGGCCTCGATGGCGTGCACCATGGCATCGATCCCGGTGGCCGCGGTGACCGCTGCCGGCAGGCCAAGGGTCAGATCGGCGTCGAGCAGGGCCAGATCCGGCAGCAGCAGCGGCGAAACCACACCCATCTTGGTGGTCTCGCCAGTGGTAACGATGGCGATGGGCGTCACCTCGGAGCCAGTGCCGGCCGTGGTCGGCACCTGGATCAGCGGCAGGCGCCGACCGCGCGCGTTACCCACACCGTAGATCTCGCTCAGCGCCTGGGCGCAGTCTGGATGCGCCAGCAGAGCCACCAGCTTGGCCACGTCCATCGAGCTACCACCACCGAAGCCGACCACCAGCTCAGCTTGCAACTCACGAGCCTGAGCCACGGCAGCCAGCACCACGACCTCGGGCGGGTCGGCCAGCACCTGGTCGAACACCTGCACACTCATGCCGGCACCAGCGAAGCCCGGCAGCAGCGGTTCGAGCAGACCCAGGCGGGTTATGCCCGGGTCAGTGACGATCAGCACGCGCCGGGCGCCGCGCTCATGGCAGAGTTCGGCCAGACGCAGGCTGGCGCCGGATTCGCAGATAATCTGCGCGGTGGTGGCGAAGCTGAAGGGGTGCATGGGGTGCTCCTCTTGTTGTAGCCCGGATGCAATCCGGGACCGGTCATGCAAATGTCCCCGGATTGCATCCGGGCTACGCCGCTGCGTCCGTAGGAGCCGGCTTGCCGGCGATCACAACCGGCATCGCCGGCAAGCCGGCTCCTACAGACATCTGCGCTAAAAGGCGAAACTGCCCTCATCCATGGCCATCAGGCACTGCGCGCCGCCCAGCAGGGCTTCGCGGTGCGCGCTAGCGCGCGGCAGCACACGGCGCAGATAGAAATCGGCGCTGTGCAGCTTGGCCTGGTAGAACGCCGCCTCACCGCTGCCTGACTCCAGCGCATCCTGCGCCCGCGCCGCGGCTTGCAGCCAGAAACCGGCGAGCAGCATATAAGCCGAGTACTGGAGAAAATCCACCGAAGTGGCGCCGATCTCCTGCGGGTCGCGCTGACAGGCGGCAATCACTTCTGTGCTTAGCTCGCGCCATTCGCCCAAGCGGGCCTGCACCACGCTGGCCATCTGAGCCAGGGCCGGTCGATCCGCCTCGGCATCGCACAGCTGGCTGAACTCGGCCTGCAGTGCGGACAACTCCGCAGCACCGTCGCCCAGCAATTTACGACGGATATAGTCCAGCGCCTGGATGCCGTTGGTGCCTTCGTAAAGCTGGGTGATGCGGCTGTCGCGCATCAGTTGCTCCATGCCCCACTCGCGGATGAAGCCATGCCCGCCGTAGACCTGCACGCCATGGCTGGCCACTTCCTGGCCCATGTCGGTGAAGAACGCCTTGACGATAGGGATCAGCAGCGCCGCGCGCTTGCCGGCCGCCTTGCGTGCCTCGGCCGAGTCGGCACCATGCTCCAGGTCGAGCAGGCGCGCGGTGTAGGCGGCGAGCATGCGGCTGCCCTCGACCAGGGTCTTCTGGGTCAACAGCATGCGTCGCACGTCGGGATGATTGATGATCGGATCAGCTGCCTTGTCCGGCGCCTGCACGCCCGCCAGACCACGTGACTGCAGGCGCTCGCGGGCATAACGCAGCGCGCCCTGGAAGGCCGCCTCGCCTATCCCCAAGCCCTGCAGGCCGACCTGAAAGCGCGCGTCGTTCATCATGGTGAACATGCAGGCCAGGCCCTGGTTGGCCTCGCCTACCAACCAGCCGGTGGCGCCGTCGAAGTTCATCACGCAGGTGGAGGCACCCTTGATGCCCATCTTGTGCTCGATAGCGCCACACGACAGCGTGTTGCGTTCACCCGGTGTGCCGTCGGCGGCAGCGATAAATTTCGGCACCAGCAGCAATGAAATGCCCTTCACGCCAGCAGGCGCATCCGGCAGGCGCGCCAGCACCAGATGGATGATGTTTTCGGAGATGTCCTGCTCGCCGCCGCTGATAAAGATCTTGCTGCCGCTGACGCGGTAGCTACCGTCGGCCTGCGGCTCGGCGCGGGTACGCAGCAACGCCAGGTCGGTGCCGGCCTGCGGCTCGGTCAGACACATGGTGCCGGTCCACTGACCGCTGACCAGCTTGCCCAGGTACTGCTGCTTCAGCGTTTCGCTGCCGTGCTTGTGCAGCGCCAGCACGGCGCCCTCGGTCAGCCCGGAGTAGACGCGGAAGGATAGCGAGGCTCCCATCAGCATTTCGTGGAAGGCAAAGGCCACCAGTTGCGGGAAGCCCTGGCCGCCATATTCCACCGGCCCGGTCATGCTCGCCCAGCCGTTGTCCACGTATTGCCGGTAGGCCTCGGCAAAGCCCTTGGGCGTAATGACTTGGCCATTTTCCAGGTGGCAGCCCTCCTCATCGCTGTTGCGATTGAGCGGCGCGACCTCGCCTGCAGCGAAGGCTGCAGCCTCCTCCAGCACGCCGTCGATCAGCTCGCGATCCAGGCCGTTACCCAGACGCTCGCAGTGGCCGGCAGCGTCGAACAGTTCGTGCAGGACGAAGCGCATATCGCGCAATGGCGCCTGATAGCTCATACCCGACCCTCCTGTACGTCGCTGAAATACTTGTTCTCGGCAGCCAGCCGCTCGATCAGCGCCGCCGGTTGCCAATGCGCGCCGAAGCGCTCGGTGAGTTGCAGCAGACGCTGGTGAATCGCAGCGACACCTTCGCCGTCGGCCCAGCTCATCGGGCCGCCACACTCGGCGGGAAAGCCGTAACCGTTGAGATAGACCAGATCGATGTCGTGGCTAGTAGCGGCGATGTTCTCCTCGAGAATCTTCGCCCCTTCGTTGACCAGTGCCAGCAGGCAGCGCTCGAGAATTTCCTCGTTGCCGATATCGCGGCGGGTGAAGCCCAGGCGTTCCGATTGCATCTGCACCAGCCCGTCGACGACCGGATCATGCTCGGCCTGGCGACTGCCGGGCGCATAGCGGTAATAGCCCCTGCCGCTCTTCTGGCCAAAGCGCCCCAACTCACACAGACGGTTATCCACCTGCACCGCCGGATCATCCTGGCCCTGGCCGGACAGTTCACGGGCGCGCCATTCGAGGTCGATGCCGACCACGTCGTACATGCGAAACGGCCCCATGGCGAAGCCGAAGCCCTGTAGCGCCGCGTCCACCTGATGCGGCCAGGCGCCTTCGAGCAGCAGCATGCGCGCCTCGCGCACGTAGGTGTGCAGCATGCGGTTGCCGATGAAGCCGTGGCAGTTACCGGCCACCACTGCCACCTTGCCCATGCGCTCGCCCAACTCCCGGGCGGCCTGTAACACGGCGGGCGCAGTCCTGCCGCCACGGACGATTTCCAGCAGTTTCATGATGTGCGCCGGGCTGAAGAAGTGCAGACCCAGAACCGATTCCGGTCGCGTGGTGACCGCAGCGATAGCGTCGACATCCAGCGCCGAGGTATTGCTGGCGAGGATGGCATCCGGCTTCAGCACCGCGTCCAGCTCGCGGAAGATGCTTTGTTTGAGCTCGAGATTCTCGTACACCGCCTCGATCACCAGGTCGGCGTCGGCCAGCGCCGCATAGCCGTCCACCGCCTCGATACGTGCGCGCCGCGCGGCGGCCTCGGGCGCATCGATACGGCCCTTGGCGACATTGTGCGCCCAGGTTTCCTCAGCCATCGCCAGGCCCTGCTCGACCATCTGCGGGTTGTTATCCAACCACAGCACCTGCAGGCCGGCATTGGCCAGGCTGATGACGATACCGCGGCCCATGGTGCCGGCGCCGATCACGGCGGCACAGCGAAGCGGCGAGACGACTTGAGTCATTGTTGTTCCTCTCGAATACGCAGGGAAAAGCTTGGGTCACGATAAGCAAGCCGTTACTATTTTTGAAATTTAGTCTTGTGATACGACGTATTCAGTAGATGAATTTCACTAACTTCGACCTCAACCTGCTGCGCGTACTCGACGCCCTGCTGCGCGAGCAGAACGTCTCGCGCGCCGCCGAACACCTGGCGCTGAGCCAGCCGGCGGTAAGCAATGCGCTGGGTCGCCTGCGCGTACTGCTCGACGACCCGCTGTTGGTGCGCGTCGGCCGGCGCATGCAGCCAACGCCGCGGGCACTGGCACTGGAGGCGCCGATCCGCAGCGCGCTGCGTCAGCTGGAGCAGAGCCTGAGCGCCGGCGAGGCCTTCGAGCCGGGCAACAGCCGCCAGCGCTTTCGCATTGCCGTTACCGACTACGTCGAGCTGGTGTGCATGCCACGCCTGCTCGATCGTCTGAGCCAGAAGGCACCGGGCATCGGCATCGATATTCGCCACCTCAGCCCCAGCCTGCCGATGGAGGCGCTGGACAAGGGCGAGCTTGACCTGGTGCTGGGCCGTTTCGACGAGATGCCAGCGCGTTTCGCCCGCCGTCACTGGATGAGCGAGACGCTCAAACTGGCGGTTCGCCGCGAGCACCCTCTGCTGCGCCAGGGCAATCTGGATCTGGAGACGTTCCTGCGCCTGCGTCACCTGTGGGTACACGGCGGGCAGACCCGCGGCATGGTCGATCAATGGCTGGGGGAACAGGGGCTGTCGCGGCAGATCCTCTACACCACGCCGAACTACCTGCAGGCCGCGCATATCGTCGCCGGCAGCGAGCTGGCGGCGGTGCTGCCCACCGCCCTGGCCCGGCATTTCGCCACGCTGCTGCCGCTGCAGTTGTTCGATCTGCCCTTCACCCTCGGGCCCTTCCACCTCGAAGTGGTCAGCCTGGCGCAGCGCCAGCGCGATGCCGCGCTGCAATGGTTAATCGAGGAGATCGTCGCAGCAGCCAACCCGTAGGGTATCGCGGGGCCGCCACAGGCCGTGCGCACCGGCCATTCTTCAAGCTACGGGTGGTGCAATGTCGGTGCGCACAGCACAGCCTACCTGTCGACTTGGCGATCGGCGCGGCCACCCAGGTACCAGCCGAGCACGCCCCATAGCGCGGCGCAGAGCGCACCGACCATGGCCACCAGCCAGGCTCCGTGGCCGAGCATGTCCAGCCCCGCCTTGGCCCAGCCACTGAGGGCATCGCCGCCGCGATAGACCACGGTGTCGATGAAGTTCTTCACCTTGTACTTGCTCTCGGCGTCCAGTGGCGCGAAGAGCATTTCCCGCCCCGGCCGGACGAAGGCGTATTCACCGATGCGCCGCACGATCATCAGCCCCGCCAGCATGGCGAAGGTCGGCGCCAGCGCCAGACCAATAAAGCCCAGGCAGACCAGCGCCGGCACCAGCGACAGCAGCACGCGCACGCCGAGCTTCTGCGCCACCCTGCCGGTGATGAATACCTGAGTTGCCAGGGCACCGGCCTGCACGACGAAATCTATCACGCCGAACACCCGCACCTGCGCGGCGCGATCAGGGAACAGTTCGGCCACCAGGCGCGCCTGCTCGAAGTAGAGAAAGGTGCTCACCGAAGTGAGTAGCAAAATGAATGCGCCGATACCCAGCAGGTAACGCGAACCGAGCATACGCGTCAGCCCGCTGAACGGATTACCCGGCACCGGCTTGCGCGGGCTCTCGCTGGGTACCGCCCCAGACCGTCCGGCGCCCTGGCGCTCGCGCCAGTCCATCAGATAGCGCTTGAGCACCATGGCCGCGCCGAGCAGCACCGCGGCCATCAGCATCAGCCCGGACTCGCCGATAGCGCCGATCAACAAGGCGCTCAGCAGCGGCCCGCACAGCCCGCCAACGCTGGCGCCTGCGGCGATGAAGGCGAACAGCCGGCGCGCCTGGGCGCCGTCGAACACATCGGCCATCAGGCTCCAGGCCACCGAGACGACGAACAGGTTGTAGACCGAGATCCATACGTAGAACACCCGCGCCAGCCACACGCTATCGTGATCGACGCGAAACAGCAGGACGAAGACCAGTAGATTGAGGCAGAAAAAGCCGTATACCCAATCGATGAAGTGAATTCGCGGAACTTTCGAATTGAGCCAGGCGAACAGCGGCACCGCCAGCAGCATCACGGCGAAGGTGGCGGTGAACAGCCACTGCAGGTTGTTCACCCCGCCGGTGATGCCCATCGCCTCGCGGATGGGCCGCAGCATGAAGTAGCCGGCGAACAGGCAGAAGAACAGGGCGAAGCCGGCCAGCACCGCCGCCAGCTCCTCACCTTCGGCATTGATCGCCCGCGCCAGGCGCCGGGTCAGCGCCTGCATCTCAGGCGAACAACTCGATGATGCGCTGGCGCTGAGCCGCGTCAGGCAGGCGGCCCTGACCGGCGAGGATGTTGTCGGCCATGTAACGCGGGTTGGAGGTGGCTGGAATCACCGCCGTCACTGCCGGATTGGCGAGAATGAACTTGAGCATCAGTTGGGCCCAGGAGGTGACATCCAGCTCCACCGCAGCCCAGTCGGGAAGGTTCTTTCCCTTGACCCGATCGAACAGTGCCGCGCGCTGGAAGGGCCGATTGATCAGTACCGCGATGCCTTTGTCGGCGCAGAGGGGCAACAGCTCGCGCTCGGCGTTGCGCTCGCCGATGGAGTAGTTGAACTGGACGAAATCCACCGGCTCCCGGCGCAACACCTCGAGCAGGCGTTCATGGGCAGAATCCAGATAATGCGTCACGCCGACGTAGCGTATCCGGCCCTGCTCCTTCAGCTCGCGCAACAGACCCAGTTGAGTGCTGGTGTCCTGCAGGTTGTGCACCTGCATCAGGTCGATGGTGTCGGTCTTGAGCGCGGCGAAGCTGGCCTCGATCTGCCGCTCACCTGCTGCGCGCCCGGAGGAGGACACCTTGCTGGCCAGGAACAGTTTCTTGCGCATGTCGTCTTCTGCGGCCAATGCACCACACACGGCCTCTGCTCGTCCGTAGCTGGGCGCGGTATCCACCAGACTGGCGCCACCATTGACCAGCGCCTGCAGCACCTCGCGCAAGGGCTGTAGGGCCTCATCGGTCATCGCCACATCATGGGTGCGCGACGTACCCAAACCGATCACCGGCAGCAGTTCACCACTACTGGGAATCGCCCGACTCAGCAAAGTGCCGGAAGCGAGGGCGGATGACGGCAACCAGGGCATCAGGGCAGCTAACGCCGCCAGGCTGGCGCTACCGTGCAGGAATCGACGACGACTGGGCATGACGTGGCTCCTCTGACAGTGACCGGTTGGTTATAGGCACTGACCACGCTCAGACCAAGACGTTACATCCGTTGCCGATCAGGTATCGGGGAAAGAAAGCATGCCGGTGAAATGCCTGCAGCCCGGCTATGACGGGGGAAAGAGGGGAAATACGGCAGGCGACGGACGCAATATCCGGTAACCAAAAACGCCGCTGCGCCAGGCGGGATAACGACGCAGCGGTCGGGAAAGAGTTATCAGGCCGCGCGCGTGGCGGACTCGCTGATCAGCATGCCGTGGGACACCAGATAGCAGCGGCTGCCATTGCGCAGCGTCATGGGGCTGCGACTGGCGATCACCCAGCCTTTGCTCAACAACTGCTCGATGTGCTCCCGCAGTGCTGGCAGGTGGCGCTGTTCCTTCATGGCCGACTCCTCATGTGATGGATGACGTTGCACCCACTGGTTCATCCGTGACTCAGATCTCAAAATGGTAGTGGCGCAATGCCAGGAAATAAAGCGGCGCGATTGTGCAACTTTTTGTAGGACATTCGCTATAGCCAACACTGGATCAGGACTGCGCCAACACGCTTTGCTGCTCGCCCTGAGGGGCGGAAAACACCAGATAATCATCCTCGAGATTGCCGTAACGCAGTTGCGCCAGATCGAAGAGATAGTTCTGATACAGCTTCCAGGGCACCCGATCACCCTGCGCCGGCAACAGGTGTGAAGCCCGCTCGATATAGCCCGACTGCAGATCGAGAAACGGTTCCGGCCGTGCCCGACCGTCGGTGTCACGCGGGGTTACCTGCCGCATGCCGATGGCATCCATGTGGCGGATCAGGCGGCAGAAGTACTCGCTGGAGAGATCAGCCTTGAGCGTCCAGCTGGCATTGGTGTAGCCCATCACCACCGCCAGATTGGGCAGGTCACGTAGCATGATGCCGCGATAGCCCATGCTCTTCGGTGCTTCGAAGGGCACACCATCGACACTCACGGCGATGCCACCGAACAACTGCAACTGCAGACCCGTGGCGCTGACGATCACATCAGCAGCCAGCTCCTCGCCGCTTTTCAGGCGGATGCCCTGCGCGGTGAAGCGCTCGATCTCGTCGGTCACTACCTGCGCCTTGCCCTGGCGCAGCACGCGGAACAGGTCGCCGTCGGGCACCGCACAGACGCGCTGATCCCAGGGTTTATAGCGGGGGCTGAAATGGCGCAGATCGACCCGTTCGCCCAGTTGACGCCGCACCAGCCCCAGCAGCACGCGCCGCACCAGGTTAGGAAAGCGCTTGGCCAGTTTGTAGAAGACCAGTTGCAGGGTGACGTTGCGCCCGCGCGCCAGGCGGTACACCCATTTCTCCGGCAACACTCGCCGCAACGCGTGGGACAGCGCATCGCCCTGTGGCAGGTTGATCACGTAGCTGGGCGAACGCTGCAACAGGGTGACCTGCGCCGCGCGCTCGGCCAGTGCCGGCACCAGGGTCACCGCCGTGGCGCCACTGCCGATCACCAGCACGCGCTTGTCGCTGTAGTCGAACCCCTCGGGCCACAGCTGCGGATGAATGAAGGTGCCGCGGTAATCCTCACGCCCAACGAAATCGGGGGTGTAGCCAGCCTCGTAGCGGTAGTAGCCGGTGCACATCATCAGGTACTGGCAGCTCAGGCGCAGCGGCTCGGCCTCATCACCGCGCTGCACCAGCAACTGCCAGGTGGCGCTGGCACTGCACCAATCCGCGTTGAGCACCTTGTGCCGATAGCGAATCAGCCCATCGACGCCATGCTCACGTGCGGTTTCCTCGATATAGCGGCGGATCGACGGGCCATCGGCAATGGCCTGCGGGTCGCTCCAGGGTTTGAAGTTGTAGCCGAGGGTGTACATGTCCGAGTCGGAGCGAATACCCGGATAACGAAACAGATCCCAGGTGCCACCCATGGCCTCGCGTCCTTCGAGAATGGCGAAATCTTTGCCGGGGCAAAGGCGCTTGAGATGGCAGGCGGCGCCGACACCAGATAGGCCGGCACCGATGATCAGGACATCAAGATGTTCCACGGACATGGCGTACGCTCACGAAACTCGGACAATGAGCATCACCTTAGTTCATGCGCTCGTCATCCGATCTTCAGGGTGACCGAACGGCTTGTACACCGTGCCGTCGACACAGACTGAGCACCGCGACTGGCCTGGCGGGTCCGGTCAGCGCTAAGCTGTCGCCATGACCACGCCATACCTGACCCCGCTCCAGACCAGCAGCACGGATGCCGCCAGCGGCCTGCGCATCGGTGGCGACTGGACGCTGACCCATTACAGCCGACTCGAACCCCAGGTCCTGGCCCTGCGTGACCGCCTGCACGGCCAGGAAAGCATCGACCTCGACGAGCTGGCCGCGCTGGATACTGCAGGCGCTGCGCTGCTGGTGGAACTGCTGGGCAGCGAACGCCTGCGCCAACTGGCGCAACAGGACACCCTGAGCACCGAGCGCCGTGCCCTGTTGCTGGCTGTGGCAGATGCCATGGTGGGCTCTGCGCAGGGGCAAGCACACGCCACGCCTTCGGCACTGCGCGAAGTGCTCGGGCATATCGGCGAAGTGGTCGAAAGCCTGTGGTGCCAGGGCCGTGCGCTGCTCGGCTTCATGGGGCTGACCCTGACCAGCATGCTGGCGATACTGGTACGTCCGGCGCGTTGGCGCCTGACCTCGCTGGCGGTCCATCTGGAACAATGCGGGCTCAACGCCGTGCCCATCGTCGCGCTGCTGACCTTCCTGGTCGGCGCTGTGGTGGCCTTTCTCGGCGCCACCATCCTCGCCGACTTCGGTGCCAGCATCTACACGGTGAATCTGGTCGCTTTCTCCTTCCTGCGCGAATTCGGCGTGCTGCTCACCGCCATTCTCATGGCCGGGCGCACAGCCAGCGCCTTCACCGCACAGATCGGCTCGATGAAGGCCAACGAGGAAATCGATGCCATCCGCACCCTGGGCCTGAGCCCGATCGAACTGCTGGTGCTGCCGCGGGTGTTCGCCATGCTCATCGCCCTACCGATCCTGACCTTCATCGCCATGCTCAGCGGCATGCTCGGCGGCGCGCTGGTCTGTGCGCTGAGCCTGGACATCTCGCCGACCATGTACCTGTCGATCCTGCAGGACAGTGACTTGCCACAGCACTTCCTCGTTGGCCTGCTCAAGGCACCGATCTTCGCTTTCCTGATCGCCCTGATCGGCTGCCTGGAAGGCTTCAAGGTCAGCGGCAGCGCACAATCGGTGGGCGAGCACACCACCTCGGCGGTGGTGCAGTCGATCTTCGTCGTCATCCTGCTCGACGCCCTGGCGGCATTGTTCCTGATGGAGATGGGCTGGTGAGTCAGGCAACCGTCATCGAGGTACGCGACCTGTGCAACCAGTTCGGCACGCAGGTGGTGCATCAGCATCTGGACTTCGACCTCTATCGCGGCGAAATCCTCGGCGTGGTCGGCGGCTCGGGCACCGGCAAGTCCGTGCTGCTGCGCAGCATCGTAGGCCTGCGCCAACCCAATGCCGGCACCGTGCGGGTGTTCGGCGAAGAGCTGCTGAGCCTGCCAGCCGAGCGGCGCTCGCAGCTGGAGCGGCGCTTCGGCGTGCTGTACCAGCGCGGCGCACTGTTCTCCTCGCTGACCGTCAGTGAGAACATCGCTCTGCCACTGATCGAGCACGCCGGTCTGACGCGTGCAGCAGCCGAACGCCTGGCCAGGGTCAAGATCGCCCTCGCCGGCCTGCCGCAGGATGCCGCCGACAAATACCCCAGCTCGCTGTCCGGCGGCATGGTCAAGCGCGCGGCACTGGCCCGCGCCCTGGCACTGGACCCGGACATCCTGTTTCTCGACGAACCCACCGCCGGCCTCGACCCGATTGGCGCGGCGGCCTTCGACCAGTTGATCCGCACCCTCAGCGACAGCCTGGGCCTGAGTGTATTTCTGGTCACTCATGACCTGGATACGCTCTACAGCATCTGCGACCGGGTCGCGGTGCTGGCCCAGAAGAAGGTGCTGGTAGCCGACCGCCTGGACGTGGTGGCCGCCACCGACGATGCCTGGATTCAGGAATATTTTCACGGCCCGCGTGGACGCGCGGCCGCACAGACCGCTGCGGCGGCAGGGAGTCAATGAATGGAACCCAGAGCCCATCACGTGCTCATCGGCTTATTCACCGTACTCACGGTGAGCGCTGCGCTGCTGTTCGGCCTCTGGCTGAACAAGACCGGGGCCGATCGTGCCGTCACCGACTACGAAGTGATCTTCAACGAAGCGGTCACCGGGCTGTCGCAGGGCAGCGCCGTTCAGTACAGCGGCATCAAGGTCGGTGACGTGATCAGCCTTGGCCTGGATCCCGACGATCCGCGTACCGTGCGGGCGCGCATCCGCATCGTCGGCAACACACCCATCAAGCAGGACACCCGCGCCCGCCTGGCAATCACCGGCATCACCGGCCTGGCAGTGATCCAGCTGTACAGCGGCAGTCCGGAAAGCCCGCCGCTCAAGGGCAAGGATGGCGAGCCGGGGATCATCATCGCCGACCGCTCGCCACTCTCGCGGCTAATGGCCAACGGCGAAGATCTGGTGCTCAACATCACTCGCCTGCTCCACCGCGCAAACCGCATGCTCTCGCGCGAGAACGCCGAGCGCGTATCACGCACCCTGGAGAATCTGGAGCAGGCCACCGCCGGTATCGCCGACCAACGTGACGAACTGGGCGAAGCACTGCGCCAGACCAGTGCCGCCACGCGTGAAGCAGCCGCGTTGATGCAAAACGCCAATCAACTGCTCGACAACCAGGGTAGCCAGGTGCTGGAAAGCGCCGAACGCCTGATGGTCTCCCTGGAGCGCAGCAGTCGCACCATCGAGCAATTGCTGCAGAGCAACCGCAGCGCGCTGGACAATGGCATGCAGGGCATCGGCGAGCTCGGTCCCGCCATCAGCGAACTGCGCGACACCCTCGGCGCCCTGCGCGGCTTCTCCCGGCGCCTGGAGCAGGACCCCACCGGCTACCTGCTGCGTAACGACAGCATCAAGGAGTTCCAACCATGAAGCGCCTGTCCCTGCTGCTGGCCGCCGGCCTGCTCGGCGCCTGCTCGATCCTGCCGCAGAGCGAACCATTGGATATCTACCTGCTGCCGGGCGCCGCCCTGCCGGCGCAAACCCAGCGCGTCGGCTGGTCGCTGCGGGTGAACAGCCCGGTCAGCAACCAGCTGCTCGACGGTACGCGCATCGTCGTGCTGCCCGAGCCGGGTCGGGTCAACACCTATCAGGGGGTGCGCTGGAGCGAGCGCACGCCGCAGCTGCTGCGCGGCCGCCTGCTCGATGCCTTTCACGACGACGGGCGGATTCAGGCGCTGAGCAACGAGGAGCAGCGCCTGCAGGCCGATCTGGAACTGGTCAGCGACCTGCGCAGCTTCCATAGCCAGTATCGCGACGGCATTCCCGAGGCACTGATCCAGCTCGACGCACGTCTGGTCGACGCACGCGACCAACGCATCCTCGCCAGCCGCCGCTTCAGTGTCAGCCAGCCGGCGAGTGATACGTCGGTTGCTTCCGTGGTGGCTGCGTTCGGCCAGGCGGGGGATCGATTGTCCCGCGAGCTGGTGGACTGGACGCTGACCGAAGGGCAGCGGGGCCGCTGATTAACGGGTGGACAAGGCTGCGTCCTATCACCCTACGCCGTGGGAGGCGCTTCAGCGGCGACGGGGCCCCTCCCACAGGATTGCGCTCTCTGGCTAAGCGCCCTGCAACCAATCGCGCACCTCGGAGTAGGGGTGCTCTTCCAACGCAGCGAAGCCAGCCAGCTGACGCGCCTTGAGCTTGGTGAACAGCGGCGTGGGCACGCCGCAGAGAAAGCGCGTCAGGCACTCGCGGCTCGGCCTGCTGCCCGCGTGCTGCTGGTGCTTCTCGACGAAGGCGGCGCACAGCGCCTGTGCATCGCGGCCTTGCAGAGAGGGCAATTCGGGCGGTTGTGGCAAAGTGGCGACCTGTTCCCGACACACCGAACAGTGCCCACAGCGCTCGGGTGCCTGCTCATCGCCGAAATACAGCGCCAGGCGCCGACTCAGGCATTCGCGGCTCTCGAACAGCGCGAGCATGGCCTGGATACGGGCGATCTCGCTGGCTTCATGGGCGCGGAAGTGTGCGTGCAGATCATTGGCCAGGGCTTCGATCTCGAAGCCGCCATCGATCACGGCGTAGACCTCGGTCATCTGCTTGCTTTCCAGCTCCAGCCAGCCCTTTTCCTGGAAGTAGTCCAGTGCCTTGACCACCCGCGCGCGTTCGGCGCCATGGTCGCGATACAGCACATCGAAATCCAGGGTGTTCCAGGTCCGCGCGCGGCGCGAGCTGGCCAGGATGGCCTCGACGAACTGACGTCGCTCGCCCTCGAACTGCGCCAGCAACGCCGCGTCGTCCAGCAACAGCTTGAAGCGGTATTCGGCGAAGTAGGCGTAGCGCGGCGCGATGATGCCGCGCAGTTCAAGCTGCACCAGCAGGGTCTTGAGCGGCAGCGCGCGGATATTGCTCAGCTCCGACAGTTGCCCGAGCATCAGCTCCCATTGCCCGCCCGTGCCGACCGCACGCAGGTCGGTGAGCACGGCACGAATCCCATCGAGCTCCGGTGTATCGCCATAGACGAAGTTTTCCAGCACGCTGAGCCCATCGCGGCTGGCCAGCACCAGGCAGTCCGAAGCCTCGCCGTCACGGCCGGCACGACCGATCTCCTGGCTGTAGTTTTCCACCGACTTGGGCAGGTCGAAGTGCACCACGTTGCGGATATCGCGTTTGTCGATGCCCATGCCGAAGGCGATCGTGGCGACGATGCATTCCAGCTCGCCAGCCATGAAGCGCCGCTGGATCGACTCGCGTGCCTCATGCGCCATGCCGGCGTGGTAGGCGCTGACCGCCAGACCGTCTCGCGCCAGGCGCTCGGCGACCTGCTCGGAGGTCTTCTGCTGGGTGACGTAGACGATGCTCGCCTGGCCACGGCGCGGCGCCAGCCATTGCTGCAGGCGCTGCGCCTTGGCGCCGCCAGGCACCGGCTCGACCAGCAGATTGAGGTTGGGCCGATAGAAGCCAGTGGTGACCACGTCTGCTTCGGCAATGGCGAATTTTTCGCGCATGTCGGCAATCACCTTGGGCGTCGCCGTGGCAGTCAGCAGCAGCACCTGGCCGATGCCGAACTGACGCTGATAGTCGGGCAGCTTGAGGTAGTCCGGGCGAAAGTTGTGGCCCCACTCGGAAATGCAGTGCGCCTCGTCGACCACCAACAGCGAGATCGGCACCTGAGCGATGAAATTGCGAAAGCGCTCGTTCTTCAGGCGCTCCACCGAGATCATCAGGATCTTCAGTTCGCCACTGCGCGCGCGATTCATCACCTCGGCAGCCTGCTCGCGGCTCTGCGCCGAATCGATGCTCGCCGCCGCGATGCCATGGGCATGCAGGAAGGCCAGCTGGTCTTGCATCAGTGCCAGCAGCGGCGAAATGACCACTGTCAGGTGTGGCAGGTGCAAAGCCGGCAACTGATAGCACAGCGACTTGCCGGAGCCGGTGGGAAAGATCGCCGCCGCTGAACGGCCGGCGAGTACGGCGCTGATCACCGCTTCCTGACCGGGACGCAGGTGATCGAAACCGAAGACACGTTTGAGGGTGGACATGCGCTGTCACTCCATTGACCGCTGAATGGCCCATGACCATAACGCGGTTAAGTAGGGTGCGCCATGTGCACCAACGTATTGCAGTGCGTAGGGCGGGCTCAGGAGCGCCAGCGAACAGCCCGCCGGCCCTGCCAGGTTCGGCATCGCAACCTGCACCTGGCGCACCAATGGCGTACTGCCTTCGGCGAGTACGCCCTACTCCGCTGTACGTAGCCCGGATGCAATCCGGGAAGGGTCACCGGCCATCCCGGATTGCATCCGGGCTACGCGGCCACCACGCCCACAAATGACAAAGCCGCCCGCAGGCGGCTTTGTCAGAGAGCGCAGGTCAGCTTACAGCTGCGGCCCGGCGTTCTTGATGGCGTCGCTGACATCGAACTTCTGGAAGTTGTCGATGAACAGCTTGGCCAGGCCCTTGGCGGCTTCGTCGTAGGCATTCTTGTCAGCCCAGGTGTTGCGCGGGTTGAGCAGGTTGGTCTCGACGCCCGGAACCGACTTGGGCACATCCAGGTTGATGATCGGCAGGTGCTCGGTCTCGGCACCGATCAGCGCGCCGCTCTGGATGGCGGCGATCACGCCACGGGTGGTGGGGATGTTGAAACGCTTGCCAACGCCGTAGCCACCACCGGTCCAGCCGGTATTGACCAGGTAGACCTTGGAGCCGAAGGCATTGATGCGCTTGATCAGCAGCTCGGCGTATACGCCGGCCGGACGCGGGAAGAACGGTGCACCGAAGCAGGTGGAGAAGGTCGACTTGATGCCGCCGCCCGAACCCATTTCAGTGGAACCGACCAGCGCGGTGTAGCCGGACAGGAAGTGGTAGGCCGCCTGCTCGTTGTTGAGGATCGACACCGGCGGCAGTACGCCGGTCAGGTCGCAGGTCAGGAAAATCACGGCGTTCGGCTCGCCGCCCAGGTTCTTCTCGCTGCGCTTCTCGACGTACTCCAGCGGGTAGGCGGCGCGGCTGTTCTGGGTCAGACTGTCATCGGCGTAATCGGGAACACGCTGCTCGTCGAGCACGACGTTTTCCAGAACGGTACCGAACTGGATGGCTTTCCAGATCACCGGCTCGTTCTTCTCGGACAGGTCGATGCACTTGGCGTAGCAACCGCCTTCGACGTTGAACACCACACCTTCGCCCCAGCCGTGCTCGTCGTCACCGATCAGGTAACGCGACTCGTCGGCGGACAGGGTGGTCTTGCCGGTACCGGACAGGCCAAAGAACAGGGTGACATCGCCCTCTTCGCCGATGTTGGCGGCGCAGTGCATCGGCAGCACGTCTTTTTCCGGCAGCAGGAAGTTCTGCACGGAGAACATGGCTTTCTTCATTTCACCGGCGTAGCGCATGCCGGCGATCAGTACTTTCTTGGCGGCAAAATTGATGATCACGCAGCCGTCGGAGTTGGTGCCGTCACGCTCAGGCACGCACTCGAAGTTGGCAACGTTGAGGATCTGCCACTCGACCTTGCCAGCCTGGTTGTAAGTGGTCGGGTTGATGAACAGCTGACGGCCGAACAGGTTCTGCCAGGCGGTCGCGGTGGTCATCTTGACCGGCAGGTAATGCTCTTCGGCAGAACCTACGTGAACGTGGGAGACGAAGTGCTCCTGAGCGTCGTTGAACGCGGCGACGCGATCCCACAGGGCGTCGAACTTGTCGGCCGGGAACGGACGGTTGATGGCGCCCCAGGCGATCTGCGACTCGGTGCTCGGCTCCTGAACGATGAAGCGATCAGCCGGCGAGCGGCCAGTGCGATGACCAGTACGTACGACCAGCGCGCCATTGGCGGCCAGTTCCCCTTCACCACGGCGAATGGCTTCTTCGACCAGTTGCGCGGCGCTGATGTCGGTGTACACGGCGTTGTTGGCTTGCGTCATGAGGGTCCCCGTCGGCCACTGGCCGAGTCTTCCGAACGTTGTGTAGTGCAGGGGCAACTGCACTACACGGTAAAAAAGTCGCGGGAGTATGCCAGAAAAGCGAACTGCTTGGCATCCTCCGATCTGATAGAGAACGGCTATCGTTCAGAAAAGTTCATCAATGTCGTGTATGCGACGGTGCCTCGCTGCCAGCGCCGGCGAACAGCTGGGCGATATCGGCAGCGTCGAATGCATAACGCTCGTTGCAGAACTGGCAATCGATCACCACGCTGCCACCCTGCTCGGCCAGCAGCAGTTCGGCATCGGCCTGACCGAGGCTGGCCAGGGCGCTGGCAGAACGCTCACGCGAGCAGCTGCAGCGAAACTCCAGCGGCTGCTCGTCGAACAGGCGCACGTTGTCTTCGTGGTAGAGGCGATGCAGCAGGGTCGGGTTGTCCAGACCGAGCAGCTCTTCGGCTGTCAGGGTGTCGGCCAGAGTCAGCACGTGGTTCCAGCTCTCGGCGCGCGCCTCGGGCTCGGTCTGGTGATGCGGCGGCAGCTGTTGCAGCAGCAATCCGCGCGCACGCTGGCCATCGGCTTTGAGCCAGAAGCGCGTCGGCAGTTGCTCGGAGCTGGCGAAGTAGTTGGACAGGCACTCGGCCAGGTCGACGCCATCCAGGTCGACGATGCCCTGGTAGCGCTGGCCCCGAGCCGGATCGATGGTGATCGCCAGCACGCCAGTGGGCATCAGGCTTTGCAGGTCGGCATCGGCGCCGATCTGCTCGGCTTCATAGCGGGCGATACCGCGCAGTTCACGCGCGCTGGAGCATTCCACCATCAGCAGCGACAGCGGGCCTTCGGAGCGAGCCTGCAGTACCAGCAAGCCATCGAACTTGAGGGTGCCGACCAGCAGGGCGGCGGCGGCCATCATCTCGCCGAGCAACTGCGCCACTGGCTGCGGGTAGGCGTGCTTGGCAAGCACATGAGCGTAACTTTCGCGCAACGCGACCATTTCGCCCCGCACGTCGGTGTCGTCGAAGAGAAAGCGTTGACTGAAGTCGTTCATGGCGGCTGGCCCAGGGTCTGTAAAAAGGCTGGCGATTTTATGCACAAACGCCATCACAACCAAGGCCCGACCGTCATGTGCGCCTCCTCACACGGCAGAAGGCAGGCCCTGAACCTCGACTGAACGACCGCGCGGCTGCCCTTGTACTGCCGCCAACACTGCCTATCATCCGCGCGCCAGGGGTTGGCCTGTCATAAAACTGCAAAGGGATTTCCCATGTCGAGCACGTTCATCAATCGCCACTGGCACCTACGTGCCATGCTGGTCTGTCATGTCGTGGCCATCGTGCTGCTAGTCAGTTGGCTGTGGCAACCCACACGTGAGTTGTGGGACGCCTTCGACCTGTGGTTGTTCAAGCTGCTCAACGACCCGGTACACGCTGGAGGTCTGTGGGCACATATCTGGGCAATCGGCAGCATGCGCCCGGTCGACGCCGGCGTTGGCGTGGTGATGCTTGCGGTCATGCTCAAGGCCGATCTGGTGTTCACAGGGCCTCAGGTGCGCCGGGCCTTGTTCGCCTTTCTGGTCGCCCTGACGGTGATGCTACTGATGCGTGTGCTGTTTTCCGACCTGATCGAATACATGGGCTGGCAGCACGCCAGCCCGTCGCTGGTGGTAGAAGGCAGCGCCCGCCTGACCGAAATGTTCCCCGCCTGGGAAGAACGCTGGGACCTCAAGGACAGCGCCAGTCGCAGCTTTCCCGGTGATCACGCCTCGGTGCTGCTGGTCTGGGCCTATTTCATGAGTTTCTTTGCCCGTGGCTGGCGCCTGCTGCTGGTCTGGGCAATTACCTTGATCGGCATACTGCCGCGCCTGGTGGCCGGCGCCCACTGGGGGGCGGATGCCTTCGTCGGCGGCGTGTTCCTCAGCCTGCTGGCTCTGGCCTGGGGTTGCTACACCCCACTGGGCCATCACGCCAGCGAATGGCTAGAGAAGATCACCCTGCCAATCACCTCGCGCCTAGCCAAGGTGCCACTGCTGGGCCGCCTGAGCATCGTCAGCGGACGCTGAACGAGGTCGCCCGGATGCTATCCGGGAATGGTCGGTGTGATTTCCCGGATTTCATCCGGGCTACAGCCGCCAACCGTAGGGTGCGCCGTGGGCACCAACAGAGGTCAGTGAAGTTTCGGTACGCACAGCACAGCCTACGGCGAGGTAACGCTATTCGTCCTCATCCGCCCAGGGGTGGCGCAGGCCACCTTCCTGCTGTTCATTGAACTGATGGATCTGCCGCCGCTGCTTCTTGCTCGGCCGGCCGTCGGTCTGCATCCCCACGGCGCCAGCCTTACGCATCGCCGCAGCTTGCTCGCGGCGAGCAATACTTTCTTCCGTTTCGCGATACAGCAATTGCGCCTCGGGCGCACCACGGCGGACGCTGGATAATGCCAGCACGACCACGGTGCGTTCGTCGAAGCCGGTGCGCAGCACGTATTCGTCGCCGATCTTCGGTTCCTTGCCCGGCTTGCAGCGCTCGCCACGATGATGAACCTTGCCACCCTCTATAGCGGCCTTGCACAGGGCGCGCGTCTTGAAGAAGCGTGCCGCCCACAGCCATTTGTCCAGGCGGATCTTGTCGTCGTCTTTTTCGCTCATCTCACTCTCTGAAGGGTTCTGGTATTCGCACGCACGGCAGATGCAGTTGTCACACGACACAACTAGAATGCGCGAAATCATAGGCCTTGTAAGCCGCAGGGGACACTCTCACCTTGAAGACTTTCGACCAGCTCAGCGTGATCGGCCTGCGTGAGTGGATCAATCTGCCCGAGCTCGGCATCATCGGTTTGCGCGCCAAGATCGACACCGGCGCCAGCACCTCGAGCCTGCACGCCAGCGATATCCAGCCGTTCCAGAAGGACGGCGAGGACTGGGTGCGTTTCACCGCCTACCTCGGTACCCAGGTGCAACGCCGCCATCGCTGCGAGGCGCAGATGGTCTCGGTGAAACGCATCAAGAGCTCCAATGGCCAGGCGCAGAGCCGCTACGTGATCCGCACGCATCTGGCCCTTGGTGATCGCCTGTGGCCGGTCGAGTTTACCCTGGCCTGCCGCAAGACCATGCGTTATCGCGTACTACTCGGTTCCAAGGCGCTGATCACCGGCCAACTGGTGGTCAATCCGGCACTCAGCTATGTGCAGGACAAACCCTCACTCTCCTCGTCCCTTCCAGGTGCCCAATGAAGATCGCCGTGCTGTCGCGTAACCCGCGTCTGTATTCCACTCGCCGTCTGGTGGAGGCCGGCCAGCAGCAGGGCCATGAGATGCAGGTGATCGACACCCTGCGCGCCTACATGAACATCGCCAGCCACAAACCGCAGATCCATTATCGCGGCCAGGCGCTGGAGGGTTTCGATGCGGTGATTCCGCGCATCGGTGCTTCGGTGACGTTCTATGGCTGCGCAGTGTTGCGCCAGTTCGAGATGATGGGTGTCTACCCGCTCAACGAGTCGGTGGCCATCAGCCGCTCGCGCGACAAGCTGCGTGCCCTGCAACTCTTGTCGCGCAAGGGCATCGGCCTGCCAGTGACCGGTTTCGCCCACTCCCCCGACGACATTCCCGACCTGATCCAGATGGTCGGTGGCGCGCCGCTGGTGATCAAGGTGCTGGAAGGCACTCAGGGTATAGGTGTGGTACTGGCCGAAACGCACAAGGCGGCCGAGTCGGTGATCGAGGCCTTCCTCGGCCTCAAGCAGGACATCATGGTCCAGGAGTACATCCAGGAAGCCGGCGGTGCCGACATTCGCTGCTTCGTGGTTGGTGACAAGGTGATCGCGGCGATGAAGCGCCAGGCCAAGTCCGGCGAATTCCGCTCCAACCTGCATCGCGGCGGCAGCGCCAGCCTGATCAAGATCACCCCGGAAGAGCGCATGACCGCCGTGCGCGCGGCCCGCGTGATGGGCCTGAACGTCGCCGGGGTGGACATTCTGCGCTCCAACCACGGCCCGCTGGTGATGGAGGTGAATTCCTCGCCCGGCCTGGAGGGCATCGAGACCACCACCGGCAAGGACGTCGCCCGCATGATCATCCAGTACCTGGAAAAGAACGCCGAACCCGGCCAGACCCGCACCAAGGGCCGCGGATGAGCCCAGTGTTCGACGGTCGCCTGGCGCTGATCGCGCCAGCCTCTGCCATCGCCGAAGACGTGCTCGAGGCGACCCTGGCGCAGCTCGACGTGCTGGGCATCCGCTACCACCTGGGTCAGCACGTGCGCGCCCGGCATCGCTACCTTGCCGGTACGCCGGAGCAACGCCTGGAAGATCTGCACCAGGCCTTCGCCCTGCCGGATATCAGCGCCGTCTGGTGCCTGCGCGGCGGCTACGGCTGCGCGCAGCTAGTGGCGGATATCGACTGGACGCTGCTGCGCCAGGCCAGCCCGCGCCCGCTGATCGGTTTCTCCGACCTGTCGATTCTGCTCGAGGCCTTTGCGCAACGGGGACTACCAGCCATTCATGGGCCGGTGGCCACGGCGCTCGGCCATCAGGTTCTGTCAGCGCCCGGCGGCCAGCGTGAACGCCTGGCCTCGATGCAGGCGCTATGGAGCCTGCTCAAGGGCCAGCACCGGCGGCTTCCCCTGCGCCATATCAGCGGCCCGCAGCATGTCATCGAGGGCACCTTGCAGGGCGGCAACCTGACGGCCCTGGCCAGCGTTTGCGGCACCCATGCCGAGCTGCGCCTGGCGGAAGATTCGATCCTGATTCTGGAAGACGTCGGCGAGCCCTACTACCGCCTGGAGCGAAGCTTCTGGCAACTGCTGCACAGCTTCACCGGGAAGCGGCCGCGCGCGGTGTGCCTGGGCAGTTTCACCGACTGTCCACGACGCGGCGTGCACCACAGCCTGGAACAGATCATCGGTGAATACCTCGCGCCGCTGGGCATCGCGCTTTACAGCGAACTGCCCAGCGGCCATGGCGACAGCAATTATCCCTGGCCTTATGGCCAGCGGACACGCGTGGGCGGCGGCAGCCTGAGCTGGTAACCCGGTTCAGCGCTGACACGCCTGCATCCAGGCGAGAAACTCTGCTTCGGTCATCGGCCGGCCGAACAGGTAGCCCTGGCCCAAGGCGCAGCCCTGCTCGCGCAGCAGCACCAGCTGGCTGTCATATTCGATACCTTCTGCCACGCATTCCAGGCCCAGGTTGCGCGCGATCATCAGGATGGTCTGCACCAGCATGCGCCCACTCGCTTCGTCGTCCAGGTCGGCGACAAAGCTGCGGTCGATCTTCAGCCGGTCCAGCGGCAGGCGCTTGAGGTAGGTCAGCGACGAGTAGCCGGTACCGAAGTCGTCGATGGCGAAGCGCACGCCCTGCGCCTTGAGCTGCTGCATATTGCCGATGCAGCACTCGACATCTTCGAGTAGCACGCCTTCGGTGATTTCCAGCTCCAGTGACTGGGCCGGCACACCGTGCTGGCGCAGGCACTGCTCGACACGTTCCACGCAGCCTGCCTGACGCAGCTCACGCGGGCTGAGATTGACCGCCAGCACCAGTTGCGGCCACTGCGCTTGCCAGCGTGCCAACGCCGCGCAGGCCTGCTCCAGCACCCACTGGCCGATGCCCTGGATCAACCCGGTCTCCTCGGCCAGGGGAATGAACTGATCCGGACCGATCTCACCGCGCTCGGGGTGCATCCAGCGCAGCAGCACCTCGGCGCCCGCCACCCTGTTGTCAGCGAGCATCAGCTGCGGCTGGAACACCAGTTGCAGTTGCTGACGAGCAATGGCCTGACGCAGCTCGCTCTGCAACTGGTGACGGTGGTCGATGGCAATCTGCATCTCCGGGGCGAAGAAATGCAGGGCGTTGCGCCCGGCATGCTTGGCCCGGTACATGGCGGTATCGGCCTGCTTGAGAATGTCCGAGGCCTGCTGCAGGCCCAGCGGATGCAGGGCGATGCCGATACTGGCGCTGATCGCCAGTTCATGGCCGTCGATCAGGCAACTGCCGTGCAGGCCGCGCAACAATTTCTCGCCCACTGCTGCAGCCTGCTCGGCAACCGCTTGCGGCTCATGGTCCAGAGCCTCGAGCAGCACCACGAATTCGTCACCACCGAGGCGCGCCAGGGTGTCTTCAGTGCGCAACTCACGGGCCAGACGTGTGGTCACTTCGACCAGCAGGGCGTCGCCAACCAGATGACCCAGGCTGTCGTTGACCGTCTTGAAGTGATCCAGATCGATGAACAGCAACGCGCCCAGGCTGCCCTCACGACCCTCGCGATCCATGGCATGCTGCAGGCGATCGAGCAGCAGGCGGCGATTGGGCAGGCCGGTGAGTTCATCGCTGTAGGCCAGGCGCTCGATCTCACGCTGGTAGCGTTGGCGCTCGGAGATGTCGATGACGCTGGCGCGAATCAGCAGGTTCTCTCCCGGCATGCGCACCAGGCGCACCTCGCAGGGCAGTTGGCGACCGGCGCTGTCGCGATGGTTCCATTCGAACACCGGCGCATCACCGGCAATGGCGCGGCGCAGGAATGCCTTGCCAGCACGAGAAGACAGCCGACCATCGGCCTGACGCACCGGGCTGATGCTCTGAATCGACTTGCCGAGCAGCTCGTCGCGGCGATAGCGGAACAGGCTCAGGGCGTTTGCGTTGCACTCGACGATGCCGCCCTCCGGGTCGAACAGCAAGATCGCCTCGGGCGCGTGCTCGACCAGCGTTCGATAGCGCGCCTCGGCCTCGCGCCTGGCACTGATATCCTCGACCAGCAGCAGGAACAGCGTCTGCCGACCACCACCGCCGCGCACGGCGCGCAGGCTGACACGAGTGAAGACCACCAAGCCATCGGCACGCAGAAAGCGCTTGTCCATCTCGAAGCCATCGCTGCTGCCCAGCAGCACCTGCTCCACGTGGGCCTGCTCGGCTGGCAGATCGTCCGCGTGCGACAGCTGCTGCCAGCTGCTGGCGAGCAGTTCGTCGCGGCTACGACCGAGGATGCTGCACAGCTTCTGGTTGACCTCTTCCCAGCCAAAGCTCTGGGTGGTCAGCGCCATGCCGATCAGCGGCGCCTCGAAGAACAGGCGCAGGCGTTCGTCTCGCTCGCGCAGTTGCGATTCCGTGCGTTTGCGCTCGCTGATGTCCTGCACCACGCCATAGATGCGCACCAGGCTGCCGTCCTGATTGCGCTCGACCATGCCACGCAGACGGGCCAAACGTCCCCCCAGGCGCGCTGCCAGATAGACCTCGATATCCAGGTCGTCTCTTCCACTGAGCGCGGCCTGCAATGTCTGCATGATCAGCGTCTGGCTCGGCGTGTCGAAGTAATGCAGCGCCTGCTCTAGATTCGGCGGCCCAAGATGAATGTCGCGGTCGACGATGCGGTAGCAGCCATCGCTCCAGAACATGCCGTAGTCGCTGATCTCCAGCACCCAGCCACCCAGGTTGGCGATATCTTCGGTCTGGCTGAACAGATGGCTTTGGCGCAGTAATTGCGAGCGCTGCAGCTCGACCTTGGCCGCCAGCTCGACGCGCTCGGTGACATCATGCTGCAGCCCGACGAAATGACTGATGCCCTGATCGTCGCGCATCGGCGCCAGCACCACCTCGTTCCAGAACGGCTTGCCGTCCTTGCGATAGTTGCGCACCACCGCATGACCGCTGCGCCCCTCTCGCAGGGCTCGGCGCAACGGTTGCAGACCCAGCTGGGCGCGATCCTGGCCGTGCAGAAAACGGCAGTTGCGCCCCAGCGCCTCCTCGGCGCTGTAGCCGGTTATCTGGCTGAATGCGGAATTGCAGTACACCAATGGCATGTCGACCTGGCGCGCATCGGCAATGGTCACGCCCAGCGGGCTGGCCTCCATCGCCAGGTTGGCACGGGCCAGTTGCTGCTGCATCTGCGCGCTGCGCGACAGCGCCTGACGCAGATCGCCAAGCGCACGGCCCACCAGCAAGGTAGCGCCCATCAGCAGCACGACGGCGAAGTGCAACTGGCTACGCTGCAGATCCAGCTCGCCGAAGCTCGGACTGCCGCGCAACAGCGGTAGCGGCAGGGTCGCGGCGTACACCAGCAGCACGCCATACAAAGCACCGGCAAAGGCGTGACGTAGCGCCAGTACCAGCATGCTCAGACCGAGCAGAGGCAGGGCGAGCTGAGCCGGCAGGCTGGCACTGAGCAGCATCAGCACCAGAAATACGCCAGTCGCCAACAGCCAATCACCTGGCGAGCGGCTGATGCTCAGCGTCGGCGCGCTATCTGCAACCGGCTCGCTGATCCAGCCGCGCGCACGTAGCAGCGGGGTACCGTACGCGAGCAAGGGCGCCGTCAGGGCGAGCACGTTGATGGTGTCGCTCAACCAGATCGCCAGGCTGTCCTGCGCCCACCGCTCGCCGGCCTGAAAGCCGCTCAGCCAGAGGTTGCTCTGCAAGCCGAGCGCCACCAACGCGCTCGGCATCAACACGGCGAAGGCGAGAAACCTCAGCAGATCGCTCAAACGCCCCAGGGCGGGATCGAAAGGCTGACGCCGCAACAGCCACCAGCCCAGGGCAACGGCGGCAGTTTCCGGCAGGGCATAGAGCGGCGCCCACTGCCAGGGCAGGCCCCATAGCGGCGCGCTGAACAAGGCGTTGAGGTACAACGCCGGCAGCACGCGCGGCCCCCACCAAAGGCACAAGGCAAGGCCGAGCACCAAGGGCAGATAACACAGCGCCACCCCGTCATTCAGGCGGGTCGCCAGGGAAATCCAGGTTGCCAGATGGAAAATCGGCAGCGGCAGCCACCAGGTCCAGTAGGGCAAGCGGTCGGGAAAGGCGGCGGGCATGCAGGCCTCGACTTGATGCGCTGGCACAGCATAGCCCAGCGCCAGAGCGCTTGGCAGCAGATTGCCAGCACCCAGCCCCTCGCCGGGACGGTCGGTCGTCAGCTAGACCGCGTCGCGCGGCAACAGCAGCCCCAGCGGCAGGCGCACCCGTGCCTCGAGGCCGCCGCCGGAGCGGTTGCGCAGCTCGACGCTGCCACCATGCAGTGCCGCGATGCGCTTGACGATGGCAAGACCAAGGCCGGTACCGCGCCCACCACGCGCCCGATCACCGCGAATGAAAGGGTTGAAGATGCTATCCAGCTCGGCCGGATCGATCCCGTTGCCACGGTCCAGCACGCTCAGCACTACATAAGGTGCGTTGTGGTCGCCGGCCAGACTGGCGACCACCTCGACGGCATCACCACCGCCGTGATTGAGGGCGTTCTCCACCAGATTGGTCAGCAGACGCTTGGTCGAGACGCGGCGCAGCGGGAAAGGTGGGATCGGCTCAAGGCACAGACGCACGCGCTCGCCGTTCTGGTTGTAGGGCGCCAGGGTTTCGCGCACCAGTTCGGAGAAGTCCAGCGCCTCCACCGGCTCGTCACGCCCGTCGCGGATAAAGGCGAGGAATTGATCGAGGATGGCGTCCATGTCCTCGATATCGCGCACCATGTCCTCGGTCAGCTCGGAATCGTTGTCCATGAATTCCAGGGCCAGGCGCAGACGGGTAAGGGGCGTACGCAGATCATGAGAAACGCCTGCCAGCATCAGCTCGCGTTCGCGTCCGGCCTGTTCGACGTCTTCGGCCATCTGGTTGAAGGCGCGGTACACCTCGGTCATCTCGCTTGGCGTATCGCCCACCGGCAGGCGCACACTGCGCCCCTGACCAAGCTGGCGCGCGGCATAGACCAGGCGCTTGAGCGGCGCATTGAGTTGGCGCACGAAGATCCAGGCGGCGGCCGTGGACAGCAGGCCGATACCCAGGAACCAACCGAGCACGCTCCAGATACGCTGACCACGCAGAGGGTGCGGATACATCGGCACCCTCACCCAGCCATCGCCGAGACTCGGCGCCCGCACCCACAGCGCGGGTGGCGTGGTCGCGCGCACGCGGGTTTCGGTATCGGGGCCGAGCTCGGTTTGCATCTGCCGCTGGAAGATTTCGCTGTAGGGCCAGTGCTGCTCACTGGCCGGTACCTTGTCCCGCGGGATGCGCTTGAGCCCGGCAGCCTGGGCGATATGGTCGCGATCATCGGGATTGGCCGCCCAGTAGGCCCGCAGGGTTAGCGCCGCACCGTGGCTGTACTGGCGGTCGACCAGCACATCCTCGTTCATCATCAGGTACACCAGCGTCAGTGCCTTGGAGAACAGCACGACCACGAGCACCAGCCAGAGGGTGCGGGCGAAGAAGCTTTGCGGGAACCAGTAGGGGGCTTTCATCAATACAGAACCGTAGGAGCGAGCGCTGCTCGCGAAAACGTGGTGTCGATTCGCGAGCAGCGCTCGCTCCTACAGGTCACTTGTTGCCGTCGGGAACGAACACGTAGCCCACACCCCAGACGGTCTGGATATAGCGCGGCTTGGACGGGTCCGGCTCGATCAGGCGACGCAGGCGGCTGATCTGCACATCGATGGAACGTTCGAGCGCATCCCACTCGCGGCCGCGGGCCAGGTTCATCAGCTTGTCGCGGGTCAGCGGTTCGCGCGCATGTTGCACCAGCGCCTTGAGCACGGCGAACTCGCCAGTGGTGAGCATGTGTACTTCCTCACCCTTCTTCAGCTCGCGGGTGGCCAGGGACAATTCATATTCGCCGAAACTGACGCTTTCGTCTTCGCTACCCGGCGCACCCGGCACCACCGGCGCCTGACGGCGCAGCACCGCCTTGATACGCGCCAGCAACTCACGCGGGTTGAAGGGTTTGGCCAGGTAATCGTCAGCACCCAGTTCCAGACCCTGGATACGGCTGGACTCATCGCCCTTGGCGGTGAGCATGATGATCGGCATCTGGTTGCCGGCTTCACGCAAGCGGCGGCAAGCAGAGAGGCCGTCTTCGCCCGGCAACATCAGATCCAGCACCACCAGATTGAACAGTTCGCGCGCCAGCAGACGATCCATCTGCTCGACGTTTTCCACTGCGCGAACCCGGTAGCCCTGCTCATCGAAGAAGCGCTCGAGCAAGCGGCGCAGACGGGCGTCGTCATCGACGATGAGAATCTTCTCGCCTTCGGCGACAGGGGCAGCGGACTGGGTCATGGCGTCTCCTTGGACAGCCGTACTGAGGACGGCAAGTGGCGGCATTATCGCTCAGGCGCATGGGTGGGCGCTTTAGCCATTGTTAGCAGATTTTTCCCCAACGGTTCGCAGCTCTCGCGAATGCGGTGTTTATAATGCGCCGCTTTCGTGTCTGGCCAGCATCTTTGCGGCCGCCCTGTCGCTTCAGTGGGTAGTTTCTATATGGACAGCATCAACAACCGCATCGCCGATGAACTGGGCGTGCGCCCGCAACAGGTTGCCGCAGCCGTGGCCCTGCTCGACGAAGGCTCAACCGTGCCCTTCATCGCCCGTTATCGTAAAGAAGTGACCGGCAGTCTCGACGATACCCAACTGCGCCACCTGGAAGAGCGCCTGCGCTACCTGCGCGAGCTGGACGAGCGTCGTGTGGCGATCCTCGCCAGCATCGAGGAGCAGGGCAAGCTGACCCCCGAACTCAAGCGCGAGATCGACCTCGCCGACACCAAGACCCGTCTCGAAGACTTGTACCTGCCGTACAAGCAGAAGCGCCGCACCAAGGGCCAGATCGCCCTGGAAGCAGGCCTCGGCGAACTGGCCGATGCGCTGTTCAACGACCCGAATCTCGCGCCCGAGCAGGAAGCCGAGCGCTTCATCGACGCCGAAAAGGGCTTCGCGGATGTAAAAGCCGTGCTCGAAGGCGCCAAGTACATCCTCATGGAGCGCTTCGCCGAAGACGCCGCGTTGCTCGACAAGCTGCGCAGCTTCCTCAAGGACAACGCCACCCTCAGCGCTCGCCTGGTGCCGGGCAAGGAGAACGAAGGCGCCAAATTCAGCGACTACTTCGAGCACGACGAAGCGCTCAAGGGCGTTCCATCGCACCGTGCGCTGGCGATTTTCCGCGGCCGCAACGAAGGCATTCTCAGTTCCAGCCTGAAGGTCGGCGAGGAGCTGCCCGGCGCCATGCATCCGTGCGAGCTGATGATCGCCGAGCGCTTCGGCATCAGCGCGCAAGGCCGTGCCGCCGACAAGTGGCTGGCCGAGGTGGTGCGCTGGACCTGGAAGGTCAAGCTCTACAACCACCTGGAAACCGACCTGCTCGGCGAGCTGCGCGAGAAGGCCGAGGACGAGGCGATTGCCGTCTTCGCCCGCAACCTGCATGACCTTCTGCTGGCCGCTCCAGCCGGCCCGCGCGCCACCCTGGCACTCGACCCGGGCCTGCGTACCGGCTGCAAGGTGGCGGTGGTCGACGCCACCGGCAAGGTGCTGGAAACCGCCACCGTCTACCCGCACGCCCCGCGCAACGACTGGGACGGCACTCTGGCCATCCTCGCCAAGCTATGTGCCAAGCATGGCGTCGACCTGATCTCCATCGGCAACGGCACCGCCAGCCGCGAGACCGACAAGCTGGCCGCCGAGCTGATCAAGAAGGTGCCGGGCCTGAAGCTGACCAAGGTGATGGTCTCCGAGGCCGGCGCCTCGGTGTACTCGGCCTCGGAACTGGCCGCCCGCGAATTCCCCGATCTCGACGTCTCCCTGCGCGGCGCAGTCTCCATCGCCCGTCGCCTGCAGGACCCGCTGGCCGAACTGGTGAAGATCGACCCGAAATCCATAGGCGTGGGCCAGTACCAGCACGACGTGTCGCAGCTCAAGCTGGCGCGCTCGCTGGACGCCGTGGTCGAGGACTGTGTGAACGCCGTCGGCGTGGATGTGAACACCGCCTCCGCCGCCCTGCTGGCGCGCATCTCCGGCCTCAACGCCACCCTGGCGCAGAACATCGTGCAGTACCGCGACGCCCACGGCGCCTTCGCCAGCCGCGCTGCACTCAAGCAGGTGCCACGCCTGGGCGAGAAAACCTTCGAGCAGGCCGCCGGCTTCCTGCGTGTGATGAACGGCGACAACCCGCTGGACGCCTCCGCCGTGCACCCGGAAACCTACCCGCTGGTCGAGCGCATCGCCGCCGATACCTCACGCGATATCCGTTCGCTGATTGGCGACTCGGCCTTTCTCAAGCGCCTCGACCCGGCCAAGTTCACCGATGAACGCTTCGGCCTGGTCACCGTCGGCGACATCCTCAAGGAACTGGACAAGCCTGGCCGCGACCCGCGCCCGGAATTCAAGACCGCCGAATTCCAAGAAGGCGTGGAAACCCTCAAGGACCTCAAGCTGGGCATGGTGCTCGAAGGTGTGGTGACCAACGTCACCAACTTCGGCGCGTTCGTCGATATCGGCGTGCACCAGGACGGCCTGGTGCACATAAGCGCGCTGTCGGAGAAGTTCATCAAGGACCCGCACGAGGCGGTCAAGGCCGGCGACGTGGTCAAGGTCAAGGTGATGGAGGTGGACATCCCGCGTAACCGCATCGCCCTGTCCATGCGCATGGGCGATACCCCCGGCGAGAAGGTCGAGGGGGCACGCGGTGGCCAATCGCGCGCTGGCAACCGTGGCGGCAACACGCCGCGCAGCGAGCGCCACTCCAGCCAGGATAAACCGACACCTGCCACCGGCGGCATGGCCGCCCTGTTCGCCAACGCCAAGCAGTTGAAAAAATGAGCACGACCGACAACGTGGGTGCCAGCAGCGCCTTTTCACGCCTGCTCGGCCTGGAGATTCTCCAGGTCGGCGGCGGCGAGGCGCGCGTGCGCCTGCCCCTCACCGACGACCTACGCAACCTGCACGGCAAGCTGCACGGCGGCGCCCTGTTCTCTCTGATCGACACAGCCATGGGTCAGGCCAGCCATAGCCTCGGCGATGGCGGCCCGAGCAGCGTCACCCTGGAGTGCAAGATCAACTACATCCGCCCGGTGTCCGAGGGCAGCGTGCTGTGCCATGCCAAGGTGCTGCACGCCGGTCGCCGCACCCAGGTGGTAGAAGCCGAAGTGCTGCAGGGCGACAAGCTGGTCGCCAAGGCACAAGGCACCTTCGCCTGCGTGTAAAAAACGGCAAGCTGCAAGCCATAAGCTGCAAGAGAAAGACCCAATGCGCGCGACCGGGAGCAAGCAGTTCCTGGCTGTGCGCGCTTACTTGCGGCTTGCAGCTTGAAGCTTGCCGCTGCAGTCCTCATATTGTGGCGACTGCCCAGTTAGGAATTGCATCTTGAGCGATATTCTTTCCCGCCGCCTGGCCCAGCTCGGCGAGCCGGCCAACCTGTCCCTGCTGGGTGAGTGTCTGCACGGCATCGAACGCGAATGCCTGCGCGTCGATCGCGACGGCCAACTGGCCCTGACCCCGCACCCGCAGGCGCTGGGCTCGGCACTGACCCATGCGCAGATCACCACCGACTACTCCGAGTCGCTGCTGGAGTTCATCACCGGCACTGCCAATGATCCAGCCGCCACCCTCGCCGAACTGGAAAGCATCCACCGCTTCGCCTACGACAAGCTCGATGGCGAACTGCTGTGGAGCCCGTCGATGCCTTGTGCCCTGCCGGACGAGGAGACCATTCCCATCGCCCGCTATGGCAGCTCCAACATTGGCCGCCTCAAGTACGTATATCGCAAGGGTCTGGCGCTGCGTTATGGCAAGACCATGCAGTGCATCGCCGGCATCCACTACAACTTCTCCCTGCCCGAGGGGCTGTGGCAGCTGCAACAGCAGAGCGAAGGCAGCGAGCAGAGTGCACGTGACTATCAGTCGGCGCGCTATATCGCGCTGATCCGTAACTTCCGTCGCTACAGCTGGCTATTGATGTACCTGTTCGGTGCCTCACCGGCGCTGGACAAGGGCTTCATGCGTGGCCGTCCGCACCACCTTCAGGAGCTGGACGCCAGCACCCTCTACCTGCCCTACGCCACCAGCCTGCGCATGAGCGACCTGGGCTACCAGAGCAGCGCGCAGTCCGGACTGACCCCCTGCTACAACGACCTGACCAGCTACACCGACAGCCTGCGCCTGGCGGTCGGCACGCCCTACCCGGCCTATGTCGAGGCCGGCATCAAGCGCGGCGACGAGTGGCTGCAGTTGAACACCAACATCCTGCAGATCGAGAACGAGTACTACTCGAGCATCCGCCCGAAACGCGTCACCTATAGCGGCGAGCGGCCGATCCAGGCGCTGATGAGCCGCGGCGTGCAATACGTGGAAGTGCGCTGCCTGGACATCAACCCCTTACTGCCGCTGGGCATCGATCTGGCGCAGGCGCGCTTCATCGACGCCTTCCTGCTGTTCTGTGCACTGGAAGACAGTCCGCTGCTGGAGAACGGCGAGTGCAGCAGTTGCACCAGCAACTTCCTCAAGGTGGTCAAGGAAGGTCGTCGTCCCGGCCTGCATCTGCACAGAGGCAACCAGCAGGTGGAACTCAAGGTGTGGGCCAGCGAACTGCTCGAACGCATCCTGCCGCTGGCCGAACTGCTCGACCGCAGCCAGGGCAGCAGCGTGCATATCGAGGCGTTGGCGCAACAGCAAGCCAAGGTCGCGGATGTGGCGATGACGCCATCGGCGCAGGTCCTGGCGATTCTACGTCAAGGCACGAGCTTTACCGAGTTCGCCCTGCAGCAGAGCCAGCGTCACGCCGAATACTTCCGCGCTCAACCGCTCAGCACGCAGCAGCAGCAGACCTTCGAACAGGCCGCCCACGATTCACTGGCCGCGCAGGCAGAACTGGAGGCCCAACCCCAGGGTGATTTCGATGCGTTCGTCGCGGCCTACCAGGCGAGCATTCTGGCGTTGGCCGTGTAGCTCAAGCCGGTCGAGCTGCGCCGTAGGGTGTGCCGTGCGCGCCAAGCGACTCAGGATACAGGCGGTGCGCACGGCGCACCCTACGCGACACCCGGCAACATCAGGTGCTTGCCAATGGCCAAATCGGATTAGTCGACTGCGTCACAAAGCCAACCAGCGGAGCAAAAGCCAGGATGGGCGGCCACTCCCTTGGCCGCCCGGCCAGCTAGCATTGCCGGGTAAAGGACGATAGACGAGCAGCGCCCATGGCCGACGACGCCACGCCGCAATGGAGCCTGGAAAGCCTGACCAAGGCCTACCAGCAAGGTTATATGGCCGGTCTTACCGGCCAGCCCAGAACCCGCCAGCCCTACCCCGAGGAAATCCCTGCTGCCGCCTGGGAAGCCGGCTGGGACGACGGCTTCGAGCAGATGCGCCTGCAGCAGCACAGCGCCTGACGTTCTGACCGCATCGTGGGAGGGGCTTAGGGCGTAGGGCGGACTCAGGAGCACCAGCGAACAGTCCGCCACTCTTTGGCGCGGCACAAATCTTACGGCGTACTGCTTCGCGAGTACGCCCTACGCTCCTCCCACGGAATCGCGTGCCGTGGGGGCAGTTCCCGCCTAACGCCCCCCCTACAACGTCTTTTCGAACACCTTGGAATTGCGCTGGTAGTTGTACAGCGACGCCCGTGCGGTGGGCATGCGCTCGACGCTGCTCGGCTCGAAGCCGCGCTCGCGGAACCAGTGGGCGGTGCGGGTGGTGAGTACGAACAGGGTCTTGATCCCCTGCGCCCGCGCCCTGGCCTCGATCCGCTCCAGCAGCTCGTCGCCGCGACCGCCGTGGCGATAATCGGGATTGACGGCCAGACAGGCCAGCTCGCCGCAGTCGGAATCGGCAATGGGATAGAGCGCCGCACAGGCGATGATCAGCCCTTCGCGTTCGACGATGCTGAACTGCTCGATCTCGCGTTCCAGCACCTCGCGCGAGCGCCGCACCAGGATGCCCTGTTCCTCCAGCGGGCTGATCAACTCGATCAGGCCGCCGACATCTTCGATGGTCGCCTCACGCAGGGATTCGAACTGCTCCTGCGCCACCAGAGTACCGTTACCGGTGCGGGTGAACAGCTCGCTGAGCAGCGCGCCATCGGTGGCGTAGCTGACGATGTGGCTGCGCCCCACGCCGCCCCGGCAGGCCTCGGCCGCGGCATCGAGCAATTCACCCTGGTAGTTGCTGCCCAGGCGCGTCAGATGCGCCGGCACCTGCTGCGGGCGCAGCTCACGCACCAGCCTGCCCTGCTCGTCGAGCAGACCGTCTTCGGCGCCGAACAGCAGCAGCTTGTCCGCACCCAGATCGATGGCCGCGCGGGTGGCGACGTCCTCGCAGGCCAGGTTGAAGATCTCCCCGGTGGGCGAATAGCCCAGCGGAGAGAGCAGCACGATGCTGCGCTCGTCGAGCTGGCGATTGATGCCCTTGCGATCGATACGCCGCACCTCGCCGGTGTGGTGATAGTCGACGCCATCGAGCACGCCGATCGGCCTGGCAGTGACGAAATTACCGCTGGTCAGACGCAGGCGTGAGCCCTGCATCGGCGAGGCGGCCATATCCATCGACAAGCGCGCCTCGATGGCGATGCGCAGTTGGCCGACGGCGTCGATCACGCATTCCAGGGTCGGTGCGTCGGTGATGCGCAAGTCGCGATGGTAATGCGGGATCAGGCCACGGGCAGCGAGGCGCGCCTCGATCTGCGGGCGCGAGCCGTGAACCAGTACCAGGCGCACGCCAAGACTGTGCAGCAGCACCAGATCGTGGACGATGTTGGCGAAGTTCGGATGGGCAACGCCCTCGCCCGGCAGCATGACCACGAAGGTGCAGTCGCGATGGGCGTTGATGTAGGGCGAAGCGTGGCGTAACCAGGTGACGTAGTCGTGCATGTAGAGATCCGTTAGCGTGAAAGTCGCGCAGCGACGCCCTCTTATACCCTTCCCCTTCCGGGAGAAGATGGCGCAAAGCGCCAGATGAAGGAGGACATGCCCGTCAGTGTCCAGACATAGGGCGGGTACAACCCGCCATGAGCGATAGGGCGGGCTCGGGGCTGGCTCTCATCGTCGTTGCACGTCTTCACTCCGCGTCAGGCAATAGTGTTGGATCAGTTGGCGCAGCAGCACCACGGTAGGTTCGATGCGAGCCAGCTCCAGGTGTTCCCCGGGCTGGTGTGCGCAGTCGATGTCGCCGGGGCCAAGCACCAGTGTCTCGCAGCCAAGTTGCTGAAGATAAGGCGCCTCGGTGCCAAATGCCACCGCTTGCGCGCGGTGCCCGGTCAGACGCTCGGCCAGGCGCACCAGCTCGGCATCGGCAGCCTGCTCGAAGGGCGGCACGGCCGGGAACAGCGGGCCGTAGTCGATGCGCACCTGGTGCTTGAGCGCCATCGGCTGCAACTTGCCGCGAATCGCCTCACGCAGCTGCTCCGGGTCCATGCCCGGCAACGGGCGCAGGTCGAACTCCAGCGCGCACTGGCCACAGATACGGTTGGGGTTGTCGCCGCCATGGATGCAGCCAAGATTCAGCGTCGGTTGCGGCACGCCGAATTGCGGGTTGTTGAATTCGCGCTGCCACTGCGCGCGCAGGCCGCGCAGCTCGCCCATCACGTCCTGCATGGCCTCCAATGCGCTGCGGCCGAGCGCCGGGTCGGAGGAATGGCCACTCTGGCCGAGGATATCGATACGCTCCATCATCACGCCCTTGTGCAGGCGGATGGGTTTGAGCCCGGTCGGCTCTCCGATCACTGCCGCACGGCCAAGCGGCCGGCCGGCATCGGCCAGGGCACGAGCGCCTGCCATCGAGCTTTCTTCATCACAGGTGGCGAGAATCAGCAGAGGTTGCCGGAACGGCTGATCGAGTAGCGGTCGCACGGCTTCGATGGCCAGGGCGAAGAAACCCTTCATGTCGCAACTGCCAAGGCCCACCCAGCGGTCACCGACTTCGGTCAGCTTGAGCGGGTCGGTCTGCCACAGCGCGGCATCGAACGGCACGGTATCACTGTGCCCGGCCAGCACCAGACCACCGGGGCCGGAGCCGTAGCTGGCGAGCAGGTTGAATTTGCCGGGGGCGATCTGCTGGGTTTCGCAGGTAAACCCCAGATCACCGAGCCAGGCGGCGAGCAGATCGATCACAGGCGCGTTGCTCTGATCCCAGTTCGGCTGGGTACAGCTCACTGAAGGCGCGGCGATCAGCGCGGCGAACTGCTCTTGAAAGGACGGCAAGGGCATCAGCACTCTCCTGGGTCGGAGCTCCATCATAGGAGCATCCAACCGCAGGGGAAACCGTCAGGACGGGATCAGACCCCGCCGAACAGCGCGCGCAGAATGAAGAAGAAGACGATCGACAGAATCGCACCGGCCGGCAGGGTGATGATCCAGGACAGGAAGATCTTGCCGATCATGCCCAGGTTCAGCGCACCGATACCACGAGCCAGACCGACACCGAGAATCGCGCCGACCAGGGTGTGGGTGGTGGAAACCGGCAGACCCAGGCCCGAGGCGCTGACCACGGTGGTGGCTGCGGCCAGTTCAGCGGCAAAACCACGGCTTGGCGTCAGCTCGGTGATTTCCTTGCCGATGGTGGCGATGACCTTGTAACCATAAGTGGCCAGGCCGACCACGATACCCAGTGCACCCAGCAGCAGGATCCAGCCCGGAACGATGGACTTCTCACCTGCAGCCAGCTCACCGCCGCTCTGGATGACACCGACGATGGCGGCCAGCGGACCAACGGCATTGGCCACATCGTTGGAACCGTGGGCGAACGCCATGGCACAAGCGGTGAAGATCATCAGAATGGCGAACACTTTCTCCACGCTGGAGAAATGGAAGGCCTTGTCCGCTTCAGCATCGACATGAATGCGGCTGAGCAGGGCGATACCGATCAGCATGACCAGCACACCGATACCGAGCGAGAGCATGAAGCCTTCGGTGCTGGAGAGGTTCAGACCGACGTGCTTGAGACCCTTGGTCATGGTCATCAGCGAGATCATGAAGCCTGTGATGAACATGTAAAGCGGCACGTAGCGCTTGGCATTCAGGAAGGGGTTGTCAGTGTCGATGATCAACTTCTGCACACTGACGAACAGACAGAAGGAGATGATACCGGCCAGCATTGGCGTGACCACCCAACTGGCAACGATGGGACCAACGCCGCCCCAGTGCACAGCATCCATCGACACGCCGACCGCAGCGAAACCGATCACGGCACCGACGATGGTGTGCGTGGTCGAAACCGGCCAGCCGCGCGTCGAAGCCACCAGCAGCCAGGTACCTGCCGCCAGCAAAGCCGACATCATCCCCAGCACCATCAGGTTGGGGCTGATCATGTTGGCATCGACGATACCGTTCTTGATGGTTTCGGTCACCTCGCCGCCAGCCAGGTAGGCACCGGCAAACTCGAAGACCATGGCGATGATGATCGCCTGCTTGATAGTAAGTGCACGCGAGCCAACGGATGTACCCATAGCATTGGCTACATCGTTGGCTCCAACACCCCAGGCCATGAAAAAACCGAAAAGGCAGGCAAGAACGAGCAGAACGAGCCCGTAGTCCGCAATAAGAGACATAAATTAGTTTTCCGTAGATCCCAGAAAGGACACTGGCGCTTAGCGCGCCAGCAGTTGTTCCAGTCGGTTGCCCACTCGTTGGGCACGGTCGGCGACATCGCCGACCCAGTCGATGATCTGATAGAGGAACATCACATCGACCGGGGGAAGGTCCTTCTCCAGCTTGAACAGGTTGCGGCGTACCTCGATCTGCAGACGATCGGTATCGTTTTCGATCGAACCGAGTTCCTCGATCAGGGTTTCCACAAGTACAGCTTCACGGCCGGCGAAACCGGTCTCGAGCAGCTCGTCCAATTCGTTCATTGCCTTCAGCGCCTGAGCGCTGGCATCCACGCTGCGCTGCACATAGATGCGCATCAGCGGCTGCAACGGCTGTGGAATAGCCATCTGCCGGCCGAGCATCAGGCCAGCGATGTCCTTGGCACGGTTGGCGACTTTGTCCTGTACACTGAGCAGCTCGAGCAGGTCCGAACGCGGCACTGGCAGGAACAGGCTCTTGGGCAGGTGCAGGCGCACGCTTTTCTTCAGCTTGTCGGCCTCGTGCTCCAGCCGGGACATCTCCTGTTGTACCTGTTCCACCTTGGCCCAGTCCTCGACCATTATGGCTTCGAAGAAAGGCACCAGGTTCGCCGCGCACTCGTGAGCCTTGGCGATATGCTGTTGCATGGGGCCGATGGGTGAACGGCCGAACAGGCTGACAAAGGGATTGATAGGCATAGGGTAAGCCCCCGTTTTGAGAAGGTCGCAAGTATAGGGACCGGCTTCGTCATTCGCCAGCGCGTGTCATCGCTCTGTCACATTTTCATAAAAGGCTATCTAGCTCTCCACCATGGTCAAAGAAACCGAAATCAAACTGCGCGCCAGCCGCGCTACCCTGGCCGCCCTGCGTGAACATCCGTTGCTGAAAAAACGCAACAAGAGTGGCTGGCAGCGCGGCGAGCTGTTCAACCAGTACTACGACACGCCGGACCGTGAGCTGGCCGGGGCCAAGGTCGCCCTGCGTCTGCGCCGTGATGGCGAGCAGTTCATCCAGACCCTGAAGAGCCGTGGCCAGAGCGTCGCCGGCCTGTCCGAGCGCAACGAGTGGGACTGGTACCTGAGCAAGGCCAAGCTCGACCTGAAAAAGCTCGATGACAGCTGCTGGCCAGCCAGCCTGGCCGAGCTGGACAAGAAAACCCTGCAGCCGCTGTTCACCACCGACTTCGTTCGCGAAAAAGCCGAGATCGCCTGGGGCCGTGGCAAGGCCAAGGTGATCATCGAAGCCGCGCTGGACCTGGGCAAGGTAATCGCCGGAGAGGGCGAAGAAGAGATTTGCGAGCTGGAGCTGGAGTTGCGCCAGGGCGAACCCGCCGCGCTGCTGGAACTGGCCTGCGAGCTGGCCGCCGAACTGCCGCTGATGCCCTGCGACATCAGCAAGGCCGAGCGCGGCTATCGTCTGTTCGATGCCGGCAGCTACAACCTGAGCCTGCCGGCTCCCGAACTTGACGCCGAGATGAGCCTGGACGATGCCTTCGCCGCGCTTGCCTGGCATCTGCTCGGCGCCAGCCAGCGACTGGCCGAACAATATCGCTGGAACGGCCATTGGAGTCTGTTGCAACAATGGCTGGAGCAACTGATCGACCTGCGCGCCCTGCTCGCCAGCCTCGGTCAGGCAGCGCCCCGCAGCAGCTCACGTGAATTGCGCGAAGCGCTCGATGCCCTGCTCGATGACTGGCGTCCGCGCCTGGCAGCCGGCCAAGGCGACGACAGCATGCGGCGCAATGCGCCGGCGCTGTTCGCTGCCGAACTGGATGGTTGCCGCTGGGGCCTGGTGTCGCTGAAGCTGTCGCACTGGCTGCTGCTACGCAGCTGGACGGCGGAGCGCAACAATCGCGGTAATCGCCAGGGCAATGCAGCCCTGGGCAACTGGTTACCGACCCTGCTGAACGAAGAAGGTAATGCCCTGCAACTGCGCCGCTACCAGCAGCAGCCGGAAGATCTGGCCGAGCAGATGCCGCGCCTGGAGCGCCTGCTGGTCTGGCTGCGCCTGGCGCGAGGCGTACTGGAAGTCCCCGAGGTCGACCGTCTGTATGGCGAGCTGAACAAGCTGTACGGCCTGGCTCAACAAGATCTTGACGAAGAGCAGCGCCAGTTGCGTGCGACTCAGACGCAGATAGTGAGCAGCCTCAAGGCCTGGAAGGCGTTGGTCAAATAGTGCAAGACTCGGTGCGCACAGTGCACCCTACCGCTGGAAGGTGTTGGTGAAATAATCGCCTACACACTGTGAGAGGCGCTTCAGCGGCGAGCTTGGACGTCGCGGCTACAGCCCCTCCCACACACCATGAAAAACGGGCCCCGAAGGGCCCGTTTTTCATTTCAGCGTGCAGCTCAGTTGCTGCTGGGGTTGCGACGACTGTCGACGACCTGCTGCCAGGACGGATTGGCGGTCTCGTCCATGGCTTGTTGCATGGCCTTCTTGCGCTTTTCTTCGGCACGATGGGCGAAGAACCAGGCCAGGAAAGTGGCGAACGACACCGCCAGCAGGATCAGGCTGGCCACCGCATTGATCTCCGGCTTAACCCCCAGACGCACGGCGGAGAAGATCTCCATCGGCAGGGTGGTCGCACCAGGACCGGAAACGAAGCTGGCCAGTACCAGGTCATCCAGCGACAGGGCGAAGGACATCATCGCCCCCGCTGCCAGCGACGGCGCGATCATCGGCACGGTGATCAGGAAGAACACTTTCCACGGCCGCGCCCCCAGGTCCATGGCCGCTTCTTCGATGGACATGTCCAGCTCACGCAGACGCGACGAAACCACGACCGCTACATAGGCCGAGCAGAAGGTGGTGTGGGCGATCCAGATGGTGGTCATGCCACGCTGCATCGGCCAGCCGATCAGTTGCGCCATCAGTACGAACAGCAGCAGCAACGACAGACCGGTGATCACTTCCGGCATCACCAGCGGCGCGGTGACCAGGCCACCGAACAGCGTACGCCCCTTGAAGTGGGTGATGCGGGTCAGCACGAAGGCCGCCAGGGTGCCCAGCGCCACCGCCGCGATGGCGGTGTAGCAGGCGATTTCCAGCGAGCGCATCACCGAGTTCATCAGCTGGGTATTGTCCAGCAGGCCGACGTACCACTTCACCGACCAACCGCCCCACACCGTTACCAGCCGCGAGGCGTTGAACGAGTAGATGACCAGGATGACCATGGGCAGGTAGATGAATACCAGGCCGGCCCAGAGCATGATGCTGGAGAAACTGAAACGCTTCATGGGCGGCCCTCCAGTTCCTTGGCTTGGTTACGGTTAAAGAGAATGATGGGCACGATCAGGATCGCCAGCATCACCACAGCCAGAGCGGAAGCCACAGGCCAGTCGCGGTTGTTGAAGAACTCCTGCCACAGCACCTTGCCGATCATCAGGGTCTCCGGGCCACCAAGCAGCTCGGGGATGACGAACTCGCCGACCACCGGAATGAACACCAGCATGGAACCGGCGATGATGCCGTTCTTCGACAGCGGCACGGTGATCTTCCAGAAATTGTTGAAATTGCTCGAACCCAGGTCCGAAGCAGCCTCCAGCAGGCTGAGGTCGTGCTTCACCAGGTTGGCGTAGAGCGGCAGGATCATGAACGGCAGATACGAATACACGACGCCGATATAGACCGCGGTGTTGGTGTTGAGAATCTGCAGCGGCGTATCGATCAGGCCAATGCCCATCAGCAGGCTGTTGAGCAGGCCGTTGTTGCCGAGAATACCCATCCAGGCATAGACGCGGATCAGGATCGCAGTCCAGGTCGGCATCATGATCAACAGCAGCAGTACGGTCTGGTGTTCTTTCGGCGCACGCGCGATGGCATAGGCCATCGGGTAGCCGATCAGCAGGCAGAGCAAGGTGCTGAAGAAGGCGATCTGCAGCGACCCCAGGTAAGCCGACAGGTACAGGGCATCTTCGCTGAGGAAGATGTAGTTACCGAAGTTCAACAGCAGCGTCAGCTTGTTGTCTGCCCACTGGTAGATTTCCGTGTAGGGCGGAATCGCCACGTCGGCTTCGGCGAAGCTGATCTTCAGCACAATGATGAAGGGCAGCAGGAAGAACATGAATAGCCAGAGGAAAGGTATGCCGATAACGGCATGCCGCCCAGTGGGCAGATAGCGCGCCAGTTTGCTCGGTTTCATGATTGCAGTACCACGCCGCTGTCGTCTTCCCAGTACACCACCACCGGATCGTCCCAGGTCGGACGCTTGCCACGGCGCTCGGCGTTGGCGATGAAGCACTGCACGATCTGCCCGGAAGTGAGTTTGACGTGGTACACCGAGTGACCACCGAGGTAGGCGATGTCGTGCACGTGGCCACGGCTCCAGTTGTACTCTGGATGCTCGTGGTCATCCGGCAGCGCGGTGGCCATCAGCAGTTTTTCCGGGCGCAGGGCGTAGCTGACGGACTTGTTTTCGGCGCGCGTACTGACGCCGTGGCCGATGTAGATCGGCTTTTCCAGTTGCGGGCAATCGATGATCGCGTGGTCGACTTCGTCAGTGGTGATCTGGCCGTCGAAGAGGTTGACGTTGCCGATGAACTCGCACACCAGACGGCTGGTGGGCGTCTCGTAGATGTCGATCGGGCTGCCGGTCTGGGCGATCCAGCCCAGGTGCATGATGGCGATGCGCTGGGCCATGGTCATGGCCTCTTCCTGGTCGTGGGTCACCATCACGCAGGTCACGCCGACCCGCTCGATGATCTCCACCAGCTCCAGTTGCATCTGCGAACGCAGCTTCTTGTCCAGCGCGCCCATCGGTTCGTCGAGCAGCAGCAGCTTGGGGCGTTTGGCCAGGGAGCGGGCCAGGGCCACGCGCTGACGCTGACCACCGGAGAGCTGATGCGGCTTGCGCTTGGCGTACTGGGTCATGTGCACCAGTTTGAGCATCTCGGCCACGCGCTCGTCGATCTCGGCCTTGGGCAGTTTGTCCTGCTGCAGACCGAAGGCGATGTTCTGCGCCACGGTCATGTGCGGGAACAGCGCATAGGACTGGAACATCATGTTGATCGGCCGCTGGTACGGCGGCATGTCAGTGATGTCGACGCCATCGAGGATGATGCGCCCTTCGGTCGGCCGCTCGAAGCCGGCGAGCATGCGCAGCAGGGTCGATTTACCCGAGCCGGAGCCGCCCAGCAAGGCAAAGATCTCGCCCTTGTTGATGGTCAGCGAGACGTCATCGACGGCTATGGTCTCGTCGAACTTCTTGGTCACCCGATCGATCTTGACCAGCACCTCTTTCGGTGTCTGATCCCCCTCGAGGGCTTTTTTGTAGGCGCTGGAGGCAACAGCCATTATTGGAAAACTCCCGGAAGATTGTGCCCGACCCCTGTGGCCGGGCAGGAACGATTACTGACCCGACTTGACCTTGGTCCAACTGCGGGTCATCAGGCGCTGCACGCGAACCGGCAGCTCGGCGGAGATGTACAGCTTGTCCAGCACCGCTTGTGACGGGTAGATGGACGGGTCGTTGCGGACTTCCTCATCCATGAATTCATCCGCCTTGGTATTGGGGTTGGCATAACCGACGTAGTCACTGACTTCGGCGATCACCTCGGGCTCGAGGAGGAAGTTGATGAAGGTGTGCGCCTGTTCGGCGTTCGCCGCATCGACGGGAATGGCCATCATGTCGAACCAGAGGTTGGCGCCTTCCTTGGGAATGCTGTAGGCGATTTCGATGCCCTTGCCGGCCTCGTCGGCGCGATCGGCGGCCTGCAGGATGTCGCCGGAGAAGCCGGCAGCCACGCAGATGTTGCCGTTGGCCAGATCGCCGATGTACTTGGAGCTGTGGAAGTAGGTGACGTAGGGACGCACCTCCAGCAGCTTGGCTTCGGCCTTGGCGTAGTCGTCGGGATTGGTGCTGTTGGGGTCCAGACCAAGGTAATTGAGCATGGCCGGGATCATTTCATCACCGGAATCGAGGAAGGCTACGCCGCACTGGCTGAGCTTCTTGATGTTGTCCGGCTCGAACAGAACGGCCCAGGAATCGATCTCCTCGACACCGAGCGCGGCCTTGACCTTCTCGACGTTGTAGCCGATGCCGTTGGTGCCCCACAGGTAGGGCACCGAATACTGGTTGCCGGGGTCGTTGGTTTCCAGTTGCTTGAGCAGCGCCGGATCGAGGTTGTCCCAGTTGCTCAGCTTGGTGCGATCCAGCGGCTGGAAGGCGCCGGCGCGAATCTGCTTGCCGAGGAAGTGGTTGGAGGGCACCACCACATCGTAGCCGCTGCGGCCGGCGAGCAGTTTGCCTTCGAGGGTCTCGTTGGAGTCGAAGACGTCATAGACCGGCTTGATGCCAGTTTTCGCCTCGAACTTGGCCAGAGTCTCTTCGCCGATGTAATCGCTCCAGTTGTAGATATGCACGGTTGGCTGGGCCAGAGCGGCGCCACAGAAAGCGGAAGCCGCCATCGCGATCAGAGACTTGGGCAGGGTAACTCGCACAGTATCGTCCTCGTTTTTGTGTGCCGAGCGGAAAAGGCGCGGCACTTTATAGGAAAATCGTTCGTCGATCAGCGGCCGCTTTTGATTCGCGTCCAATCACGGGTCAGCCAGCGCTGCACTTCCGGCGAACGCTCCTCGGCGACATACAGCTTGGCCATCACGTCCTTGCCGGGATACACACCCGGATTGTTGCGCACGCTCTCATCGACCAGTTCGGTGGCCTTGAGGTTGGGGTTGGCGTAGGCAACGTAGTCACTGATCTTGGCGATCACGTCGGGGCGCAGCAGGTAGTTGATGAACTCGTGTGCTTCGGCGACGTTCTTGGCATCCTTGGGGATGGCCAGCAGGTCCGCCCACATGGCGGTGCCTTCCTTGGGAATGATGTAGATGATCTCGTCGCTGCGGCCGGCCTCTTCCGCCCGATCAGCGGCCTGCAGCACGTCACCGGAGTAACCGAAAGCGGCGCAGATGTTGCCGTTGGCCAGATCGGATATGAATTTCGAGCTGTGGAAGTAGGTGATGTAAGGACGCACCTTCATCATCTGCTCGGAGGCCTTCTCGTAGTCTTCGCGTTTGGTGGTGTGCGGCGACAGGCCCAGGTAGTTGACCGTCTGTGGCAGCACTTCGTCGCCTGAATCGAGCAGGGCGATACCGCAGGATGCGAGCTTCTCGGCGTACTTCGGATCGAACAGCAGTTCCCAGGAATCGAGCGGCGCATCGTCGCCCAGCACGGCGCGCGCCTTGGTGGCGTTCAGGCCGATGCCATTGGTGCCCCACAGGTAGGGCACCGAGTATTCGTTGCCGGGGTCGCCCGCGGCCAGGTTCTTCATGATGGTCGGATCGAGATTGACCAGGTTGGGCAGTTTGGACTTGTCCAGTTTCAGGTAGGTGCCGGCACGTACCTGCTTGGCCAGAAAGTGGTTGGTAGGCACCACCACGTCATAGCCGCTCTGGCCGGTGGCCAGCTTGCCATCGAGGGTTTCGTTGGAGTCGAAAACGTCGTACACCACCTTGATACCGGTTTCCTTCTCGAACTCGGCGATGGTGTCCGGCGCAATATAGTCGGACCAGTTGTAGACCTTGACCACGCGATCATCTGCATGGGCTACAGATATGCCAATGGCGGCGGCGACCAGGCCAGCCAGCAGGGTAGAACGACGCATAACGTTTCCTCTTCTTGCGATTTGGGTGCCTGGCGGGCGAACCCGCCAGGCGGCGTTGCTTCGTTGCTTAGCGGCCGGATTTGATCTTGGTCCAGCTGCGGGTCATGGTGCGCTGCACCGCCGGCGCCAGGTCCGGGAAGGTGTAGATCTTCTTCAGCACTTCCGGAGTCGGGTATACGCCCGGGTCGGTACGCAGCGCCTCATCCACAAGTGGAGTGGCAGCGGCGTTGCCGTTGGGGAACTGCACGTAGTTGGTGATGCTGGCCATCACCTCCGGCTTCATCAGGTAGTTGAGAAACACGTGGGCAGACTCGACATTCTTGGCGTCAGCCGGCACGGCCAGCATGTCGAAGAAGGAACCCGCGCCTTCCTTCGGAATGTTGTAGCCAACTTGCACGCCGTTCTTGGCTTCTTCGGCGCGCGCCTTGCTCTGGTAGATGTCACCCGAGTAGCCGATAGCGACGCAGATGTTGCCGTTGGCCAGGTCGGAGATGTACTTGGAGCTGTGGAAGTAGGCCACCGAAGGACGGATGGAGAGGAACAGCTCCTCGGCCTTCTTCAGCTCGTCGGCCTTGCTGCTATCCGGGGCATAGCCCAGGTAATGCAGAGCGGCAGGGAGGATTTCGGTCGGCGAGTCGAGGAAGGAAACACCGCAGGACTTCAGCTTTTCCATGTTCTCCGGCTTGAACACCAGATCCCAGGAGTCGACCGGCGCGTCTTCGCCGAGTACGGCCTTGACCTTCTCGACGTTGTAGCCAATACCGATGGTGCCCCACATGTAGGGGATCGAGTACTGGTTACCCGGGTCGCTCGGATCCAGAGCCTTGAGCAGGTCCTTGTCCAGGTTCGACCAGTTCGGCAGCTTGGACTTGTCCAGCTTCTGGAACACGCCGGCCTTGATCTGCTTGGCCAGGAAGGGGTTGGACGGTACCACCACGTCGTAACCGGAGCTGCCGGCCAGCAACTTGGCTTCCAGCACTTCGTTGCTGTCGAAGACGTCGTAGACGACCTTGATGCCGGTTTCCTTCTCGAAGTTGGCCAGAGTGTCTTCGGCGATGTAATCGCTCCAGTTGTAGACATGCAGCACTTTGTCGTCAGCCTGAGCAGCGCTTGCCACGGCTGCGGTCAGGGACAACGCGAGAAGGGTCTTGCCGAATGTTTTCATGCGTACAGCTCCTGTTGTTGTGTCGATATTCCAGAGGTCGCGCAAGCCGTTCGAATCAGGCTGGTTCACGCACTCTGGCGCAGTCTGGCAAGGTCATGGCACCGCTGACAACTTTCCGTGACTGCGGGCTTTCAGACCTACAGGTCACGCAGGGTCAGATCCAGGCACTTGCGTGCTTTCTCCACCAGCTCATCCACTTCCGCCAGGCTGATCACCAGTGGCGGCGCGATGATCATGGTGTCGCCCACGGCGCGCATGATCAGACCATTATTAAAGCAGTGGCCGCGGCAGATCATGCCTACCGCCTTGTCACCCGGATAACGTTTGCGCGTCGCCTTGTCCTGTACCAACTCGATGGCACCCAGCATCCCGACACCACGCACTTCGCCCACCAGTGGGTGATCCGCCAACTCACGTAGACGACGCTGCAAATACGGTGCCGTTTCTGCCTTCACCCGTTCGACGATGCCTTCGTCCTTGAGAATGCGCAGGTTCTCCAACCCCACCGCTGCCGCCACCGGGTGGCCGGAATAAGTGAAACCGTGGTTGAAGTCACCATGCGCTTCGATCACCTCGAACACCTTGTC